>JANLPU010000041.1:0-136528 GCA_031367425.1 Hyphomicrobium sp.
CACCGGCGCGACAGCGCAGGCGCCAGGTGAGGGGATGGTCGGCGTGATTTCCGGCACAACAGCCTTACCCCAGCACGCCGCATCAAAACAGCACGCCCCCTCACCCTCTTCCCAGCACGCCCCCTCACCCCAGCCCTCTCCCCAAGGGGAGAGGGGGACGCCGACAACTATTAGTCGTAACGCCAAGCTTGACGGCACGGGTCTGCACTTTGCGCTGCTGATCGAAGAGGGCCGCGGCGAATGGCACGCGCGCCGCATCGTCCGCGCGCTGGCGAGTTTCGGCGCGCGCGTCACCGTGTCATCGCTGCCCCATTGCGCCTTCGATACGGGCCTCGAAAGCGGCATAGACATTCCAGGCTTTCGCGGCCAACTGCCCGATGGCGTATTCGTGCGCTCGATCTCGGCTGGCACGCTCGAACAGATCACGTTCCGCCTCGGCCTGCTGCACGCCCTGCGCGAAAGCGGCGTGCGGGTATGGAACGACGCGCGCGCCATCGAGCGTTGCGTCGACAAATCGCAAACGACATTCCTGTTGCATAAAGCCGGCATAGCGACACCGCGCACGCGCGTGTGCGAGGGACCCGTTCACGCCGCCGCTTACGCTGAGGGACTGGCGCGCACCCTCGTCGTCAAACCGCTGTTTGGCAGCCAAGGCAAAGGCATCGGACAAATCTCATCCCAAGGCGAGTTGCCAGCGCCTGAGACCGTCGACAACATTTACTACATGCAGGATTTCGTCGCGCCGCACGGTGAGACCTTCGAAGACTGGCGCGTGCTGGCGACCCGTCACCGCATCATCGCTGCCATGTCGCGCACCGGCACGACGTGGCTGACAAACATCCATCAAGGAGGCCGCGCTACAGCGCACGCGCCCGATGCTGAAATGATCGCAACATCGATGGCCGCGATGGCCGCCATCGATGCCGATTACGCCGGGATAGATCTGATCCGCACATCATCCGGGCAATTGCTCGTCCTGGAAGTCAACTCCAACCCCGCCTGGCGCGGCTTGCAGAGCGTATCGGACGTCAACATCGCCGAAGCCATCGCGGAGGATTTCTTAGCGACCGTACTAGCGCATCGCGCGCAGATGGCGATCGCGTGACCAGTACCGCTGCAAGCCCTGCCGCAATCAGCGCCGCATTTCTGGCCGCATGTCGCGCCGAGCTGCAAGCGTTGAAGCCCGGCAACGTCCACGTCCACGCGCCCGGTCACGGCATGGACGTGGCGCAGTTCGAAGCCGCAGCAATCGCGGCCGCGCCTTTCATCTCGGATCAAAATCTCAGCGTCGGGCAGCGCATTCGGAAAGCCACGCAAGCGAGTTTCGCCGCCGCTCACTGCAACACCAATCTCGGCATCGTCTTGTTGTGCGCGCCGTTGGCTAAGGCCGCCGCCGAGACCGATCCCGGCATGGGACTGCGGCGTCGGCTGGCGATCATTCTGTCCGCTCTGACAATCGACGACGCGACAGATGCGTTCGCCGCCATCCGCATTGCCAACCCGGCAGGCCTAGGGTCCGCCGAGAAGGGCGACGTGCACGCCCCCGCTGCCATGACGCTCATCCAAGCGATGCACGAGGCGGCCTCCCGCGACCGTATCGCCAACGCCTACGTCACGGCGTTCTCCGACATCTTCGATTTCGCGTTACCCACATTGATTGCGGCGCGGGCGAACACTCCGTCGCCGGAATTGGCTGTCTCTGCGTTGCACATGGCGCTGCTGGCGGAATTTCCAGATAGCCATATTTTTCGTAAATTCGGCCAAGATGTCGCTTCTCAGGTCCGGCACGAGGCGGCCGCGCTCAAATCTCTGCTGGAGCCTGCAGATGCGGCTAATGCGCTGGCGAAACTCAGCGATTTTGATAAAAATTTGAAAGACCGAGGCCTTAACCCCGGCACAACGGCAGACTTTGTCGTCGCAACGTTGTTTGCCGAGTCGCTATCGGTTCGGAAACAAAAGTGAACACGAGCGACGGCCGCCTACTTAAGTGCTTGTCGAGACAGCCGACCTAGGGCAAATAGATGCCCGTGTCCGTAAGGCACAGTCTCTATCCAGCAGGCCTAACCGGGGGGAAGCGTCTCCGGGTGCTGCACGGTTGGATAGTCATCCAAGAGCCAAACCAACGAAGTCCCGCCATACGACGGGGGAACGTTGGTGCTCGTATCGTTTTTTCGTGGGAGGAACCCCCCTAAATGGCCAAGATCAACAAAGTAATGCTCGGCGAATCGCTCGTCGGAGACGGCAACGAAGTCGCACACATCGACCTCATCATCGGACCGCGCGGTTCGGCTGCTGAGACCGCGTTCTGCAACTCGCTGACGAACAACAAGGACGGCTTCACGTCGCTCCTGGCCGTCATCGCGCCGAACCTGGCCTGCAAGCCAAACACGATTCTTTACAACAAGGTCACGATCAAAGACGCCCGTCAGGCCGTCCAGATGTTCGGACCAGCCCAGTACGGCGTTGCTAAAGCCGTGCAAGACTCGGTTGCTGAAGGCGTCATCCCAGCTGCAGAAGCTGACGATCTTTACATCTGCGTCGGCGTCTTCATCCACTGGGAAGCGGCAGACGATGCCAAGATCCAGGATTACAACTATCGCGCCACCAAGGAAGCACTGGCTCGCGCCATCGCCGGCAAGCCGACTGCTGCTGAAGCAACCGCTCAGCGCAACTCGGTTTCGCATCCGTTCGCTGCTAAGACTTGAAGCGGAAACCGTCCACAGCAGGAAAACCATAAACATAATGTCGCCCCTCCCATGAAGGGGGGTCTGCTGCAGCGATTGGGTAGACTTCTTTCTGGCCGTTATAGCGGTTAACTCGAAGACAGGTCGAATCGGGCAGCGTTTGCCACGCCCGACCTAGCCTACCAGTTGACCCATGCTAGAATGGACTGGGTTGAATGGACTTGCTTAGACTTTTCGGCCGGCGATCTCTTTGAGGTCTCCGGCCGAAATTTTTCCATCGTGCAGAGCGCTCGCCGTCAGCGCGCCAAAAGCGCCAGCCTTTCGCACCGCTTCCAGATCGGCGCGATCGCGAATGCCGCCGGCAGCATAGATTTTACGCCCCGGCCCGCCGCGCGCCGCAATATCTGCTATACGCGCGACATCGGGGCCTTGGCCCGTTCCAACGCGCGCCAATGTCATGACGATCAGTCGCGTTGGCCACAGGCTCGGGTCGCGCAACAATGCATCTGGCCCCATGAATTCCTCGCCGCGAAAATCGAGCGACAGCACGACCCGGCCCGGCGCTTCGGCGACGATGTCTTTGAAGTCAGCCGCCCGTTCCAGAGATTCCGAGCCGATGACGAGCGTTGTTACCGGGGCGGCGACCACCGGGCGCGCCGCGCCGCGCGACGATGTTCCAGCGTCGATCCAGATTTCAGCCCCTGGGAACACGCTGCTGATTGCCGACACCAAATGGACGTTGCGGCCGCGACCCGCGATGCCGTCAAGATCGGCAACATAGATGCGGCGGAACGGGTAGAGCGCCTTGTAACCCTTGGCGATCGAGGCCGGGTCGCTGCCAGACGCGAGCCGCGTCTCGATAGGTTTATAATGGGCGCGATCGCCGCGCGCTGCCCGCACGACTTGACCTTGTGCCACATCGATCACCGGAATGACGTCCATTTCCGTTGTGCCTCCCTCGTCCGCCAACGTGTATCACGTGGGGGCTTTAATAAGGAATACGAGCCATGACGATCATCGCCGGATATGACGTTGGCGGTGCCCATCTGAAAGTCGCGCGCGTTGAACATGGTTGCCTGACGGCTATCGAGCAATTCCCGTGTCCTCTATGGCAAGGGCTCGACAAGCTTGATGCCGCACTGACTGCTGCGCGCGCGTTAACGGCCGGAGCTGACGAACATGCCGTGACGATGACCGGCGAGCTGTGCGAGCTGTTCAACAGCCGCGAGCAAGGCGTCGGCGTGCTGGCGCGGCATATGACGGACACGCTTGACGCGTCAGTGCGCATTTTCATGGGGCTCAAAGGTTTCGGCGACGCGGCAACGGCGGCCCGCGACTGGCCAAGCGTTGCGTCGGCGAATTATCTGGCCACCGCGCGCGCCATTTCACTGCGGCGGCACAACACTTTGCTGATCGATTTTGGTTCGACGACAACCGACATCGTTGTTTGCGATCGCCCGCACGGCCTGAGCGATGCTGAGCGCCTGCAGACCGGCGAGCTGGTCTACACCGGCCTCACGCGCACGCCTGTGCCATCGGTTACGACGCGCGCGCCGCTACTTGGCACCTGGCAAGGCCTAGCGCGCGATGCGTTCGCGACCATGGCCGACGTTCGGCGCATCATGGGGGATTTGCCAGACGGCACCGACGTTGACGCGACGGCCGACGGGCGCGGCACCGAGCTTTCGGAGAGCTTGCGACGCTTCGCGCGCGGCTTTGGCCGTGACGCTGACATGCGCCAGCTCGACGGCTGGAAGGTCGCGGCAGTTCATATCCGCGAAGCACAGCTGCGCTCGATTCTTGACGGCATCGCCCAAGTGTTGTCGCGGCCCGGCGTCAACGTCAGCGGCGGCGTCGTGGCCGCCGGCATCGGCGCTGGCGAGGCGTTAGAAATAGCCCGCCGCTTGGGGCTGGCGTGCGTCGCCTTCGGTGAGCTGATCGAAGCGCCCACCGAATTGAGCGTTGCCGCCACTCGCTACGCTGCCGCCGCGGCGATCGCACTGCTGGCCGCAACCAGTTAAGCGCGCGACCGATAGAAATTACCGGACAACAAAAAGCCGCCCGGTGAGGAGCGGCTTTCGAGATGTATTACCGGAGGGGCTGATCCCTCCGCATGCAAGATGCTTAAATTAAGCGGTCTTGATGTTGCCAACGGCGATCTTGCCGGTGCGGCGATCTTCCTGCGTGTCGAAGCTCACTTTCTGACCTTCCACGAGGGTGTGGATGCCAGCGCGCTCAAGGGCGGTGGCGTGGACGAATACGTCCTTGCTGCCATCTTCCGGCTGGATGAAGCCGAAGCCTTTTTGCGTGTTGTAGAACTTGACGATGCCAGTAATCATAAGACATTCCTTTGCTATAGCTTTATAGGCGGTTCGATCCCGCGCTTTAGGCGCAGTACCGGTTCAGTTTTGTCGATTTTTGGGGATTCGCTGAACGTGCGCCAAGCTGTGCAAAGGCGTAGCGGCCCTGTGTTCCGGCCAAAGTCGATGACGCTCTCTATAGGCTTTGCGACCAGACAACAAGAACAATTTAACAAATTATCATCCCTGGGCCGAAAGTCTCTTTACCAATCCACCATTAAAGACACCGAAAACATACCGCTTTGAGCCAAAAAGTCGGCCGTTCCGCACGTCAGTACGATTTCGCGCAAATTGAACAAAGACTTTGACCTTAGAGATGTTGTCAGACCCGGCCATTGCCAGCCGGATCAGCGCGCCAGCGGTTGACCTTTTCCATCAGCCAGCCCCAGGCTTCGAGTTCGCGCGGCCCCGCCGTTTTGGCGATTGCGATTTCGAGATATTTGAGTTCGTCCTCGACCTTCCCCGCCGGCAGCATATGAAACCGCGTCGTCAGCACGGCAAGTTCGATGACAGCGGCCTGCGCGCGGTTGAACCCTCCCCAAGTCTTATGCGTCGCAGAATGCACGATGCTGCAAACGAACTTCGGCCGCATCTCATCTTCGATGACGCGATCGACTTTCAATTCCCAATGCGACACGCAATCGGCGAGCCGCCCGCCTTTTATGTGGCTCGCAGCCACCGTCGGCCAGGTCTTACGGCCCGTCACGCAGCCAGCGAACACGCGCACGTCGTCGGTGTGGCTGGCGGCCGCAAACGGATGGCTGAGCAGGTTGTCGAGCGTGCGCGAAGGTTTGAACGGCCCGATGATCCAATGATCGCCGTCTTCGATGAGACCCAGCGGCGCGACGTGTACCTCGCCTTGAGCGTTGGCGGTGGTGACGATCGTTTCAACGATCCGTGGCATCAGTCCTCCGTGCGTTTCGCGCCGTCGCCGTGCTTGGATTTGAGCGTTGCGCCTTCTGGCGCATGACGGGTCAGGTCTTCGGCTTTCTTGTCAGCCGAAACGCCCCAATCGAGCGGGTTGTCTTGGGCATAGCGCTTGCCAAGTTGCATGGCGACTTCGGCCTTGGCCAGTTCATAGCCGAGATAGAACGCGTGCGCGCCGTCTGCTTCGACACCAAGTTTGGAAAATAATTCGAACGGATCGCGGGCGACGTGATGACCTTGGCGATTGTAGATGTGAACACCGTCATCGCTGAGCTGAATGCGGTAGTTGTCGTCTTTGATCGAGGCTGCCTCCGCTGTGATCTCGGGCGGTGACAGAGGATGAGGATTGAGATCGTGCAGCGATAGCAAGCCGCCGCCGTAGCTCTTGGGCAAGCTCTCGTCCGCGCGCGCTCGGAACATCAAGCGGCGCGCCGCATCGTGCTCCTCGATCGTGCGCCGCGTGTGCGGTGAAACCTGCACAATCAGCACGTTTTGAATGCGCAGCTCCGAACATATGCCAAGCAGCATCGCTGTGACGCCTAAGCTGTCAGCATCCGTCAACTCGGTCAGATTGCCGGTGCCCATGAGAATTTCGCATGTGGGGCGCAGACGACGCAGCTCGGCATAGCGCTCTAGCGACGTTGTAAAGCCAAAGTGGATCGGATCGAGGATCGGATCGGCGATAATTTTGATCTTTTTCTTCGCGGCCAAATCGATGGCGCGAATGAGAGATTGCAAATCGCCATGCGGTTTTGGCACGAGGATTGGCACGCATGATGTGCACCGGACCACATCGAGCGTGCTCTCATCCAAGCTCAGCACGTAGTGCGCACCAGCCTTGGCACCGCGCTCGAGCTCTTCGACATTGCCGCTGTCGACACTGACCTTGAAGCCCGCTCGCACCAGCGCCGCGACCATCTCTTCCAAATGCGGAAATGCGGTCTCTGGTTGGCAACCGATATCTATGACATCGGCGCCTTTTGATGTTTGCTCGCACGCGCGCGCCAGCATCTGTTCGACGGTGAGTGTGGTTGCATCTACGGATTCGGCGAATATCCGCAGATCGTTCTTGGATAAATCCGGCGGCTTGCCGCCGCGTCCTAAATATTGCGGCAGGTCGGCAAGTTCATCAGGCCCGCGCTCGAAGGGCACGCCGAAGTGTTCGCCTAAACTTGCCAAATTCATCCGCGAGCGGCCCGGCACGATGACGCGCGTCGCGTCGAGCGGGCCCTTCAAGCGGTTGCGCACGATGGCTTCCGTCATCAAGGCTGCAACCTTGATGCCGATGTTGGCGACCGACCAAGAGCGGTCGGCCAGGCCGATGCCAGCGACCGTCGTCTTTAAGCGATTTTCCGCCAACCGTCCGGTCAGGAAGAGGAGCTTGTCTTTGTTTTCTTCAGCCATGCGAGCCGTGCCTCAACGGCCAATTTTAAGTCGGCCACGCTTTCAACGACTGTGGTGTCTTCGAACGTCTTTAGTTTCTCGGTGTTTTCCAAATCGATGCGGCGGGGATAGACTTTCACCATCCCCTTCGGCGCTTCGGTGTCCATCTCCGGCGCCGTATCGCACGCAAAGACGATCGTGGGAACGCGCGTTTTACCCGCTTGCGCGAACACGTTGGTCGCCAGATTATCCGAAATTCCAGCAACGCATTTGGCAACCGTGTTCGACGTTGCCGGCGCCATGATCAAGGTGTGATAAACGCCGTAATAGAATGCGCCGACGGGGGCAGCGCTCGCCGTTGTGTCCTTGAAGATGCGCACATCGCCCGGCAGGTCAAACTCCTGCTTGTACATGCGGATGACTTCGGCTGCGGCCTTCGAGACGAACACGTCGAGGTTTGGCAAGCCGCGCATGATCTCAAGGCTCTCTTTGAAGAAATGCCCTGAGCCGGTCAGCGCCCAGCCGAAACGCGGCTTGGCGAGACCCTTGATTTCGCTTTCGTAATCCATGGGCGCGCGATAGCACGGGGTGATACCGCCGTCGACCGGCAATCGCAGAGCGGCCTTAAGATTGCGCTTAGGCGCCACCCTTGGCGAGTAAGGCCGCGAAGGCTGCGTCGTCGCTGGGCCCAAGAATGCGCCAGTTGAGCCGCGCACGCGCGACGATGCCGTGGAACGCTGGATCGACGACGCCCGCTTCGGTCACCACTTCGATCGAAGCCTCCCCCAGAACGTCGATGGACTTCAAAAGATAAAGATCGGCCCCGCCCATGCGCTCGGCGAGGCGCGCTGCCAACCCGTCGGACGAGATCGACCAGTTAGCCGGTATCTCGTGATCGTCCTGGCACATTTGCAGCGGCAGCCATACTGGGATCAGCCCGGTGGCGAGCACACGCGCGATGCCGTCTAAACTGTCGGCTGGGGCAAGGCGCTCTTCGAGCGTAAAGTAGACTTCCGCCATCTGATGCATACCCAGCATCGCAAGACGATGGGCGGCGGCGTCGTCAAAACGAATGGCGTTTTGCAGATCGCGCACCTTGTCGGCAAATTGCCCGCCGCCTGGCACCACGACGACGGGCCGCTTGGAATTCGCGATGAGTTTTAGGATAGGTTTCAACCGGCCTGTTTCAGCCAGACTGCCGCCGACCTTGACGACAATTGGCTTCATGACAGGCAGCTTGTCAGCCACGGCCGAATTCCCGCGCCGCAGCTTTGCTGGCCGGGCGAATGATTTCGACGCCGCGCAACGGTCCGCGCTCCAATTTTTCCAATCGCACGCGCACCGCCACGATGCACGGATCGAGCAGGCAGCCGGCGGCAATTTTTTCCGCGAACGTTTCGACGAGATTGATATGGCCACCGCGTGCCAGGGCGACGATCGCGTCGATGATGTCGGCGTAAGATGGCACTTCGGCCATATTGTCTTGCGTGCTGTAAACCTGCGGTCCCAACCGCGCCTCGACCGTGAACGAAACTTTCTGCGTGACGCCCTGCTCCTCGGCATAAACGCCGACGTTGCAATCGACGACGAAGTCGCGCACGAAAATCGTGTCCCCGATCTCACGGCCTGCCGCGTGCGGCTTGGCCGTTTTCGGCGATGGAGCATTGCTAGCAGTCGAACTCATGGCGTCGGCCTCTCAAATGTCGTGACGCGGCTTGCACCCGATGGAGGCGGGCCTGCGGCTTTGATCTCTATGGCAATCGATTTAACGCGGTCGGCATCGAGTGCGCTCCTGCGCCCGCTCGCGCACAACGCGCCGCGAAACCCCAACACGTCTGGCGAAAACTTGGCGAGCGGCGCAATGTCTGCGGCCCGCAGCGAACCCGCAAGTCCAGCAATCAAATGATGCGTGCGCGCGAGCTGTACAAACTCGGCAATGCGGTGCGCAGACATTGCATCCAGCAAGCAACCGTTAGCTTTGTTCGCGGTGTCGAGCATGACGCCGGCGAAACCCGCCTCTGCCATCGTTGCGATCAGTTCGAATTCAGGTTTGAGATCGGCCATTAGAACGCCGATGAGACGCGCGTGCCCAAGAACGGCGTCGCCCAGCGCCGCGATGGCATCGCAGTGCACCCCGCCTGCGAAAAATCCGGCCTTGACGAAATCGACGCCCGTTGCTGAGACCGCGTGTGCTGCCGCAACCATTGTTTCGCCATCAGATGGCAGATCGCCGATGGTGGCGCTGACCAGGGCTCGGCCGTGCACGGCGGCAACGATCGCCGCGATCCTGGCAACCGGCAGCGCACCGAGTGCCCCGCGCGACGGGTCTTTGGCGTCGATAATGTCCGCGCCATGATCGAGCGCCAGTACGGCCTCCGCCGCCGACGTTACGCTGGCCAAAAATCTGGGACCGTGCAAGTGCAAGCCGTTCAACATTCATATTTCCAAGTAGCTGAGCGTCGATTGCGTCGGATCAGGCCTGACCGAAGATGCGGCCTTGTTCGCGCACTACGGCTGCCCTGTCCAGCCGTTCTTCGCCGTTGAGGCGAACTTCGGCATCTTGGATAACGCTGGCTTGACCCGCCGACAGCCGCAAAATCCGGGTGCCGAGCTGAACCGCCTCGGTGCGGTCGTGGGTGACGAACAAAACCGTGGTTGGTTGCCGGTGCCAAAGATCGATCAAAAGCTGGCGCAGGCTCTGCGCCGTCGGATCGTCGAGCGAAACGAACGGCTCGTCCATCAGCAAAATTTTTGGCTCGAGGATG
This sequence comes from Hyphomicrobium sp., assembly GCA_031367425.1. GTDB lineage: Bacteria > Pseudomonadota > Alphaproteobacteria > Rhizobiales > Hyphomicrobiaceae > Hyphomicrobium_B. The sequence goes on from JANLPU010000041.1 coordinate 10,120, forward strand.
AAGCCCCGGGCCAGTGCTGCGCGCCGCTGCATTCCAAGAGAGATGCGTTCGGGGTAAGCGCCCGCCGCTTGGGTGAGGCCGACGCGATCGAGCATCTGCGGAATTTTGCCGTGCCGGGGATCGCCGTCTGGAAGCACAAGCGCAATATTGTCGTAGACGGTGCGCCACGGCAGCAGGCGGGGCGATTGAAAGACGAAGGCCATCCGGTCGCGGCCAGCGCCTAAATCGATGTCGCCTTCGAACTCGCGGTCGAGACCGGCAATGATATTGAGCAAGGTACTCTTGCCGCAACCCGAAGGACCGGTGAGCACGACGAACGACCGCGGCTCGACGGTGAACGATACGTTGCTCAAAACGAGTTGGCTTTCGCGGTCGCGCACCGCTGGAAACGCTTTCCGCTTAACATTGACGCTGATCGTCGCGTCGCCCGTGTCAATTTTCATTTCGCGCTCGATTACCGCCGCCATTGGGTCACCCGGGCTTGCAGCGGTTGGAGGATGGCGAACTCGATCACCTGCACGATGGCGATGAACGCGAGCGCGTAAGCCAATATCGTTTCGACATCGAAGTTACCGAACGCAATGTAGATTTGATAGCCGACGCCCCGGCCGCTGCCGCCCAGCGCCTCAACGACGAGTACGATTTTCCAAACGAGCGCCAGCCCTGACCGCGCCGCAGCGGCAAAGAACGGCGCCAACTGCGGAATGATGACGTGGCGGAACGTTTTCCAGGGTCCGAATTTATAAACCTGCGCCATCTCCGCCAGATCGCGCGACAGGCTGCGCGCGCCTTCCCGCATCGTCACCGCGACGTTGGGGATTTGATTGATCGCGACCGCGATGACGGCGGCGGTGCCGTTCATGCCGATCCACACGTAACAGAGCGAGATAATGACGAGTGCGGGCAAGTTCAAAATCAGAATGAGCCAGGTATCGAAGAACTTGTCGGCAGTTTTGAAACGCCCGAGCGCCAAGCCGATGGCGCTACCAATGAACATCGCAAGTGCGAAGGCGAGCGCGACGCGCACCATCGTCGTGCCAACGTGCGCAAACAATTCGCCTTGCGCGATCTCGCGCTTCAGAACGCCAAAAACGGTGATCGGACTTGGAAAATATTTGTCCTGCGCCAGTTCAGCTGCAATCTGCCACAACAGCCCAAGAACCAGCAGCGAGCCCACAGCCCAAGCCAACCTCTCAATCGAGGGCGACCGGCTCCAAGCGGTGCTAACCGGCCGAGGTAGGGAAGAGTTTTGGGTCGAAACGGGTGCCATCGCCTACGAGTTCGCTATCGCCAAGCTCAATTAAAAGTTTCGTCAGCTTTTCTGCCGACGCAGTTTCTGCAGCACCCCATTCGGTGGTGATGCCAGAGCGGAAGTATGCCTTGATCGAGGCAAATTCTTCCGCCGACTCTGGCCGCACGAGCTTGCGGATACGCTCCCACGCCTCATCGGACTTTGCCAGCGCCTCGTTGGCATCATTGGCGGCCGCAAGCAAGGCTTGAACGGGCACAGCCTTATCGCGGATTTTTTTCTCAGACCAGATGAAGCCGACGAGCGGCGGAGTAGGCGTTATATCCAGCGTCTTGATGACGTCTGCCATGCTGAGCACCTGGCGCGCACCAACAGCTGCCAGCCGCGCGGCATAGGTCCAGAAGTTGAGGCAGGCATCGAGCCGACCGTTCTTGAATTCCTGGGTGATCAAAGGGGCCGCTCCAAAGACCGGCTCGATCATCGTCGCCAGATCTTTGCCGAGCATCTTCTTGGAATAGGCCCGCAAGAGAACCCAACTTTTATCGATCGAGGTGCCCGCAACGCCGATGCGTTTGCCCTGCAAATCAGAGAGCGTTTTGATCTGGCTGTCTTTGGGCACGAGCACGCCGCCGAGCGCCGACGAGTAGGGCGAGAACTTCAGATCGTTGCCCTTGGCGCGTTGACGTAGTGCCCAAGTCCAGTCGCTGACGATGACATCGGCTTGGCCTGACAGCAATGCAACCGGTCCCGCCTGATTGTTGGCGACTTCGAGAATTTGCAAATCCAGACCGTGCTTCTTATCGAAGCCTTCGGCACGAATAGTTTCAACGAGCCAGCTCACCGAGCCGTATTTGACCGACGCTAGCCGCACGGGCACAACTGCAAACGCACGCCGAGGTGACGCTGTGGCTGCCAGTAGACCACCTGCCATTGCCAATGTCTGCCGACGCGAGATCATTGCGCGGTCGCCGCCCCCATCAGCTGATGCCTCGTCTGGATGTCTGATGTCATCTTACTTATCCGTCGGCCGAGACGCGTCAATTTTTACGCGTCGGCGCTATCAATTTTTCGCTTCGTTGTTGAATCTATTCTTCCACAGCCAACGCACGCCGTGCAGCCAAAGCTCGTCGGTGTTGCCTTGAATGGCCGCCGACATCGTCTTCTTCATCTCGCCGGATTTCACGTCCCGGACATAGAGCTGCAATGAGATAAGGGCGTTGGAAAATTTGTGGACGACACCCGTGACGGCGAGTTCAGCGCCGACTTTTTCTGCCAACGGCGTTTCGCAGGAATCGCATTTGTCGAACGGCGAGGCCTTCTCGATTTCTGCACTCAAGGGCGCGAGATCAACCACCTCATAACGCCCGTCCTTCGCCATCAGCGCCTTGAGCTCATCGGCAACCAGTTTGGCGCGGCGCAAATCGTCTTCATTGTACTGCGGCACCATTTCCCCGTCTTGATCCGCATCGCGCAGATCAAACGGGAACACCGCCGTCTTCTGCGCCGCCAGCGCCGACAGACTTGGAATAAGCGCCAAGCAGAGCGCCCCTAAACTTAACTTTTGTATCCAATTCAAGGAGGTAACCCTTATTGACCGGCGCTTGGGAGACGATTGTTAGCCCTTAGTACGTGCTATGGGCTCGTATAGGTTTGCAAGAGCGTTGGCTTTTATTAAATCGCTTCGGGCGGTCACAAACGCGCGATCCGGCACAGCTCTTCTTGACATCCAGCCAGCGCTGCCCTTTTAGAAGGATAGGTTATACAGTTACACATAGATGGGGTGGGCGGGCTCTGCGGGCCGGTGCCATTTCCGCTCTGGGAGTGCAAGTTGCTGAATGTTTTGTGGCCAATGACGACGCGTCCCGCACGTGCTTTCTCACCACTGCTACTTGGGCTCATGCTGGCCGTAAGTCAGGCTCCGAGCGTTACCGCAGAGGATAAAGCCGCGCCCGCGACAGACGCGACGCCGGATGGCCAGAAAGCACCTCCGGCACCCGTATTGGATGCCGCGAAATCCGCCGCGCCGGACGCCGCCGCCCCCGCTAAAGATATCCTCGTCATTCCGATCCTGCTGATCAAGGAAAAGCGCGACAAGAGCCAGCCGCTGTCGCTGCTTGACATCGCGCCACCCGACGACGGCATCGCTGGTGCTAAACTCGCCATCGCCGATAACAACACGACGGGCAAATTCCTTAATCAGAGCTTCAAGCTCGACGTCGCGGAAGGGTCGATCGACGACCTCATCAAAGAAGCCACCGCCAAGCTCGCCGCGGGCACCGGTTTCATTATCGCCGATGTCGAGCCCCAGAGCCTGTTGAAAGTTGCAGATGCGTTGGCTGGCAAAGACGCTTTGCTGCTCAATGTCGGTTCGGCCGATGACAGCGTGCGGGAAGAAAATTGCCGCGCCAACGTCATCCATATTTCTCCCACGCGCACGATGCTCACCGACGCCATCGGCCAGTATCTCGTCTGGAAAAAATGGATCAACTGGTTCCTGATCGTCGGGCCCAACGCCGAAGACAAAGCTTACGCTGACGCCATCAAGCGCACAGCCAAACGCTTCGGCGCCAAAATCGTCGAAGAACGCGAATTCAAATACGAAGTCGGCAGTCGGCGCAGCGATGGCGGGTTCGAGCAAATCCAGCAGCAGATCCCGACGTTCACGCAAGGCGCCAAAGAACACGACGTCGTCATGGTCGCCGATGAAGGCCAATTGTTTAGCGACTATATCCCCTACCGCACTTGGCTGCCGCGCCCCGTCGCTGGCACCGCCGGCTTGACCGCGACCAGCTGGCATCCAGCGCTTGAATTGTGGGGCGGCACGCAATTCCAAAACCGCTTCCGGCGGCTCAACAATCGCGTGATGCGACCGCTCGATTATGACGCGTGGCTGGCCGTGCGCGCCATCGGCGAAGCCGTCAACCGCCGGAATATCGGCAAATTCGCAGACCTCAACCAATACATCCATAGCCCCGAATTCGAGATCGCGGCCTTCAAGGGCGTCAAGACAACGTTGCGCGCTTGGAACGGCCAGCTGCGCCAACCGCTGATCGTGACCACGCCGAAGTTGCTGGTCAGCATTTCGCCCCAGCCCGGCTTCCTGCACCAATTTTCTGAACTCGATACGCTCGGTATCGATAAACCAGAAACCAAGTGCAAAGCGTATGCACACTAGACAACCGGCATGACGGACGACCGGCAAAACAATTCTAGTTCTCTTGGAGACCTTACCGAATGCGCTTTAAATTTCTAGCGGCGGCAGCAATCAGCGGCATTGCCTTAAGTTTGGCGGGTGCTGGCGCGGCCAACGCCTATACGGTGTTCGTCTCCAACGAGAAGGACAACACGATCTCGGTCATCGACGGCACATCGCTGGAAGTCGTCAAGACCATCAAGGTTGGCCAACGTCCGCGCGGCATTGTTCTGTCCAAAGACAACAAGTGGGTTATCGTTTGCACCAGCGATGACAACATTATCCAGGTCTACGACGCCAAAACCTATGAGTTCGTGAAAACAATTTCATCGGGTCCCGATCCTGAGCTGCTGATCCTTCACCCGGACGGCAAAACGCTCTACGTCGCTAACGAGGACGACAACCTCGTGACCATCGTCGATATCGAAAAAGGCACCGTCATTTCGGACGTGCCGGTCGGCGTCGAGCCTGAGGGCATGGGTCTGAGCCCAGACGGCAAAGTGCTGGTCAACACGTCAGAGACGACCAATATGGCGCATTTCATCGACACCACAACGCACAAGACGTTTGACAACGTCTTGGTCGATAGCCGTCCCCGCGTTGCGATGTTCAATTCGGCTGGAACACAGTTGTGGGTGTCGTCGGAAATCGGCGGCACCGTCACCGTGATCAATCCCGCCGATCGTAAAATCATCGGCAAAGTCGCCTTTGAAATCCAAGGCGTCGCCAAGGAAGCGATCCAGCCGGTCGGCATTCGCATTTCCAACGACGGCAAGACGGCGTTCGTCGCATTGGGACCTGCCAACCGCGTGGCAGTGGTCGACACCGCGACGTTGAAGGTCGAAAAATACATTCTCGTTGGACAGCGCGTCTGGCAAATGTTCTTCTCGCCCGACGACAAATTCTTGTTCACCACCAACGGCGCCTCCAATGATGTGACCGTGATCGACGTTACAAACCTCAAAGCCATCAAATCGATTAAGACGGGCCGCTATCCCTGGGGCGTTGTGATTTCGCCGAACTGACGCGGCCCGCGCGCGCGCGTCGAACCAATGAGCTGCAAGGTATCACCGGCACAATGACGGCTTCACACTCCCTCCCCGAACCCGATACGACGGCGGCGCTTGCCGTCACCGGCGTGTCGCACAGCTTTGGCGACAAGCGCGTGCTGCAGGATGTTTCGTTGACCGTGCCGCAGGGCGCGTTCGTGATCCTGCTGGGCCTCAACGGTGCTGGAAAGTCGACGCTGTTTTCGCTCGTCACGCGGCTCTACGACAATGTCTCGGGCGAGATCCTGATCCGCGGCTTCGACGTCAGGCGGCGTCCGACCGCAGCATTGCAACAGCTGGGCGTCGTCTTTCAAAGCCGCACGCTCGATTCGGATCTGAGCCTGATCCAAAACCTTAAATACCACGCAAGCCTGCATGGCATCGGTGGGCGCGAAGCCCAAACCCGCGCGCTGGCCGCGCTCGGCGTCGTCGGGCTGGCAGAACGGGCCGCCGAAAAAGTACGCTCGCTATCTGGCGGCCAGGCGCGGCGCGTCGAGATCGCGCGCTCGCTTATGCACCGGCCGAACCTGCTGCTGTTGGATGAAGCAACCGTGGGGCTCGACGTCGGGTCGCGCGAAAGCGTCGTCAAGATCGTGCGCAATCTCGTGGCGAGAGAAGGCCTGGGCGTATTGTGGGCGACGCATTTGATGGACGAAGTCAGCGCTGGCGATCACGTCGTCGTTCTGCACAAGGGCCGCGTTTTGTTTTCAGGCAGCGTTCCAGCCTTCTTGCAAAGCACGGGGCAATCGACCGTCAACGCCGCATTCCGGGCGATCACCGGCACCGGCACTGAGAGCCTGGAGGCGGCGTGATGACACGCGTGAGTTCAGAACCCGCCGTTGCCTTCGAGGCCAACACCCAGTCCGCACAATCGCTCGCAGACACACAAGCGCGTCGCATCGGCTTGTCCGGCTACCTCGCCTGCTTTCGCGGCATCGTGTGGCGCGAAGTTTTACGCTTCGTGCATCAACGTGAACGATTTTTATCCGCACTAGTGCGCCCACTGATCTGGCTGTTCATTTTCGCGGCGGGCTTTCGCCAGACGCTGGGCATGTCGATCACGCAGCCCTACTCAACGTATGTGTTGTACGAGACGTTCGTGACGCCGGGCCTCGTCGGCATGATCTTGTTGTTCAACGCCATGCAGTCGTCGCTATCGATGGTCTATGACCGCGAGACAGGCGCCATGCGAACGCTGCTCGTCAGCCCGTTCCCGCGATCGTTTCTGCTGACCTCGAAACTTATCGGCGGCGTCTTCGTCGCGGTTTTGCAGGCGTACACGTTCTTGGGCATCGCGCGCATCTGGGACAGCTGGACGTGGGAAAAGCAACCCGATTGGGCGAGCTTCGTGTCGGCCATCCCGGCCAACTTGCATGCCACCTGGCTGCAGTTTCTGACCGTCGATCCCGCACCCATGGGATATCTCACGGTGCTGCCCGCCCTCATTCTGGCCGGCTTGATGCTGGGATCGCTCGCACTCTTCATGTCGTCGGTCATCAAGCAGCTTGAAAACTTTGCAGGCGTGATGAACTTTGTCATCTTCCCGATGTTTTTTGCCTCATCTGCTCTCTACCCGCTGTGGCGCATCCGCGAGGGCAGCCCGCTGCTCGCGGATATCGCTTGGGCGAACCCGTTCTCGCACGCCGTTGAATTGATCCGGTTCGCGCTTTATGGCCAAATCGGACCAACCTCCGATACGACGGGCGCTTTGGATCTCACGCATCTCTACTTTGTTGTCGGCTGCACCATTTTCTTTCTCGGTGCCGCGATCTACGCCTACAATCCGTCTAAAGGCCTCATCGCCCGTAGGGGCGGTCCCGGAGGCGGCGCTTAAAGGAACTTCACTCACATGAGTTTTGCAATGATGACAGCCGTTACGAAAACCGTCAGAGCTTTGAGCTTTGCAGCCCTCGCCACTTTGGCTGGCTCACAAGCGTTCGCCAAAGATTACGCCGATCCGAATTGGCCGTGCATCTCGCGCAAGGTCGATCAGATTTCCGTTGGCCAGATTTGGGATGGCCCCGCTATCGACGATGCGAACGGCTGGCAGAACGACGACAACATCCGCAAATTGACCGCCTATCTGATGACGCGGCGGATCAAGATCGACGAAGCTGAAGCGGCCGTTAAGAAATTCGCCGCAGGACTGTCGGCCGCGGCCCGCGACAAAAAGCTGACCGATCTTTTCGCTGGCGTCCTGTCGCGTGCCAACGACGAGCGCAAGATCGTGATCTCAGGCATCGAGCGCTTCCACAAACGGCAACTGGCACGCGCCGCCGAAATTGAAAAAGCTGGCATTGCCTTGCCACCCGAGGGCGAGCTGCCCACGACGCCGATGTCGGCCGGGGAAATCGACAAAGTTCCCGAAGAGGTCGACAAGTACAAGTGGGAGGCGCGCGTGTTCCAAGAGCGCCAGCAGAACATCCCTATCGCGTGCGAAATTCCCATGCTGATCGATGAACGCGTCGGCGCCATCGCGCGCGCCATCCGCTCGCAAATGAAGGGCTGATTGCTCTAAAGACTGAAAATGGAAAAGCCGAGAACGCAGCGCTGCGCTCGCGGCTTTTTTTTTGGTCTCAAACGGCGCTCGCAAGCGACAAAGAAAGTTTCACTTGGCGGGACTGGCTTCAACGACGGGCTGGCCAATTTCCTGCCAAGCATCAGTTCCGTCGGGATACCACATCACGTGACTGTAGCCGTAGGTCATGGCACGTTTGGCGGCATTCCAGCTCATCCAGCAATTGCGCAAACAAAAGAACACGACCGGCTTGGCTTTGTCACCGCCGGTGAGTTGTTCAAGGTTGGTTTTAAAATAGGCCTCCATCGGCGGCGGCACGACCCCATAACCGACGTTGGGCAGCCAGGTGGCGTTTTCGATACTCTGATGCGTCGGCTCGCGCCAAAACGTGCCGACTGGCAAATGATCTGGTTTTGGTGCTTTGGGATAAACGTCGACGAAGATTGCGCCTTTGCTCGTCCACAATTCGCTCGCCGCTTGCGCGCTGAGCACGGTCGCGCCTTTGAGCGTTGCGGGCACGGGTTTGCGATATTCCTCGAGCCGGTAACCGTCTGGTTCAGCGGCCGGGCCGGAAGCCGCAGCGGCTACCTCAGCTTGCACTTCTGGGAGCGCCGCCGCCGCCGGAGTGCTCTCGGCCCATGCAGGAAGTGCGCCCGCCAATAATATCGACACCACAGATGCGCCGATCATTTGAGCGCGAACGGGCCGGGACAAAGCTGCCGATTTATGGGCGTTCAAGTTTCGCCTCCCTGCGTCGTCGTAAATTCTATTGGTTAGCCTGACATTCGATCGGGTGCCCGGCGTTTAGCCGAACACCCGATGATACGATGGCTCGGGTCGTGCTCAAAGTTATTGAGCGGGAGCGGAAGTAGCAGCGCCGCTCTTAGCATCAGCCGATGCCGGGGCAGCGACAGCAGATGGCGCCGCGGCAGCTGGCTTTTCAGGCGCAGACACCGCCGCCGATTTGCGCGGCGCCGTGATCGCATCCATCTGCGTATCGTCGTCGACCAGCAGCGGCACGCCGTAATCGAGGAGAATTTTGTCGATATCGCTTTGACGCTTGGCGATCACTTCGTTGAGGCGGCGCTTCCAGGCATCGTCTCCTTGGCGCACACCCATGGTGATGCGATAGGCGAGCTTGGGACCGCCTTTTTCTTTCAGCAACGGCACGACGGTCAGCTTATCGCCGCCGCGCGAGGCCCAGTAAGCTGCGATCGGTCCCCACTCGATGCCAAGGTCGATGTCGCCGGAGCGAATATCTTTCATCATTTCTTCGGCGGGCGATTCAAACCGGCGATCGACAACCAAGCGATAGGGTTTCGCCTTGGTCATCAAGCCGTACTTGGCGACGTAATCGGCCGGCGGTGTGCCAGCGACAATGCCGATGCGCTTGTCTTTAAGGCGGGGGTCACTCAGGCTGTCGACGCCGTCGAGACCTGACCCCGGCTTGTAGACGAGCGCGGAGACCGAGCGGAAAATATGGTTGGTGTTGAGCACCATCTCATCGCCTTGGCCCCAGCCAATGACGAGGTCGCATTTCTTGGCGGCGAGCGTCAGGCGGATGAAGCCCATCGACTTTGGATACCAGGAATAAACCAGCGGCAGCTTCAACTCGTCGGCAATGATATCGGCAATTTTGTTTTCAAAGCCTTCGCCTTTCTCGTTCGAGAACGGCAGGTCTGATGGATCGGAACACACCCGCAGCTGCTGCCGGTTGACGAGGTCTGCCTTTGGCGCGTCAGCGGCCAGAGTTGGCAGGCTGAAGCTCCCTATGCCGATCAAAACTGCGGCGGCGATTTTTTTCATAACCATGAAGGCCTTTTGCTAGTTGGTTTATCCAGCACAGTTAGATGCGCACTGGACGACGCAAGTTCTACGGGCACGCGGCTATCCCGACCAGTTTTTGCAGGTGTCGCACCCCAAAACTTTTCGTGACCGGCCAAATGTCGGCCAAACGAAACAAGGACAGCCGTTGTGGCGGCCGCCCCTGCATAAAAAACTGCAATTGCAATCTGGCTCGTACCCGAGTGCCCGAATGCTCTGCGGCGAGCCGATGAGATCAACCTGTGCAGTCCGAGGCGGCCTTTTTAGCTTCCGGCGAAATGTCCTCGCGGCCATTTGGACGGCCGGCTGGCATACCGCCTTTGCCTTCCATGTTCAGCGAGCGGGCCTTGATGTATGTGTAGATGTCATCGAGGTAGCACATGATGTTGCGGTCTTCGCCGAACGCCGGCATCACGTACTTGGTGCCGCCGCGATCGGCGATCCGGCCACCGACCACGGTGCCGTAGAACGTCTCGTAATCCATCGTTTTCAGCGATTCGCCGAGCGATGGCGCAAACGAGCTGCCAAGCGCGTTGGGGCCGTGGCAGACGTGGCATGCATCGTGATAGCGGCGGAAGCCTTGCCAAGTGGCCCAATCGACTTTGTAATCTTTAGTGACAACCGGCATGGGGTTACCAGCCTTGTTGCGATAGCGTTGATCTTTAAATTCGATACCTTCCATTGTCTTTGAGAAGTCGCGGACTTCAGCCGAGTCTGGCGATGCGGCAGCTGCACCTGCGTCGGCAGCAGCAGGAGCGGCAGCAGCGGGCGTTGCTGCTTTAGCAGCAGGTTCGGCGGCTTTTGCGGCCGGAGCGGCAGTTTCGGCGGCCTTGGCCGCCGGAGCAGCAGCTGGGTCCGCAGCTTTCGCAGCGGGTGCGGCAGCTGGAGCTGCTGCAGCTGGCTTATCTTTTGCGGGTTCTTCCGCCCCACAGGCGTTAAGGCTCAAGGCGCAGCAGGCTACAGCCGCGGCCGCCAATCTGATGCCGAAATTGTTCACGCGTTTCCTCATCGTTTTAAGTTGTTTATGGACCGCTTATTGCGTCGTCTATTTTGCAACGTTGAATGTGGCGAGGCGGACCCGCGGCGAATGTCCGCACAGTGACATGCGAATTGGGTGAATTGAGGTCTTCTTAGTGTGGTCGACTTAAGTGCGGTTCGCTTAGATTGTGTTCGCTACTTACAAGGAAGCCGGCGCGGGTTGCCCCGCACCGGCTCTGATGTTCAGGTGCTGCGGATTATGGCAGCGAGAACACGGTGAGCGAACCACCAAGGTTGGTGTACTGACGCAGGCCAGCGTAGCCGCCGACTGCACCAAGGCCGTCCGTTGGGTTCGTCAAGCCAGCAGCAAGACCGATACCGGCCCAACCACCAACGCCCGAGAAGATACCAACGTACTGCTTACCCTTGTGGCCATACGACATAACGTTGCCGATGATGCCCGATGGGGTCTTGAACTTGTACAGCTCTTTGCCGTCCTTAGCATCGACTGCTTTCAGGTAGCCTTCCAGCGTACCGTAGAAAACAACGCCGCCAGCGGTGGCCATAGCGCCCGACCAAACTGAGAACTGCTCAGGCTTGGACCAGACGATTTTGCCCTTCACGCCATCCCAGGCAATGAAGTTACCCATGCCGCCGTGGCTGTCTGGAGCCGGGAACATGGAGAGCGTTGCGCCAACGTATGGCTGACCAGCGGTGTACGAGACCTTGAATGGCTCGTAGTCCATGCAAACGTGGTTCGTCGGCACGTAGAACAGGCCCGTGGCCGGCGAGTACGTTGCTGGCTGCTCGTCTTTTGTGCCGAGCGCAGCTGGGCAGATGCCCTTAGAGTTCACGTCTTGGCCGTTCTGGAATGTCGATTTAGAAGCGACAACCTGAGGGCGACCATACTGTGCGCTCTTTGGATCCATGACGACTTCAGTTGCCCAGTTGACCTTAGGGTCATACTTCTGTGCAACGAGGAGTTCGCCGGTGGCGCGATCCCATGTGTAGCCAAAGCCGTTACGATCGAAGTGGGTTGCGGTCTTACGCTTGGTGCCACCGAAATCGAGTTCAGCAAGGATCGGTTCGTTGATGCCGTCATAATCCCATTCATCGAACGGGGTCATCTGGTAGGCCCACTTGGCAACGCCGGTGTCGACGTCACGAGCAAACATGGTCATCGACCACTTTTGATCGATCTGCTTGCCATCTGGTCCAGCGCGCTGTGCTGGGTTCCATGTGGATGGGTTACCCGTGCCGTAGTAGAACAGGTTGAGAGCAGGATCGTAGGCCATATAGCCCCAGGTCGAGCCGCCACCAATTTTCCACTGGTCGCCGTTCCAGGTCTTGAGCGAGCTGTCTTTTCCGACTGGCTTGCCGAGCGACATGGTTTTTTCTGCATCAACCAGGATTTCCGAATCCGGGCCCATCGAGTAAGCGCGCCATGCTTTCTTGCCATCGGCAAGATTGTAAGCGGTTACGTAGCAACGAACGCCGAACTCGGCGCCCGAAATTCCGATGACAACCTTGTCCTTCATGATGAGCGGAGCGCCGGTGCCCGTTTCACCCTTCTTAGGATCGCCGTCAACGACCTTCCAGAGCTCTTTGCCGGTCTTGGCATCGAGAGCTACGAGTGAGGTGTCGGCTTGATGAAGGAGGATCTTGCCTTCAGCGTACTGAACGCCACGGTTGACCGTGTCGCAGCACATAACTGGAATAACCGAAGGATCTTGCTTTGGCTCGTACTTCCAGACGATTTTGTTTTCGTCGTCGAGGTTCAGAGCGAACACGATGTTCGGGAATGCCGAGTGAAGGTACATCATGTTGCCGACAACGAGGGGTGAGCCCTCATGGCCGCGCAGAACACCAGTCGAGAAGGTCCAGGCAACTTTCAAGCTACCGACGTTGGCAGCTGTAATTTGGTCGAGCTTCGAATACCGGGTGCCGGCATAGTCGCCAGACTGAATGACCCAGTTGTTCGGATCAGCCGACAGCTTCAAGACGTCATCGTTCGCCCACAGGGGCGACGAGAACGAAGCAGTTGCCAGCAGACCAACAGCGATTGCACTTTTGCGCATCGCGCTTCCTCCATTTTTGAGATTCTTGCCACGCTTGCAAGTGATAGCGAAGGCTCTCCCCTGACCCAGCACCTTCGATCCAAATGCAATGGGGTTTTTCCCCTTGTCGCATCTGGTTTCGAAGCCGCCTTCACACAAACGTGTGGACCCGGAAGGGTTCGTTACCGCGCGGCATCTAGACTTTTTTTTTTCTCGTTCGCAACACGTTTTAGCACGGACATTCTACGCAAATTAATTAGGACAACTCCGCTGACCCAAAATTCCCTCGGATTCACCGTGCATTTTTGCGTTGCCGCATAAATGGTGCAGTGCACGACTAGTTGCTACGAAAGTCCCGAATTGGCATTTTCGATCACGCGGCAATCGCAAAAACGTGATCTCGAACTTCTGAACTTGAGCATTTTAGGCGTCATAAGTTCGGTCCAACCTATTTTCGCAAGCGAGATTCTGTGTCCCACAGCCCCTCAATCCGACGTTTTGCATTACTAAAAGGTTTCATGGCGTGCGCCTTGTTACCATGGCTCGCGATAACGCAACCCGTTGAAGCTGCTGCGTTAAAGTTTTCTGAGATCGCTCCTGGCGTCTTCGTTCACGAGGGCCAAATCGGAGTTTTTACCCCCGAAAATGCCGGTGACGTCTCCAACATCACGCTCATCGTCGGCAAGGATGCAGCAGCTGTCATAGATACCGGCGGCAGTGCGCCGATCGGCCGGGCCGCGCGCGAGGCGATCAAAAGCATCACGCAGAAACCGATCAGGTACGTCATCAATACGCACATGCATCCCGACCATGTTTTCGGCAATGGGGCGTTTGAAGACGACAAGCCCGAGTTCATCGGCCATCATAAAATGGCCCGCGGGTTGAGCGCCCGGGCGGATCGATACGTGGCCGTCAACCGAGGTCTGCTCGGCGAGACTGCCTTTGACGGCACCAAAGTCATCTTGCCGACACGGGGCGTGCAAGACACGCTAGAACTCGATCTGGGCGAGCGCATCATCGTGCTCACCGCGCGGCCTACGTCGCATACCGACAACGACCTCACGGTTTTTGATCGCACGACGAGCACGTTGATCTTAGGCGATCTATTGTTTTCAGGGCATATCCCCGCGCTCGATGGATCGATCATCGGCTGGCTCAAGTTGATCGCAATACTGCGCACCGAGAAGGCCGAGCGCGTGGTGCCCGGCCACGGCCCCGCTTCGATGCCGTGGCCCGATGCGTTGGCACCGCAAGAGCGATACCTCCGGACAATCGCCGATGAGGTGCGCACTATGATAAAAGCTGGCAAGCCGATTTCGGAAGCAACCAAAACTGCAGGATATTCTGAAAAAAAATCTTGGTTGATGTTTGATGATTTTCACGTCCGCAATGTCACTGCAGCGTTTGCCGAACTCGAGTGGGAATAAGGCGCCTCGCGTCATCTTCTGCCGATACCGCCTGCATTTTTTGCAGGTGACCTCAAGCGCCACTTATGTGGGCGAACATGGAGAAAAGCGCGATGTGGCTTAATCTTTCTAAGACGTCTGCTATCGCGATGTTGTTTTCAGTGTTTGCGGCCATAGCGCCGCTGACCGCGCGCGCCGATGATAACTGGCCAGCGCTGCGCACCGAATTCTTCGGCGAGCGCGAGATCACCGAGGGGCAAGTGCCGCTGGCGATCGAGGCGCCAGACAAGGCGGAAGATTCGGCCATCGTTCCAATTGCAGTTTATCTGTTCGGCAGCATCGCCGGCAACGTCAAGACGATGCACGTTTTCATCGACAACAATCCGATGCCCCTCGTCGGCAAATTCGATTTCGGACCGGCTGCGGGATCTGGCGCGCGAACATTTTCGACGCGCGTGCGCTTCGACACGTATTCTTATTTGCGCGCGGTCGTGGAGATGACCGACGGTCGGCTTCTGATGACGACGAAATTTGTGCAGGCGGCGGGCGGGTGTTCGGCACCGGCGCTCAAGGATTTCAACGACGCCATGGGCCACACCGGCGAAATGAACCTCAAGAAGATGGAAAAGCCGCAGCGGTTTGCGTCCAACCGTCAAAGCCTGACATTCATGCGTGAGGCTCAGGTGATGCTCCGTCATCCGAATTTCTCGGGGATGCAGATGGACCCCGCGACGGGCGCGTTCGTGCCAGCCCGCTATGTCCGCGAGATCGAGGTCAAGCGCGGCGACGATCTCGTGTTCCATCTCGAAGCCGGTATCTCTCTGTCTACGAACCCAAATATCCGCTTTACCTATGAGTCGTCTGGCGAGGAGGATTTGGCAGCCAGGGGGACCGATTCAGACGGCCAAACCTTCAATGCCGTCGCTCCCGCAAGCGGTTCTTGAGACAGTTGTAACAAATCGTGCTAGTCCTGCGAACACGGGATGTGATCGTCCCGGCCCCAAGGCTAAAGCTCAGCCTCCAGGTCCGCCTCTAGGAGAAAGACGAATGCTGCGCGCACTTCTAAAACCGACAAGCGCCCTTGCTGCGCTGATCCTGACGACCTTGATAGCAGTCCCGCAACTTCGCGCCGACGACGATCCTTGGCCCGGCATCCAGAAGGATGCTTTCGCCGCCCGCCAGATCGATGAAACAGCACTCATGGTGCTCGACGCGCCTTACCGCGCTGAAGACGCGGGCGTCGTTCCAATCTCGATCAAGATCCCGGCGGAACTCGCTGGCAACGTCAAGAAGCTGACGTTGGTCATCGACAAAAATCCAAGCCCCGTCGTTGCAGCCTTCACATTCGGCAGCGGAGCGGGCACCGGCGATCGGGTGATATCGACCCGCGTGCGCTTTGACAACTACTCCACGCTGCGCGCCATCGCCGAGACGAACGACGGTCGCTTGCTGATGGTCTCGCGCTTTGTCAAAGCCGCTGGCGGTTGCGCGGCGCCGGCCCTGAAAGACGCCGATCAAGCGCTCGCCAGCATCGGCAAGATGCAGGTCAAAATGTTTGACGCCGATCAATCGAGCGGTTCGTCCGTCGCGATGCGCGAGGCGCAAGTCATGATCCGGCATCCCAACTATTCCGGCATGCAGATGAACCAGCTGACGGGCTACTACATTCCAGCTAAATTCGTGCGCGAGATCGAAGTCATGCGCGGCGAGGAGCTGGTGTTCAAGATGGAAGGCGGCATCTCGCTGTCGGAAGATCCGAACATTCGCTTCACGTATGCAACGAGCCCGGCTGGCGGCGACGGCATCGATGTGACCGCGACCGACAGTGACGGCAAAGTGTTCAAAGGCCGCGCCGAGCCGAAGAATTCTTGAACCGAGCGGGCACGAACGCCTCTACCTGCATACCCCACCCGTCATCCCGGATGCGACGCGGCAATTCTCAATTGCCGCGGCGCTGATCCGGGATCTTAAAATTGCACGAAACGTCCCGCTTCCCAAGATCCCGTATCTGCGGTGCAACGCTGAAGGCGCGCTGCAAGCGCGTACGGGATGACGGGTATGGGTCGGGTGACTGTTTCGGCTCTAAAAGCAGCGAAGCTCCGCTTCTCTTTTCTAAAAGCAGCGAAGCTCCGCTTCGACTTGCGCCCGCTTGAGATTTTTGATCTTTTCCTGCATCTGCGGCGAATTCAAAACCGCAACCTTGCGGTCGTTGCGCATCTGCACCGACTTGACCGTTTCGGCTTCCTCATATTCGTTGAACGTGATCAGCGCCGCGATCTGATCGATCGAGCACGCGCACTTATCCAGCATGTCGCGCGTCTGGCCGTTGACTTGCATGCAGGCGAAAACATAATCGGCGCGCGTCACGGTCGGATAATCGTTGAGTGGCAATTCCTGCGCGCGCGCCACTGGTGAGCTAACGAACGCGCTGCCCATGATCAAAGCGGCTAACGTCTTGTACATAGCTCTCATTTGATGCCTCCAAAGCCAGCCAGCGTCGTGCGCTCTTCCAAGCTCAGCGAGTCCTTGGCGCTGCTGCGGGTCGCCGAATACATTTCAGCAATCTCGCCTGGAACGTTGGGGCTCACAATAAATGTGAACTGCGAAACCTCATAACCCTTCATTTTCGCCATGTTGGGATCGTTCTCGAATGGCGCCACTTCGATCTTGTAGCCGTCGATCGTCTGGCCTTTGAAATCGAACTTGACGGCTTCGACTTTGGACTTGTCGCGCAAGTTCATGCCGAACCGGTGCTTGAGGTAGGAAAGATCGCCGCCTGCCAGAAGCCTGAAGCTTGCAATGGCCTGCTGCATCCCAACGACGAACACGGGGTTGATCGTTAGCTCTGTGATCTTCTGGGTGTCGCGGCCGCGCTCGCCGGTAAAAATCTGCAGCGCGATGTTCTTCTTGCCCTCTTTGTCGACCTCGTCGATCTTCAATTTGATTTCGTCGTCGAAACCGGGGCCGGCCTGCGTTTCATCAGAAACCTTGCGGGCGAATTTATAGACCATCTCGTCGCCAGCTTTGGTGTTCGACAGATGCTGATGGTCAAAGACCAGCTCCGAGGCCGTGGGCGATTGAGCAGCTGCAGCTGCGGCCGCCGCCATAACTATTGTAGCCACCACGGCGAGCGTTCCTCCAACGAGTGTCTTGACCATTTTTGCGATCCTCCAAGATCGTGATATTTTTAACCGGCGAAGTACTTAGCGAGCAAAGGCCGGATTGGCCAGCGCCCGATTGCTGGTTGCGCGCTTGGGATCGAGCCAAGCCCATGCGCCAGCAAAGCTGCGCCAATATTGCCGATCACAGCCCAGCGCGTTACTTAAAAGCCGTTAACGTAGGAATTTACCAAACGCGCGCGGCCCATCTCCAACCTCGGCTCTGGCCTTGATATCTAAGGTCTCCGGGTCGATTTGGATGACGATGTTGTCGAACCAGCAGGCCGCATAGACGGCGGTTTCGCCGGTCGCCGCCTCAATGCCTTCGGGGTGATCGCAGGCTTCGATGGTCTTCACCACAGCCAGAGTTGCAGCATCAAAGACGCTAACCGTACCGCCATATTGATCGGTCACGAAGCCCCGGCCCTTGGCAATGGCGACCGCATAGGGCCGCCGCCCGACAGCCACGCGGCCCACCACCTGGCGCGTCGCGATGTCGATAACCGAGACATCGTCGCTGCCGACGTTGGCGGTATAGGCGCGGGCGCTTTGGGGATCGATCGTGATGCCGAACGGCCGCTCGCCGACTTTGACACCGCCGATCCTGGCGCGGCTGGCGATGTCGATGATCGACACTTCGTTGCTGTCGCGGTCGGCCGACAACAGCAGCGTGCCGTCGGGGGTCACGGCGAGACCCGACGGCGATTGACCGACGGCGATTTCGGCCACAGGTTTGAACGACACGGCATCGACGACGACTATTTTATGAGCGTACCAATCGGCGACGTAGACTTCGGCGCGCGTTGGATGGGCGGCAACGCCGAGCGGCCCCTCGCCCAACTGCAAACGGCGCGTAACAGTTTGGGCGCTCGCATCGACTTCGATAAGTTCCTTACCCTCAGGCGCGGTCAGGTAGGCTTTGGATTTGTCGGCAGACAGCGCAATTCCGGCCGGCTTGCCGCCAATCTTGATCTCGGCTGAGACCTTCATCGTCGATAGGTCGAGGAATGATAGGCTGTCGCCGGTTTGATTGGTGATAAGGGCTTCGGCGGCGTCGCTGTGGCTAGGCGCTGACAACGCGCCCGCCATAACAACCGCCGCCACAAATGCCTTGATCACTGCCACATCATCACTGCCACTTCAGCCGCCGGCTTCGAGGATCTTCTTCAAGTTGGCAAGGCCAGCCTTGTATGCACCCGTCACTGCTTTGACGGCTGCTTCGTCCGACAGCTCAGGGGGTGGATCGTTGTTGGCATAGCCGCGATAGAACGCGCCCTTCCATTCAACGGTCGACTTGGCACCATCGCCCTTGACCGAAATGGTCGAGGAATAGTTGGCGACCGGCAAGTCCTTCACATCGACCTTGGTGATCTCATAAGCGTAAGACTTGTCGGCATCGTTATATTTATTGAGCTTCTCGTCGAGCTTGGCGCCGCCCGGCAGGGTCAGCGTGCGCGTGGCTTCGGCAGCGTTGTCGCCCTTGCCTTCGGTCTTGGTGAATATGCCCGTCCAACCCATATCCTGGAACTTGCCAAGGACTGCCCAGACTTTGTCGGCGGGCGCATTAATCTCGATGGTTTCGACGACTTTCTGGCGCGTTGGGCCATGCGCTGACGCCCAGACCGGCGTAAGCACGGTCACGAGAGCGGCGAGCGCCAAACGTTTCAACATGATATTTCTCCGCGAGGGGCTGGTCGAGTTGCGATGTTGGAAGACGGTGTTATGCGCCAACGGTGGCCGTTGTAGTGACGGATTTCATTCCGCGCAACGCTACCCGACTGACGCCCTTCAGCCCGCGTCGCCTTGACCCGAGGCCGAATTGTTGTTTTACCCCGTCCCTCGTGCTTTGGTCGAATTCGTTGAGAACAAGAAACAGCAGGCTTGGGTGGATCGATGGACATGGACGGTTCAGGCCATAGCAGCAGTAGTACCGGGCATTATGACAACGTCGCGTGCCCTTTTTGCGGCATTCTTTGTGACGATCTGACGGTTCAGCGCTCGTCGGCCGGGCTGAAAGTCACTCAAAACGGCTGCGAGAAAGCCAAAGCTGGCTTTGAGCGCACGTTTGGGCCGGTCAATCCCCAAATCGGCGGCCGTGACGTGACGCTGGCCGAAGCTGTCTCGGCGGCAGCCGCTCTGATTTCAAAATCGCGCCTGCCGATTTTCGGCGGCCTGGGCACCGACGTCGAGGGCATGCGCGCCGTCATGTCGATTGCCGACCGCGCCGGCGGCGTCGTCGACCACGCCTTGAGCGAGGGCCAATACCGCAATTTTCGCGTGCTGCAATCTGGCGGCTGGGTGATGTCGACGCTGACCGAAGCGCGCAACCGTGCCGACCTGTTCGTCATGGTCGGCAGCGACATTCACAAATTGCATCCGCGTTTCTTCGAGCGCGTGGTCTGCGCCGAGCAATCGATGTTTTCAGACACGCCGCCCAAGCGCACTGTTGTGTTCCTGGGCGAAGGCCTCGATCAATCGGCGGCAACCGGTCCGCGCGTCGGCGACGTCATCTCGCTGCCCTGCAAGCCCGACCGCATTGGCGAAATCCTGACTGCGATGCGCGCCATGGCCAAGGGCGTTGCCGTCCACGGCGAGACCATTGGCGGCTTGGCACGTGCCGACGTCGAAGCGTTGGTCGAGCGCTGCACAAAAGCCACCTACGGCGTGATGGTATGGGCGCCTCCGAGCCTTGGATTTCCCAACGCCGACCTCACCGTGCAGGCGGTTGCGGAATTCGTCAAAGACTTGAATTTAGTTTCGCGCTTTGCCGGCTTGTCGTTGGGCGGCAACGAGGGCGCTGTTACGGCCGGCGCTGTGTGCGCCTGGCAATCTGGCTTTCCGCTGCGCGTCTCCTTCGCCAGCGGCAAACCCGATTACGACACCGAGCGCTACGCGATGGCGCGAATGCTCGCCGCCAAGGAAAGCGATTTGCTCGTCTGGATCGCCTCTTACACGCCAGATCTGAAACCGCCAGAGACCGATGTTCCAACGGTACTGTTGGCGACGCCCGGATTGAAACTTGCCCATACGCCGGCTGTTCTCATTCCGGTCGGTACGCCGGGCGCCGATCACGCCGGCCTCATCGTTCGTTGCGATAACGTCGTGTCGTTGCCGCTACGCAATCTTGGCCGTTCAAGTTTGCCAAGCACCGCCGCCGTCCTCACCCAAATCGAAGCCGCGCTTTAAAGCTCAAACCTTATCCGAGACCCAATCCGATGCTGATTAAGCTTTCCGGCGGCAAACTTTATGATCCCACTAACGGGGTCGATGGCGTTGTCGCCGACATCTACGTCGAGAACGGACGGATCGTGCCGCCAAAGCCCGGCGCCAAAGTCGATCAAGAGTATCCCCTGCACGGCCGCGTCGTGATGGCGGGCGCCATCGACCCGCATTCGCACATCGGCGGCGGCAAGGTGACGATCGCGCGCATGCTTATGCCGGAAGATCATTTGGGCCACGAAGTTGCACGCACTGAGCTGACGCGCTCTGGCTGCGGGCACGCAATTCCCTCGACGATGCAGGCGGGCTACCGCTACGCCGAGATGGGATACACCGCCGCCTTCGAGCCCGCGATGCTGCCGGCCAATGCGCGCCAAGCGCACATGGAGATGGCCGACACGCCGATGATCGACAAGGGCGCGTTCGTCATGCTGGGCTCCGACGATTTTTATTTGCGCCAGATGGCGGGCAAAAAAGATTTCTCGGCGATCAAAGATTATATCGCCTGGACGATGCACGCCGCCCAAGCGATTGCCGTCAAAGTCGTCAATCCCGGCGGCATCAGCGCGTTCAAGTTCAATCAGCGCAAGCTCGATCTTGACGAAAAGCATGTCCACTATGGCGTCACCCCGCGCGAGATCATTCTCAGTTTGGCGCGCGGATTGAAGGAACTCGGCGTCACCCATCCGCTGCACATTCACGGCTGCAATCTGGGCGTCCCCGGCGGCGTCGAAACGACGCTCGAGACGATCCGCGGCGCACAAGGGTTGCCGATCCATCTGACGCATATCCAGTTCCACAGCTACGACACCGAAGGCGACATGAAGTTCTCGTCAGGTGCCGCCCGCGTCGCCGAACTCGTCAACGCTCATCAGAACGTCTCAATTGACGTCGGCCAAGTGATGTTCGGGCAAACCTGCACCGCGTCGGGCGACAGCATGCGCCAGTTCGTCAACACGCGCTCGGCCGATCCAAAGAAGTGGGTCGTGATGGATATCGAATGCGATGCCGGTTGTGGCGTCGTGCCGTTCAAATATCGCGACAAGAGTTTCGTCAACGCGCTGCAGTGGGCGATCGGCCTTGAGCTGTTCCTGCTCGTCACCGATCCATGGCGGATTTTCCTCACCACCGATCATCCCAACGGCGGGCCGTTCTATTGGTATCCGCATATGATCCGGCTGCTGATGGACAAGGAATTCCGCAAAGAGAAAATGGCCGGCATCAATCAGGATGCCTTGAAATATTCAACGCTCGGATCGCTCGACCGCGAGTACACGCTGTACGAAATTGCGATCATGACGCGCGCCGGCCCCGCCCGCAGCCTTGGCCTCCAAGATCGCGGACACTTAGGCGCTGGCGCCAATGCCGACATCACGGTCTATGACGACAACCCCGACCGCGAAGCGATGTTCACGACGCCAGAGCTGGTGTTCAAGAATGGCGAGCTGATCGTCCGCAACGGTAAAATTATCAAGGTCGTCAACGGCGCGACCCACGTCGCCAGGCCCTCCTACGACAAAGGCATCGAGAAATCGCTGAAGCACTACTTCGACACCTATCACACGATGCGCATGGAGAACTTCCGCCTGTCGGACGATGAAATCATCGATGGCGGCCGCGGCCAGATCATCGTGCAACCGACGGGAGTACGCAGCCTATGAGCGCTCCCGGCAGCAACGCTGCAGTCATCAACGGCATTACCGTCGACGACACCTTCGCCGAAGCCTTCGGCATGTCCGGCACCGGCATGGTCATCACCGCCGACACCGTGAAGTGGGCGCGCATCGCCGCCGTCACCGCCACCGGCTTTGGCACGTCGGTCATTGGCTGCGGCGCTGAATGCGGCATCGACCGCGAACTGTCGCCAGACGAAACGCCTGATGGCCGTCCAGGCGTGCGCGTTCTGATGTTCGGGTTCTCGCCCGAAGCGCTCATCCCGCAAGTCAAGAACCGCGTCGGCCAATGCGTTCTGACAAGCCCAGGTTCGGCGTGCTTTGCGAGCGTCAATGCGCCCATGAAAATCGGCCTTGGCCAGGGCCCGCGCTTTTTCGGCGACGGCAACCAGACCGCCAAAAAACTCGGCGACCGGCGTTACTGGCGCGTGCCCGTCATGGACGGCGAATTCGTCATTGAAGAGACCGTCGGCGTGACGACCGAAGCGGTCGGCGGCGGCAACCTTCTGATCATCGGGCGCGACCGCGCGGGCGTGTTGGAAACCACCGAATTAGCCGTCGAGGCAATTGCCAAAGTCAACGACGTCATCACGCCGTTTCCAGGCGGCATCGTGCGCTCTGGCTCCAAGGTCGGCTCGAAATACAAAGGCATGTTTGCCTCGAGCAACGATGCCTTCTGTCCAACGATCAAAGGCGCGGTCAAAAGCGAACTTGGGGCCGACACAATATCCGTTCTCGAAATCGTTATCGACGGGTTGACGTCCAAAGCGGTTGCCGACGCGATGCGTGCCGGTCTCAAAGCCGTCACCGCTTCCGGGGCGTCGCGCGGTGTCACGCGCGTGTCAGCGGGCAACTACGGCGGCAAGCTTGGCCCCCATCATTACCATCTCAAGGATCTCATCGCATGAGCGGGCTCGTCCTTCGACAAAAGCACAGCGTTGCAGAGCGCCTCAACGTCACCGGGCTGACGCCATCGAAACTCGCGCCCATGAGCATCTACGATATTGCGCACCTCAAAGTTGGATCGTCCAAAACCGATCTGCGCTTAGGGGACGTGTTCGACATTGCAGGAACACCTAGTGACATCCTGACAATTGAAGGCACCGGAGCGGCGCTCGATTTCGTTGGTGCCGGCCTTGACGCTGGCACTTTGCGCGTCGATGGACCGGCTGGCGCCTATGCGGGCCAAGGAATGTCTGGCGGGCGTCTGGAAATCTCAGGCACTGCGGGCAATTATTTGGCAGCTGGCCAAACAGGCGGCTTGATCGTCGTGCAAGGATCAGCTGGTGATAACGTCGGCGGCGTACTCTCTGGTCAACGTTTCGGCATGATGGGCGGCGCTGTCGTCGTTGGCGGCGACATCGGCGCGCGCGCTGGCGACAAGATGCGACGCGGCACGATCATCGCGCGCGGCAAGACCGGAACCAATGCCGGCACGCGGATGATGGGCGGTACGCTCTGGGCCGAAGGCGGCTTTGGTCTGGATCCTGGTTTTATGATGCGCCGGGGCACGCTCATCGGCCCGACGGTCGCGCGTATGCTGCCGACGTTCGCCGATTGCGGCCGCCACGACCTCCTCATCTTGCGCATTCTGGCGCGCTATTTCAAAGAGACCCTCGGGCCATTGGCGCCACGGCCCTTGGGCGCATTTGCGCGCCGCATCGCCGGCGATATGGCGACCATCGGCAAGGGCGAAATCCTGCTGCCTGCCAACTAGCCTACTGAAATCCGTTCGCCAGTTATGCCCGTACTTAGGTGACGGTTGTAGTCTCTAGAGATCTACTGCTGCCTGGTTAGTGAAACTTCAGGCAAGGCAAGAGCGTAGATGTCTAGCAAGTACACACCGCAGGTAACGGCAGAGCACGAAGGGACAGCGCGAAGACCATGATCGCAATCATTATTTCGGCTTGTATGCTGAGCGACCCAAGTATCTGCAAAGACTATAAAATCCAGCTCGATATCGATGTTGAGCCAGGCAAGTGCGCGCTCTACGCCCCGCCTTATTTCGTACCCTGGGCCGACGAGCATCCCGGCTGGCAGATCAAGAAATGGCGCTGCTCGGCGGGCAACTCCGACGATATTTGAGTTCGAGCGTCGGCCAGCGCGTAACGATTGGACCTTTTCGGCAGAAGGTGTGTTTAAGGCTACTCACTGCTAGAAAGGTGCATTCCAATGGTTCTGCGCAATCGGACATCGCGATCCATGCTGATGGCATCTCTCTCGGCCGTCGTTGGATGTGTTAACTTCATCGGATTGAGTTCCGGTCCAGCCACCGCGCAGGACCTGGTCCAGTTTCTCGATCTCAAGTCCGACGATTTCACCAAAGCCGACATGTCCCGCGACGACAT
This sequence comes from Hyphomicrobium sp., assembly GCA_031367425.1. Lineage (GTDB taxonomy): Bacteria > Pseudomonadota > Alphaproteobacteria > Rhizobiales > Hyphomicrobiaceae > Hyphomicrobium_B. The sequence goes on from JANLPU010000041.1 coordinate 34,792, forward strand.
CGTGGCAAGCCTCGCCAAACTGGAACCCGGCAAACTTCTCGACCTTTCCGGCAAGCGGCTCAATGGGCTCGATCTGTCGGGATTAGACTTGCGCCAGACGATCTTGCGCTCGGCCCGTCTCAACGGCGCGAACTTGAAAGATGTGAAACTCGATGGCGTCGCCTTCGACCAAGCGTGGGCGCTGAAATCGGATTTCACCAACGCCAGCTTTATCGGCGCGACACTCTTTCAAACGCAAATGATGGATGCGAAAATCGACGGCGCCAATTTCTCCAACGCTATGGTCGGCGCGGACATGTCGCGCGCCAGCTTAATCAACGCGCGCTTCGACGACGCGATGCTCGCCCCCGATCTCACCAACCAATCGATGGGATTGATGCGCGGCGTGCTGAAAGGCGCAAACCTTCAAGGCGCGTCCTTTAAGGGTGCGAACCTGACGCGCTCGGCTTTCGAATTTGCTTCACTGAAGGGCGCCAATTTCGAAGGGGCGAATTTAAGCGGCGCTGAGCTTGGCGGCGCGGACCTGACAGGCGCCAACGTCACCAACGCTAATTTCGACAAGGCCGACGTGAACTCCACCAAATTACTTCAGCTAACGGGCAAGGCTAGCGCCAAAGGTTTCAACTCCACGCTGAACCTCGACAAAGCGTTCGTTGACTAGAGCCTTCGCAGCAAACCTTGCGGGCGGCGCGATACCTGAAATTTCGATGACGAACTTCTGCCGCATCGCGCGGCCGAAGTCGGCGTAGCCGTTGGCTGGCAGAACGAAACTGCCGACGCCGCCCATGACGTGAGCGCGATACCACTCCTCGAGGGTGACGGGGGCAACATTAGGTTTGGTGAGCGCGCTGTCCTTGAACGCGGTGCCCGGTGCGCGATATGCGCCCTCGCCAACGGGAGCATTCGGATCACCCTCGTTGATCGGCAGGCCGTTGATGGTGACGCCTGTCGCCACGAGTTCATCGCGCACGGATTCGATCGATTCATCGGCGTTGCAGTTGTCTGGGCCGTCGCCCGATACGTCGACGACGATGCGGGTTGCTTTAGCGGGAATTTGCGGCACGATCTTATCGTTGACCGAGCGCATCATGCGGGTCATGCAGGTAAACTCGCCAGATTGCAGTTGCAGCTTGCGCACTTTCGCGGCAACGGCACCCGCCTCTTCTTTCGTCGAAATCCGCGTCCAAGGCATCACGAACGTCGGCCGGTCGGCCCAGGTGACCATACCGAACAGAATGCCGCCGGCCGTACCGCCGGTGATCGCGTCCAGCACGCCCTTGTCTTCCAGCGCTTCCGCGATGCCTTCCATCTGCAGCTTATAGCGATGCTCGTCGACGGAATTTGATACATCGACCGAGACCAACAGCGCGGTATCGACGAGCGGCAGTTCCTCGGCCGCGCAAAGACCAGCAGCCGTGGAGGACAACGCAATCGCCACGGCAAAAGACCGCAGCCAGTTCAACACTACCATTCGGCGAGCACCTTTCACTCAAGAATCGATGGAAGATTTTTGGCGCTCGCGGCACCAATCAAGGTGTGCAAGCCTTTTGCCCCTTTAAGATTGGCTTCGTCGAAATTCGAATTCGTGACGTCGGCGCCCGTCAGATCGGCGCCAGAGAAATCCGCTTTCGCCAGAATGAGATTTAACAGCTTGGCGCCCCGCAGGTCCGTTCCAACGAAGCGCCCGAACGTGAAGTTGACGTTGCGGATTTCAACGCCGCTCAAATTTGCGCCGGAAAAATCGGACCCCATCATGAGTGTCGATGGTGCCATGCCAGCTTCGCCCGACATATCGAACGGCCCGATGCGCGCGCCCGTCAGATCGGCGCGGCGGAAATCCGTGCCATCCATGCGCGCGACGATGCGAATAGACCTCAAATTCGCGCCGGTGAACTTTGGCGCTTCAGCGTGATCGAATTTCATCGATGAGAACACGCTTGGCTTCAGGATCGTCGCGCCTTCCAAATTGGCACCAGAGAAATCAGCGCCGATAACGATGGCGCGATCAAGCTTGGCGCCCGCGAGGTTGACGCCCGAGAGATTGGCCGACGACAGGTCGACACCGTAGAGATTAGCTTGGCTCAAATCAGCGTGTTTAAAATCGAGACCGGCGAGGTCGAGGTTGCTCAGATCCTTGCCCGAAAAATCGATCCGCTCGCCAGCTTTGGCCCGGAAAACTTGGGCCGTCACTTCGCGCGCCGTGAAGTCAGCTGCCCGCGCCTGAGGCGACGCCAGCGGCAATGGCCAGACGGCGGCAAACCCGGCCAGGAACAGAATTTCACTAAGACGCATCGTTCGCTCAATCCGATCCTCGAATACCCGGTCCGCCGCGACCATTCCCGACTCTGGGGCTGGCGGCAAGTGTGGCACGGATCTTTAAGCGACAAACCAGAGTTTTCCCAGCGCCCCACTGTTGGCTCGCAAGCGCAATTGCCAAGGCGGCGCTAACGGATCGCTCGGTCGAGGTTTTTCAGTGTGGCCAGCCCCTTGGCTTGCTCCCAGCCCTTGATGCCTGAAAGGTTGGCACCGTCGAAGTCTGCCCCGGTTAGATCGGCACCCGCCAGATCAGCCCCTGAAAGATCGGTTTTCGACAGATCGGCGCCGGAAAAATTGACCTCGCGCAGATCGGCGCCGACGAAACGTGAAAACGCGAGCTTGGCCCACATCAGGTCCGCGCCTCTAAGATTGGCACCTGAAAAATCGCAACCGCGCAGGGACGATGCCGGCATGCTGGAAATATCAGCGCGCGGTTCGTGCGGCCCCAAGAGCGCAGCGGAGAGATCAGCGCCGCGGAAATCGGCGCCGTCCATCATCGCGGTCATGCGCAGGCCGCGCATATTGGCGCCGGCGAACTTCGGCGCTTCATCCTTGTTGGCGTAAAGAGTTGTGTAGACGCTGGGGCGCAGCACAGAGGCACCCTCAAGATTGGCGCCGGAAAAATCACTGCCGACCATCACCGCCCTGTCTAGCTTGACGCCCGCAAGGTTCGTGCCCCTGAGGCTCGAACGGGTCAGATCGACACCGTAGAGATTGGCGTGCGCCAGAGACGCGCCCTTGAAATCGATGTTGGCTAGATCGAGGAAGCTCAGATCCCGGCCGGAGAAATCAAGCGGCACGCCTGACTTGGCTTTGAAGAACGCTTCCGTCACTTCGCGCGCCGTGAAGTCTGCAGCGTCGGCGGACGCTGGAAAAATCAACATCGAAACCAGCACAAGGTAGTGCGCAACACGCATGAACCGTCGCGCTTGGGTCATCAATGTCGCGCGCATCGGCACTCCGCAGTGGGAATTTTGAGCGTGTTTGAGCGTGATGAGTTTTGCTCCGATCGTTAACGCCAACTGAGCATCAACGGATCACTTGTGCGCCGACCCAAGGTATATCAATGGCATGGCGCGGGGATTGAAATCGCCATTGCGCGAATTTGGAACCGACCCTAACGCAACAGCTCGGCCAGTTCGCGATGACCGCCGGAGGTTGCTATTTCGGCGGCTTGTCCGCGCCGCTTATTGCGTAACGACCGGTCCGCACCCGCCGTCAGCAGAAGCTCAACAGTCCCGCGCTGGCCAGCTTCTGCAGCAAGCATGAGCGCCGAATTGCCGGAGGCCGACGCGACCGCGACGCCGCCGTCGTGTTGGACGAGCAAAGCAGCGATGCCCCATGGCGCTTTTCGAGCAGATGATTTCTTGTCAGATGATTTTTGCGACACGGCCGCCACAGGCGAGGCTCCGCCCGAAGTGTTTTCGGACAAGAGCCTCGCCGCTTAGCTGGAGCCGCGGCCTGCCGCTTGCGCGAGCCACCGACGTGCTTCAGCCTCATCGCGGACTGCGCCGCGACCCGTGTGATAAAAAACGCCGAGCTGTGTTTAGCAGCTTCGCGCACCGCGTGGCTCTGCACATGCGAACGCCGACGCGTCCATGCGTGCAATGTCCAAATCATGGTCAGCGGCAATCCGCAAGCCGCGATAGCTTGCGTGGTCGAAAGCATCAAATAGTCCCGCAAATCTAACAACAGCAACGACGTAAAGTTTTAGTGTCCCAGCCTCTGGCTTTCGAATGCGTCGCCCGTCAAAATGACAAAACTAAAATTTGGGCGATGAAGTTCTCTACCCTAGCCTTGAGGAAAGAGACGCGAACGCAAGGCACCACGACATGCCGCGTGCCCAAACCATTCGTCAGATCGATGCATACCCGGAATTATAACGGCAGGATTTTCTGAATATTCCGGCTTCTGGCGAAATTATTCATAGCCAGTTGTAGTTCTTGGCGGGCCCTTCGTGGCAGGTCACGAAATGGCCGTAGTGCGGGCACAGACGACATATGCGGATCGCTTGCATACCCCTGAAAACGAGCCGCAATTTTCTGGCGTTTAATCTGCCGTCGAGTGGCAACACCTAACGTTTTCTGCGTCAGCCAAGTGCGCGCGTCAGGCGATGTCGGGCAGCGCGCGTCAACACACGGCGCCTGCTGCTTGCGGCCATCGTGACCGCTTTGGAAGCGGGCGCATTTGCGTGGAGCGTTGCGGCCGAGAGCATATTCGAAAAACTCGTGACGCCGGGAGAATTGATCGAGGGCCACGCTAAGTTTGAAAAAACCTGCGCCACTTGCCACTCATCGTTTTCAAAAGGCGCCCAAACGCAGCTTTGTCTCGATTGCCATAAGCCGCTCGCCGCCGATTTCTCCGCAAAAACTGGCTTTCACGGCAAACAACCACGATCAAAGACACGATACGCAGCGGTCGCACTTTGCATTAACCGGTGCTCATGCAGGATTGTCATGTCATGCTTGTCATGTGCAAAAGAATGCTACGAGCTTGACGCTTCCGCAAGATTGTTACAGTTGCGACAGCTCCGACGACAAGCACCGGGGCGCATTCGGGAGAGCGTGCGCGACATGCCACTCGACCACATCCTTCGCGGCCAGGCTCAAGAGGCAATGACGATGCTCAATGGCAGGCATGACAATATCGATACATTTCGGCCACGGATAATTATGGCGAACAAGCGGCGGAATAAATGCGTGCAGCTTAGCGTTCTCATCATAACTCGCGGAGAGACAAAGCGGTGACAGAGAATGTTCGGTCGCAAATGATCGAGTTTCTGCCTCGTCTGCGCCGTTTCGCGTATGCGCTGACGCGTAATTTGGATTTGGCTGACGATCTGGTGCAGGACACCTGCGAGCGAGCGCTCGCGCGTGCCGATCAGTGGCAGCCAGGAACTAGGCTTGATAGTTGGATGTATAAGATCGCGCAAAATCTATGGTTTGATCAGGGGCGCGCCGCGAAAGTTCGCGGTGAGGTCTCAGATCTCGATGCCATAGCCGAATTGCAGGGCTCGGATGGGCGCCAGGTGACCGAAAGTCGGCTGACGCTAGCTTCCGTTTTCCAATCGCTCGGGCGTTTGCCGCAAGATCAGCAGGTATTGGTTGCTCTCGTTTGTGTTGACGGCCTGTCTTACAAAGAGGCGGCAGACACCTTGGATCTTCCCATCGGCACAGTCATGAGCCGGTTAGCCAGAGCGCGTCAGGCGATCGCTGCTGCAATGACCGACACGCCCAAACCAGCACAACACGTTGTTTCCGGGGAGCGCCGCAATGGATAGCATCTCTGACGAAATCTTGATGGCATACGCCGATGGCGCTCTGCCGCGCGCCGAGCACGACAAGATCGCGGCCCGCATCGCCGCCGAGCCGCATTTACATGCCCGACTGCAGCCTTTCGAGATGACGCGGGTGGCGCTGCCGGAACTCTTCAACGGCGTGCTTTTGGGACCGATCCCTGAGCACATCATGAAGACCGTTCTGCACGCGCCGATGGCGACCGCCACAAATAAGAGCACTAAGAGCTCGTCGGAGGGGTTGATTGCACGTGCCATCGAAGCCATCGGCGAAACCTTGTTCCCGGCCGGTCTGCGCTTGTCGCCGGGCCTCGCAATAGGGGCGCTCATCGTCACCGCTGGTGCTGCCGGCTGGATCGCAACCCGCTCGAACGCGCCGGGGAACGCACCCAATACTGGCATTGCCGACGTGGCGCTCGTCGATAGCGCGATGATCGCCAATGGACCGTTCGCGGCGACGCTCGAAAAGGTCCACAGCGTGGCATTCGGCGCGAAGCTGCAGAACGGTCAAGCCGCGCCCGTTCTCACGTTCCTGGCCAAAGATGGCCGGTTCTGCCGCCAATATGAAATGATGTCGGGAACGGGCAAAAACTTCGCCGGCTTTGCTTGTCGGCAAAGCAACGGTACGTGGGCTGTGCAAATGCACACGCAAGTTGCCGATGGCTCAGCTGGCTCATCCGTCGGCGAGCATAAATCGGCGGACGGAGGCGACGTGCCGGCGCTTGAAGCCGCGATCGACAAAAAAATTGGCGACGGCGGCAGGTTCGAGTCGGCAGACGAGGCGAAAGCGATTGCCAACGGTTGGACAAAGCCTTCGGGGCAGTAACGGGCAGGCGAGTGCGCCTAAGTATAGGGATTGGGCCAGGGCCCACAGAGAAGCGACACGAAATCGAGCACGGTCTTTTGAGGATTTGCAATCAACGAACCCGAAAAGACGTGTGACGCAAAAGTTGACGGCACCGCCGGTGAAGGCTCCCCCGCAAGAGCTCAACCGGACGTGCTGGCAAGCCGCCCGCAACGCTGAAGAGTAATCTCCAGTCGCAACGGGCCATGAGGTCCGCCGAGCAGTTCGAAACCGGTTCCCGCTACCGGATCGAATTGCACGGCGGACTTTCAATTTTTTTGTGCCAGTTCAACGCATCTCGCATCGGCCGCAATCGCGCTGGCTGAGCGTTCTTGCAATTGATGCAAGATTTTTTCGATCTCTCATCATCTCAACACTCATCATTCCGGATGCGACGCGGCAATACTGCATTGCTGCGGCGCTGATCCGGAATCTTGCGCGCCTCATCAATCTTGCCGATAAGATCCTGTATCTGCGGTGCACGTTAAGAACGCTGCACGCGCGCACAGAATGACGGGTGTGATCATGCACGGCGCCGCCCTGGAAAATTCCGATCTGAACTAAAATCAGCGCGCGGTCGGGCCAGATGCTGCCTCGGCGGCAGTGCCAGCCTTTGGCGCCCCGCGCGGCGCGGACGCTGGTAACGCTGGCGACACGGCCGGCGCGCCAACCGACATCTTCGGCTGCGACGTTTGTTGAGGTGCGTTCTGGCTGCGCGCGATCAACGCCGGGTTCGAACAATGCTCCGGCACTTTCGCCAAACCTTGCCCGTAAACCGGATCGCGGCCGGGCGCGCCCAAATCCTTGAACGCCAGCTGGTTCAGAACGTCGGCTTTACGCATCTTGCCCGATTGAACCGCCGACAACGTCGCCACGATACCGGTGAAGAAGGGCGCCGCAAACGACGTGCCCGTGCGGAAGCCTTCCCTGGCATTCGGCAGTGATGTCCAAACCTCGACACCGGGCGCTGCGGCATCAACATAATCGCCGCTGTTGGCGTGTCGGTAACCTTGCAGCGAACGCCCGACCGCAGTCACAGCGATGACATCGGAATAGGCCGCTGGATAGCTCGGCGGCGCATGGGGGCCGCGATTGCCGGCCGCTGCCACGAAGATCACGCCGTTGGCGCTCATGACGCCAATCGCTTTTTCAATCAGCTCGTCGTGGGGTCCTGAGAAACTCATATTGATGAGCTTGACGTCCAAAGCTTGCAGCCACGAAAGCGCATTGAGCACACTGATGGTGTCGGCCGAAGCGTTGCCTTCCGCATCCGTGCGGAACGCGCTGGCGAGATAGAAATCAGCGTCCGGCACAAGTCCTGGCGTGCCACCACGGCTGTCGCCTGCGAGCAATCCCAGAACCGCTGTGCCGTGCCAATCGCGCGCCGATGTCGTGCCGTCGCCCAAGAAGTTTCCGTTGCTGAACTTGTGGCCGACAAAAGCGGGATGGGTCAGATCGAATGATGTGTCGATGATGCCGATGCGCACGCGGCGCGCGCACGTACGGTGTTCGGGCGTCCAGCCGATGAGCGTCGGCCCAAAACATTTTTCCCCTGTGCAGGGCGTCGAATTGGTACCGGGCGCGACGGCAGCCGCATCGGCGCCCGTTGGCCGCTCGGACGCTTCAGCGGCTGGCAAAATTCGATAGACGTGGTTGGCCGAAAATGTTGCCGACGGCACTTCCTGTTTCAGCAAGGCATACGCTTTGACCTCGCTCATGCCCGCGGGCACAACGAGGCGCTGCACCGAGGGCAAGCCAAGGTTGCCGATGAGCGTTTGCGCAGGCACTGCAAAGCCTAAGCTCTTGGCTCGTTGCAGTTGAGCTGCGCTCAAATTGCTCGCCACAATTTCATGCGGCTTAAAGGTTGTCGGATCGGCAAAGGGTATTTCGACCGGCGGCACACGATTGGCAGCTTGGGCGGATTTGTCCGCTGGCTTTGCTTTATCGACTGCCTTCTGCGTGCTGGCCGGCGGCGTTGCCGTCGCTTTGGCGGGTTTGACTTCGGTCCGTCCAAACGACTTGCCATCGGCTGAGCTATCGTCGGAAAACGGCTGCACCACTGATGCGACCGGTGAGCTCGGAATAACGGCTAGGGGTGCAGGGGCAGCCGACACCGTGCTTGGCGACGCATTCGTATTGCGGCGGAAGAAATCGAGCACGGACGTCGATGCGCCGAAACTGCGGTCTTCTTGTTGTTGCACGGGCCCAACTGCTGGCGTGCTGTCTTGGTCAGATTTGCCACGCTCGGTCGTTTTTGAGTCTTGACGTTTCTTGTCGTCGCCAGCGCCATTGTCGCCCGAATTGGCTCCACGCTGCGGCTTGGGCGCTGAATGATCTTGCGACGATTGCCCATTGCGATCGGGTTTCGCACGATCGTCCTTGCGATCAGATCTATCCGAGTCATCAGAAGACTGCGATCCAAGGCTGCCGGAGCTCGTCGGGCCCGACGAACTCGATGATCCACCATCTGTGGGTTTGGCTTGTCCGGTTGGCGGCAACGGACGCTGTTCGGAGGTTGTCGAGCCACCGGTCTGAGATCCAGCACCCTCAGATCCAGTTTGGCTGCTGCTGGAATTATTTTCTTTTGAGCGATCCTGCCCGCCATCGCGGTGACCGCGCTCTTCCACGCGTTGCGGCTGAGCTGAATTTTGTTTTTGATCGTCTTGGCGATCGTGCCCGCCATTGCCGCCACCCCGGTGGCCACGATCCTCGTCGTCATGACGCATCTGCCGTTGTTGCGGCTGGGATTGGGGCTGCGGCGCGACCACAATCTTTGGCGGCTCGAAATGATGACCACCTTCGTGGCCGCCATGACCATCGCGCGCGATCGCCGGACCGGCGAATGTAAGGGTTATTGCCGACACAAACAGGACAGCGAACAACGCGAGCCCGATCGCATGGATCAGCCTCGGCGCATTGCAGCGATTGCTACTTTGAAACTTCCCCGTCCCCATTATGTGCTCGGTGATTATAATAAAAAATTCCACCCCGCATGACTTTCATAACCCAATTCGCGGCCGACCCCGAGAACTAATTTGGGAATGAAGGGCCTTGCCACGACGTTGTCCACCATGAACGCAACTGAGGCGAGGCAAGCCGCATTGCCGGGGGGCTTTTAGGGCTCTCGCCGAAGTTGCGTTCCAGAACGACATATCGAATTTGCGATCAAGCTACTGCACCGGGCCGCCTTTTTTGCCGCCGCCCTGCATTCGCGTAGCCCCGCACATCCCACGCCGCTGTCCGACCAGAAAAGAGCCGAGATTCCGCCTGGGCTTGTTGCTGCATTTGCATCGGGGGAAGATGCTCGCGAAGTCGAAGTGCCCGACATCGGTCCGAATTGATGAGCGGGCAAGTTGCCGACTCAGCGCCGCATCATGAAGCATGCTGCGTCGCAGCCGGGATGACGGATAGAAGCCACAGCGCTTTCGTTGTCGTCCGAAGCAGAAGTGGCGTCTTCGGACACTTCAACGTCAGTGGCGATAGTCACCACGCAGGTAGCGGGCCTGATGGCGGCGGCGGTTTTCGCGCTCACGGCAATATTGGCTGTCGCGACTGTCGCGGCAGCCGTAGCGCTCAAGCAACTCGGCATCGCGGTAATTGGTTGGACCGCCGGCGCGCGCGTGGAAGCGTGCGGCTTCCGCCTCGCCCGCTTCTCCGAGCCCGCGCGCTTCAAGGGGCCCGCTCAGTGCAAGGGCTGCCATTCCAGCCATTGCGACAATTGCCATCTTCATACGTCGATGCTCCTCTGAGAATTAAGTTCAGCTACCCATTGAGTTGGATGTCATTGGCGCGATTACAACCCTGCCTAGCTAAATCGCCGTGACGAGCGTGACGCACGTCAAATGCGCCAATGCTCACTTTAACCTGTAACAATTACGAACGACGCGCGGGCTGCGTGTCACGTCGTAGCCGACGAGGCATTGCACGAGAGAATTCTCGCCGGTTTTCTTGAACAGAATAAACGTCGTGCGGCTGTCGAGGTTACTCGCATAGCCAGCAATCTCCCAGCCCGACTTCAAAAGGTCTTCGATGGTGATCGTAGCGTCGTCGGGTGCCACCGCTGGATCGGCGTGCGAATCCAGAACTGCCGCTGCGAGGATCAGTGCAGCGGCGGCGGCAACTGGCCCGGCGTTCAACCTCATCGTTGCCTCCCATCAGATGCCCAGATGCGCGTTCGTTACTTATAAATATACGTCACAACGAACGTGCGGTCAGCAGGAACCGAGTTAGGCGGGGGGAAAGGATAGCTCGTTTGCCTGGCTGCAAAGACCACGGCCTGGTCAACGTCTGCCAAGTTTGACGGCCGCACAACTTGGACATCGACGATGTTACCGTTGTCGTTCAGGGTGATCCGCACTGTCACCCGCCCCAAAACCTCGCGCAGTTGCGGCATCGTCGCCTGCAACGACCGAATGACACCGCGCGCGAAATCATCATTGGCGCCGGATTTGGTAATGCCCGGTGGGCGCTCGAACGATGCGCGCCGCCCGCCTCCCGTCACGGGGGCTTGCAATGATGGCTGCGGCAAAGACAAATCGAGCTTGGCTGTCTTCTGCGGCTGTGCAGCTGGCGTTTTCGGCGGCGGCTTGGGTTGCGGTTGCTTGAGCGGTTTGGACACCGGCTCCTTGATCGTTAAAGCGTCGTCGGGAAGCCCTTCGGTAATCGTGGCGCGAACCTTGTCCTGACCTTCGGTCTTTTTGGCGTCTTTGCTTTCGGGCGCGGGCGGCTTGTCGGCGGGCTTGTCTGACGCATCATCAGCGGTCGTGGGTTTCAGCTCAGCGCGATCTTCGATTTTTTGCTCTGACTGTTTGGGCTCGGGAGCTGTCTCCGCCGACTTTTCCGGCTCTGGCTTGGTATCAGGCACCGGCGGCGCAGGCTCTGCCGCCTTTGGTTCGGGCTTTGGTTCGGGCGGCGGCTGCGCTGTTTCGACCGGCGGAGTTGGTGCTGGTTGAGCTGGTGGCAACTCTGCGGCAGCCGCGGACATCGACCGGCTATTGAGTTCTGATTCCGTCACCATCGAAACGCTGATGGCATCTTCTGCGCCATTGGCTTCGCCAACTTGGCGCGGCGGCTTGGAGGCAATGCCAACGAGCACGGCCACGTGCAGCGTTAATGCCGCCGACACCGCGATCCAGAACCGGCTATCGGGAGCCGATGGGGCGGCCGGCGTCCAGCGCTCGTCCGCCGAAAAGGGAATGGCAGCGTCCATGTTCTCGGTAATTGTCGCGCTCATGTTCGCTTCTGTCCGCCGTTGCGTTTCTCAACGCAACCGGAATGGGGCACCCGGCATGACGCACCCGTCACGGGGTAAGCCAATTCTCGGCGATACCATCTCCAATGGCCACACCATTGTTGGCGATTCGGGCCAATATGGTGCATCCTTTTTGTGCTCCACGACGCCGCACGCCCCCGCCGCCCCAAGGCTCGCACCCCTAAGACTATTGGCGCATGTATGTTCTCCGCGCCTGCCCGTGCTAATGTACAAAATAGAGATTAGCCGAGGCTTTGGGAGTGAGAGTCGAAATGTGGTTGCCGTCAGCAAAATCGTGCAAACATTACGCTGGAGCAGCGTATGCGATTTTCTTTGCAATGTCGTCGCCGTTAGCCAGCGTCGAGCATCCCGCTTACGTTGGCACCTGGGGGTCCGATGCTGCACAATGCGCTTTGACACAGGACGCCGAAGGGGCGCCTTATGTGTTCGCGATCGACCGCTACGATCAGCACGAAGCCCACTGCGCTTTCAAATCGATTTCCAACCCGCCGACGCCGCAGACCAACAGTTGGGTGGTGGTGGCGGAATGCTCGGTCGAAGGCGACACGCAAACACAAGACTTCACGCTGATCGTCGAGGGCGATGTCTTGACCTGGGCCGACAGCTCCGGCGCGCTCGACCTGATGCGGTGCAAATGAGGGGTTCAACGTTTTGACCGAGCCGACAGCCGCCGCCGCGGAAAACCCCGCGCTCGATGCCGTGATTTTATCTTGCGGCACGGCAGAGTGGTGCAAAGTCGCGATGCTGATTGCGCGCACGACGGACGCCGCACGCGCCGCATCGATCGATGCGCCAGCACAACTGATCGCGGGACGGATCTACGCGCTCGTCGCCGACCGCCGCTTGCAATCGCAAGGCAACGTTCGCCGCTGGCGCGCCAGCGAGGTCCGCCTCGCGGTGCCGACGGAGGCATAAGCTGGCGGTCACGCACTCGTTGGCGCCTACTGCTTCACGCCTTCGAGATCGAGTGTCAGCTCAACGTCCTTGGAGGCTGGACCCAAATCGCGCGTGATGCCGAAATCGGCGAGCGTCAGCTTTGCCGTGCCGGTGAAACCTTGCCGAAAACCGCCCCACGGATCCGCCCCGCCACCCAATCTGGCGGCATCAATCGCGATTTCCTTCGTCACGCCATGCAGCGTAAGCTTGCCGGTGATCGTTGCTTTGCCGCCGCCATTGTCTTTGACGCTGGTGCTTTCAAACGCGGCCGTCGGGAATTTCCCAACGTCCAGGAAGTCGGGCCCGCGCAGATGTTTGTCGCGCTCTGCGTGGTTTGAGTTGATGCTCGTCGTGTCGATGTCGACTTTCACTTTCGAGGCCGCGATATCTTTCTCGTCATACGAGAACGTACCAGCGAACTTGTCGAACCGGCCAGCAAGCCAGCTGAAGCCAAGATGCTTAATACGGAAGCCGATCGATGCGTGCTGGCCCTTGATGTCGAGCGCGTAGTTCTCAGCGCGTGCCGGTGCTGCAAGGGTGAGCGCCGTGACGACGATGGCGGCGCCGGCTGCAAGGCGAGGACGAAAGAAGTAGGTGGAGTTCATGAACACGTCTCCGATGACTAAGAGTTTTTGAACACGGGGTGCTTCATTGCGAACGCGGACCCGACCACATGCGGGTCAGCACACCGCTTTTATCGACAAGATGGTGCTTCAAGGCGGCAATCGTGTGAACAACGGCCAAAGCCATCGTCCCATAGGCAATCCAGCGGTGAACGAGGCCCGCTTGGTCTTCCAGGCCCGGCTGTCGCGTGACCGCTGGAACGGCGAACCAGTGAAACACATCCACCGCCTCGCCGTTGGCGGAGGAGATAAAGTAGCCACTGACCGTCAGTATCAAAATCAACAGATAGAACGCAAGATGGACGGCATACGAACTGCGTTTTTCAAACACCGTGAGTTCCGGAACGGCTGGCCGGGGGTTGACCATGCGCCAGCAAAACCTCGCGATCAAACCGATCAGAAGTAAGACGCCGAGGCTGCGGTGCAGATCTGGCGCTGAAGTGTAATAGGGGCTCTGGTAGTCGAGCCGCACCATCCATATTCCAAGCGCGAAGACGATGACGATGGCAAAAGCCATGACCCAATGGAAGAGCCGGGACACGAGACCGTAGCCGGCGGGCGTATTCATCAAGGACATTACTTAGCGGTTCCAACATTGATCGGCATCACAGTCAAGACTAGAGCATTGGCATTTGAAGTTGAAGCAATCGTTGGTCGCGACCCGCTTGGGCGAGTATCTTCTGAAGGTTGAGCATTGCCCAGGCTAACGAGAAGGCTAACGGTTGAGATGGGTGAGGATGCGGCGGCGGGCTTCGGGGAGTGCTTCGCCGCGGGGCAACAAAACCCGATTTTCGAGAAAGTGGCCGGTGAGCGCGAAACCCTCAAGCACGTCGCGCGTGGTGACGGGCCCCGTGCGCGATTTCACTAAAAAACCCGGCAGCGCCAGCATCCGGTCACGGTAGGGCTCGCCGGCCGACGCAGACACCGCGCGGCCAGATTTCGGCGAAACGTAAATCAGCTGATCGTTGCTGCCAGTTGCAGCGCACTCGCTGAGATCGAGGCCGAAGCCCAGATCCTCCAGAAGGGCAAGCTCCCATCGTACCAGCAGCGCCGGCCACACCGTCGGGTCCTCGAGGAAGCCAAGAACGAACAGCGTGATTTCGTATAAGTTGGGATGGGGATCGCGCTCTGGCAAGAGCCGCGTCAGGGTCGTCAGCGTCGACAGTGCCGAAAGCGCGGCCGCGTCTTCCATAGCAGCGCCGGCATAGCCGCGCCTCAGTTCGACCGTGACGTGACCAAGGTGCTCAGAAAGCCTCGCCTTCCAAGTCACATCCACATGGTTGCCGATTTGCAGAACGGGGCGCAGCTTGCGCGACCGCCCGCCGTACACCAGCCCTAAGTGGCGGCCATGCGCGCGCGTGAACAGCTCAACGATGGCAGCCGTCTCGCCGTGCGCCTTGACCGAGACAATGATGCCTTCGTCCGTCCATTGCATGAAGGCCTTGTCGCACGTCTGAAGCGACCCGCCCAGCGGGCGATAGTCTCGCTCCGGTGCGTCAAATGCCGACACCTTTTTGATCGCGCCGGGTGCGCCGGTTGGGGTTTTGTTCGATAACGCAGGGCGCGCCAAACGCGACGCATTCAAAGGAGCCGCCGGACTTGGGGAAGCATTTCAGATTTTTCGTAGCGGCCATGACCCAGTTATCGAAATCTGGTCCAATCTTAGCGGCTTTGGCGCGCCATTGATCGAGAGCGCCTTTGCGCGCTGCCTGCTCGTCGGGCGCGGTGACGACCTCGCTGGAAATGACGGGGCCACATTGGCGAACGGCGGCAGACGCCTGATGTGGAACGGCTGCAATGGCTAACAGGAGGGCGATCAAGCCGAGCGAACGGCACTTCATCATCGGCCTTACCTCTCATGCAGGGACGATACCCTAAGAGCCCGATGCTAGCTTAATCCTTGGGGAAATCGAGGCCCATTTCGCGGTACCGCTCTGGATCAGCGCCCCAATTCTCGCGCACCTTGACGAACAAGAACAGGTGCACCTTGTGATCGGCCAATTCTTCGATACCGCGCCGCGCTTCCATCGAGATCTTCTTGATCGTCGCGCCGTTCTTGCCGAGCACGATGCTCTTCTGGCTGTCGCGCTCGACGAAAATGGTCTGCTCGATGCGGGCCGAACCATCCTTCAAAGTCTTCCAGCTCGTCGTCTCGACGGTCGTCGAGTAGGGCAGCTCTTCGTGCAGCCAATGATAGATACGTTCGCGCGTAATTTCGGACGCCATCATCCGTAGCGGAACGTCCGTCACGTCGTCCTCGGAATAGTGCCAAGGGCCTGCCGGTACGACGTTGGCGAGATAGGCGGTGAGGTCGGCGACGCCGGTGCCGTCGAGCGCCGAGATCATGAACACTTTGTCGAACGAAGCGCGGCGCGCGACTTCAGCGGTGAGCGCCAGCAACTTTTGCTTTTCCTCGACGCGGTCGACCTTGTTCAAGATGCAAATGCGCAGCGAACGCGCATCCTTGACCCGCTCGATCAGGCGGCCGGTGTCGTCGTCGATGCCCTTGGCGGCATCGATCATGACGGCGACGACGTCGGCGTGCTTGGCACCACCCCAGGCGGCATCGACCATGGCGCGGTCGAGCCGACGCTTGGGCTGGAAGATGCCGGGCGTGTCTATGAATACAAGCTGGCTGCGGCCGGCCATCGCGATGCCGCGCACAGGCACGCGCGTCGTTTGAACCTTATGCGAAACGATCGAGACCTTGGCGCCGACGAGCGCGTTGACAAGCGTCGACTTGCCAGCGTTGGGACTGCCCAAGACCGCGATGAAACCGCAGCGCGTGGGGCCTAAGTTGGAATCTAACGCGGTGGGGTCCAGCGCTTCAGGCGCGGTTTCCGCTTCGTTTAATTTTTTCTGATCAACCATTGGCCTTCTTAACGCGAACGCCCTCGCGCTCCAAGAGCGCCGTCGCCGCGGCTTGCTCGGCAATCCGCTTGGAGGCGCCTTCGCCTTGCGCGGGCAGCTTACCGGTAATGGTTACTTCGGCCGTGAAGTGGGGCGCGTGGTCGGGACCTTTGCGCGAAACCACGACGTATTTCGGCAGCAATAGACCTTGGCCTTGGGCCCACTCTTGCAGCTCGGATTTGGCGTCAACGGCTGCTTCCGGCACTTGCTCGGACTGTTCCTGCCAAAGCTTCAGCACGACGGTCCGGGATTTCTCAAAGCCACCGTCAAGGAAGACAGCGCCCAAGAGCGCCTCAATGGCGTCAGCCAGGATGGTCGTCTTCTCGCGCCCGCCGCTGTCGGCTTCGCTTTCGGACAAAATAAGATGAGCGCCAAGCCCGATATTGCGCGCAACCTTGGCGCAGGCTTCGCCACGCACCAGTCGGTTATAGAGGCGCGCAAGCTCGCCCTCGGTCGCCTCAGGGTGCTGGCCGTTCAACACTTCCGCGACGGCAAGCCCCAACACCCGGTCGCCGATGAATTCCAGTCGCTCGTTGTCGCCGCGATCGATCTTGCCGCCGCGCACGCTAGCGTGCGTCAGCGCGCGCTCCAGCATCGCGGCATCTTTGAAGCGGTAGCCGAGTTTGGTTTCCAGCTCTTTGAATTTGCGCGCTCGCAGCATCGCGATTACCGGCTCACCGCACCAGCTTGAAAAACCGGCTCCAGCGGATATCGAACGGCCAGCTCCACGGCGCCCACCATTTGAAAGCACCCGGCTCGTCGACGGCTGCCGAAAAGAAAATGACCTCAGCGCGGCCAACAAAATTTTCCAGCGGAACATAGCCGACACCGTAAGACTGATTTTGTACGCGGCTGTCGGTCGAGTTATCGCGATTGTCGCCCATCATGAAGTAGTGACCCTCTGGCACCTTGTAGACGCCCGTGTTGTCGAAGGGACCGTTGGGATCGCTGTCGAGCACGTGATACTTGATGCCGTTGGGCAGGGTTTCTTCAAACACAGGGATCGAGCGCGGGCCGTTGCTATCTTCGCGCGTCTTGAATTCGCCAGACGGCACTTTGGGAATGGCCTGGCCATTGATGAACAACTGGCCGTTGCGCATCTGGATTTCATCGCCGGGCAAGCCGATCACGCGCTTGATGTAATCGGTAGAGTTGTCGCGCGGGAGTTTGAACACGGCGACATCGCCGCGTTTTGGAGTCGCCGCCAGCACGCGGCCGGAAAACAGATTCGGGCTGAATGGAAACGAGAACCGGCTATAGCCATAAGACAGCTTCGACACGAAGAGGTAGTCGCCGATCAACAGCGTCTCTTTCATCGATCCGGATGGAATATTGAACGGCTGATAGAAAAAGATGCGCACGAACATAGCGATGGCGAGCGCTTCCGCTATGATCACGGACGTCTCGACCAAGCCTGACCGCTGCATTTTCGAACTAAGGCTCATCCGGGCACTCCTGCGACGCCTCGAAACGGGCGAGCCCGGGGCGTCTTGTAAATCGCGCTCGCTATAGCGAGTTTGACCCTCGGGCGCAATTGCAACGGCGGGTCGCACATTGAAAAATAAAGAAAAGTAAGGCGCGGTGGAGGCGCGGCCCGTAGCTGCTAACCCCCACGGTTCGTACTGAAAAGACGAACGAAAAGGGCTCATCAAGCAACTTGAGTATATGTCATCCGCGGCATTGAGGCTGGGCTGGTTGCAGGGCATCGAGTTGCTGATGCTTTTTTAGTTGGGCCGAAACCAAAAGCAGGAGCCAGGGCCTACTTAGCGGGGGTCGGCCTTATCGGGCAGCGCCGAGATGATGACGATCGCCTCCGCCAGCGGATATTCGTCCGTCAGTGTCAGATCGATGCGCACGGTATATCCGGGCGGGGTCATACCGGCGAGATGGCGGGCAGCCCCTCCTGTCAATACCACCGTCGGCCTGCCGGTCGGCGCATTGACGACGCCGATATCGCGCAAATGGACGCCATTTTGAAAACCCGTGCCCAGCGCTTTCGATACCGCCTCCTTGGCGGCAAATCGTTTGGCCAGCGTGCGTGCGGGATGCGCGCGCGACAAGGCTTTGCGCTGCTCTTCGGCGGTGAAAACCTTAGCGAGAAACCGTTTGCCAAAACGCTCGAGCGTTTTCTCGACGCGGCGTATGTCGCAAATATCGTTGCCGATGCCTAAAATCATGAGGCGCCCGCCGCCGATCGCAAAACGGCGGCGTCCATAGCCTCGCGCATCTGCGCGACCGACTTCTCCAAGCCGATGAAGAGCGCTTCGCCAACCAAAAAGTGACCGATGTTGAGTTCAACGATTTCGGCAATGCTGGCAATTGGGGCGACCGTTGCGAAGGTGAGGCCGTGCCCGGCGTGAACTTCCAGACCCGCCTCGTGCGCGAGCCTGGCCGCGCTTTGGTGACGGATTATTTCGCGCGCGACACCGGCGCTGTCGCCGTCCAGCGCCAGGTCGCAGTAGCGTCCGGTGTGCAGCTCGACGATATCGGCGCCGACGGTGCGCGCGGCTTCGATCGTTCGCGCTTCCGGCTCGATGAACAGCGAGACGCGGATGCCTGCGTCTTTCAAACGGGCAACGAAGGGCGTCAATAGCACTGCTGAATCGATCACGTTAAGACCGCCTTCCGTCGTGCGCTCCTCGCGCCGTTCGGGCACCAAGCAGCAGGCATTGGGAAGGTTCGCCAACGCAATCCCCAGCATCTCGGGCGTCGCAGCCATCTCCAAATTCAGGGGGCGCGTGATTTCTGCCATAAGTCGGATTATGTCGTCGTCGCGAATATGGCGGCGGTCTTCGCGCAAGTGCGCTGTGATGCCATCAGCGCCGCCTTCGATTGCGGCTATTGCGGCGCGGACTGGATTTGGATGGCTGCCGCCGCGCGCGTTGCGGATGGTGGCAACGTGATCGATATTAACACCAAGCCGAAGTTGGCGGGAACCAGATCGTGCGTACATGTAAATCGAAGCCGAACTTTTAACTGCCGGGCTTGTCGCCGGCTCACACCAGCCGTCGACGCTTTTGGAAAACGCGGACGGCACGCCGCGTAGGATAATAGCTGCCAGCCGCCGCAATCAAGCCAATCAACACGCTGCCGTAGATCATCGGCTTTACAATCGGCGTGACAAAATCGGCAGCAGCCTCAAACGCGACGGGTGAATGATCGGTGGCGGCCCGCAGCAGCAGCGTCATGCTGGTATTAACCTGATCGGAGTTAAGCAGCACGGGCTCATGGCCCAAAAGCCAGGCGCCGGCGAGATACGATGTTGCCCAAATCGCCGGCCAGCTGAGCGGATTGCCGGCAAACGTTCCCAACAGCGCGGCGGGAATCGAAACGCGCAATACATATGCGAGACCGCCAGCCAGCAGCATCTGGAACCCTAGAAACGGCGTGAACGACGCGAATATGCCGGCCGCACACCCCAGCGCAACCTCGTGGGGCGTCGCCCTCAACCGCATCAACCGGCGCCAATAATACGCCAGCCGACGGCCAAGGCGCAGCTCACGGCGAAGTCTCGGCCGCGTTTCTGTTCCGCTATGGTTTTGACTGCTCATTGAAATCAACATGTTCTGTCCGGGCGCTTCGCAATGTCGTGTCCCAGCGCTTCGCACCGGTCGTGAGTATCCGACTCAAGCGTTATAGCTATTCAAACAATCGTTCGACATTGGCGATGATGGGTTTGGCTTTCAAACCGGCCACAATGTGGTTCAAATGCACCAAGTCGAAGACTTCTAAATCTATTTGCATCTCGGTGAAATCAGCGGCCCTTCTGCTCATCTTGAGATTGTGAATGTTGCCACCGGTTTCACCAATGACGCGCGCTATCTCAGCCAAGGAACCCGGCGCATTGAGGGCGGTAACGACAATGCGCGCTGGAAACCTGTCTGGCTGCTCCGGGTCGACGTCCCAGGTGACATCAATCCAACGCTCGTGCTCGTGTTCTTTGAGGTGCGGCGAATGGATCTGGAAAATCTTGATCCCTTCGCCCGGCGATAATACGCCAACGATCCGGTCGCCTGGAACGGCGCCACCCGGTTCAAAGAGCACCGGCAATTCGCCATCGGTGCCGCACAAGGCAATGGCGTTCTTCTGCTCGCCTTCGGGCGCGCGAAATTTGAGGCTCATGACGTTGACGATGTTGAACCAGCCGTCCTGCCCCCTGGAGCGGCCGAATTTCCGGCTTGGCCGGTAGGACTGATCCGCATCCTTGAGCGAAGGCAAAATGGCGGTCGCGATGTCCTGGGCCGGAATATCGTTGCGGCCGGCCGCGGCGTAGAGATCATCCAATGTCTTGACCGAAAAGCGCGGCAGCGCGGCCTTGATCTTATCTTCGGCAATCGTGACGCCAGCGCTCGCGAAGGCCGAAGCCAGAAGTTGTTTGCCAAGCTCGACATAACGGCGGCGTTCGGCTTCACGCGCGGCCCGACGAATGGCAGCGCGCGCCCGCCCTGTAACCGCGAACGCTTCCCAGGCCGCCGGGCGAACATGCGACTTTGATGTCTCAACGACAACTTCGTCGCCGTTGCGCAGCCGCGTATCGATTGGCACATGCCGCCCGTTGATGAAGGCGGCGACGGCCTCGTTGCCAACGTCGGTGTGGACGGCATAGGCAAAGTCGAGCGGTGTCGCGCCGCGCGGCAGAGCGATAAGACGGCCCTTAGGGGTGAAGCAAAACACTTGATCGTGGAACAGTTCGAGCTTGGTGTGCTCAAGAAACTCTTCCGGGTTTTCTGCTTCCAGCAACGTCGAGATCATCGTTCGCAGGCGGCCGTATGGGCTATCTTCGATCTCTGTCGAGCGATGGCCGTTGACGTGCTTTTCGCCGCCCGCCTTTGGCTCTTTGTAGGCGACGTGCGCGGCAATGCCGTATTCGGCGACCCGATGCATCCCGGTGGATCGGATCTGCAGTTCGACGCGCTGATGGCGCGGCCCATACACTGTGGTGTGGACCGATTGGTAGTTGTTGCGCTTGGGGGCTGAGATGTAATCCTTGAAGCGGCCTGGAACCGTACCCCACGTGGTGTGGACGATGCCGAGCGCCCGGTAACAATCGTCGATGGTATCGACGACGACCCGGAAGGCATAGATGTCGGACAGCTGCTCAAGAGAGATTTGCTTATGTTCCATCTTACTCCAGATGGAGTAGGGCTTTTTCTCGCGCCCCGACGTCTCGGCTTTGATGCCAGCTTCCGACAACTTGCGCGCCAGGGCCTGGCGGATCTCTTCCACCAGACCCTTGTTGCGCAGCCGCAGCTCGGCGAGCTTTTCCGTCACCGCCTGATAAGCTTCCGGATGCAGCCAGCGGAAAGCATGGTCCTCAAGCTCCTCGCGCACGTTCTGCATGCCCATCATGCCAGCGAGCGGAGCATAGATATCGAGCGTCTCTTCGGAATTGCGCAACCGGCTCTCGGGTTTCATGTGCTCGAGCGTGCGCATGTTGTGCAGCCGGTCGGCGAGCTTGACGAGCAGCACGCGGATGTCGCTGGAAATCGCAATCAGAAGCTTGCGGAAATTTTCCGCTTGCTCGGCCTTCTTGGACACGAGGTCAAGCCGTTTGATCTTGGTCAGGCCGTCGACCAGCGTGCCGATCTCATGGCCAAACATTCCGTCGATCTCGGTGCGCGTGGCATCCGTGTCCTCGATGACGTCATGAAGCAGCGCTGTCGCGATGGTCGCGTCATCGAGTTTCATTTCGGTCAGGATGGCGGCAACTTCGAGGGGATGCGAGAAGTACGGCGCGCCGGACGCGCGCTTTTGATTGCCATGCGCTTTCATGGCGTAGACGTAAGCGCGGTTCAAAAGCGCTTCGTCGGCTTTCGGGTCATATTTGAGAACTCGTTCGACGAGCTCGTATTGCCGCATCATGACTTGTCATCATCCTCGTTGCGGTCAACGTAACCGATAGAACGAGGATGTGAAAACAAATCGGGGTTGCGCGCGCGATTTGTCCAAGCCCCGCGCGAGCAACCCCGATGGTGATCGATCGTTCGAGTTGTCAGCGCATCCGGTCGCGCGGATCGCGATCGCGGTCGCGCTCTCTGTCGCTGCGGTCGCCGCCACGATCATGACGATCGCGTTCGCGGTCGCGCGGTCCACCGCCAGAGCCGATGTTGGCTGACGGTTCAAGCGGCGTCATGCTTTCAAGACCACGCAGCAACTGCTCTTCGGTCATGACGTCAACGTGGCTGTCGCTGGAGGCGTCGTCGCGGCCCAAAACAGGTGCACGGCGCTCAACGGGCAACAGCGGTGCTGCAACAGATTCAGGCTCATCGACTTCGGTGTTTTTCTGAATCGAGTTGATCAAGCTTTCCTTCATGTCTTCCGAAGGGATCGTGCGTTCGGCGATTTCGCGCAACGCGATCACCGGGTTCTTGTCGTTTTCAGCCGCGACCGTGATGGCGCTGCCGTTGGCGATCGAACGGGCGCGATGAGCGGCCAACAATACGAGTTCGAAGCGGTTTGGAATTTTGTCGACGCAATCTTCGACAGTGACGCGTGCCATGGGCGGACGTCCTTATGATGGGGGTGAAAGCTGGTGCGTTGGCAACAGACAGCATAAAACAGCGTCGCCCGAAGGCTCGCTGCAATGGGTTCCTTGGGATCAAGGAATGACACGGACACCCCGTGAGATCAAGACGGCTTATGCTGCGCGGCAGCAGCATAAGACGCAATCCGGCCAACTACGACCAAAGTTCAACCTCGTTGCGAGAAAACTGTTTCGCAGCAAAAGCCCTTGGCCTAAGCCTATTTCAATGACAGGACAGTGACGCTGATGTAAATTAGGGGTTTACAGCGTAGCGCTGACTTGCCACATGAAAGATCTGTGTGGGGCCCTCATCTCGTAGTACGATAGCCGATTGATAGGTGACCAAATGCATTTTTATCCTACTGAGCGAATTGCGCTTTTTATTGATGGGGCGAACCTCTACGCCACCGCCAAATCGCTGGCCTTCGACATTGATTATAAGCGCCTCCTGACCTTCTTTCGTCAAAAAGGTCAGTTGGTTAGAGCGCTTTATTACACCGCACTTGCTGAGGAGCAGGAGTATTCGTCGATCCGGCCTTTGATCGACTGGCTAGACTACAACGGCTTTACTATGGTGACCAAGCCGACGAAGGAATTTACCGATGCCACTGGTCGGCGCAAGGTGAAGGGTAATATGGACATCGAGCTGGCGGTCGATGCCATGCGACTGGCCGAGACACTCGATCACATCGTTATTTTTTCCGGAGACGGCGACTTCCGCTCTCTGGTTGCGGCCTTGCAGCAGAAGGGCAAGCGCGTCAGCGTCATCTCGACGCTGCAAACCCAGCCGCCGATGGTCGCCGACGAGTTGCGCCGCCAAGCCGACCAATTCATCGATCTGGCGGATCTGGAAGCGATGATTTGCCGGGATGCCGCCAACCGCCCCCAGCGTGAAGCGCGGCCCTTCACGCCGCGCCCACCGAGTTTTGGAGCGCGCGAATCGAGCTATCAAAACGACGACCTGCCCGAAGAGGTCTAATTTCCAATCGGAGGCGGCATGCGCAAGGGGCAAGGGCAATCGACGCCGCCCCGCCAGCAGTCGCCCTCTCGACAGGCGCCCAATCAAGAAGCGGCAGGTGCCGCCGAGCGGCTTCCAGCGCCCGAAGCCCCTCAAGACTGCGCGCTTTGCCCGCGACTTGTCGAATACCGGCAGCTCAACGCCGCCGAGGAACCAAACTGGTTCAACGGCGCAGTTCCCTCTTTCGGGCCGAGCGACTGTCGTTTGTTAATTGTGGGTCTGGCGCCTGGCCGCAACGGTGCCAATCGCACCGGTCGGCCGTTCACCGGCGATTACGCCGGCGACCTGCTTTACGCGACGCTGCTGGAATACGGATTTGCGTCGGGCGACTACCGCGCTGACGTGGGCGATGGTTTGATAGTCAACACCACTATGATCACCAACGCGGTGCGCTGCGCGCCGCCGTTGAATAAGCCGACGCCGCTCGAGATCGCAACCTGCAGACGGTTTTTCAAAGCGCGTCTCGCGGCGCTGCCTCAACTGAAAATCATTTTGGCCTTGGGCCGCATCGCGCACGACCAGACGCTGTCGGCTTTGCGGCTGAGAAAAGTTGACTTTGCCTTCGCTCACGGGCGGCGGCATGATTTGGGCGGCGGCGTCGCGCTCTACGACAGTTTCCACTGCTCGCGCTACAACACCAACACGCGCGTGCTGACGCCTGACATGTTCCGCGCCGTCTTCGCCGCCATCCGCGCAGAGCTGGCGGCTGTGTGAATTGCGGCGCAAGCCGATAGCGCCCGCCATGTTGGCGATTTTCCCACGTCTCTCCGCGCACGCGCCACCGGCGATGGTTCGTTTCAAGTGGAACAATGCAAGACGTGGTAAGCTTTGACTATGAATGGCGGGAAAATGATAGGCGCGGAACCTTTCCGGCGTGAAAAGACTTTTTAGCTCGTCTTGTAATGTAAGCACCCACACATTTTGGAAGTGTTGTCCTAAAATGCGGCTGGGTAATTGACGTCTTAGAGCTGGCCAATTAAGGGCCGCAGCATCCCCGGGAGAGTGAGATGGAACTTCAAGCACTGTTAATTTGGTTGCTGATCGGCGCAATCGCTGGCTGGCTTGCCGGTCAAATTATGAAGGGTGGCGGCTTCGGTCTGGTCGGCGACATCATTGTCGGCATCGTCGGCGCGTTCATTGCGGGCGCGTTGTTCCCACGTCTCGGGTTTAACCTGGGCGGCGACATCATCGGCTCGATTATCTCAGCAGCGATTGGCGCATGTGTGCTGCTGTTCCTGATCCGGTTGGTGAAGCGAGCTTAGGTTTTGACGCTGATCGCTAAGTGCTACTCGCTGCTTGAAGGGGTCAACGCTGTTGGCCCCTTTTGGCTTGAGCGCGATTGCAAGAACCGGCGAGGAGTAACACGCAATTCGCGGCAGCGACGGTGAAAATTTGGTTTGATGCAACTACCGGAAAGCATTGTTGCGCCCGCTCAAGTGACATGTGCGAGGAGAAACTTGGATTCAATTATCTAGGCGAAGCACACATCTGCGGAAGACCCATCCGTCCCGCGATACGAGATGACGGTGCCGCAAGAGAATGTGTAGGCTTGTGCGAAAAACCCGTCGAAACTTGAGCTTCGAGTTCCGAGACTGAAGTTTCCTACACCCTTAGCTGAATTTAGCCCCGCGTAGGGTTACGGCGTGAAGACGCCTAACCCAACCTACATGTTTTGGCGCGGCCACGAGCTGAGCGCCACGAAGGAACGTATGTCGGGTTTGGTTCGCGTTCGAACCGTAACCCGACGATGCGGAAACGCGACGTTGAAACATTCGTCACGTGCATAGGCCGCGTTGGGTTACGGCGTGAAGACGCCTAACCCAACCTACTTACAAAACCACCTCGTCAATGTACGGACTACAGGCCTGCCGATTTCACCAAGTGCGTGTGCCAGTGGGATCGCTGCTCCGGCTAGCCAATAGAGCAGTTTCATCGTTAGGCCCCCACTAACCCGGCCACAATCTCGGCGGCATGAGCACCGGGCGCAAGCACGGGATAGATCGCGCGGTAGATGATGCCGTTGCAGACGATCAGGGTCAGCCGCTTCAAATACGTGCGGCCGCCCGTTGCAAAGCGCGGCAGGCCCAAGGCATCGGCGAACGCGAACGACGCATCTGACAGCAGTAAAAATGGCAGACCGGACCGCGCCGCAAAAGCTTTCTGATCGACTGAAGCTTGCCCGCTCAATCCGAAAACCTCATAGCCCGCGATCTGCAAAGCCCCGTAGTGATCGCGAAACCCTTCGGCCTCCGGCGTCGAGCCGTGCGCGCCCGGTATGCGATCCCAGTCTGGCGGATTAGGCTCGCCCGGCGTGCCCGTGAACGGATAGATGAAAACAATCGCGCGCTCCTGAAAGCGGGCGAGGTTCACGTCCGCGCCGCGCGTCGCCGCCAGCACCAAGTCAGGCAACCGCGTACCCGCGATGATGTGCTTGGCCGCGCCATCTTCCGTCAGCGCTGAATAGGGCGATGTGCTGTTCATCGTCTCAACCTTTATCGCGCATGATGCGGGATTTTTCGCGATCCCAATCGCGCTTCTTTTCGCTGTCGCGCTTGTCGTGCAGCTTCTTGCCTTCCGCCAAACCGATCTTCAATTTGGCAATGCCCTTAGGATTGAAATACATTTCAAGCGGCACGATCGTCATACCCTTGCGCTCGATTGCAAGCTTCAGTTTTTTGAGTTCGGCCGCGTGCATCAGCAGTTTGCGATGCCGGCGCGGCTCATGCTGGAAAAAGGCCGCGCCCTTGTATTCGGCGATGTAACTGTTGAGCAGCCACAGCCCGCCATCGTTCTCGATCGAGGCATAGCTCTCGGCGATATTGGTCTGCCCGACGCGCAACGATTTCACCTCGGAGCCGCGCAGCATGATGCCCGCCTCCCAACTGTCCGTGATGAAATACTCGTGCCGCGCCTTGCGATTTTCCGCGATCAGCGTCGTGCCATCGTCTCTCTTGGAGGCCATGATCTATTTGCCTTGTGCCCGCGTCACTCGGCAGCTTTTGCGCCGATGAGGCCGACTTGTTCGAGCACGGCGTCAACCGCTTGGCGCGTCGCCTCCGATACCGGCGCCATCGGCAGGCGCATTTCGGCTGAACATAGCCCCAGGCGCGAGGCGGCATATTTTACCGGGCCAGGATTGGATTCGCAGAACAGCACATCGTGCAACGGCATCAACCGGTCTTGCAGGCTAAGTGCTTGTTTGTAGTCGCCGGCAAGGCAAGCATTCTGAAAGTCAGCGCACAGCTTTGGCGCGACGTTCGAGGCGACCGAAATGCACCCCACCCCGCCGTGCGCCATGAAGCCCAGAGCGGTACCGTCTTCGCCCGAGAGCTGGCAGAACTTGTCGCCCATCGCTTGACGCTGTTGCGAGACGCGCGCGAGGTTGGCGGTCGCGTCCTTGACGCCGACGATGTTTTTCAATTGCGCCAGCCGCGCCATGGTCGCGACAGACATGTCAACCGTCGAGCGTCCCGGAATGTTGTAGATGATGATCGGAATGCCGATCGCGTCGTTGATCGCCTTGAAGTGCTGATAGAGCCCCTCTTGCGTCGGCTTGTTGTAGTAGGGCGTCACGACCAGCACGGCGTCTGATCCGGCCTCCTCGGCATAGCGCGACAGCTCGATCGCCTCGTCCGTCGAGTTCGACCCCGTGCCCGACATCACCGGCACACGCTTTTTCGCCGTCTCAACACATAGCTCGATGACGCGCTTGTGCTCGTCGAAGTCGAGCGTTGGGCTCTCGCCGGTTGTGCCCACCGGGACGAGCCCATGGGTGCCTTGGGCAATCTGCCAATCGACGAACCGGCAGAACCCAGCCTCGTCGAGCTTGCCGTTCTTGAACGGCGTAATGAGTGCAGTGATCGAACCTTTAAACATAGTCCCGCCTTGAGATTTCAGAGCTTTACGCCGGCCCGGCTCAGAGCTTCCTCGGCGTATCCGCAATCAATTGTCGGCTGCCCCTGCCTTGGTCCTGGGCCTTGGTCGTGAGCCTTCGTATTGCCGCACGCGCGTGCGACCGCTGGCGGCCAAAACACTTGCGCCCGGTTACGCCCGACCCTTAATACGCAACGATCTTAGATCAGGGGAGCGGGCCAGCGAACCGGAGATATCGTCGCGACTTTAGGCGGTCGTATGGCTCGCTGCAAGTCGATGGGCCGAACTGTCGCTGAAGTCATCAAGGGATACTCCAAAGAATGGTCACGAGGCCCCGATTGAGTCGTTTGGCGAAACGTGGCCATATCCAAGGCGTTGTCTTGGCTCCATGGTTACCGCTGACAGCGTGGCTGCTATGCATGGGCGCGTTCGTCAATCCGGCATTCGCAGCAGCTGAAGGTTCTGCATCTGGAGTAGCAGTTAGCCCGGAACCCGCGCCGCTCGCGCGCGAAAAGGCCCACATCGCCAAACTCGACGCCGCTTTGCAGCCGACCCACGATTATGCGCCAACGGCCGATGACATTGCCCACATTCGGGCCGCCGTCGAAGCGGTCAAAAAAAATGGCATCACGCAATTTGCCGAACACAAAGCCCAGATCAAAGATCCAGCTGCGCGCAAACTCGTCGAATGGATCAGGCTGAAGGCGGGTTACGGCGACGCGCCCGAATACAAAGTTTTCCTGAAGGAGAACCCGCTGTGGCCCGATCGCGGCATCATGGTGCAACGGATGGAAGAGGCGCTGTTCACGCAAGGCGGATCGGCCGCCACCATCAAAGAGCATTTCAAATCTTCGCCGCCTGAAACCGGCATTGGCGTGGCGGCACTCGCATCGGCGTATCTGGCCGAAGACAATAAGGACGAGGCGCGCAAGCTGGCGTCGAAAGCTTGGCGTGAAATGCCGATCCCGGCGACGCTGGAGACGGGCTTCCTGCGCCGCTTCCAAGGCGTGCTCGACGAGAAGGATCACAAGTGGCGGTTCGACCGTCTCGTCACCGACGATGTCCGGTGGGCTGGAAACCGCACCGAGCGGGCAGCTTATGCCCGCCGCGTTATTCCACTGTTATCGGCGAGCGATCAAAAGACGGCGACCGCGCGCCTCGCTGTGTTTTCAAAATCGGGCGACGGTAAAGCTCTGCTTGATGCGCAAGGCCAAGGCGGCAACGACTATGGTTTGCAGTTCCACCGCGAACAGGTGTTGCGCAAGGCGGGCAAAATCGAAGAAGCCGCCAAGATCATCTTGGCCGTACCGCCCGATCCAGCCAAGATAGCCGCGCTCGATGAGTGGTGGGCGGAGCGTCGCCAGTTGGCGTTTGGAGCTTTGAAGAACGGCAACCCAAAGCTTGCCTATGAGCTCGCCAAAGATGCCGGGCCGCTGACCGTCAACCCGCTCAAAGAGCAAACCTTCATGGCGGGCTGGATCGCGCTGCGGTATTTGAAAAACGCGACCGCCGCCGAGAAGCATTTCAAGGATTTGGCCAAGGCCGCCGACGGACCCTTAAGCCGCGCTAAGGCAGCCTACTGGTTGGGCCGGATCGCTGAAGGCAAAGGCGACAAGCCAGGAGCCGCGGAAAATTATAAAGTTGCCGCGCGCGAACCAGACACGTTCCACGGACTGCTGGCGATGCAGAAACTTGAGCCCGGCCGCCATACACTTGACCTCAAGCCGCCCACCATGCCGACGGCTGAGCAAATTGAGAAATTTAATTCCCTTGATGCCGTCAAAGCGATGGTGATCGCTCGCAAGGCCGGGCTCTCGCGCGAATACACCAGACCATTTCTGACGTCGTTGCGCATCGGCCTTCCAAGCGAAGCCGAGGCCGGCATGATTGCTCATCTGGGGGACGCCATCGGCGACACGCAGATGTCATTGCGGATTGCAAAATCGGCGATTGCGAAGGGCCAGAATTTGATTACGTACGGATATCCCGTGCATGGTTTCCCGGCCTATAAGCCGCTGCGGCCGCCGCCGGAGCTGCCATTCCTATTGGGGGTCGCGCGGCAAGAAACGGAATTCGAACCTCAAACCGTTTCGGGTGCCGGAGCCAAAGGCCTGTTGCAAGTCATGACGGTGACCGCCAATGAGATCTGCAAAGACTACAAAATCAAATGCGAGATACCACGGCTGCTGACGGATAATGTCTACAACGTGACAATCGCGTCGGCTTATATTGCCAACCACATGGATACGTTCGGCGGCTCGTATATTCTGGGCCTTGCAGGTTATAACGCTGGCCCGGGCCGCGCGCGGCAATGGATTCGCGAGTTCGGTGATCCGCGCGATCCAAAGGTCGACCCGATCGATTGGATAGAGCGCATTCCCATTTCCGAAACGCGCGAATACGTAACGAAGGTCCTGTCCAATATTCAGATCTATCGCGCGCGGCTTGGACAACCCGATCCGTTGCGGCTTGAAGACGATCTGCAGCGCGCGCGCGGCAACTTCAAAGTGCCCAATGGAGGCGGTCAAGACGGCAAAGACGACGCCGAACCGGCAGCGGCGCCCGGCACCGAAGGTTAGTCTGGTTCGTTTATATTCGTATGCGTTCTCCTTTGAGTTTTTTTTATAAACAAACCACGAGGCGCATATGGCTGCGGACACGACGGATTTCACAGAAATTTATTTCACCGCACGCGACGGCTTGCGGCTTTACGGCCGCCACTATCGCGCGCGTGTCCCATCTGCCCGCCGACCGGTTTTGTGCTTAGCGGGCTTGACGCGCAACAGCCGCGACTTCGATCATGTGGCGCGTGCTCTGGCTTCCAACGACACCGTTAGCCGTGATGTTTTCACGCTCGATGTTCGCGGCCGCGGACTATCTCAACCGGATGCCGATTGGAAGAATTACGCCGTGCCGATCGAAATGCACGACGTCATAGATTTCATGGTCATGGCCGATTTGCATGGCGCGGGCGTCATCGGCACGTCGCGCGGCGGATTGATCTCGATGGTGCTCGCGGCCGCTCAGCCATCGCTCATCGGCGCGCTTGTTTTGAACGACATCGGCCCGGTGATCGAGACCGACGGCCTAGTGCGCATCGCCGGCTACGTCGGCCGCGTTCCCGTGCCAAAAACGTGGGCCGAAGCCGCGCGCGTGGTGCGCGATTTCTCCAAGCGCGACTTCCCCACGATGTCTGAGGCGGACGCGGAGGCCTTCGCGCGCCAGCTGTTCAACGACCGCAACGGCCGCCCGGCCAGCGGTTACGACAACAAGCTTGCCAAATGCCTGTCGGTGCTCGATGGGCCGATGCCCGCGCTGTGGCCGCAGTTCGACGCTTTGAAGCGCATTCCCGTCTTCGTCGTGCGGGGCGAGAATTCCGATCTGCTGACGGCTGCAACCGTCGAAGAGATGCGCCGCCGCCACCCGATGCTGACGAGCGTGACGGTGCCCAATGAGGGGCACGCGCCGTTACTTAAGGATACCCCGACCGTCGATGCGATCGGGCAATTTTTTGCCCGCACCGACGGCGTCGGCGGACATGGAGTACAGGTCGCGGCGCAATAGCAGGCCGCAACCCGTTGAAGCAATCGACTTCAAGAACCGCGGCCGCTGTCGACATCGCCTCGGTCGACGCGGCGGGAGAATTCGGTATGTCCGCCGCTCGATAATATGCGCGCCTGCTCGACCCAGTTTTCGCGCTCGATCCGGCCTTTGAAATCAAGTGTCTGGCTGACGCGATCGATATCAGCGTTGGTCCAGTTGGCGATTTGGTCGTAGCTCGTCACGCCAAGGGTATTGAGACGCTTTTCGATCAGCACGCCAATACCGCGGATCCGCTTCAGATCGTCGAACTCGGCAGAGCGGAGGGCTTCGGAGCGCACCGAGCGCAGATGATTGAAGTCGCGCCCGACGCTCGGGGTCGCCGCGCCGCTGAGCGGGAAAGCGGGTCCTGAAGACTGTCCAGAAGCCTGGCCTGTTGTCGGCGGCGATTTCGTCTCTTGCTCTTTGATGGCGTCCTGCAGCCGCGCGGGGCGCGATTGGTTGGGATCGACCTTCGAGAGCGGCGATATCGGCTCGATCGGGCGCATGCCCCGCGTGACGCTGGCGGAAGCGGCGGCAATCGCGATCGCCGCAGCGCTGGCCATTTCTGAGACCGATCGTTGCGGCGGATTTGCCGGCGCGGCCGGTGCGGCTGCTGATTTCGCAGTCGGCTCAGACGTGGTTTTGGACGACGCCGGAACCGTGGATGCTATAGCCGGACTTGGCGCTGACGCCGGAGCGGCGGGCGGTGCCGGCTGGTTCGATCGGATCGTGGCGGCAGCAGCGGCTGCAGCGGCGGCCGCCTGTGTTGCGCTCGACGACGTACTCATTTGCGGCGCGGACTGCCCAGCGCTCGCGGACGCAATCGATGGCGGGCTCACGGGAGCAGACGGCGTTGCCGGGCGCGGCGGCAGCGTCTGCGCGGCGTCCGCACGGCGCGGGTTCTGGCTGCGATTGCGCGAGTAATAGGTCTCGCCGCCCTTGGCCAGAATTTGCGCCTGCTCGACCCATTGCTCGCGATCAATGCGGCCGTTGAGGTCGAGCGCCTCGTTGATCGTTGTAACTTCGCTCGGTGTCCAGCGCGCCATCTCTTCGAAACGCGTCACGCCGCCGTTCTTCAAGCGCCGTTCGGTATCCTCATCAATGGCGCGGATGCGTTGAAAATCATCGCCAACGAGACCGGTCGCTGCCGGCTTTGTAGCGGCAGGAGGCGGTGCCACTGGCACGGCGGCTGTTGCCACCGGCGCCGGTTTTAAAGGTGCCGATTGCACAGCCGCTGGCGCCGCCGTCTCCGATCGTGCTGGCGGCATTGGAGCAGGTGGCGGTGGCGGAGAGGCTTTGACCGGTGCGGCCGTGGTGACAGCGGCAGCGGCGGCTTTGGCGGCGGCGACTGCGACGGCGACTGCGGCGGCAGCGGCTGCTGCCGCACTGGCTGCTGCTTGCGGGACGCTCTGCTGCTGTGGCGCGGGCTGCGGCGCTGCTTGTACGGGCGCAGGTGTTGACGGGCGTGCTGGCTGAACGGGCGGTGCGGGTGTGGCTTTCACCGGCTGGGCGGGCGCTACTGCGGCGGGCTTGACCGATGTC
Source organism: Hyphomicrobium sp. (assembly GCA_031367425.1). Taxonomy (GTDB): domain Bacteria; phylum Pseudomonadota; class Alphaproteobacteria; order Rhizobiales; family Hyphomicrobiaceae; genus Hyphomicrobium_B. The sequence goes on from JANLPU010000041.1 coordinate 67,526, forward strand.
GCTAGCGCAGCCTTTGCCGGTGCCGCTGGCGCGGGATTGGCAACTGGTGTTACCGCTGGCCTCGTTGGGGATTTCAGAACGGCAGGCCGGATTTCGACGACGGCCTTGCGCGGAACATTGGCTGACGCGCTCAGCGCAGTTCCCAGCGCCCGGTCAAAGCGCGACGTGTCGGCAACCGGTGGCGCGGCCTTTGGTTCTGGCCGCGACAGCACGTCGATTTTGGGCTGGACCGGATCGAAGGCACGTGGGCCCACCGCAATAGCGGGCGCGGTATCGCGCGACTTCGCAGGGATCGCCGTCGCGGTCGAGGCCGTCGCCGACATTCCCGGGGACGCCGTTTGCATGGCGCGCTTGGCCAGGCACGCAACCAGCGCGCCGAAGAAATACGACGACAGCAGGAGTAGAAAAGTCTGCAGCAGCAAATAGGTCATAACTCTAGCAACTCCACGCCTGCAAAGGACGGACGCTCAAACTTAGAAGCTTTTGAGCTCATTCCCGCGCCGGTCCACATGACAGCCATCCCGCGACCGCGCCTGCGACAAACGCCAGGGCAATCCACCAGATCAGCTTCAAAAAAAGATAGTCCATGTACGTCTCCCGCCCGCGGCTCGCGGCGCTTGATCAATTGACTTTGACGGTGAATTCGATGCGACGGTTCTTGGCGCGACCCTCGGCGCTCGCGTTGTCCGCAATCGGTTTGCTCGAACCATAGCCGACCGCCGTCAACCGGTTAGCGTCGACGCCGACTTTGGTCAGATATTGCGACACCGCCTGCGCACGCCGGTTTGATAGTTTTTGATTGCGCTCGTCGGTACCTTCGCTGTCGGTATGGCCCGCGATCTCGATGTGGAAGGCCGGGCACGCATTGGCGATGTCAGCCAGAACGCTGAGCGTGTTGGTGCTGTCAGCGGTGATGTTGGCATTGGCGCGCGAAAACTGGATCGTGCCGGTGGACGCCGTCTCGCTCAGCAATTCCTGGCAGCGGTCTGCTTCCTGGATGACTTCGATCTTCTTGGCAACTTCGATCTCGTCGTGACCGGAGAAGCCTTGCGGCAGACCCTTCAGCACGGCGGCACGCACCTCAGCGGCGATCGGATCGGTTTCGGCTACGCCTTTGACGGTGAGGTCGCGACCGTTGAGCAATGCTTCACCGCGTTTCAAACGTGCAAGTTGATCGAGACCGCGCAACGCGACCTTGTCCCAAGGATCTGCAGGTCCCGGCACGATCTGCATTTGATCGGTGACTTGCGCGCCTTGGAACAGCGCGCGCGTGGCCTCGAGCAATTTCGCCCGGGTGGCTTCGTCGGGTACTTCTCCCTCGAGCGCGAGCGCGCCATCGCCGCCACGGATCGCCCGCCAGGTGAGCGCTTTGGCTTCGCCCGTGAACTGGATATCGACGGTGGTTTCACAAATTTGTCCGGCGCTCGCTTTGACGTCCACCGGCACCGTTTGCGAGACTGCATAATCGTCGGTCGTGCCGGTGACGTTGAGACGGCGATCGGTCAGAACGGTCTTGCCGGTTTTCAACTTCGGCAAAGCGCTCAAGCCCGAGACGATGCACTGCTGCCAGTTCTCGGGCGCGCCACTGGCCACTTGCAGTTTGTCGGTGATGGCGGCACCGGGAAAACGCGCTTTGACAGCATCGATCAACGCTGCATGCGCTGCTTCATTGGGAACAAACCCCGTCAGCTCGATCGTCTTCCCATCGCGCGCGATCGACATCAGATAAGGCCCGGTCATTTTCGGGTACTTGATCTGCTCGGTTACTTTGAAGACTTGCGGGATATCCATGCGCAATGACTTGCGAATGGCATTGGCGATGTTCTCATCTGCCGCTTCGCCAGAAAACACGATGTCCTTGCCGGAAATGTCGGCCGAGCCCGTTTTCAACAACGCCAACTGATCGAGCGCGGTTACCACGGCTTTTCCAAAACCCTCAGTCGCGCCGTCCGCCACTTCCGTGCGATCAACGACGGTGGTTTTCGCAAACGTCTTTTTGGCGTGACCCAACGCTTCGTCGCGGAACTTATCGTCTGGCACAAAGCCGGTCATGACGACCTGATTGCCTTGGGCTTTGGCCGACCAGACATAAGGGTTGGCAAGCGGCGGCGTAATTTTCTCCAAGGCGAGCTTGACGCCACGCGGCATCGCAGTCGCCAGCGCAGCCTTGACGGTGCGATAGGCTGGCGAGGTTGCAGCTTCGCCAACGGCTGTCAGATTGAGCGCGTCGAGTTCAACCGAGCCCTTTTTCAATTGCGCCAGCTGCTTGAGGCCGAAGCCGATACCAGATTGCCAGAGGGCGCGATCGGGTGCGCCGCGCGCCAACTTCATTTCATCCGTAATTTGCGCTTTAGGAAACTCTTTGTGAGCGGCGTTGAGGATGGCTTTGCGCGCATCTTCGCTCGGCACATAGCCGTTCAAGTCAACCCGTCCGGCTTGCGAGGTCGCCGACCAAACGTACTTCTCGACCACTTGCAGAAGTTCGGTGCGGCCGTCGACGATGCGCACGCCCCAGGTTTCGGCGACCGATGAGATTGCGCGGGCTGGATCGGTATCTTCCACCGCTTTGCCCGCGACCGAACCATCGCGCCCGGAAAAATTGACGACGGCCCAGTCGAGGCCTTTGCGCGAGAGAGATTCTTGTGCGCGCCGCCCGAGGTCACCCTCGATACCCTCATGTTCGAGTTGCACGGCCAGCCAACTCAACAGCGCAATCGGGACTAGGCCCCAAAGCCAGTACGACGGATTGCATCGCATTCGAACTCAAACTCCCCAACTCACCTCAACGCGGCTCACCTCAACGCGGCAACAATTACGGCTGCGAAACAACCTTCACATGCCACTGCTGCGCCTGCGCGCACGTTCCCTCGCCGCGGCAAGAGACGCGGCGCTAACCCCGACTTCGACTATAGACACTCGCTCTGGCTATTCCAAGCCAAGCCATTTAACGGCTATGACACCTAGTGATCTGATTGACGCGCGTTTTCCGGCGTTGGTGTGGCAGAAATGATCCGTTTATCTCTTTCGCCGAAAGAGCATAGATGGGTCGACACTTTGACATCATTCGGAATGCGGGTTTACACTTCCTCTGACGGCGAGATCAGCTGCGCTGCGGATACGTCAGGTGCCGACACGGGCCAAGCATCTTGCAACACCGCGCCAATGACGACGAGGCAAGCCCCGCCTGACGATTGTCGGCCAGCAAGTTTTTCGGGCAGTTCGCCGATCGTACTGGCTATGATTTCCTCGCTGGTGCGCGTCACGTCGATCAGCGCAAAAGCCGGTGTCATGGCATCGAGGCCCTCGCCGATCAGCCGCCGACTTAATTCAGCAAACGTCCGGTTCGCCATGTAGACCGCCGTCGTCGCGTTCGGGTCGGCGAGCGCGCGCCAATCGAGATCGTCTGGAAGTTGGCCTTCGCGCGAATGGCCGGTGACGAGCTGTACGCGCCGGGCGAGATCGCGATGGGTGAGCGAGACTTGCAGGCGCGCGGCTGCGGCCTGAACCGTCGAGATACCTGGAATTACATCGAAGGCGATGCTAGCCGCGCGCAGCTCGGCGATCTCCTCGCCAGCGCGTCCAAAAATCATCGGATCGCCAGACTTGAGACGCACGACACGCTTACCATCGCGCGCATAGGCCACCATCAGCGCGTTGATTTCCGTCTGTTTGCAAGCTGGCCCATAGCCGGTTTTGCCAACGAGAACGCGCTTTGACTCGCGGCGTGAGAACTCAAGCACCGGTGCCGCGACGAGATCGTCGTAGAGGATGACATCGGCCCCGCGCAGCGCGCGCACGGCTTTCAAGGTCAAAAGTTCCGGGTCTCCAGGGCCCGCGCCGACAAGGGTAACATGGCCTTGAGAGCGCTGACTTTGCGCCCCAGATCCGCCATCGGCGATTAAATCCTGAAGGTCATTGTCTGTTGGCGCGCGATCGGCTTGAACCAAGGCGCGTTCCGTGAACCGTTCCCAAAAGCGCCGCCGGTCGGCGAGCGTCGGGCCGAGCCTGCTGCCTTCGCGGCGCCAGGTTTTGGCAGCCTGCGCCCAATGCTTGAACCCTTGCGGCAGGAGCGCTTCAAAGCGTGATCTGATGGCTTGGGCGAAAACCGGCGCTGCGCCGTCCGTCGAGATGGCGACCACCAGCGGCGACCGGTTGACGATGGCGCCAAACTGGAACGCGCAGAAGGCCGGCCGGTCGATCACGTTGACGGGCACGCCGGCAGCTTTGGCCGCGCACACGAACGCTTGCGCCTCGGCGTCATCCTCGAGCGCGCCGATCGCGAGCACCGCATGGGCAAAATCATCGACGCACCAGGACCGCTGATGCAGCCTAATTTCGCCACCGGGTGGCTGGGCGATCAGCTTGGCAAATTCGGCCACGGGGTATTGGGCAAAGATCTCAACCAGCGCGCCCGCCGCCGACAACAGCTCGGCCTTCCACAACGCTGGATCGGAGCCGCCAGCCAGAATGACCCGCTGGTCTTTGAGCTTGAAAAACACCGGCAGCGAGGCCAGCGCTTCCATCCGCGCCGGCCGAGTTTCTACTGGCGCGCGCTCCGGCACGACTGGCGCGCTGGTGGCCGCGCGAATTTTCGGTGTTTCAGACATTGACGTCTCGTTTTGTCATGATGCTCGAACGAACCTCATTGTTCTCTGACATACGATATATAGTCTCTCGATCCGATGTGACGCGAAGGTCATTCATAAAGCTTGATAATGCGTCCCGTCGGCCACCCAAACCCCGGCCGCATATTGCGATTGCTGGCGCCTTCAGATACATGCGACGGCACGTTCCAAAGGCACGCGCTTTAATGGGTTGGGATTTTCCTTGTTCGGTGACAGATTGCAGATCTGCGGCGCGGCCGTCGAGGGCCGCTTGGCCGAGCTTATGGGTCCAACCGCTGGGCCCGTGACGGCCCGGTTGGCGGACGCGATGCGGTACGCGACGCTGGGCGGGGGCAAGCGCTTCCGGCCATTTCTCGTCCTGGAAACCGCCGGGCTTTTCGGCGTGTCCGAAACACAGGCGTTGAACGCGGCAGCCGCCGTCGAATGCATTCACTGTTATTCGCTGGTGCACGACGATCTACCCGCCATGGACGACGACGATCTGCGCCGTGGCCGCCCAACGGTGCACAAGGCCTACGACGAGGCCACAGCCATTCTAGCGGGTGATGGCCTGCTGACGCTCGCATTTGAAATTCTGGCGCGGGCGGATACCCATCCAGATGCCGCCGTGCGCTCAGAACTCGTGTTGTGCCTGGCACGCGCGTCCGGCTGGCAAGGCATGGTCGGCGGCCAGCAGCGTGATCTTGATGCCGAGGGCGAGCCGCAAGACCTCGCCGACATTCATCTCATTCAAGCCCTGAAGACCGGCGCACTCATTGCCGTCTCCGTCGACTGCGGTGCGGTGCTCGGCGGCGCCAACGCTGCCCAACGTCAGGTTTTGCAAACATACGCGCACGCGCTTGGCCTCGCCTTCCAGGTGGCCGACGACCTGCTCGACGCTGAAGGCAGCACTGAAGCGGTCGGCAAGGCGACCGGCAAAGATGCGGCCGCCGGCAAAGCGACGTTCGTCTCTCTGCTCGGCATCGAGGCGGCGCGAGCCAAACTCAAAACACTCGAAGCAGAAGCCGTCGGCGCGTTGGCAATGTTTGGTGACCGTGCCAACGTTCTGGCGCAAGCGGCACACTTTATGAGTAGCCGGCGCAGCTAACACACGGCAGGAGTGATTGTTCCGGTGGCGGGCAACGATATTGCATTCGTGACGGGGGCCTCGGGCTTTGTCGGCTCGGCTGTCGCGCGCGCTCTGCTCGCCCAAGGCATGACCGTGCGTGCGCTCGTCAGGCGGCAAAGCCCGCGCACCAATCTCAACGGGCTCGGATTAGAAATCATCGACGGCGATATGCGCGATCCGGCATCGCTTGCAAAAGGCAGCAATGGCGCGCGCTATGTTTTTCACGTTGCCGCCGATTACCGGTTGTGGGCGCCCGATCCAAACGACATCATGCGCGCCAACATCGAGGGCACGCGCGCGGTCATGCAGGCAGCATTACACGCGCGCTGCGAGCGCATCGTTTACACCTCAAGCGTCGCAACCTTAAAACTGCACGACGATGGCCAGCCCTCTGACGAAACGCGCCCGCTCGCCCAGGCCGAAGGAATAGGCGCCTATAAGCGTAGTAAAATCGCGGCCGAACGCCTGGTCGAGAACATGGTAGCGCAGCAAAACCTGCCCGCCGTGATCGTCAATCCATCGACCCCGATCGGACCGCGCGATGTCCGCCCGACGCCGACCGGGCGCATCATCATCGAAGCGGCGTGCGGCCGCATACCAGCGTTCGTCGATACCGGCTTAAACCTCGTGCACGTCGATGACGTCGCGGCCGGTCATCTGGCGGCCTTGCAGCTTGGCACCGTCGGCGAGCGTTACATTCTTGGCGGGCAAGACATGACGCTGGCTGAAATGCTGGCCCTGATCGCGTCATGCGTCGGCCGCCGTCCGCCGAAAGTGAAGCTGCCGCGCTCGGCGATTTACCCCCTGGCATATGCTGCCGAAGCGGTCGCGCGGATCACCAAGCGCGAGCCGTTCGTCACCGTCGACGGGCTGCGGATGGCGAAATACAAAATGTTTTTTTCATCGGCCAAGGCGCAGCGCGAATTGGGCTATCGCGCGCGGCCCGCGGCCGAAGCCGTCGGCGAAGCGATCGATTGGTTTCGCCACAACGGCATGATCGCATGACGGCCGCTCTCGTCGTCGCCGCCCTGTCGCTCGTCGTCTGGCTATATTTGATTCTGGTCCACGGCGGATTTTGGCTCGGGGCGGAGCATGACGATGTAACATTGAGCGCAGCACCGCCCGCACATTGGCCGCGCGTGTATGCCGTCATTCCAGCACGCAACGAAGCCGATATGCTACCGCTCAGCCTGCCGACACTGCTGCGCCAAGACTATCCTGGTGAATTTGCGATTTTCCTGGTCGACGATCAGAGCGAGGATGGCACCGCAAGCATCGCGCAAAAGCTCGCACTGAATTCTGCGCGGGCTTTGACCGTGTTACCAGGAGCCGAACGCCCGCAAGGTTGGACCGGCAAGGTCTGGGCGCAGCACCAGGGCATCGTGCAGGCAGCGAACGGCGCAGCGCCGCCCGACTTTTTTCTTTTGACGGATGCAGATATCGGTTATGCGCCAAACGCGCTGACGCAGTTGGTCCATCGCTCGCAAATAAATGAAACCGTGCTGACGTCTCTCATGGCCAAACTGCGGTGTGAAAGTCTCGCCGAACGCGCACTGATCCCGGCCTTCATTTTCTTTTTCCAGATGCTCTATCCATTCCGCTGGGTGAACCGGGCCACTTGTCCAATCGCTGGCGCGGCAGGCGGTTGCATGCTGGTCGAGCGGTCGGCGCTGCAACGCGCTGGCGGCATTCAGGCTATCAGAGGCGCTTTAATCGACGATTGCGCCCTCGCCAAAATCATGAAGGCGCAAGGCCCGATCTGGCTTGGCCTCACCGAGCGCGTGCACAGCTTGCGGCCATATCCCAAGGTTAATGATATCCGCCACATGGTTTCGCGGTCGGCTTACGCCCAGTTGCGCTATTCGCCTCTATTGTTGGCTGGCACCATTGCGGGATTGGCTCTCACTTATCTCGCCGCGCCAGTGCTGGCGATTGCGTCTCGATATCCAGCCAACCTCATCGCGGCGCTGGCTTGGGCTTTGATGGCGCTGTCGTTCCAGCCGACCTTGCGGCGCTACGGCCGATCGCCGCTGTGGGGCTTGGCTCTGCCGCTCGTCGCGCTGGTCTATCTGGTTTTTACTGTCGATTCCGCCTATCAGCATGGATGCGGACGCGGCGGCATGTGGAAGGGCCGCGCGCAAGCCGCTCAAGGATCAAAAACGCGAGGTTGAATGACGAGTGCGCGCGACGTCAAATCTGGCAAAGGTTCGAGCGACGAGAATTTTCCCGTCGCCTCCGGCCTGATCTCGGCTCGCCATCGCGCACCCATCATGGCCTTTTACCGCTTCGCGCGCGCCGCCGACGACGTGGCCGACAATCCGGCGCTGAGCGAGCCCGAAAAATTCCGCCTCCTCGACGGGCTGGAAGCCACACTGCTGGGGAAAAGCGATGCCGATAGCGATGCCGTTCCCTTGCGCCGCGCGTTGTCCGACCGCAAACTCGAACCCGACCACGCGCTCGATCTGCTGGCGGCCTTCAGGCTGGACGTGACCAAATCGCGTTACAACGATTGGAATGAATTGATGCAATATTGCCGTCTCTCCGCGATGCCGGTTGGACGCTTCGTCCTCGACGTCCACGGCGAAAACCGAGACACCTGGGCGGCGTCCGATGACCTGTGCGCGGCGCTGCAGGCGATCAATCACTTGCAGGATTGCGGCAAAGACTATCGCACCATGAACCGCGTCTACATTCCCCTTGATGCGCTGGCCAAGCACGGCGCGCGCGTGGAGGATTTGGCGGCCGCGATTGCGTCGCCCGCCTTGCGCGCCTGCCTGGCTGAATTGACCGCGAAGACAGCCGCACTGATGCCCAAAGGGGGCGAACTGCCGCGCGTCGTGCATGATCCCCGCCTCAGCGCCGAAACCGGCGTCATCGTGGCGCTCGCCAATCGCATTTTACAATTGCTGGCCGTGCGCGACCCGCTGAGCGAGCGCGTGCATTTATCAAAGGCGGCAGCACTTTCGCTGGCCGCGCGCGGCACCGCTGCGGCGATCGTCGGGCAAATCTCGCGAGCGCTGTTTGGATCGCGGCGTGCAACGGGCGGCTCGATATGAGTGTCGAACCCGCGTTGCCCCCCATGAGCCGAGAACCAGCCGCCAGCCGCAGCTCGTTTTACACCGCCATGCGCATTCTGCCCGCAGCACAGCGCGACGCGATGTATCAGGTCTACGCCTTTTGCCGCGCGGTCGATGACATCGCCGATGAAGGCGGAGCAAGGCCCGACCGCATCGCCGGTCTCAACCAATGGCGCGCCGATATCGCCAAGCTCTATGACGGCCGCGGCACGAGCGATCTGACACGCGATCTGGCGGCACCCATCGCCGAATTTAAATTGCGGCAAGCAGATTTCATGGCCGTCATCGACGGCATGGAAATGGATGCGCGCGGCGATATTCGGGCGCCCGATTGGGCGACGCTCGATCTCTACTGCGATCGCGTCGCCTCGGCGGTTGGCAGGCTGTCGGTGAAAATTTTCGGCGTCGAGGATCAGGCCGGGATCGCGCTCGCGCATCATTTGGGCCGCGCGCTGCAGCTGACCAACATCCTGCGCGATCTCGATGAAGATGCGGACATGGGCCGGCTTTATTTGCCCAGCGACGCCCTGCTCGATGCCGGCATCACCGATCACACAATCGATCGCGTGATGGACCATCCCAACCTCGATGCGGCGTGTCTGTGGGTGGCGCACAAGGCGCGCGCACATTTCATCCAAGCCGAGGCGATCATGGCCCGCGAACCGCGCGCTGGTGTGCGCTCGCCGCGTGTCATGGCGTCGGTCTATCGCGGCATTCTGGAGAAGCTGATGGCGCGCGGCTGGGCGGCGCCTCGTCTCAAAGCTTCGCCGTCCAAGCGCCAGGTCGTGTGGGCCGTGATGCGACACGGGTTGTTTTAAATGGCGGCGGGCACGGTCCACATCGTCGGCGCAGGATTGGCTGGATTGTCCGCCGCCGTGCGCCTCGTGCAGGCAGGCCGCACGGTCGTCGTGCACGAGCTCGCGCGCTTTGCCGGCGGGCGTTGCCGCTCGCTGTACGAGCCGGTACTCGATCTCACCATCGATAACGGCAATCATCTTTTGCTGTCGGCCAATCACGCGGCTTTATCGTTTCTCAAAATCCTCGGCACGCAACATTTGCTTGCCGGGCCAGACGAAGCAGAATTCCCTTTTGCAGATTTAACAACCGGCAAGCGCTGGACTGTGCGCCCCAACAGCGGACGCATCGGCTGGTGGATTTTTTCGGAACGCCGCCGCGTTCCAGGAACAAGGCCGCTGGAATATCTGGCGCTGGCAAAACTGCTCACGGCTCGCGCCGATCAGACCATCGCCGACGTGATCGATACCAACAGCGCCCTCTATCGCAAGATGCTGCATCCGGTGCTGATCTCGGCGCTCAACACCGACCCCAAGGAGGCGTCCGCCAAATTGGCCGGCGCCATCGTGCGCGAGACCTTGGCGCAAGGCGGCAGCGCGACCCGGCCGCTTGTCGCGCCCGAGGGGCTCGGCCCCGTTTTTATCGATCCGGCCGTCGAATGGTTGCAGAACAATGGCGCGGCGGTGCGCTTCGATCATGCTGTACGCAAAATCGAGTTCAACGGCACGAGCGTCACCGGCCTGGAGTTCGCCGATGATAAAATTACGCTCGGGCCCACTGATGCGATCATCCTTACTGTCCCCGGCTGGGTCGCGCGCACGCTCGTGCCCGATCTCAAAACACCGTCGGAATATCGCGCCATCGTTAACGCGCATTACAAAATCGCGCCGCCGAAGGGCACACCGGCTTTGCAAGGCGTTCTCGGCGGCACCACAGAATGGCTGTTCGCCTTCGCCGATCGGCTGTCGGTGACGGTCAGCGCAGCGGACCGATTGATCAACGCCGAGCGCGAACCTTTGGCGCGCGAAATCTGGGGCGAGGTCGTCAAGCTCACCGAGCTTCCCGCTGAGATGCCACCGTGGCAAATCATCAAGGAGCGGCGCGCGACGTTTGCCGCAACGCCGTCCGAGAATGCGAAACGGCCGGGTACGCAGACGAAATGGCGCAATCTGCTGCTCGCTGGCGATTGGACGCAGACCGGGCTGCCATCGACCATTGAAGGCTCGATCCGCTCCGGAGTGACGGCGGCAACAATGGCCGGCACGCTCGCGCCCTGATAAAGCTATCGCCGGAGTGAGCGAAGGGCAGCAAGTTTTATGACTGTGGGACAATCGCAGAAAAGCAAGATTGGGCGGCTCGAGGGCGCGATTGCCAGCGCGACCGGCGCTCTGCTCAACTTGCAGCGCCCCGACGGGCACTTCGTTTTTGAATTGGAAGCCGACGGCACTATCCCTGCCGAATACGTTTTGATGCGCCATTACTTGGGCGAACCCGTCGCGGCAGAACTTGAAGCCAAGATCGCGGTTTATCTGCGCCGCATCCAATCGGGGGACGGCGGCTGGCCGTTGTTTCATGCCGGGGCATCGAATATCTCCGTCAGCGTCAAAGCCTACTACGCGCTGAAAATGATCGGCGACGATATCGCGGCCGTGCATATGCAAAAAGCGCGCGCGTGGATCTTGGCCCAAGGCGGCGCAGCTACGGCCAACGTATTTACCCGCAACCTGCTGGCACTTTATGGCGCGATCCCGTGGTCGGGTGTGCCGGTGATGCCGGTTGAGATCATGCACCTGCCGAAGTGGTTTCCGTTTCACCTCGACAAGATTTCCTACTGGGCGCGCACAGTGCTCGTGCCCCTGACGGTGCTCAATGCGTTGAAGCCCAAGGCGCGCAATCCCAAAGGCGTTCTGATCGACGAGCTGTTCGTGACGCCACCCGATCAAGTTCGTCATTGGCCGAAAGGTCCGCATCAAAAAGCGCCGTGGACGCAAATATTTGGCGGCATCGATCGCGTGCTGCGCGCAACCGAGAGCTATTTCCCCAAAGGACCGCGCGGCCGCGCCTTGGCCAAAGCACGCGCCTTCGTCACCGAGCGCCTCAACGGCGAGGATGGGCTCGGCGCTATTTTTCCAGCGATGGTCAATGCGGTTTTGATGTTCGACGCGCTCGGCGTGCCGCGCGACGACGTACATGTCAAAATCGCGCGCGCCTCGATTGAGAAACTGCTTGTCGTCAAAGATGATGAAGCCTACTGCCAACCATGCTTTTCGCCGGTTTGGGATACCGCGCTCGTCGCCCACGCGTTGCTCGAAGTCGGCGGCGCTCAAGCATATTCCGCGGCCGCGCGCAGCCTCGCGTGGCTGAAGCCTCTGCAGGTGCTCGACACCGTTGGCGACTGGGCGCAGGCGCGGCCCGGCGTTCGCCCCGGCGGCTGGGCGTTTCAATATGCCAACCCGCATTACCCCGATGTCGATGACACCGCCGTCGTCGTCATGGCGATGGACCGCGCGGCCGATCGCGTGTCTGGCGTCGCACGCGCTGAATATGCGGACGCAATGGCGCGCGGCTGCGAATGGGTCGAGGGGATGCAAAGCAAAAATGGTGGCTGGGGCGCCTTCGATGTCGACAACGACTACGAATATTTGAACCACATTCCGTTCTCAGATCACGGCGCGTTGCTCGATCCGCCAACGGCTGACGTCACCGCGCGCTGCGTTTCGATGCTGGCGCAGCGCGGCGACAAATTGGGCGCGAGCCCGGTGCTCGATCGCGCCGTTGCCTACTTGCAGCGCACTCAAGAAAAGGACGGCAGCTGGTATGGCCGCTGGGGCATGAATTATGTCTATGGCACTTGGTCCGTTCTATGCGCGTTAAATGCCGCCGGTATCGAGAGCGACGATCCCATCATACGCCGGGCGGTCGCGTGGTTAATAAGTATTCAAAATCCGGATGGCGGCTGGGGCGAAGATAGCGAGAGCTACAAGCTCGACTACAAGGGATATCAAGCAGCTATCAGCACATCATCGCAAACGGCGTGGGGTCTGCTTGGATTGATGGCGGCGGGCGAAGTCGATCATCCAGCGGTGGCGCGCGGATTAGCTTATCTCACAGCCACGCAAGAGGGTAATGGATTTTGGCCTGAAGATCTTTTTACCGCCACCGGTTTTCCGCGCGTATTTTATTTGCGCTATCACGGCTACGCCAAATTTTTTCCGCTGTGGGCGATGGCGCGCTATCGCAACCTCAAGGCCGCCAACACGCGCGCCGGCATGGTGGGCATGTAATGAGCATCCGACCCTTCGTCGTGGTCGCAGTGGGCATGCTGGCGGAAGCGCGCATCGCGGGACGCGACGGGTGCGTGCGCGCCGTTGCGGGCGGCGGCGACTGCACCTTTCTTAGCGCCGCAATCGAACGCGCCGCCGATCGCAACGCGATAGGAATTTTAAGCTTTGGCATTGCCGGCGGCTTAGCGCCGCAAGCCAAGCCCGGCGACATCATCATCGCCAGCGGCATCGCGGTTGACGGCAAGCTTTGGGCAACGGATGACGATTGGAGCGCGCGGCTGCACGGTGCTTTACCGCAAGCCAAGAGCGGGTTTTTGGCTGGCAGCGATACCCCAATTGCGACTGTCGCTGCCAAGTCTGCTTTGTTCGCGGCGACGAACGCGATCGCGGTCGACATGGAAAGCCATATCGCGGCCCGCATCGCCGCGGCTCACAGCCTGCCATTTGCGGCATTGCGGGTCGTGGCGGACGCAGCTTCGCGAGAGTTGCCGCCAGCGGCGCTCGCGGGATTATCGCCGGGCGGGGCGATCAATATCGTGAACGTTCTAAAGTCGCTGGCGCGGCAGCCCTCGCAGCTGCCAGCGTTGCTTGGCGTGTCAGTCGACACCCGAACCGCGATGAAAGCTCTACTCGGCAGCTTCCGTGCTGTGAACAGCGCCCTCGGCGCCGGATTTGGTTGCCCCAGACTTGGTTGCCGGAGCTTTGGCACGCGCTTCGGCAGCGCTGATCTCTGATAGTTTTTCCTGCACGTGGCGCGAGAACACGTACTCGGCCTTGCGCGCGCCTTCGAGGGGAATATCGGGCGCCATCGGGCCGGACGTTCTGACACCCATGATCGTGGCGGCCGCGATCTTCCAAGGCTTGCGCACGGCATCGACAACGGAGCTCGCTTCAAAGCCCGAATGGACCATGCAGTCGGCGCATTTTTCGTAATTGCCAGTGCCGTAGTTATCCCACGCGGTATCTTCCATCAGTTCTTTGTAGGTCTTGGCGTAGCCCTCGCCGAGCAGATAGCACGGGCGCTGCCAGCCAAAGACGGTGCGCGTCGGGTTGCCCCAAGGCGTGCACTGATACGTTTGATTGCCGGCGAGAAAATCGAGAAATAATGCCGACTGGAAAATCGGCCAAGCTTTGCCGCCGCGACCGCGCTTCAGAATATCGCGGAACAATTGTTTTGTTTTAGCGCGGTTCAGGAAGTGCTGCTGATCGGGCGCGCGCTCATAGGCATAACCGGGCGATACCGTAATGCCGTCGATGCCCATCGCTTTGACGTCGTCGAAGAACTTGGCAACGCGTTCCGGCTCGGCGTCGTTGAAGAGGGTGCAGTTGATGTTGACGCGGAAGCCTTTGGCTTTGGCGTTGGCGATCGCTTCGATGCAGCGGTCGTAGACGCCCTTCTGGCACACCGATTTGTCATGCATCTCCTTGTCGCCATCGAGATGGATCGACCAGTTGAAGCGCTTGTGCGGCTTGTATTGATCGATCTTTTTATCAAGCAGCAAAGCGTTGGTGCAGACAGTGATGTATTTGCCCTTTTTCAAACCGCCCTCGACGATTTCCGGCAGCTCTTTGTGCAACAGCGGTTCGCCACCGGCGAGCACGACAACAGGCGCGCCGCATTCATCCATCGAATGGAGTGCATCGGCGACCGAGATGCGCTGGTTCAAAATCTTGTCGGGGTAATCGATCTTGCCGCAGCCCGCACACGCCAAGTTGCAGCGGAACAGCGGTTCCAGCATGAGCACGAGCGGATAACGCTTCACACCCTTGAGGTGTTGTCCGACGACGTAAGAGCCGATCGATAAAGCTTGCGACAGTGGGATACCCAAGACCGGGCTCCTTATAAACAGGTTGAGTGCGGCTGTAAGAGCCAGACACTATAAAAGGCGTTTTAGGCGACCACGAGTTGTTGTGGAAGCCGGAATTGAATTTTCTCTTCGATGCCAGGCAGCGTGCTGATCTCTACAGGTCCGAACCGCCGTAATGCGTTAATAACGTCTTCGACCAGCACGTCGGGCGCTGACGCGCCGGCGGTAATGCCGATGCGGTGCACGCCTTCAAGCCAAGCCGGGTCCACTTCGCTACCGTCGGCGACAAGGTAACTCGGCAATCCGGCTTCAGAGCCGATTTCGCGCAAGCGGTTGGAGTTGGAGCTGTTGGAGGCACCGACCACCAGAATGAGCTCGACGTTCTCGCACAACTCGCGCACCGCTGTCTGACGGTTTTGCGTCGCATAACAGATGTCGCGCGTTTCCGGCCCGATGACGTTGGAAAACTTGGACTTAATCGCAGCTATCGTCGCCCGTGTGTCGTCCACGCTGAGCGTGGTTTGGGTGATGTAGGCGACCGGCACATGCACCGGCAGCTCCAGCCGCTCGACGTCATGCCGGTCCTGCACCAGATGGACGGGCACATCGAGCTGACCCATCGTGCCTTCGACTTCTGGATGACCGGCGTGACCGATGAGAATGACGGCGCGGCCCTGGTTGGCGTAGCGCTGACCCTGATGATGCACTTTGGCCACCAGCGGGCACGTCGCATCGAGCACGGAAAGCCCGCGCCGATCAGCGTCGTCCTCGACTTTGCGCGACACGCCATGAGCGCTGAAAATCGTCACCGCGCCGGTCGGAACTTCATCCAGTTCCTCGACAAACACGGCGCCCTTGGTTTTCAAACTTTCAACGACGTGACGATTGTGCACGATTTCGTGGCGCACGTAGACTGGTGCGCCATACTTTTCCAATGCCCGTTCGACGATATCAATCGCGCGGACGACACCGGCGCAATATCCCCGCGGTTGAGCCAAAATAACCTTCATGCACCGCCTCTCGCGTTGACGCGCAAAGCACCGGCGTAGCGCTTTGTTTTCCAGCTATCTGATCGTCGAATTCTGTGGCTCCCCCGAGCCCCCGAAAGTAACTTCAGCTCTATCAGCCAAGATGTTGGGCAGCAAGACGCCAGCGCAACAAGGTTGTGCGTGGTGCCACAATCGGCACGCATAGGGAGCGCCACGCTCATCCCCCAATGTCGCCGTTGGGCACAACGCTTTTTGTTCCTGCATAAAGCCCGCCCGCCAACTCCACGAGACGGTTGCAATGCGCTAAGCCAGCATGTAGCTGGCTAACCGTTGACACTCTTCCAGCGGCTTGAAATCCGGGCGCTTTACATGCTTAAGACGGCCATCGCCAGCATCGTTTCGGCTTGCACGGAGTTTTCCTGGCTCGTGCTGCTTGCGGCCGCCTTTTTAGGTGTGTCAGCTAGTTATTACACGGTCGAGCACTTCGCGATCACGACCGACACCAGCAAGCTCATCTCCCCGAACCTGCCCTGGCGTCAGCGTGAAATCCAGCTCGATGCGGCATTTCCGCATCAGTCTGATTTGATCATCGCGGTGATCGACGGCCAGACGCCAGAACTGGCCGAGGGGGCCGCACGCCAACTTGAAAGCAAACTGCGCGAAGACAAAGTTCGCTTTCAACGTATCACGCGTCCGGGCGGCGGGGACTTCTTCGACAACAACGGCCTGCTGTTTCTGACCACCCAAGACGTTGCGCACACGAGCGAAGAGCTCATCCGATCGCAACCGTTCTTGGGCACGCTCGCCGCCGATCCGACATTGCGGGGGCTCGCGACTGCATTGGCCTACATTCCCCGCGGCATTGCAGCGGGCGCAACCAGTGCGCAGGATTTCTCGGCCCAGCTCGCGGCCATCGCCAGCCAGATTGAGAATATCTTGGAGGGGCACGCGCCATGGTTTTCGTGGGGGCAAGTGTTTACGGGCGAACGCCCCGCGCCAAGCGATCTGCGCCGCTTCGTCAATATCAAGCCCGCGCTCGACTTCGGCGCCTTGGAACCCGGTGCTGAGGCGACCGATAAAATCCGGGCCATCGTTCGCGAGCTCGGGTTGACGCCTGCGACGGGCGTGCGCGTGCGCCTCACCGGGCCGGTGCCGATGGCAGACGAGGAATTCGCCACCGTCGCCGATGGTGCGCTGGTCAATACGCTGGCCACCTTGGCCGCCGTGATCTTCCTGCTGTGGGCCGCGTTGAAATCGCCCAAGATCATGCTGGCGGTTTTGATCAGCTTGTTCGTCGGCCTCGCACTCACAGCCGCCGCCGGTCTTGCAATGGTCGGCACGTTGAACCTGATTTCCGTCGCGTTCGCTGTTTTGTTCGTCGGCATCGGCGTCGATTTTGGCATTCAGTATTCGGTCCGCTATCGCGAGGAACGCCACAAGATCCCAGATCTCAAGCAGGCCCTCGCGTCGGCTGGGCGCGAAGCTGGCATTCCGCTGGTGCTGGCGGCGGCCGCGACCGCTGCCGGGTTCTATGCGTTTCTGCCGACCGATTACAAAGGTGTGTCGGAACTCGGCCTGATCGCGGGCACCGGTATGCTAATCGCGTTTGCGACATCGATCACGCTGCTGCCGGCACTGCTGGCCATTTTCAATCCGCGCGGCGAGGCGGTGGAAGTCGGCTATCGCTGGTTGGCGCCCGTCGATCGATTTCTCGCGCGCTACCGTTATCCCATTCTCGGCGTCACGCTGCTGAGCGTTGCAGCCGGCTTGCCGTTGCTGACCGCGTTGCGGTTCGACTTCAACCCACTCAACTTGCGCAGCCAGACAACGGAATCGGTTGCTGCCACTTTGGACCTGCTGCAAGACACGGCCAACACGCCCAACACCATCAACATCCTGGCACCCAACCTCGACGCTGCCAGCGCTTTGGCAAAAAAACTGGAAAACTTGCGCCAGGTTTCGCGCGTCACAACGCTTGCGAGTTTTGTGCCCGATGCTCAAGATGAAAAGCTCAAGCTCATCGCCGATGCTGCCAACTTACTAGGGCCAACGCTCAATCCCCCGGACTTGGCACCCCAGCCGAGCATCAGCGAAACAATCGAGACGCTGCTCGGTACGGCGCAGGCATTCGACGCCATCCCAGATGATAGCGCCAAGCGGTTGGGCCGGGCATTGACGGCGCTGGCTAAAGCCGAGCCAGAGCGCCGCGCGCCGGCCGAGACGGCGATGATGAGCTCGTTCAAATTGCGCCTCGCGCAGATCCGTTCATCCCTGCAAGCGCAAGCCGTCATCCTCGATCGCTTGCCGCCCGACTTGGTGGCAGACTGGATCGCCAAGGACGGCCGCGCCCGCATCGACGTCGCGCCAGCTGGCGACGCCAATGATGCCGAAACGCTGCAACTGTTCGCCAACTCGGTTCTCTCTGTCGCGCCAGACGCCACCGGCACGCCGATCCTCATCCAGGAATCGGCCCGCACCGTGGTGCGCGCGTTTCTGCAAGCGGGCGCCTTGGCTTTGCTTTCGATCACGGTGATTTTGTTCATCGTGCTGGGCCGGGTGAGCGATGTTCTGATGACGCTGATCCCGCTGCTACTGGCCGGCGTCGTGACGCTGGAGTTGACCGTGCTGCTCGGTGTGCCGTTCAATTTCGCCAATATCATTGCGCTGCCGCTGATCTTGGGCGTCGGTGTCGCGTTCAAGATTTATTATGTGCTGGCGTGGCGCGGCGGCGAGACGAGCCTGCTCGCTTCGAGTTTGACGCGCGCCGTTTTCTTTTCCGCCATGACGACGGCGACGGCGTTCGGCAGCTTGTGGTTTTCGCATCATCCCGGCACGTCGAGTATGGGCAAACTTTTGAGCCTGTCGCTGGTGACGACGCTCGCCGCCGCCGTGCTGTTCCAGCCGATTTTGATGGGCCCACCAAGGGAAAGGGGCGAGAGTGGGCAGTAGGCAGGAGCTTGATGCAGTTTATGTCGGCGACTACGTGGCGTTCGATCATTGCTGGCTGAGTACGGACTTTAGCACCGCACGGGTTTTCACCGCCGGTTAGTTGCGCCAAGGGTTGGGCGGGACGCCGCAGCTCCCGGACCAGCGCCACATCATGAAGGATGCTGCGTCGCATCCGGACGGATGGAAGCGGGGAAACCGGCCTTATTTCGCCAATTCTTCTTTCACTTTTTCGGCGAGCTGAGGCAGCGAGAAAGGCTTGGGCAAAAACGCAAAGTCTTCGGTGCCAAGCGTTTCGCGGAACGCTTCATTGGGATAGCCCGAGACGAAAATCACTTTGATCAGCGGGTTATCCTTGCGCAGCTCTTTGAACAGCGTCGGCCCGTCCATCTCAGGCATCACGACGTCAGACACGACAATATCGATCTTGCCCGGATTGGCGCGCATGAGTTCCAGCGCTTCGACGCCGTCGGCTGCTTCCGTCACCTCGTAGCCCTGACGTTTCAAAGCGCGCACTGCGAATTGGCGGACCTCGACCTCGTCTTCGACGAGCAGCACGCGGCCGGTGCCGGTCAAATCAACGGCGCGCAGTGCCTTCTTAGGCACGACCTTTGGAGCCGCCTCGATTTCGGCTTCGGCATCGACCATGTGGCGCGGCAGATAGACTTTGAATTTCGTGCCGCGACCGATTTCGCTTTCGGGAATGATGAAGCCGCCGGATTGTTTGACGACGCCATAGACTGAAGCAAGGCCCAGGCCGGTGCCCTTGCCGATACCCTTGGTCGTGAAGAACGGCTCGAAGATCTTAGCCATGACGTCGGCGCTCATGCCGGTGCCGGTATCTTCGACTTCAATCAAAACATATTCGGCGGCGACAAAGCCTGCGTGGTTCATTTTTTGAGCTTCGCGCTCTGAGATGTTGCGCGTCTTAATCGTCAGCTTGCCACCGGTAGGCATCGCATCGCGGGCATTGACGGAGAGGTTGATGATGACGTTGTCGATCTGCGTGCGGTCGGCTTTCACGTACCACAGATCGCGTTCAGACTGGATCTTGAGTTCGATCTTTTCGCCAACGGACGTCCGCAGGATCGGCGTCAAGTCGGTCGTTACTTCGCCCAAGTTCAAGACCGAGACCTGCTGGGTCTGCTTGCGCGAGAAGCCGAGCAGATTGGCAACGAGGCCGGCGGCGCGATTGGCCGATGACTGGATGTTCTTGATGTCTTTGTAGGCCGGATCGCTTGGGCGATGGGTCTGCAACAGCAAATCCGAAAACCCGATGATGGCGGTCAGCACGTTGTTGAAGTCGTGCGCGATGCCGCCGGCCAGCTTGCCGACAGCCTCCATCTTCTGCGCCTGGGCAAAGCGGGCTTCGAGCGCTTTCTGCTCGGTCGCATCGACGACATAAAGGGCAGCGGCTTCGCCTTGGGCGGCGGCCGCCAGCGGGCTCATGTAGACGCGGCGGTAGAATTGCTTGTTATCGCCGCCGGTGATCTCGACCGGCGTGACGTTGCCGCGGCCGGAGAGAACGAGCGCTAATCCTGCTTCGATCAAGGCGCGCTCTTCGGGCTCGGCGTTGCGGCATAGAGCGATGGCGGCCGGCACGTCAGAGGGCGCGCGGCCATCCAAGATCATGCGCATGAATGCTGTGTTGGCACTGGCGATGCGGCCGTCGCCGTCGAGCGTCGCGATGCCGAAGGGTGCGGAATGGAAGAAGTGCGAAAAGCCGGTTTCGCCGCCGCCACGCCCGGCCGATGTCGAGCGCAGGGCACGGTTGATGGCGGTGACGGTCAAGCCGTCGCGGCCAGCGGGTTCGACGTAAAGCGTCAGCGGCACGATGCGGCCATCGTCGCGCGTCAGATCCTGATCGAGAACGCGGCGCTCGGCGTCCGGTTCGCGCGCCAGATCGGCGAGCATGCGCGCGCCGTCGACGCCAGCGATATCTTGCAGGCTGGTGTTTTTCGCAGTCGCTGACCCAGGCGTCAGGCCAAGCCAATTCTCAAACGTCGCATTGATGTGAGCGACGTCGCCGCCAGGGCCCGCACTCAAAAAGCCCGCTGGCATGACGTCGAACGAGGCAAGCGCTGCTTCGAGGCCGCCGATCTTTTGCGCCTCGCGGGTTTTTTCATCCGTGATGTCGGTGAAGGTCCACAAGACAAGAGCGGCATGGCCAGAGCGTTCAGCGGTATCGCGCTGCGGCGATGAGAACGGGCGTACCGACAAGCGCAGCCAAGCTGGGCGAAGCGGATTTTGCGGGCTAGCTTTGAGACGCACGTCCTCGCAGCGCGGCTCTGCCCGCTCAGCCGCGCGCATCATGCGAAAGAGCGCTTGTAGA
This sequence comes from Hyphomicrobium sp., assembly GCA_031367425.1. Lineage (GTDB taxonomy): Bacteria > Pseudomonadota > Alphaproteobacteria > Rhizobiales > Hyphomicrobiaceae > Hyphomicrobium_B. The sequence continues at coordinate 88,490 of JANLPU010000041.1, forward strand.
GCTTCCGTGTCGCCGCTGAAAGTGGCCTCGAGCGCCGTGATCGCTCCGCCCTGCGAGCGCCCGAACATCGCCTCGTGAGCTTTATTGGAGTAAACGACGGAACCGTCTTTGGCGCTAATGACAATGGGTTCATCGCCAGCTTCGATGGCCGCCTTGATGACGTCACCATCGGGGACGCGCGCGCCGATACGGACATGGCCGGCGGCGATGCCGAACACCAAGAAGACGCCGAGCATGGCAAAGACGCCGAGAAGGGTCAGAACGAGCGGCTCGTTCGAGCCGCTGGCGATCAAGCCAAAGACCACCGCGCCAGCTGCGGCGACGACGAATATCGTGGAGAGGAAACCTCCAAACCCGTCCGCTGCGGTGAGCGGATCCAGGGCCGGTCCCCCGATCTTCAACGCCTCGCGATCTGACATGGCTACAGACGATATCTGATTCTCGAGCGCGGCGACGGTGGCTAAGTTCATGAACTCTTTACTCATACACAGCTGAAGGACCAGCACAGGGGAAAAGGCGTACCGGATCGGTCCAATTATTTCGTCTCCTGCAACACTTCGATCATTACAGTTAAAATGCCATGAATTACGGGCTATAGACGGTACGATTGCGGGCGGGAGAAATAACGGCGCTGGTCAGCGCGGCAAGCTTTGAGGGCATTATGGGGACGGTCATGTATTGGATGGTAATCGCTTTTTTCACGGCGGCGGTCATCGCGGTTGTCGGCGTCGCAATCCGCGCCTACGCGCAGGGAACGACGCCATCGGCAATGCTGTTCAAGCCACGGCCGGAAGTGCGCATTGAAGTAGTGTCGCAAGCCAGTATGGATGGCCGGCGCAAATTAGTGCTGATCCGGCGCGACGACGTCGAGCACCTGATCATGATTGGGGGACCAGTCGACGTCGTGATCGAAACCGGCATTGGCGAACGGCGCGCACCCGTGGAACCGAGCCTACCGTCGGCCACGGCGGCAGCCCCGACGACGGCAACCGTGTTCACCCGGCCACCGCGCACGCTCGGTCAGGCGTCGGCGACGGAGTAGTTGCGGATTTTTCAAAAGTTCAGCGGGTTTGCTGGTCGAGATCGCCGAAGTCGCTGAGCGACAACCTGTCGAGGTCGAGTTTGCGCGTCGCAACGTTGACCGTACCGGCAGCGACCGTTGGTTTAAACGCGACGCCCGCGCGTGACGCGGCCGACGGCGTTGCAGACGTTGCGGCCGACACCGGTGCTTGTGCTTTGCCCGGCTGCGGTTGGGAACCGGCTTTGGCGCCTGTACCGGCGGCTAAAGCGAATGCGGCGATGATCAGAAAGCGGTTACAATACACGGGCGGCCCCAATCCTACTTGCAAGCGCATCACCGGCCTCGACTAGAGAACGGGATTGCGACCAACTTGACGGAAATTATGCCCGGTGAGGCGTTAACACGCCATGAAGAGTCGTCTCAAATCAGAACAACTTGCGCGAACGAGCCGAGAGTTTCCGCTTACTCTTCGCGGTAAACCTTTTCGCGCCGCTCGTGCCGCTCTTGCGCCTCGACCGATAAGGTTGCGATGGGCCGCGCATCAAGGCGCTTCAAGCCGATCGGCTCGCCCGTGTCCTCGCAATACCCGTAGGTGCCGTCCTCGATGCGCCCGATCGCGGCGTCGATTTTGGATACCAGTTTGCGCAGCCGGTCGCGCGTGCGCAGTTCGGTGGCACGATCGGTTTCCGAAGTTGCCCGGTCGGCCAGATCGGCGTGCTGGGTCGAATCTTCGTGCAAAATCGCCAATGTCTCGCGCGTCTGGCGCAAAATATCGTCTTTCCACTCGATCAACCGTTTGCGGAAATAAGCCCGGTGCAGTTCGCTCATGAACGGCTCGTCTTCGGAGGGCTGATAGCCCGCTGGAAGAACAACGTCTGAAGCCTTGGCGCGGGCCGCCATGCGATGTGATCCCCCTTCGCTCTTCTTGGATGCTGTCGGTTTAGCCGTCGCCATCGTCCGTGTCGGCGGCGCTTTAGCCGTCGTTTGCTTGGCTGAACTTTCCATGGCGGCAGCGCGCGGCAGCTTCAAATTAGCGGCTTTCACCGGCGCTGACGCTTTCGGAGCGACTTTAATCGGCGCTTTTTTGTCGGCGGCAATCAGTTTGTGCTCAGCGGCTTGCGGCTTGCGAACGCTAGCAGCGCCGCTCTTTTTGGAAGCGGGTTGGCTTGCCGGCCGCTTGGCTGGCCCAGACTTCGCTGGCACAGACTTGGCCGCAGCCTTCGAAGCCACAGCTTTCGCTGCATTTTTCTTACTCATCGTCCGCCTCCCATGAGGCTACGTATGCCGAATAAAGTTACAAGTTGTAGATCGGTGCTAGCGCGACTCAGCGCTACCATTAAGAACGTCCGTATTTAGGCGGCGGGCGGCCGCTGTCAAGCTACATAGCGAACTGATCTATGTTGTGTTTTTCAATTTTCTCACGTTGTAACTGCGAGTTAGCAGCAACGACGGGAATTTCTCCTGAGCCGTCAATCAGCAAATGACCTTAACGTGATCTTCAACAATTTAATGCAATTTCTAATTGTATTAGATATAAAAATACACGCATTCCTACTTCCCCTCGCTGCTCGGAGGGATGTTGGACGCAACTACCGAAAGGAACGAACTCTCCTCGATCCCGGAAAAGGTCAGGACGACAATTCAAAGCTTTTGCTCCCCCACCCTTGGCCAGCCCCCCCACCCAAAAAAGGCAGTCGCTCCCTCAGCGACGATGCCCTAGCCCACGGTGGCCGCTTGTGATCGTCGTCTCGGCCCAATGGCGCGCTTCCCCCCAAAGCCGCCGGCGCCGCTCTCGCCCCCACGAGAGCGGCGCTTTTTTTGCATTTTTTCCCGCCGGCCGCGAGCATCCGCCGCCTTGCTAGGGCAGCGCGCCGCGCCTAACTTCGACGCCTTATGTGCAGCATTGTGTGTGCAGCGTTATGCAGTTCAAGCGCGGGGACCGATCAGAGTGGCGAATAAGTTCAACGGCACAAAAAATTATGTGGCGACCGACGATCTGAAGGTAGCGGTCAACGCCGCCATCACGCTGCAGCGGCCGCTGTTGATCAAGGGCGAACCTGGCACCGGCAAGTCGGTGCTAGCATCCGAAGTCGCTCAATCCCTGGGCGTGCCGCTGATCGAATGGCACATTAAATCGACCACCAAAGCTCAGCAAGGGCTCTACGAATACGATGCCGTCTCGCGCCTGCGCGATGGCCAACTGGGCGACGCGCGCGTCAAAGATATCGCCAATTATATTAAGCGCGGCAAACTTTGGGATGCCTTCACGCGCACCGAACGCTCAGTTCTGTTGATCGATGAAATCGACAAGGCTGACATCGAGTTTCCAAACGACTTGCTGCAAGAGCTCGATCGGATGGAATTTTTCGTCTACGAGACCGGCGAGGTCATCAAGGCGCATACCCGCCCGATCGTGATGATCACGTCCAACAACGAAAAGGAATTGCCGGACGCGTTTTTGCGCCGCTGCTTTTTCCATTTCATCAAATTTCCAGACGCCGAAACGATGCGCCAGATCGTCGAGGTACACTTCCCGGGCTTGAAAGGCCGCCTCGTCAACGAAGCGCTGCGCGTGTTTTACGATTTGCGCGAGGTGCCGGGCCTGAAGAAAAAGCCATCGACGTCGGAGCTGCTCGATTGGCTGAAATTGCTACTCAACGACGATATCGACCCCGCCCTGCTGCGCGAAAACGATCCGCGCAAATTGATCCCGCCGCTGGCCGGCGCGTTGATTAAAAATGAGCAGGATGCTCATCTATTGGAGCGGTTGGCTTTCATGACCCGTCGGCGCGGCGAGTAGTCTCGCGACGCGTTGTCGGAACCCTAAGCGCCACCATTAGATAAATAGCGCCTTGCGGAACTATTCCGCTCAAAAGCGCGTTCCCCGACACGATTCAATCTTTGTTGGGAGACGACGCATGGTTCGTCTGGCCGACAGCCCAGTTCAATTCAGTCGAATAATCAATTGGAGGATTGTCATGAGCCAACGTACTGAGCGCGTCGATAATTTGAGCAGTCTGTATACCGCCCTCGTAGACAGTAGGAACGGCTATCAAGAAGCTTTGATCGACGCGGAGGGGCGGGGTATGACGCCGTTATTTCGTGAAATGACTTCGCTGCGCGATCAAAACACTGCGGAACTTAAACGTCATCTTACGGCCTTGGGCGCGGTTGCCGACGACGACGGATCGTTTATGTCGACCGTCCACAAAACGATCATGGACGTGCGGTCGCTGTTTGGCGGATTGGATAAAAGTATCCTGCCCGGTCTGGTCGATGGCGAGCAGCGTATCCTTAGCTATTACGATGAAGCTTTGAAAACATCCCCGCTCGACATGCCCGAATATTCGGCGCTGATGGCCCAGAGTCAGGTGTTGCGAGCAAAGGTTGCCGATTGGAAGCGTAATATCGAGCAAGCCGCGTAAGTTTAGGAATACACCAACTCAGGCGACATCGGCTTTCGCCGCTGGCGCCCGCATTTCGGTGATCGCCGCCAAGACCATTTTCATTTCGTCGCGCCCGACTGTTGCCAACGCGACCGCCGTGCGCTGGTCGAAGCCAGAGCGTGCCAATGTTTCCAGTCTCGCCATCAACGTAGATAGACGTTCCGCGCCGACACTGGCGCTGGACGATTTCAGGCTGTGTGACGCGATACGGACCGCTGCTGCGTCGCTTGTTTCGCAGGCCTCGTGCAACCGGCGCATCGTCATCGGCGCATGTTCATTGTAGGCTTTAAAAAGTTTGGCTGCCAACTCTGGCCGTCCGGCAAACATGCGTTTGAGATAGGGGATATTCAGCGTCACTTCGCCGTTGGCGAAAGCCGTATCGCCGTCTTTGGCCCGCGACGACACCGGCAGCCATTTCGTGAAGATGTCGCCGAGCTCTTCGGGCGAAAAAGGTTTGCTCAGATAATCGTCCATGCCGGCGGACATGCAATCTTGCCGGACTTTTTCGAAAGCATTGGCGGTAACCGCGATGATAGGTATCCGCGCCTTGCCGGCCGCATGGGCTGCGCGGCGTATTTCAACGGTCGCCGTCAGGCCATCCATCGCTGGCATCTGACAGTCCATCAAGATCAAGTCGAAGTGGGCCAGCGCTGCCGCCTCCACGGCTTTCAGGCCGTTGCCGACAACTTGGAATTCGCAGCCATATTCTCGAACGAATTGCATCGCGACTTCGACGTTGATGGGATTGTCTTCGGCTATCAAGATGCGCGCGTTAAAGCGGAGCGGCGTTGCGGCGGCGGTGGCGGGCTGAATTGCTTCGGGCATCGGCTTGATAGCGCCAGCCTGGGGCTGAACTTCACGCCGCAGCGAGCGGCCGATCGCTGTTAGAAGATCCGGGCGCAGCACAGGCTTCATCAAAAACTCGCGGAAACCCAGTGCCCGCGCCAATTGCGTATCGCCGGCGAAGGCGCTGGACGACAGCATCAAGAATTCCACGCCGTCAAAGCGCGGATCGACACGGATCGTGCGCCCCAGCTCCATGCCGTTCATGCCCGGCAAAACCATGTCTATGACGGCGAGCTGGAACCCTTGGCCTGCTTTATGAGCGGCTCTGAGCGTCACCAGGGCCTGCTCGGCGCTGACGGCCGATGTGACAATCGCGCCGGTGTCTTCGAGGTAAGCTTTGACGATCTCGCGATTGGCCTCGCGATCGTCGACGATCAGGATGCGTTGACCCTTAAGGTCTATGTCCGTTCCCAATTGGGGCGCGTAACCAGAATCCGCTGCCACCTCAAGATTGACGCTGACGGTTGCTTTCGTGCCAAAGCCAACGTCGCTCTCGATTGTAAGCTGACCGCCCATCATGGACACGAGCTGCTGGGCGATCGATAGCCCAAGCCCCGTGCCGCCAAATTGCCGACTGATCGAGGTGTCGGCTTGAGCGAACGGCCTGAACAGCTTAGCCAGCACGCCTTCTTCAATGCCGATGCCGGTATCATGAATTTCGAATCGGATGGCGGCGTGGCCAGTTTGAGAATTGTCGCTTACCACCCGAACTGCGACCCCGCCCTTGGACGTGAACTTGATGGCGTTACCGATGAGATTCATCAAGATCTGGCGCACCCGCACCTGATCTCCGATCAGCACTCTTGGCACGTCGTTGGCCAGATAGAGGCTGAGATCGATCTCTTTGCTGCGCGCCGATTCTGCCAACAGCTCAATCGAATTTTCAACGCAGGCGCGCAGATCGAACTCGTGGGCATCGAGTTCGAGCTTGCCAGCCTCAATGCGCGAAAAGTCCAAGATGTCGTTGATGATGGTCAGCAGTGACGTGCCGGACTTGTAGATCGTTTGCGCAAAGCGCAGCTGTTTGTCGGTTAGCCCCGAGCGGATCAGCAAATCGGTCATGCCAAGCACACCGTTCATTGGCGTGCGAATTTCGTGGCTCATGCTGGCGAGAAACCGCGATTTGGCGATGTTGGCCTCGTCGGCTGCCACTTTTGCTTTCTCGAGCGCCTCGCCTTTTTCCAGCAGCTGGAGATTTTGGGCCTCGCGCTGATCGGCGGCGTGGGCAAAAGCCCGGCTGAGATAATGGCCATAAAAAGTAACGGCACCGACCATCAGCAGAACGGCACACGCAATGAGGTATTCGAATTTGCGGATCTTGGCGGCCACGAGCAATTGCCGATCGACGTGGGCAAGTTGTATGTGGCGCAGCTCTGCAGAGACGTCGTTTGAAGCAGCGTTAAACTGGCCGTAACTGCGGTCGACCAGAACCATGTGGTTGGATGCGGCGGTGACGTCGCCTCGGCCGAACTCGTCGAGCGCTTTACGCGTCTCGGACATCATATCCGACATTTCAGCTTCGACCTTGTCGAAGCCCTTGAGAACGCCCTCGACTTCGCTCGTTTGCGGCAGCGCCATCATATGGTGGCGGAACCCCGCAGCGCTTTGCACGAAGGCCTGATAGCTGGCTTCGGCCTTAATGCTTTCGCCCTTTTGATCGTGGTTTTCCAGCACGTCGTTGGGGGGACCATCGATCGCCGCTCCAAGTTCGCTGAGTTCGGCGAATTGGCCAAGGCTCTGCGCCCAACTGCGCGTGTCTTCAGCCGAGGATTCATGGACGCGCGCGATCCGGTGCCCGATGTAGAGGCTGGAAAAGATCATCATCACGTCGAACAGTGCCAGCACGAAGTAGATGTGATGAATTTTTAACCGGCTTTTTACAAATGCACGATGCAACATTCGATCCAGCTTCCCAAGAATGTGGAAGCCGGAGTGTCGCGCTTAGGCATTGATATGACATTAACCCTGTGCGGACATTGCCAACAAAGCTGCGCCGGCTCTGGCACAGTTCTCGACCGGCAATTCGGGCGCCCGTTCGGCCCCGACATGAACCGCAGATGAATTCGCGCTTCAGGGTTCATTCAAGGCTTTGTGCTTATGCTCCGACCATAATCTTGATGCCTCTGCCGGACCTGTCGTCTGGCACACATCGACACCTTTGGAAGGGGCGTGTCATGTCGGAGTTTTTCAGAAGTGGCGCTATCGTGTTGATGGGCTTGACGGTAATGGCTGCCGGTATTGCGGTCGTGTTCTACGGTTGAGACACAACTCATAACCGCTAGCGGCCTTGCTCGCCGCCGCCATATGGGCCACTTAGAGGGGACCTTATCTGGTCCCCTTTTTCGATTGTAAGCGCCCTTGACCGAACGCTCCCCGTTGCCTGCGTTTTCTCCCGATCTCTTCAAGGACGCGCAAGAGCGCCTGACGGGGTATCTGACGCCTGCGGTCCGGCTCGGTGTTACGGGTCTGTCGCGCTCTGGCAAAACGGTTTTTATCACCGCGCTCGTTCGCAACCTCGTTTCTGGCGGCCGTCTGCCGTTTTTTTCGCCCGATGCCGAAGGGCGCATCGTGCGCGCCTATCTCGAACCGCAACCTGACGACCGCGTGCCGCGCTTTGACTACGAAGCCCACCTCGAAGCGCTGCAAGCCGACCCGCCAACCTGGCCCGACAGCACGCGGCGCATTTCGGAGTTGCGGATCACGATCGAGTATCAACCCCAGGCGCTCTATAAGCGCTGGCTGGGGTTGGCCAAACTCCATGTCGACATCGTCGATTATCCCGGCGAATGGCTGATCGACCTGCCGCTGATGGGCCAATCGTTCCAGGCTTTTTCCGAAAACTCCATCGCGCTCGCGCGCGAACCAGCGCGCTCCGCCGCCGCCAAAGGGTGGCTCGACTTTCTCGCCGGTACCGATCCAGCGGGCCAAGAGAACGAGCAGATCGCGCTCAACGGCGCGCGCATGTTCACCCAGTATCTCAAGGCGGTTCGCCTCACCGATACCCAGGCGACGCTGGCGCCTGGGCGATTTTTGATGCCTGGCGAACTCGAAGGCTCGCCCCTCCTGACGTTCTTCCCGATGCCGTTATCTGCAGGCGGGGCGCCTCCTAAAGGTTCGCTGGCGGCCATGATGATGCGCCGCTACGAGAGCTATAAAGCCGAGGTCATCAAACCCTTTTTCAACGACCACTTCCGCCGTCTCGACCGCCAGATCGTGCTCGTCGACGTCCTGACAGCTTTAAACGAAGGGCCAGCTGCACTTTCAGATCTCGACCGGGCGCTCGATGGCGTGCTGAGGGTCTTTCGTCCCGGCGCCAACGGCTGGTTGTCGCTCCTCTTAGGCCGCAGCATCGACAAAGTACTGTTTGCGGCCACCAAAGCCGATCTGTTGCCAGCGTCCAGCCACGACCGTTTGAGCGCAATTTTAAAACACATCATGGATGAGGCGATCGCCAGAGCGCAAACGCAGGGTGCCGGCGTCTCCGCGTTAGCGTTGGCCGCTGTGCGCTCGACGCGCGAAGTGGCGGTGCGCAGCGGCGGGGAAACGCTGCCGTGCTTGAAGGGTGTGCCACTGAACGGTCAACGCATCGGCGACACGGTATTCGACGGCAAAAGCGCGGCGGCGATTTTTCCCGGCGACTTGCCGCCCGATCCGCAAGCCGCCCTCGACAAGGCGCGCGGGCAGCCGGGCACGCTCAACCTTGTGCGTTTCCGCCCGCCTGACTTGCCAGCCCGCAAGCCCGGCAAACCAGCACCCGTCCTGCCGCACATCAGGCTCGACCGGGCGATCGACTTCCTCATTGCGGATTATCTGACATGACAACGACAGCGGCGCCGCGCCGGCCGCGTGCCTTCAAGATCGACGATCCCGGCATTGAAATCCCCGTTGACGATGTTGCCGAGGACACGGCGGTGGCGGAGGCTTCGCGCGCCTCGCCCGGCGGCGCACCGGCACGCAGCTTGACCAGCGGCGATCTGAAACGGGGTTTCCGCTGGGGTGGAATTTTTCTCTCCGCGATGGGTGCGTTGGCCTGGCTTGCGGCAGGTTTGTGGTTTGCACGCTTCGTCTCAGTGGCGCTCGAGCGCAACGATTGGGTCGGCTGGACCGCATTTGCCCTGTTGATGGCGATGGCGTTGTCGGCGCTCGCACTGTTGCTCAGAGAATTATGGGGATTTCGGCGCTTGGCACGCCTTGCCCGGCTGCGCAAAGACGTTCGCGCCGTGCTAGCGTCAGGCGATACGCAACGCGAACGTGCAGCGGTTGCGACACTCGCCGCACATTATCGCGGCCGCCCCGACGCAGCCTGGGGACTGGCGCGCCTCAACGAACACAAGGGCGACGTTCTGGAACCTGGCGAACTGATCAGGCTCGCCGACCGCGAACTCGTCTCCCCGCTCGATACCGAAGCGCGCCGCATCGTATTGAAAACCTCAAAGCGCGTGGCTACCGTGACTGCGCTACTACCGGTCATGTGGATCGCGATGGCCTTTGTCGCGATCACCAACATCCGCATGTTTCGAGCCCTCGCCGGCGTCTACGGTGGCCGCCCTGGAACGCTCGGAGCGCTGAGACTCGCACGGCTGATCGTCGGCCATATCGTGGCGACGGGTGGTGTTGCCATGACGGACGATCTGCTCGGCCAGTTTCTCGGCCAGGATGTATTACGCCGACTGTCGCGTCGGCTGGGCGAAGGCGCGTTCAACGGAGCGTTGACAGTGCGGCTCGGCGTTGCCGCCATCGAAGTCACGCGGCCGCTGCCGTTTCTGGATGCCAAGCCCATCCGCGTGCGCGAAATCTTTGGCGAACTGTTCAGCTCGTTGAAGGGCACAGGAAGCGCGCCAGCGCCAGCGGCCAAACCATAGTTCAAGTCTTTAAGCCGCCCTCTGCAGAGCGCCTTGCTCAGACATGCGGGCCGCCTTGAAAGCCCAATCGCGCGCTTTGGCGTCGGCCGAGACGAGGATCGACGGCGGGCTCTTATCTTCAGAAGTCGCCATCACCCAGCGCGCAAACATGCCAGCACGATGCGACGTAAACCAACTCACCGGACCGGCCAGCACCAGTCCCGCGACCACCGGCGCCATCCATCCTAACAGCCCCGGCGACACGCGATAAGCGATGGCCGCAGTCACGAGGCCGATGGCGGTGTGCCAGCGAGCAAACCACATCGCGTCGCTAAATGTGATCGCGCCATCATCGCGCCGCTGCGCGCTCCAGCCGCTATCTAGCCCGGCAAAAATCTGTACCGAGCCGACCGTTTGCGTCAGCATTAAAATGGGTGCCAGAAGCATGGAAAAAACGGTCTCGTAAGCGACACCCAAGGTCGTGCGCAAGGCGCCTGCCCAATCGCGCGCATATCTGGCGCGCCGCCATTCGAGCATCAATCCTAAGCCCTTTGGCAACATAACAACGACCAAGGTTGCCAAGAATAGCCGCAAGGCGGCACCCGGATCGATCGTCGGCCAAATCGGAAACAGCGTCTTGCTGTCTTCGAAGTAACTCGGAATGATCTGCTGGCTTTGCAGGGCAAGCACGATGCCGACAACCAGCGAGGCCGCCCAAATTCCCGAAATCAGATAAGAGGCGGCCCCCATCCCTAAGTGAACGCGGCCCATCGGGGTCAGCCCCGCCTGCGAGACAATCGCCAGATGCTGCAGGTTGCCTTGCGCCCAGCGCCGGTCGCGCGTGACGACATCGACGATGTTCGGCGGCTGACCCTCGTAGGACCCATCAATGGTCGCCAGCATATGAACGCCCCAGCCGGCCCGCTGAAGCAAAACGGCCTCGACGAAATCGTGGCTCATGATGTGGCCGCCAAACGGCTTGCGGCCCGTCAGATCGGGCAAGCCCGCCGTGCCCGCGAAGGCAGACGTGCGGATGATGGCGTTGTGACCCCAATAATTACCCTGATCGCGATGCCAGAAGGCAATGCCGGCGCTCACGGCTGGACCATATGTATTCGACGCGAACTGTTGCAGCACTTGCAGCAGCGTCGTGCCGCCGACAAGACGCGGCACGGTTTGAATGAGGCCGGCGCGTTGGTCTGCCTGCATCGACAAAGCCAGCGCTTGCAGCGTTGCACCCGACATCACGCTGTCGCCATCGAGAATGACGAAGTGGTCGTAGCTGCCGCCAAAACGGCGCACCCAATCGGCGATGTTGCCGGCCTTCTTTGCCGTGTTGTGACGGCGGCGACGATAATAAACGGCGCAGCCCGGTGCCAACTGATCAGATAAGGCCGCAAATACTTGCGCCTCGCGGTCGCCGTTCGCTTCGCCGCGCGTATCTGACAAAACAAAGACGTCGAACTGTTCTTCGCGTCCCAGGTCCTTGAGTTCGCCCGTCATGGCTTCGATCGTGCCGGCGATGCGAGCGGGGTCTTCGTGGTAGACCGGAAACAGCAGTGCGGTGCGCGTCGTCAGCGGTCCATTTGGATCGGGCTGGACTATCGAATCGGGCTTTTCGCCTGCAAAAAGCGGCAGAAACCCCAGCGCGGCGCTCAAGGAACCGACAGCAATCCATGCGAACGAGATGGTGGACAGGACCAGGAACAAGAACTGTAGCGGCGTCATCACTGCGAAGGCCAGAATATCAAACAGCTCGTAAGCAAAGGCTGTCGTCAGCACGGCCGCGCCAACGAAAATCGCGGCTCTCGGAACCCAATATCCGCGCCGCCGCTTTTCGCGCTTTAGCGGGATGACGGTCGCAAAATTTTGCGCCGGCATCGCCAACGGCGCTTCCGCCGGCAGCCTAGTAAACGGGCCAATATCGTCGCCGCTGAGTGCGCCGGGGGAAGCAATTTTGAAGTTTTCGTTTACGGCTTGGTCCATCGGTACAACCAATTCTCGGAAATCAATTGATCGGCGGCCTTGATGGCCATCCGTAATTCGACAAGCTCGGCACCATTCGGGTTCAATTCAAAACTGACGCGGATACCTGGCAGCGCTGGATTACGCTGGACGACGATGTTGGCGACCTTGCCGGGATTGGCTGACACGTCTGCGACGGGAAGATCGCGCAGCTCTTTCACAGCCGGCCCCTCAAAGTCGACAACGAACAGCAACGACCCGCCTTTTTTAGAGTTCCCCACCCGTGTCTTAGCGACGCGGGCGCCCGACCAGGCAGCCGGCACCTGATCGCCCCAATGCAACTGATATTGAAAATTGTGCGGCCCACCAGCATCGAGCGGCTTGGCTGGCTTCCAGTAGCACACGATGTTGTCGTGGATTTCGTCTTCTACTGGAATTTCGATCAGCTCGATCGCGCCTTCGCCCCAGGCACCTTTGGGCTCGACCCATACGGTTGGGCGGCGTTCGTAATGGGCTTCGAGATCTTCGTAAGTCTGGAAGGCGCGATCACGCTGCCAAAGGCCAAAGCCCTTTGGATCTTTGTCGACGAATGAACTGGTCTGGAGCATTTTGGGATTGGTCAACGGACGCCAGAGACGCTCACCGGCACCATTGAGCATGGCAAGACCACCGCTGTCATGCACGGCTGGGCGGAAGTCGGACATACGGCGTTGATCGGCCGGCCCCAACAGGAACATCGACGTCAAAGGGCCGATGCCGACGTGCGTTAGAACCTTGCGCGGGTACAACGACATCTCGACGTCCATAATCGTTGCTTCGCCCGGCTGGATGATGAAGCGGTAAGCCCCCGTCGTCGATGGGCTATCGAGCAGCGCGTGCACCGTAATGCGGTCGTTACCGGCTTTGGGCTTCTCGATCCAGAAGCTGCGGAAAAACGGAAACTCCTCGCCGGTGGGCTTGCCGGTATTGAGTGCCAGACCGCGGGCCGATGATCCGTAATTCTCGTCGCGCCCGACAGCGCGCAAATAGCTGGCGCCCTGGAACACTACAAACTCGTCGCGGTAGTCGGCCCGGTTGATGGGGCTGTGAATACGCAATCCCGAAAAGCCATAAGGGGCGGCATCTGTGGGCGCGGCGATCAAAGGCCCGAGCGTGAAGAGGTGGCCGTCGGCCTTCAGGCGTCGGGCTTCTCCCTGATCGGCTATCCAAATGTCGACGGGCGCGTCGTACAGCCACCCCATCGGAAAGAGTTGCAGCTCAAAATCGAGCTTTTCACCGCGCCAGATCGACTGATCCACCTTGAACCGGATATCGCGATACTGGTCGTAGCCGAGTTTGTCGAACGGCTCGGGAAGTTCGATTTTCGGCTTGGCGAAGTCTGATTGCGATAATTTCAGTGCCAGCTGTTTGACCGCGTCAGGCGGGAAAGCCGCCACATCGGGATTGTCATCGGCGTAAGCGATGTTGCCCACAGCCAGCCCACGCGCCAGCGCCAACGCACTCGACCACGCGACGGTAGCCCGGAGGATTTCCCTCCGATCCATCTCTTCTTCTTGCATGCCCCTCAAAGCCCGTTTGGTACCATGCGGAGTTGTTTCTCCAGTTGGTACGGTGTCCCCCACCGGTGTCTGCGTGACGCTTGCAAGTCGGGTAGCAACCGAATGTGGCGGTTTTTCCTCAAAGCGCATTGCAGAGTGTGACATTATCGTCAACGGCCTAGGGTTGATCGACACATGGGGAGGGTGTTTGGCATTCTTCAGCCGGGCGGCCCGATGATATACGAAAGCCTGAGTTCAATACGTCTCTCGGGTCGTGCCAGATCCGATGCGCGAAATTTGCAGGGCTGGTCGAATTACTTCGTTTAAGGATAGACGCTCAAGGCCAGAAATTGGTTGCGTTGAGGGTGACAGTAAAATGATGATCGAAGGTACACTGGTTGACGCCATCATGGCAACGCGTTCGCAAATCGACTTTCTGTGGCAATTCTTCGTCAGCGTCCATATCGCGATCTTCGCCCTGCTATTCATTTACGATCACGCGATCGAGGGGCTGCACTGGATCGCTAAGGCGTGCGTCGTCCTGGGCATCGCGGCCTTTGAGTGGATCAACGGGAACGCTCTGGCCCATTCCTACATGCTGCTCGATGCGATGCTCGACCAATACCGTTGGGCCTATGGCCAGCCAGAACGGTTCCATCCGGCCTTTTACGATCAGTTCGTGCTGGCAACTTATAAGGGCCGGCCGGAAATGGTGATGATGACCCATTCGACGGCGGTGATCGTCGTGCTGCTGGCCATCGTGTCGCGCCATTTCATCCAATCGCGCGATCCCTCGAAGCGGCGCAGCACCCGGGCTGATTTGTAGCTTCGGCCGACACAGCTCGCCATTGAACGGTTGGGCGGACCGCTTATGATAGCGCGATGTTCGCTACTTTTTTCCATGAGCTGAAATCTGCCAAGCTGCCGGTGACGCTCAAAGAATATTTGACCCTGCTCGAAGCCGTCGATGCCGGGGTGGCCGACGGCAGCGTCGACAATTTTTACTATTTGGCGCGCGCCTGCCTCGTTAAAGACGAGCGCAATCTCGACCGCTTCGACCAAGTGTTCGGCCACGTTTTTAAGGGCCTCGAAACGGTTAGCGATGCGGCCACCGCCGAGATCCCGGAAGAATGGCTGCGCCTCGTTTCGCAACTTCACTTGAGCGACGAAGACAAGCTCAAAATCGAAGCTATGGGCGGCTGGGAAAAAATCATGGCAGAGCTGCAAAAGCGGCTCGCCGAACAGCAGGGCCGCCATCAGGGTGGCAACAAGTGGATCGGCACCGGGGGAACATCGCCCTACGGCGCTTACGGCTATAGTCCCGCGGGAATTCGGATCGGCCAGAAGGAAAGCCGACACCGGCGCGCCATCAAGGTTTGGGACAAGCGCGAGTTCAAGGATCTGGCCGGCAACGCGGAACTGGGCACCCGCACGATCAAGATCGCGCTGCGCAAGCTCCGGCAGTTCGCCCGCACCGGAGCGCCCAGCGAACTCGATCTCAATACCACTATCCGCGGCACGGCCGAGAAGGGATATCTTGATCTCCACCTGCGCCCCGAACGGCACAATGCGGTCAAGCTTTTGATGTTTTTCGACATCGGGGGCTCGATGGATTGGCACATCGGCGAGGTCGAAGAGTTGTTCTCAGCGGTGCGCAGCGAATTCAAACATCTGGAATATTTCTACTTCCACAATTGCCTGTACGAAGGCGTTTGGAAAGACAACGCGCGCCGCCACACCGACAAGATCGACACCTGGCAAGTGCTCAACACCTACCCGCACGACTACAAGGTCATCTTCGTCGGCGACGCATCGATGAGCCCTTACGAAATTACGGTCGCTGGCGGTGCGGTCGAGCACATGAATCCCGAGCCCGGGGCCCTGTGGTTGAAGCGCATAACCGATATCTATCGCCATGCTATTTGGCTTAATCCGGTACCGCCAGAGCATTGGAATTGGACGCCGTCGATCGGACTTATCGCGCGCGCTTTTGGCGGCCGCATGTACCCGCTAACGCTTGAAGGGCTTGATCTGGCGACCCGAGAATTAATGCGGTAAGGCGTTTTCATCGCTAAAAAACGGCTTTTAGCGCTGGAGAGACCAAGCGGCGTGGTTGACCGGCGAGCCCGGGCGGCATCATGTAAGGGCGGGGATTAGCCATTCGGGTGGGCAGATTATGAAAACCAAATTTTTGGCCGTTGCAGTGGTCTGCGCATTTTTGGGCGGCTGCGGGGCGTCCTTACAGAATACGACGGGATCGCTTTTTGGCGGCACCACACAACCGGCCGCCGCAAAGATCCCTCAAAACGACAACGTCGCGCGCGCCATGCAAGTGGGCGGCACGGCGGCGCGCGCGCAAAAGTGCGGCTTCAATTTCGACGCCGATAAATTGCGCATGCAATTCCTCGCAGCGGAGGGCGCAACAGCTCCGGCCGACAATACCAAGACGGGCCAAGTTTATGATTCAGCCTATCGCGGCGTCGCCAAGGCACTTTCGACCCGCAGCGAAGACTACTGTTCGCAGGCCAAGACGACCGTTATCAAAAATGCCTTAACGCGTCACATGGGCGGCGACTACGCGCCCGACAATTCGGGTGCAGGCGACGGCGGCGAGACGAGCGCTGGTCTTTTCCAGTAAGGGCCCCAGGAAGACGCCCGTTAGATAACATGACCGCGCCACCGCTGAGGGGCCGCTTTCACGGACTTGGCCCAAGAAGGCTTTAGGGTTCCACGTCATGCTGCAGATCTTGTGGTTCGAAGTCGCTTCCAAAGCGGTCACCGGAGCAGCGCTGTTCATTTTACCTCTCAGCCTCATCCGCATCTTCGGGCTAGCTAAAGCCGACACCGGCTTTTGGCCGCGTAGCTGCGGGGCTTTGCTGATCGGCATAGCGGCTGCCGTTTTCATCGGCCTCGAATATCCCCAAGCCCACGGTGCGATCGGCCCCGCTGGCCTCATTGCGGTCAATCTGGCGGGCGCAACCGCGCTGATCGGCCACCTGATTATGGGATCGGCCGCACCTGCGCGGCGTGGCCGCGTTATGGTTTTGGTAACCGTAATTTTGCTCCTGGCCCTCGCGTTTGCGGAAATCGCGCACATTTAACTGAGTTTTGATCCTGCCAGTGGCAATCGTCAGGATGGCGCGGTAGCTGCAAAGCCGCCCGCTGACGGTATTCATTTTGGGATAGCCGAATGTTCGCGACCGACATGGCAACGGATCCGCAATCGATCTCACGCAGCGCGCGCGCGCCTGCGGGCGCGATGGCGGTCGCCGTGGCCGCCGATGCTGCTGTCGAACTGACGCTGATCACGGGGCGCGCCGCCTTCGAAGCGCTCGAAACAGAATGGAACGATCTGTTCGCACGTGCGGGGCGACCAACGCAGGTTTTCCAGTCCTTCAATTGGAACTGGCACTGGTCGCGCCATTATCTGTGGGACGCCGAGGGCGGCATCGACGGCTTGCGGTTATCGATCGTCACCGGCCGCCGCGACGGGCAGCTGATCATGATCTGGCCATTGGTCAGCGAGCGCGTGCGCGGCATCAGCCAAATTTTCTGGATGGGCGAACCCGTTAGCCAATATGGCGACGTGATCATCGACGACTTGGCCGACAGCCTTGATGTGCTGCGTGCGGGGTGGAAATTTCTACGCCGCGAGGCGAAGGGCGATATCGTGCGCCTGCGCCGCGTGCGTGCCGATGCGGTCGTCGCGCCGTTGCTAGCAGACGTCGGCGCCAGCGTCACCGACCGGCAGACCGCGCCTTATCTCGATCTTGCCAGCGCCAAGACGTTTGCCGACTACGAACAGCGCTATTCTAAGAGCGCGCGCAAGAACCGCCGCCGCCTCGCCCGCCGTCTCGAAGAGCTAGGGCCCGTGACGTTCGAGCGTCACGCTGGCGGCACCCAAGCGCGCGCACTGGCGATCGAAGCGCTCGAACTCAAAGCGCAATGGCTGGCCGACCGCGGGCTTGTCAGCCACGCCATTTCAGACGCCAGAATGAGCCGCTTTTTTGCGGACGCAGCAGAAGGGGCGACCCGTTCGACCAACTGCATCGTTTCGGTTTTGAAATCGGATGGCGTCGCTGCCGCGCTCGAGGTCTCGTTTACGTGCAAGGGGCGCCTCGCCATGCACGTCATCGTTTACAATTTGAAGTTTGAAAAGTCTGGCGCTGGTACGCTGCTGCTCGAAAAAAGCATTCAAGACGGGTTTGCCGAAAAACTTAGACTCTACGACATGCTGGCGCCGGGCGACAATTATAAGCTCGATTGGTCTGATGCGACGGCCGATGTGTCCGACTGGGCCAAGCCTTTGTCGCTCGCCGGCCATACCTATGCGCGGCTTTATCTCGTTTTTATGCGCACGCGCATGAAGTCTGCCATCTCGGCTCTGCCGCAGTCTGTGCGCCGCATCATGACAGCGGGCTACGCTTCCCTCTCGCGCGGTGAGAAGTTGCCCAGAAAGGGCTACTAAGGGCATTTGCGGCGCGGCGCCGTCATCGCGAACGCGAGACCCACCCGTCATTCCGGATGCGACGCGGCAATTCTTTATTGCTGCGGCGCTGATCCGGGATCTTGTCGGCCATTCGCTCTTTGCAACGAGATCCATTATCTGCAGCGCACCGTCGACGACGCTGCGCTGCGCACAGGATGACGGGTGGGGCGGGACGGATGACGGATGCGGCGACAGGACGACGGGTGGGGTGTCGGCTGAGTTCGCTATTTCACGCCGAGTTTCTTTTGTAGGCTCGACGACGACGTTGTGTACTGGAACAGCAGCTTCTTGCCGGGATAAACGATTTTATGAGCGGCTTGCGCCATCAAGGCTGCCTCATGAAAGCCCGATAAAATCAGCTTCAGCTTGCCCGGATACCAATTGATATCGCCAACCGCGAAAATGCCTTTTTCGCTCGTTTCGAATTTCTCGGTATCAACGGTGATCAGGTTTTCGTGCAGGTTGAGGCCCCAATCGGCCACCGGCCCGAGCTTCATCGTCAGGCCGAAGAACGGCAGCAGCGCGGTCGCGGGAATGGCTTCCTCACTCGTCGGCGTTTTCACGGTCAACGACGAAAGCACGCCATCGGCACCATGAAGCTTCGTCACCTGACCAATGAGCAGCCGCACCTTGCCATCGGCCACAAGGCTGCGCATTTTTTCGACCGAATGCGGCGCTGCGCGAAAATCGTCGCGGCGGTGAATGAGCGTCGTCGACTTGGCAACCGGCTGCAGATTGAGCGTCCAATCGAGCGCGCTATCGCCACCGCCGACGATCACGACATCCTTGCCGCGCATCGATTCGATTTTGCGCACCGAGTAGTGCACAGAGCTGCCCTCGTAGGTTTCGATGCCTTCGAGCGGAGGGCGCTTGGGCGTGAACGATCCGCCGCCCGCCGCCACGACAACGATCTTGGTCAGAAAAATCGTGCCTTGATCGGTCGCCAGCCGAAACCGGCCGTCGGGCTGGCGCGCCAGACCATCGATCCGCTCGTTGTAATGGAAAACCGCGCCGAACGGCTTGATCTGTTCCAACAGCCGGTCGGTCAGCCCCTGACCGGTCACAACCGGCAGACCCGGCACATCGTAGATCGGCTTTTCTGGATAGAGTTCGGCGCACTGGCCGCCCGGACGGTCGAGAATATCGACGACGTGCGCTTTAAGATCGAGCAGCCCCAACTCGAACACGGCGAAAAGCCCGCACGGTCCCCCGCCGATAATCACGACATCGGTTTCGATCACGGCTGCTTCATCGCCGCCCGCTGGGGGGGCCGCATGGATGGTCATTGGCGAAATCTCCCGCGGTTCCAAAGTTAGGCTGGTCCGCGCGTGCTCGTGACGCTTGTAAATTTCGGCAGTTAGAACTGCTTGGCTGGCACGCGCACGACCAGCCCGTCGAGTGCCGCCGTCACTTTTATCTGGCAGCACAGACGGCTCTCTTCGCGCACATCGAAGGCGAAATCCAGCATGTCTTCTTCCATGTCGGCGGGTTTGCCCGCAGCCGACCGCCAGGCCGGGTCGACATAAACGTGACACGTCGCGCAGGCGCAGGCGCCGCCGCATTCGGCCTCGATGCCCTCGATGCTGTGCAGCCGTGCCGCTTCCATCACCGTCAAGCCAGGCTCGGCCTCGACCACCTGCTGCTTGCCGTCGGGTTGTATAAACGTGATCTTTGCCATGGGTCTTTTTGCGTTCCAGCTTCAAATCTCGGGGCACGGTCCGTGACAGCCATGATTTGGCTCACGTCGCCCGTGTTGCTTTGGGCGCAGGATTAGTCGCAGCGCACGGCAATTTCAAGCGAGAGACATCGCCATATACGATTGGACGCACGCGCTGGCCTGGGCGAACAGCTTAAAGCGGCGCGATTTTGGCCCGGAATTTAGGCAGTTTTTTAGGCAGTTTGGGGCTGGTACGTGGCGACAATGAAGGCGCGGGCTTCGCGCGCTGCGTCTTCGATCCGGGCGACGGCTTCCAGCCGGAAATCGAAGTTTTTTGGGCCCAGCATGCGCTCGGCATGTTCAGCCAGCCGGGCAATGCGCCAGGCACCGACCGCGCGCCCTGAACCTTTCAAGGTATGAGCGGCGACCTTCCATTCCTTTTCGGTGGCCGCCCCGCGCAAGGAACCGATGGTTTCTGGCAGTTGTCCGAGGAAAAGTTGCAGTACTTCCTTTTCGAGCGCCCAGTCGCCCAAAGTGTAGCGCCGCAGATGCTTGAGATCTACCGGGCTAACACTGAGCTCGCAGCCGAAATTCTCAGCTGAACTGTCTCTCGCCAAAGCCAATCCGGTGTCCATCAGCCGCCCCGTACAGTCGGTTTGAATATTGTTGTCTTCGCCGGGCTTGCCCCAGACCGGCAATGACGATCCTCGCACAAGAGTTATAAACCCTTGTAAACATGGCGAACGACACTCGGGGGGTCCGTGCAACACCCAGGTAATCATGCTGGCCAAGCGATGGCGCACTGGTTTTGCAGCTAAATCGTTGTGTTTAAGACCATTCTCCTTGGTTTTGCCCCATTGAACGCGGAAACCCAATGCTGACTTAGGTCACGATGAACTTGGGTTGCAGAAGCCTTGTATTACAAGGGTTTTGCGTTTTTTCGGGTTTGTGGACGCGTTCGAAATGTCCTAGTCTGAAAGATGGCTGGGGATTGTTCGCGGGGGATGCGGACGATCCGATGAAGCCGTCCGCGTGGGGGACGAAACGATGGCGCAAGATACGATGGCGAAAATCATGGCGCGTGGAGGCAGAGATCCTTCGCAGCCAGGTCAGGAAATTCGCACACCCGAAGCAGCCAATAACCAATCGTCCGGCAGCCAATCGTCGGGCAGCGATGCGCCGCCGCCCCTGAACACGAACGATGCCGAGACTTCATCTGACGGCAAAGGTTTTCCCGAACAGCAACGCCGCGTTGCCCGCCGCCGGCCGGCAGGCCCGGTGCGCTCCAAGATCGCCGCCAACGACGACGTGCCAAGCATCGGCGGCTTGATCTATGCGCTTGAACAAAAACCATCCGGGCGCATCTTCCGCATCGCAACTTATGCCAGCATCGGCTGGGCCATTGTCGGCGGCGCGTTCGGACTGCTGACGCTGGCGCCCGAATGGGCAGACGGGGCATCGTTTGGGTCGCTGCTATTGAAGCCGGTGACGTTTTACACGGTCGCTGCCGTCGTCGTACCAGTCGCGATCTTCTGGTTGCTGGCACTGCTCAATTGGCACATCGCCTCACTCGCGCTGCGCTCATCGACGATGACGGAAGTCGCGATCCGCTTAGCCGAGCCCGATCGCTCAGCCGAACAATCGATCGCGAGCTTGGGCCAAGCGGTGCGCCGCCAAGTGTCCTTCATGAATGACGCCGTCTCCCGCGCTCTAGGCCGGGCCGGCGAACTCGAAGCCCTCGTCCACAATCAAGTCGCCGACCTTGAGCGCTCCTACGAACAAAACGAACGCCGCATCCGCGGTCTGATCGGCGAGCTAACTGGCGAACGCCACGCGCTGCTCAACACCTCGACCAGCGTCACGGACACGCTGAAGACGCTCGGCACGGAAATCCCAGCGCTCATTACTAAACTTTCGACCCAGCAAGTTACGCTCGCCAGCATCATCAAGGGCGCGGGCGAAAACCTCGCCAATCTGGAAGGCTCGCTATCGACGACGACGGGCCGGTTCGAACAGGTGCTCGGCCAGCGCACGCAACATCTGCAAACCGTTCTGGAAGATTACACGACGGCGTTTTCGACGGCCCTTGGCGCGCGCACCGAACAAATGCGCATCGCGTTCGACAGCTACATGCAGACGCTCGACACGTCGCTCGGCAACCGCACCGACAATCTGCAAACGGTGTTCGAGGAATACGCCCGTGCCCTCGACACGACGCTCGCCAATCGCGCCCAGGCGCTCGACATGCAGCTCGTCGAACGCACCCGTTCGCTCGATGACGCATTCCAGAAGCGCCTTGAACTGTTCGACGAGCAAGTGATGCGCTCGACGACGGCGATCGACAGCGCAGTGAGCGAGAAGGCACAACTTCTGACGACCGCGCTCGATACGCACGCCACGACATTCCGCGAGACCATTGCACGCCAGTCCGTCGAGCTCGACGAAAGCGTCATGAACGGCATCAACTCGGTGCGCCGCACGAGCGAGAACATCACCCGCCAGTCGCTGAAAGCGATCGAGGGTTTGGCCAGCCAATCGGATCTCTTGAAGAACGTCTCGGAAAATCTGCTTGGCCAAATTCACGGGGTCACCGGCCGCTTCGAAGTGCAGGGCCAGACTATTCTGAAGGCTGCCAACGCTCTGGAAGCCGCCAACCACAAGATCGACAACACGCTGCAGAGCCGCCACGCCGATCTGTCGCTGACGCTCGACCGCCTGTCTGGCAAAGCCGATGAGTTCGGCCGTTTCGTCGAAGGTGCCTCGAGCAACATCGAAGGCTCGCTATCGACGATTGAGACGCGCGCCCGCGCCTTCACCGAAGAAATGGCGCACGGCACTGAAAGCCGGACGCGCGCGCTCATCGCCGAGCTTGAACGCGTCAAGAGCCAGACCGAAGCCGAAAGCGAAAGAACACTGCACGATATCAAAAGCCGCTTCAGCAACGTTTCAGGTGAGATGTCGCGCGAGTTCGACACGCTGACTGGGCGGCTCGCATCGGCGTCCGACGACGCGCGCGTGCAGGCGGCCGAGTCGGCAGCACTTCTGACGCGCGAACAGGCCCGGCTGCGCGAAGAAGCCGCCCGCATTCCAGAGGCGACGCGCGAGACCGCCGAGGCGATGCGCTCCGCCCTGCAAGACCAGTTGAAGGCGCTCGATCACCTCACCCAGTTATCGGCCCGTACCACCGCCGCCCGCGATGTGATGCCGCCAGAAATGGCCCCACCTATTCCAGCGAGCCGACAAATCTCGACGCTCGCCGCAGCCTTGAGCCAGCAGCCAGAACAAAGCCGCGGCCGCGGCGCGCCAACCACGGCTGCGCCCGAAGTGCGCGATGGCTGGTCTCTGGGCGATCTTCTGGCGCGCGCCTCGCGTGAAGAATATGCCCAACTGCCGACGGCGCCGCCAGCGCCCGCACCGGCTCCCCCACCTCAGCAGCCGTTCCGGCTCGATGTCGCAGTCGTCGCCCGCGCCATCGATCCAGCGACCGCGTCGGCCGTGTGGAACCGCATCCGCGCTGGCCAACGCAACATCATGGTGCGCAGCATCTACGCGCCAGACGCGCGCGCCGTGTTCGACGAAGTCAGCCGCCGCGTGACGACCGACGCCGATCTCAAGCAAACGGTCATGCGCTATCTCGCCGACTTCGAACGGATCATTAAAGAGGCTGGCGCGCGCGACCCGACCGGCCGCTTGACGCAGACGCATTTGATCTCCGATACGGGCCGGGTTTATCTGTTCCTGGCGCACGCGGCAGGGCGGCTTGGCTAGTAACAAGGTCGGCGGCGCGATCTCGCTTGAGGTCCGGCACGAACGCTGGCTTCTGAAAGAAGCCTTCACGATCTCGCGCGGTTCAAAAACTGCCGCCGACGTCATCGTAGTCACAGTCTGCGATGGCGTACACACCGGACGCGGCGAAGCGGTGCCCTACGCGCGCTACGGCGAAACGATCGAGAGTGCCATCGCAGCACTCGGTGCAATTCAAAACGTGACGGGCCGCCACGCTCTGCAATCCCAACTGCCAGCCGGTGCCGCACGCAACGCGGCTGACTGCGCGCTGTTGGATCTCGAAGCCAAGCAACAAGGCATCAGCGCCGCGTCCATCGTCGGCAGTGCGCCGCAGCGGCCCGTTCTGACAGCCTTCACGATCAGTCTCGATACCGCTGAGACGATGGCGCGTAAGGCCCTGGCCGTCCGCGCGCTACCGTTGCTTAAATTGAAACTCGGCGGCCCTGGCGACGAAGAGCGCATGGCAGCGGTCCGCCACGCCCGCCCGGATGCGCGCATCATCGTCGATGCCAACGAAGGCTGGACGCTCGCTGCCCTGCCGTCGCTGTTTGAGGCGGCTGCCGCTGCTCGTGTCGAGCTGATCGAGCAACCGCTGCCCGAACATGCCGACGAAGCCCTGGCGCAAGTCCACCGCATCGTGCCCGTGTGTGCCGACGAAAGCTTGCACACCGCCGCGGACTTGCAGCGCCTCATCGGCCGCTACGACGCGATCAACATCAAGCTCGACAAGACCGGCGGCCTGACGGACGCGCTGACGCTCAAGCGCGAGGCCGTGCGGCTCGGGTTCAAAATCATGGTCGGCTCGATGGTGGCGACGTCGCTGGCGGTTGCGCCCGCCATCATCCTTGGCCAAGATGCCGACTGGGTCGATCTCGACGGGCCGTTGCTGCTTGCGCGCGATCGCGATCATGGCTTGGACATAACGGCTGGTATCATTGCGCCGCCAACCGCTCAGCTCTGGGGCTGACGTCATGAACCAGCACGAAGCCGCTATCGCGGTCGCCGCATTTTACAAATTCGTCACGCTTGAGGACTGTGCGGGCCTGCGAGAAGAGCTGCTCGAATTGGGTGCCAAGCATGAGCTCAAGGGAACGATTTTGCTCGCGCGCGAGGGCATCAACGCGACGATCTCTGCCAAGCTCGCCAATCTCGAAGCCTTCCTTGTGGCGTTGCGCGCGAACAGCCGCTTTGCCGATATTGCACCTAAAATATCCTATGCACGCGACCATCCGTTTCAACGTTTCAAAGTCAAACTGAAACGCGAGATCGTCACCTTTGGCGTGCCTGAAGCCAATCCCGCCGAGCAGGTCGGCACGTATGTTGCGCCTCAAGACTGGAATAAGCTGATCCAGGAGCCAGGCGTCGTCGTGGTCGACACGCGCAACGCTTATGAAGTGGCGATCGGCACCTTTGTCGGCGCGCGCGATCCCGGCACGACCTCGTTCGGCGGCTTCCCGCAGTATGTCAAAGATCATCTCGATCCCGCCCGCGACCGCCGGGTGGCAATGTTTTGCACCGGCGGCATTCGCTGCGAAAAAGCCTCAGCCTATCTCTTGACGCAAGGTTTCGAAAACGTCTTCCATCTCGAAGGCGGCATCTTGAAATATCTCGAAGAGGTGCCCCCGGCTCAGAGCCTGTGGCTGGGCGAATGCTTCGTGTTCGACGAACGCGTCGCACTCGAGCACGGCGTTACGCCCGGCACTCATGCGTTGTGCAAGGTGTGCGGATTTCCCATCACCCAGGACAGCCAATCCGACAACGGCTGTCCCAATTGCCGCGACCTCTCGCAACAGGATGATTGCGATTAGCAGGGTGGCATGCGGCTCGCCTCAAGTTCAGCTTTAGGCTTGGCGTCACCGGCCACAAGCGGCTTGCCATCCCATACCCTCTGCAAGCGCCACGCCGCCGCCAGAGACAACGCCGCGATGACGGCCATGGCGATATAAGATCCTGACGCCCCATAGACGGCGTAGAGCTGGCCAGCAACGAGCGTTGCGATACCCATTGCGAGCCCCGCGCTGACCGTCGCATAGAGTGCTTGCGCGCTACCCGATGCCGAACGCGGCACCGCTTGGTGGATGAAGTGAATGGCGGCGACGTGCGTCGCACCATACGTCAATCCGTGCAGCGTTTGGACCGCAATCAAAGCTGGCAGCGGCAGGTCGAACGCCATCAAGCCCCAGCGCAGCACCGAGACGGCAGCGCCAGCGATCAACAAGGCAACGGGGCCGATTTTAGCTACAAGCGCGCCCGAGCGCGCAAAGATCGCAACTTCGCTTAGTACGCCAATCGCCCATAAAGCGCCGGCCCACCCACCGCTTAAGCCCTGATGCTTCCAGATCAGAGTGCCAAATGTCAGGAACGTTGCGTGCGCGGCTTGGGCGCCACCGGCCGCCAGCAGAAACAGAACGAAAGCTGGCGACGACAGCAAAGCGCGCGGCTCGCGGGCCTGCCAGATGGGCGCTGGCGCCACGCCCTCTTCTGCTTCGGCTGGCAGCAGCGGCAGGAACAGCGCGCCAGCGACCGTCATGACACAGCCGACCACCACCAGCCAGACGCCGACACCGCCGCCGAAATGTTCGATTGCCAGTCCGCCGATGAAACTGGCGATGAGGAACGTCAACGACCCCCACAGACGCATGCGGCCATAATCAAGGCCTGCGTGACGCACGCCCATCACCGCGATCGTCTCGGTCAGCGGCATGATGGTCGAGTTGCACAGAATAAGAAGAACGGTGAAGACGAGGATCGGCGCAAATCCAACGCTCTGGCTGAGCGCCAGCGCCGATGCCAAGGCCGCCCATGCCAGCCAGATCAGCATTCGGCGGTGGTTGCCGCGCACGTCGGCAGCGAGTGCTACAGCTGGCGTAATCAACAGTCGCATGAATAACGGCGCTGCCATCACGAAGCTGATCTGGCCCGGCGTCAGGCCCCGCCACTCAAGCCAAACAGGCGTGTACGGCACATGCATGCCGTAGACCACGAACAGGGCGCCATAGAAGACGGCGAGCCGGAAGCCAAGATTTGTCGCCAAATTCGCAAAACCCAATTTCGTTTTGATAGGCCGGTGGCACCTTAGATAAGGTGCAGGAAAGACTCGGTCGCTTTCTCTTTCGCGATTCTCAAGCAACAAGCACTTGCCATGGAGGGGTGCGAATCACGTATGACATTTTAGATATCTGTGGATAAATTAGGACAGCCATGCACAGTCTCCATGTGGCCGGAACCGACGATCTGGAGACCGAGTACCGCGCCATCGAGGCTGCGCTGCTCGAAAGTGCCAGGGGCCGCTGGTTTCTCGCCGAGCACGGCCGCCGTGCCCGCCGCCTTGACAGCGCGCTCCTCGAAGATGCCATCGGCCGCCTGGAAACATCATTGCGCCAGCCGCCAGCGCTGCTCGGCCAGCTCAAGAACGAAATCGAAAAACTGCGGAACCAGATCGGGCAAACGCGCACCGATTTGCTATCCAGACCGGCATCCTCATCGGGCCCGAGCGAGCACAATGGCGACGGCAGCCAGCCCCATGCGCCGCATTCTATTCTGAAAGCGGCTGAGGATATTCACGACATCGCCTGGGCGTTGCAGGCCAACCCGTTCGATCCCGTCGGCTGCGAAGCCATCGCGCGCAACGCCGGCCGTCTTTACGTTCTGAGCCAAACGCACGCGGTTGAATCGCAGCGTGCGTTGGCCGTCGCCGGGTCGCTCGACGATGCGGCTCGCAAACTCGAAGCGATGCTAGAGACCGTTATGCATGAGTTGCAGATCGATACCCTTCAGCGCTGATCGTTCGTCGCGCACTTTTTGATCGCCGCGCCCTATCTCGTCCTTACGGACCAGCCCCTCATCTAGTCCTTCGAACCAGCCCTCATCCGGTCCTTCGGACCAGCCCCTCATCCGGTCCTTCGGACCACCTTCTGCCCAAGGGGAGAAGGGAAACCCGTCATCCTGTGCGCGGCGCAGCCCTTCCTCAGCGGTGCACCGCAGACACAGGATCTTGTCCGCAGGCTTCGAACCAGCAGGCAGGATCCCGGATTAGCGCCGCAGCAATGAAGACTTGCCGCGTCCCATCCGAAATGACGGGTGGGGGATATAGCAAAAGCCGGGCGATGAGCCCGGCTTTGATTAGTTGGCGCACCTTATGAGCCGCGCCCGTGCATTTCGAACCGGGTTTACCAGCGCGTCTTGATCCCGAGCGATACGATGTTGGCATCCTGCGAAACATCAGCATCCAAGATCAGATTCTTGTTCGATAACGCGCCGCGATGAATGTGGGCGTCGTCAAAGAAGATGTGCGCGTAGCCCAGATCAACCGTTGTCCACTCGCTGTAGTGGTATGTCGCGCCAGCGGTTGCCCAGATGCGATCGCTATCTGGCAATTGCGGCAGGCGCTGCGTCGGATCTTGGATTGGCGAGCTTTCGAAAGCGCCGCCGGCGCGGAAGGTCAGCAGAGCCGAATAATCGTACTCGAGGCCGCCAGAGAAGAACCAGCCATCATCCCAATGCGCATCGATGGCGAAGGGCGTGCCGCGCACCGCAATGTTGTCGATGCGGCTCCAATTCGTCCACTCCACAGTACCGAGCAGGCGCAGGCCTGGCGTGATCGCTTGGATGATCGAAGCGGTGACCATCTCGGGCGTTTCGATTTTTGCGGTAACTGGAATGGCGCCAGCCGGCGTATTCAGATTGCCGTCGAGATTGTGCTTGATCGACGAGCGGAAGCCGACGCCGACCGTCGTGCCGACCAAAGGCTTCAAGATAATGCCGGCGGTCGCGCCGATGCTCGCTGTGTCTTCGACCTTGATCGAGGCGCTTGCAGCACCCAGCGCGGGCGATGAAGCAAACCACAGCTTAAGGCGCATGTATTCGATTTGCAGGCCAGCCGCGATCTGGACGCCCGGCGCGATCTCGTAGGCAACCGTCGGCGAAACGTTGAACGTCAACATTTCAGCTTCGCGGCCGTGCAGACGCCCGGTCCAATTCAGATCGGAAGGCTCGGTCGCCAAACCGAATGGCGAGGTCAGGCTGATGCCGAACACGGTCTGCTGATCGTAACGGAAAGCGGCATAGCTCGATCCCAGCACGCCAACCTTGTCAATGTCGGTCGTGTCCGACCCACCGATCGGCAGTGGCACGTTGCCGATTGCTGTGTCGACCGACGTTGCGCCGTTACTGAGCGTGCTGGAGGGCAGGATGAGCGTGTAACTGCTATCGGTGCTAAAACCGCTTTGCGCCGTTGAAAACGCCGCCGGATTCCAGAACGCCGAACTCAAACCACCAGCGCCAGTTGCGGCGCCCGCAAAAGCCGAACCCAACAGCGATGCCGATTGTTCGCGAACGGCAAAGCCACCAGCGAACGCCGACGTTGCAGTCAAAGCCAAGATAGACGCGGATATGGCCGATGCGCGAATTGCGCGTACGTGTGCCATCTTCCCCCCAAAATTCCCAAGTCCAATATCGATCGCGGCATACGCGCCACCGATTCGCCCAACGACAATCATGCAACCTGATCGGCTGAGGACTCAACAACAACGTAGCAAATACTTGTGCAATTGCCACAGAACAATGCCGTATGTGGCGGATGCGACACTGCCTTGGAATGACATTTTACAGCTTTGATTGAAATTAAAAAAACCGGCCCGCCGAAGCGGACCGGTTTCTTGCCAGCTCATTCCAAATCCCTCGAAACGAGCTTGGCTCTCCCCCCGGAGCTTGTGTACAGCGCACGTCGCTGCGTCTGGGAGAACTTGGCGCAGGCGTCTTAGCGAAGCAAGCTTTGGAGCGCTGGCCGAGAGCCTTTGAAAGTGCCTTGGTGCAACGTCGCAACAGTCGGGTTGACCGCCACGCTACTGGCTCATTTCTAAAGGTCGCCGCTGTTTGCCTTGTGCTGCAAAACCAGATGATCGACCGGCCCGCTGCCACTGCCGATGTGCAAGTGCGCGCCAGAGGCAAGTGCGCGCCAGACAAAATCTTTAGCCGCCTCGACCGCCGCGTGCAGCGCCAAGCCGTTAGCCAACCCGGCGGCAATAGCGGCAGCCAACGTGCAGCCCGTGCCGTGGGTATTTTGGGTCGCAACGCGCGGTCGGGAGTACTCAGTGATGCCCTCGGCGGTCGCCAGAACATCGATGGCCTCGTTTTGCGTACCATGCCCGCCTTTGAGCAACACCGCGCGACACCCCAAGGCCCTGACCTGCACGGCCTGAGCTCGCATCTCGTCCAAGGTCGCTGCTGGAAACCGGCCGAGCAGACGCCCAGCCTCGGCAAGGTTCGGCGTGACGAGATCGGCGAGCGGCAGCAGTTTCGCCACGATCACCGCAATGGCGTCGCGCGTCAGCAGCAAATCGCCGCTGGTCGCCACCATCACCGGGTCGACGACAAGCCATGGTAGCCGCTGACGGGTCAAAAGTTCGGCGACGCAAATAACGGTCTCGGCGTCACCGAGCATACCCGTTTTGGCCGCGGACACCTTGAGGTCGCTGGTCACGGCTTGGAACTGTTCAGCGATGAAGGACGCGGGCACCTTGTGGATGCCACTGACGCCGTGCGTGTTCTGCGCCGTCAGAGCGGTGATGACCGTCGCGCCATAAACGCCGAGCGCCGCAAACGTTTTGAGGTCGGCCTGAATACCGGCGCCGCCCGAAGGGTCCGAGCCCGCGATTGTCAGTGCGATCGGCGGCGACACGGTCATGATGTTGACCCTAAAAGCTGCGCGAACGGGCAGTTATCAAGCGCTACGCGTCAAAGCGGCGACGCCGGGCAGTTCGCGGCCCTCAAGCCATTCGAGAAACGCGCCGCCGGCGCTTGAGACGTAAGTGAAATCCTGTGTCACGCCAGCCTGATTGAGGGCTGCCACCGTGTCGCCGCCACCGGCAATCGAGATCAAGCGGCCAGCCTTCGTCATCTGCGCGACCTGACGGGCGAGCGCGAACGTGCCTTGCGCAAAGTTTGGAATTTCAAACGCGCCCATCGGGCCGTTCCAAAGAACGGTCTTGCAGCCTTCTAGAATTTTGGCGACGTGCTCAACGCTTTTAGGGCCAACGTCCAAGATCATGCCGTCGAGCGGCACCTTGTGAATGTCGACGACTTTGACGGGCGCGTCTTGGGCAAACTCAGCCGCCGTGACCGCATCGACGGGTAAGATGATCTGGCAACCTTTTTCCTTGGCCTCGGACATGATCTCGCGCGCCAGATAGTGGAACTCTGGCTCGGACAGCGATTGCGCGACCATCACGCCCATCGATTGCAGGAACGTGTTGGCCATGCCCCCGCCGACGATCAGCTTGTCGACTTTGGCCACGAGGTTGGTCAGCACGGGAATTTTGGTCGAGACCTTGGAGCCACCGACGACGGCGGCGGTTGGGCGCTGCGGCGTCTCTAATGCTGAACGCAGCGCATTGATTTCTTCCATCATCAGCGGGCCGGCATAAGATGGCAGATGATGCGTGATGCCCTCGGTCGACGCGTGCGCGCGATGAGCGCTGCTAAAGGCGTCGCCGACGAAGATATCTCCGAGCTTGGCCAATTCGGCGGCGAAGGCGGGATCGTTCGTTTCCTCGCCCTTATGAAAGCGCAAATTCTCCAACACCGCGATGTCGCCATCGGCGAGCTTGGATATGGCTTCAGCGGCGACGGAACCAACGCAGTCGGGCGCGAAACCGACAGGTTTTCCGAGGCATTTCGACAATGCTTGCGCGATCGGCTCGAGTGAATAGGCTTTGTCGGGCGCGCCTTTCGGGCGGCCGAAATGCGACAGAACGATCACCTTGGCGCCGCGCGCGGAAAGATCTTTTAGGCCTGGCACAAGCCGCTCGAGACGCGTTGCGTCAGATACCACGCCGTCCTGTACGGGCACGTTGAGATCGGCGCGCACGAGCACGCGCTTACCTTTGACATCGACGTTTTTCGTGGTCTTCAGGTTATCGAGATTCATTGGCGCGCGATCTGCCTTGAGCGATGGGGAAATGTAACTTCAGACTTTCGTCTTAACGGCAGAGCGCGCCGCTTGCGCGATTTTCTCAGCCGTTATGCCGAAGTGCTCGTAAAGTTTCGGTGCAGGCCCCGAAGCGCCAAAGCCGGTCATGCCGATGAAGGTATCAGAGGCTCTCAGCCATTCGTGCCAACCCTGGACGACGGCGGCTTCAACGGCAATGCGCGGCACAGTGCCCAACGTCTCGTCGCGATAGGCGGCCGATTGGACGCGGAACAATTCAAACGACGGCATCGATACGACGGCGGCGTTGATGCCGTCTTTGGCCAACAGCGCGGCGGCCGCGGCGATGATGCCGACTTCCGATCCCGTCGAAATCAAAGTGACGTCCCGTTTGCCTTTGAGCACTTGAATAAGATAGCCGCCCATAGCGCTCAAGTTTTGGCCAACGTGGGCGACACGCAATTGCGCCACGCTATCGCGCGTCAGCGCCATCACCGACGGCCGGTCTTTGGACTTAAGAGCAATTTCCCAGCACTCGGCCGTCTCAAAACTATCGGCGGGGCGCAACACCAACAGATTTGGAATGGCGCGCAGGCTGGCCAAATGTTCGATCGGCTGATGCGTCGGGCCGTCTTCGCCAACCTGAATGCTGTCGTGCGTCATCACGTAAATGACGCGCTGGCCCATCAATGCCGACAATCGGATCGAGGGGCGGCAATAGTCGGTGAAGACGAGGAACGTCGCGCCGAACGGAATGATGCCGCCGTGCAAAGCGATGCCGTTCATCGCCGCCGCCATGCCGTGCTCGCGGACGCCGAAGTGAATGTAGTTGGCGCCGAAATTGTCAGCCGAAATCGGCTTGTAATGCGACGTCTTCGTGCCGTTGGAACCGGTGAGATCGGCCGAGCCGCCAATCAGTTCTGGCAACGCTGGAATGAGTTTTTCAAGCGTCAGTTGCGACCACATGCGGGTGGCGCGCTTGGCCGTATCGGCGGCGAACGACCCCTTAGCGTCGGCAATCGCACTCTCGAGTGCCCCATGCGATGGCAACGCCTCGGTCGTCGACAGTAAAGATTTGGCGGCAACACTGGATTTCGCTAACCGGTCGCGCCAAGCCTTAGCGTCTTTTGCTCCGCGCTGGCCTGCCGTGCGCCAGGCTTTCAGGATGTCGGCTGGAATTTCGAACGGCGGATACGGCCAACCTAGTTTCTCGCGCGCGCCCTTGATTTCCTCTGCACCCAGCGGACTACCGTGCACGCCAGAAGTGCCAGCTTTTGTCGGCGCACCAAATCCAATGATCGTTTTGCACGCGATCAGCCAGGGTTTGGATGGATCGGCCTTAGCGGTTTCAAGCGCGGCCAGGACAGCTTCTGGATCGTGGCCATTGATGCGGCCGGTGTTCCAGCCCGAGGCCTCGAACCGCGCGATCTGATTATCCGAGACGGCAAGGCTCGTCGCGCCATCGATCGAAATCGAATTGTCATCCCAGAGCACGATGAGCTTGCCGAGCTTGAGATGGCCAGCCAGCGAGATCGCTTCGTGGCTGATGCCTTCCATTAGGCAGCCATCACCCGTGATCACATAGGTATGGTGATCGACGAGATCGGGGCCGAGCCGCGCGGCGAGCAGCCGTTCCGCCATCGCCATGCCGACGCCATTGGCAAGCCCTTGGCCGAGCGGGCCCGTTGTCGTTTCGATGCCGGCTGCGTGGCCGTGTTCTGGATGACCGGCGGTCTTAGAGCCGAGCTGGCGGAAATTGCGGATCTCTTCGATTGTCATGCCCGGATAACCGGTGAGATAAAGCAGCGAATAAAGCAGCATCGAGCCATGACCGGCCGACAGCACGAACCGGTCGCGATCTGGCCAATCGGGATTGGCGGCGTCGAATTTCAGGATCTGGCTAAACAAGACGGTCGCGACATCCGCCATGCCCATCGGCATTCCGGGATGGCCGGAATTAGCCGCCTGCACGGCATCCATGCTGAGCGCACGGATCGCGTCGGCCATCGGCTTCAGCGCGGCGTTAGAGACAGTCGACGGCTTCTGCTGCACTTTGCTCATGCTGATATAACGCCCGGATGAATTGCAACCGGCGTTCAGGGCCAGCGTCGCCGCGCCTGCCTGCCGGTCATGTTTGCGATAAAGTCTGACGATCGAGTTCGGGGCACATTTACCGGTGCCCGTCGGGCACGTCTACCGCTCAAGAGGTCCAAACACACGATTAGCGATGGTTCGGGGTCTCAAAGGCTTTGGTTGTCCTCAGAAATCGGCGCTGAATGCTTCAAGACGCTTGGCGCTTGGTGCGGTCTTTGCCGTTTTCCAAACCCACCAGTTTGGCTTCCTCGTCGGCGTCTTCTTGGAACAGCTGGGCCAATGTCAAAGCATCGCCGCGCGCTTTGGCTTGCAGCTTGTCCATGTCGGTGCCGACTTTATAATCCTCGATCAGCCGCCGCTCGTCATGGGTC
Source organism: Hyphomicrobium sp. (assembly GCA_031367425.1). GTDB lineage: Bacteria > Pseudomonadota > Alphaproteobacteria > Rhizobiales > Hyphomicrobiaceae > Hyphomicrobium_B. The sequence goes on from JANLPU010000041.1 coordinate 122,471, forward strand.
CTGAATGTTTGGATCGCGCGGCCCGCTACGCGGTCTGAGAACCCAAGGCCAGACAGCAGCTGCCGCGTCAGTTCAAGCGATGACAGAAACGTCTCGCGCTGCAAGGTCTTGACGCCGGCGTCAAGGAGGCGATGCGCGTGGACGCGGTTGCGGGCGCGCGCGTAAATCGGCACGTGCGGGAAACGGCTCTTGACGAGTTCCACTGTGCGCATGGAAGCCTCGATATCATCGATGGCGAGGACGAAGGCGCGCGCCTTCGCCGTGTTGGCTGCTTCCAGGATATCGGGACGGCTGGCGTCGCCGAAGAAAGCCTTGTTGCCAAAGCGGCGCACGGATTCCACTTGCTCAGCCGAGATGTCGAGCGCTGTGAACGACACGCCCTTGGCGCGCAGCACGCGAGCGACGATCTGACCGAAACGGCCAAAGCCCGCGATGACAACGTGGCCGTCGTTGTCGGGTAGTTTGTCAAACGCCATCAGCGGCGCCACGGCAATTGTAAAGACGCGCTTGTCGAGCATCAAAAGGAACGGTGTCAGAGCCATCGACATCGTCACGACGACGGCTAGTATTTGCGCGGGATCGTTGCCTAAAACGCCTGCCGCCCGGCCAACGGATAACAACACGAATGCAAATTCTCCGCCCTGCGCTAGCGCAAACGCGAGCCGCCGCGCGGGTCCTGCTTGCAATCCCTGCCAGCGTCCCAGGCCATAGAGAACGAGGGCTTTAATGGCCATCAGACCAGCCGTCAGCGCTAAGATCAGAAATGGATGTGACAACAGCAGGCTCAAGTTCAAAGACATCCCGATGGCTGTGAAAAACATTCCCATCAGCAGGCCTTCGAACGGCTGAATGTCAGCCTCCAATTCGTGCCGGTAACTGCTCTCAGCCAGCAGCGCACCAGCGATGAAGCCGCCCAACGACGCGGGCAATCCAACCGCCTGCATGACGATGGTGACACCAACGACGGTGAGCAGTGCGGCCGCTGTCATCGCCTCTTTGACGCGCGATAGAGCGACGAGGCGCAACACGGCATCGAGCAAATAGCGGCCACCCACGATGATGGCGACAATTGTCAGAAGCCCGCGCCCGGCGGCCATGATGTCGAGTTCTGCAGCAGCGCTTGCCGCCGACATCGCAAAAAACGGTGCCAGCGCAATCAAAGGAATGGCGGCCAGATCCTGAAACAGCAACACGGCAAAGCCGAGCCGTCCGTGGCGCGTTGCCAGCTCGCCATTTTCTTCCATGACTTGTAGAGCGAATGCGGTCGACGACAGTGCCAGCGCGGCACCCGCAAACAATGCAGATTGCGGGCGAACGCCGAACGCCATCGCCACCAAACCCAGCGCCAAGGCCGTGACGAAAACTTGTGCCGCACCTAGACCGAAGATTGCGTCGCGCATCGCCCAAAGGCGTTTCGGCCTAAGCTCTAATCCGATCAGGAACAGAAGAAGAACAACGCCAAATTCGGCAACATGAAGTATGTGTGCCGCGTCGTTGGTCGTGAAAACAGTGCCAAGCCCAAATGGTCCAAGCAGTACGCCGGCCATGAGATAACCCAGCACCGCTGCGATGCCGAGCCAGCGCGCCAAAGGTCCAGCCAGCGCCAAAGCGGCTAACAGCACAGCCACGTCGTTCAATGTCACGCAACCCTCTCTCTAGCTCGCGGTTGGATTTGGGTTGTCCAGATCTAACTTATGTGAGGCCACGTATTAGTGACAGTTAACGTGGGGTTCCGCTATGGTGCAGGTAATGGCAATGGCCGCGTTTCACAGTCGCGGCAGACAGGCACCGAGTTCGCGACCCATGGCTGAATTTCTGCAACGCGTCGCTGAGCGGGGAGACGCGGAAGCATTCCGCAATCTGTTTCAGATGTACGCGCCGCGCGTCAAGTCCTACATGATGCGGCAAGGCGCCGATGCCAACACCGCAGAAGAATTGGCGCAGGAAACGCTGATGGTCGTTTGGCGCAAGGCAGCGCTCTATTCGGGCGAAAAAGGCAGCGCCACAACGTGGATTTATACCATCGCGCGTAATCTGCGGATCGACCGGCTGCGTAGGGAAATCACGTGGTTGCAGTTGCCTGAAGGTCACGAGCAGACGGCGTCAGACGATATCTCCCCGGATGAGGCTGTGTCTGAAGCCGAAAGAAAAATCCGCGTCCAACATGCGTTGTCTCAACTACCGGCCGATCAACATGAGGTCGTCGCGTTGTCTTATGTCGAAGGCCTGTCGCACAGCGAAATTGCCGAGCGTCTGTCGTTGCCGCTTGGAACCGTCAAATCAAGAATGAGGCTGGCGTATCTGAAGATCCGCGAGCTGGTCGAGGACTTGAAGTAAGATGAAGATAAACCATCACCCTGCGGCTGACAGCCTGATGAGCTGTTCGGCGGGAAGCATGCCAGAGGCTTTTGCGGCCGTCATGGCGTCGCATATTTCTGTGTGCGAGACGTGTCGGCGCGATTTGGCATTGATGGAAATGATCGGGGTCGCCTTATTTGATGAGCTGTCGCCAGCGCATCTGGAGCGCCCTGCACCTATTATGGAATTGCGCCGTCGCGAAGCCGATGGCGCGCCCGAGCCGGTGCGCATTACGGCCGTTTCAGGTGGCGATGTTCCAGAACCTCTAGTGCCCCTGATTGGCCAGTACCTTGATGACATCGCCTGGACGCGCGTCGCGCCGGGCGTCAGCATTCATAATATTGCGTTATCACCCACAGCCAAGGGAGATCTGCGGCTGATCAAGGTTGCGCCGGGCAAAACACTGGCGCTTCACGGTCACAAGGGCAGCGAATTAACGTTGGTTTTGCGTGGCAGCTGCCGCGACGATTTCGGCCATTACCGCGTCGGCGATGTGTCTGATTTCGGTGAAGATGTTGATCACCAGCCCATGGCCGATGCTGTCGAGGGTTGCATCTGCCTGGTTGCCACGCGCCATAAATTGCGGTTCAAGAGCATCTTGGCTAGGCTAATCCAGCCTGTCACGGGCATGTGAGACCCTCATCGTTATGGCCGCATCGACGCCTTGGAAGGTCGTCTGGATAACAGGCGCGAGCACCGGCATTGGCCGATCGCTCGCGCTACGATTGGCGTCGGCTGGCGCGGTCGTCGCGGTCTCGGCGCGCTCCGCCGATAAGCTCGGCCAATTGGTCGCGCTCAACGCCAACATCCGCGCTTATCCTCTCGACGTCGAAGATGCTGGCGCCGCCAGCGAAACGGTTGCGCGCATCGAACGCGAATTAGGCCAAATCGATCTGGCCGTGCTGAACGCTGGCATCTGGCGCATGATGGCAGTTTCGGATTTCTCGGCCGCGCGCGCCAAGGAATCGATGAGCATCAATTACCTCGGCGTCGTCAACGCGCTCGACCCGGTGATGAAGTCCATGGCCGCGCGCGGTCGCGGACATCTGGCAATCGTGTCGTCAGTCGCTGGGTATCGCGGCTTGTTGAAGGGGGCCGCTTACGCGCCGACCAAAGCCGCGCTCATCTCGCTGGTTGAATCGCTCTACCCGCACCTCAAGCGTCATGGCATCGACATCACTGTCATCTGCCCGGGCTTCGTCGAAACCCCGATGACGGCGGTGAACACGTTCCCCATGCCCTTTATCATTCCGGTCGAAGAAGCCGTCGATCACATCCACAAGGGCCTCGCCGCCAAGAAATACGAAATCGTGTTCCCGTGGAAGATGGCCGTGCTGATGAAAACGCTGCGTATCCTGCCGCACAAAGTGTTCTTTTGGATCGTTGGATACGCGGCCGACCGCGCTCAAACGATCGATGAACCTGGCCGCAAGAGCAGCGAGACGGACTGACGCCGCACGGCGTCTGGTGCTGACTTTAGCGCACTTAACAAAAACAAAATTCATAGAGCGGTAAGTTTAACGGCTTGTTTACTCAGGTTGATGCATCCTCAATTCATACCGGCCTTGGGTGTCTCTCTCCCGCTCCTGACCGGATGCCTGCAAGTGGAAGTGTCGTCATCCATAGTCTCAGCGTATTGAGGTTGACCGATGCAGTACGAACTCCTCTCCCGTGCACTTGCCTACGCCTCCTGCCTCTCTACCATGAGCCTGCTCGCGACATCGATGGCAATTGCCGCCATCAACGTCGGAAAGGTCAGACCGCAACCGTGCGGCCGATCCGTCTGCGCCACCATTGCGGCTCAGACACCGGCCGACTTCGGCGGCTTGACGAGCAAGGCTCATATCGAGGCGGTAGCCGCCACGCTCTGGTCCAAGAAGATCTAAAGCCTGAAACCCGCGGCGTGCGCACGCTGCGATCGCACCATGCTTGCCCGGCGCTCAACAGCAATCCACTCCGCGGATCGCGACGTGCCGGGCCGCAAACACTAACACCAAAAGAGCGCGGGCCTTGGCCTAGCCCGCGCTCTTTGCTTTTTTGACCACCCGGTCGATGTCTTGCAGCTCTGCGATGAGGCTGCCGAAATCTTTCAAGGCCACCATGTTGGGCCCGTCTGACGGTGCGCGATCTGGATCTTGATGGGTCTCGATGAAGAGGCCTGCGACGCCAACGGCGACGGCGGCGCGCGCCAGTGGTGCAACAAAGCGCCGGTCCCCGCCCGATGACGTCCCCTGCCCGCCCGGCTGCTGCACGGCGTGGGTCGCATCAAAAATCACCGGCGCGCCGGTTTCAGCCATCTGCGGTAGCGATCTCATATCGACGACGAGAGTATTATAGCCAAAGCTCGAACCGCGTTCGGTGACCAGCACGTTCGGGTTACCGCTGCCGGTCACCTTGGCGATGACGTTTTTCATGTCCCAAGGGGCTAAAAACTGACCCTTCTTGATTTTCACGACGCGACCCGTCTGCGCCGCCGCAATCAAAAGATCGGTCTGGCGGCATAAGAAGGCGGGGATCTGCAAAATATCGACGGCTTGCGCGATTTCGGCGCATTGGCCGACCTCGTGAACATCGGTGACGACGGGCAGCCCCAAGGTTTCGCGAATTTCGGCGAAGATCGGCAGCGCTGCTTTCAGCCCGATGCCGCGTTTCCCCGTCAACGAGGTGCGGTTGGCCTTATCGAACGACGACTTGTAGACGAGCCCGAAGCCGAGGCGGGTTGCGATTTCTTTCAGACCACTCGCCATTTCGAGCGCGTGCGCACGGCTCTCCATCTGGCAGGGGCCGGCGAGAATGGATATCGGGGCGTCGTTGGCAAAGACGACTTTGCCAACCTTTACGATTGCGTTCGGCACTGTGGCGTTGGGCTTGATCGATTGATGGTCTGTCATGGCGCTTTATATCGCGTGCCGCGCGCGTCCGCGACCCTTGTAAGTGTTGATTCTGCGCCAAAACCTCGTTTCAAGACGGAATTATACACAAACAAAAACGGCGCCCCGCAAGGGACGCCGTTTCAAGAACCTTGCGGTTCGAATAGATTAGATCAGGTCGATTTCAGCTGGCAGGTAGCTCGTGACTTCGAGGCCGACTTCCTGTTCGCGAACGACTGGCGTGTTCCAGATTTTCATAGGGTTTTTTCCTTTTAGAGAACCGTGAGCGGTTCGAATTCGATTAGATCAGGTCGATTTCGGCTGGCAGGTAGCTCGTGACTTCGAGGCCGACTTCCTGTTCGCGAACGACGGGCATGTTCCAGATTTTCATAGGGTTTTTCCTCCTCAAGAATTGCATACAGCCAGCGGCTGTTGCATTGGTAGATACTTGTCTGCAGAAGAAATAGCCAATCTCAATTTGATGCCGAAAGCCAAACTTTTTGTGATCGATATGTGAGCGTTGTTATAACGTAACAGAACTCGGCTGGTCATTTGCCGGTTAGCGTGACGCTAATGATCTCACTCACAGGGCCATACGCAGCTATAGTATTAACGCACGACAGGGCGGAGCCGCGTTGACCGGCTCGGTACCAACGCCAACACCCAATCACGTTTCAAAAAAGGGGAAATTCATGCTTTCAAATCTTAACTGGTTGCAGCCAGTGCTCTTGGCCGCCGCCGTCGTTTTCGTTCTCGATCTGATCGGCAACATGCTGTCGTTTTCGAACCGCTTTGTGAATGCGCTGGTGACCGCAATCGTATTCGCGGTCGTATTCGGAACGTTGATCCAGGCCGGCATCGTGCAGATGGACGTGCGCACCATTCCAGCGACCGTGACCGCACCGGCAGCACCAGCGACGAAGTAGTTTGCCAGCTGACTTTCGGTTGGCACTTACGACTTACAGACGCCATTGCGCGGACCAACCGCGTGGTGGCGTTTTGTCGTTTGCTGTCGGATTGAGAGCGGCGCGGTGATTATTTCGCCGGGCACGCTTTGCGCGCCTCGGTGCGCTGGATCAATTGCACTTGCGTGCGATCGGCCTCGGGAAGGTCAGCTTCGGCACCCGCCGCGATCGCTTTGCAAGCCTTGGCGTCGGCTTTGGCTGGATCGCAAAAACCGTTCGAGGTGAAATAGCCGATGCGGCGTTCGGCAAGCTCGGGACAATCGAGACTGTCGTAACCCATGGCTGAGGCTGGGTTCGGTGAAATGGCAAGCGTGCAGAGCACCACTGCACCCGCGATCGCCTCAGCTATTGTTCCCAACCGCAACATCGTTTGTCTCCTTGGTCACGTATTTTGTGACTTGTGTCGTCCGTCCGGCTCGCGTCTTAACGCGAGGCGCCGCCCGCATCTGCCCACTACGATACTCAGTTCTCAAGCTTCACGCCATCGCTCCTGCAAACCGCCACAGCGCCCCCAGAAACCTACGCCCTCAGAACCGGTGTGGTTCCGGCCTTAAGGCCGGGTGCGCGCGGCGCACGGCGCGCGTTTTGCGCGCCAACCACATCGGTTCTGAGGGCGTGGTTAGACGGAGGCGAACTGTAGCCTTATTTGCTACGTCCCGCGACTACTTGGCTCGACTTTAAAGTCGTGCACCAGCAATCCAATTAACTCCCCTTTTTTTAAGGCCGAGTTGTCACTGCCAATTTCCTTTCGGACGGCAAAAATAAACTCCTCCATAGCATGAATCCCCGCGTCTGGAGCCCCAGCGTTGCCCGCAGCAATTCCAAATTTCTGCCACGCCTTTATTACTTCTGGCCCGCCCCAAATGAAAAGACTTTCCATGAACTCACGAAAGGATCGGATTAGTTCAGTTTGAGTTGGTGGCCTCTCACCGAGCTTCTCCGCCAAAAACATATTTAAAATGACAGAAAGCTGCTTTTCGTAGATCGGGATCTTCTTTTCTCGTGCGTCTTGTCTAATTTTGATCTTTTGCTCGTAAATTTTACCTGCGACTATAGTCACTGTCGCACCGACGACCGAGATGAATGCAGCGATAATCGCTTTGCTAAGATCCGAGTTTACGGAATTTAATTTATCGATCATTGCCGACAGAAAAAAGTAACATACACACGTGACAACGACGACAACGAGGAGACCTAATAGAGTTGACCTGAGCTGCTCCACTTTGTTTTTCTCCGAGGATGACAATTTAAACCAACCTTGACTGCTCCACGGCGGCGGCGATGAAGCTGGCGAACAGCGGATGCGGCTCGAAGGGACGCGATTTCAACTCGGGGTGATATTGCACGCCGATGAACCACGGGTGCTCGGGATACTCGATCGTCTCCGGCAACAAACCGTCGGGAGATAATCCGGCAAAGCGCAGACCACAGTTTTCCAACCGCTCGCGGTAGCGGGTGTTGACCTCGTAGCGATGGCGGTGGCGCTCGAAGATGTGATTACCGCCGTAGACAGCCGCGATCCGGCTGCCTTCGGCGAGTGATGCTGGAAACGCCCCGAGCCGCATCGTGCCGCCGAGATCGCCGCCGACGCGCCGCTGTTCCAACTCGTTGCCGCGCATCCATTCCGTCATCATGCCGACGACGGGTTCGCCCGTCGCGCCGAATTCGGTTGAGCTTGCGCCCGCAATGCCAGCCAAATTGCGCGCCGCTTCCAGACACGCCATCTGCATGCCAAAGCAAATGCCGAAGTAAGGAACGCGCCGTTCGCGCGCGAACTTGGCCGCTAGTATTTTGCCCTCAGCGCCGCGCTCACCAAAGCCGCCCGGCACGAGAATGCCGTGCACGCCTTCGAGGTAGGGCGCCGAATCCTCGCGCTCGAAAACTTCGCTCTCGATCCAGTCGAGCTTGACCTTGACCCGGTTGGCGATGCCGCCGTGCACCAGCGCCTCGATGAGAGATTTGTACGCGTCCTTGAGGCCGGTATATTTGCCGACGATCGCAATCGTGACCTCGCCCTCTGGTGCCGCGATATTGCGCGAGATCGTCTCCCAGCGCCCCAGATCCGGTTTTGGCGCGCCGGTGATGTCGAACGCCTGCAGCACTTCGCGGTCGAGGCCCTCGCGGTGATAAGCGAGAGGCACATCGTAGATCGAGGCCACATCGAGCGCCTGAATGACGGCCTCGGATCGCACATTGCAGAACAGAGCGATTTTCTTGCGCTCCCCGACCGGAATTTCGCGATCCGACCGGCACAACAAAATATCCGGCTGGATGCCGATCGAGCGCAGCTCTTTGACCGAGTGCTGCGTCGGCTTTGTTTTCAATTCGCCCGCTGATGGAATGTACGGCATCAGCGTCAGATGGACGTAGACCGACGAGCCGCGCGGCAAATCGTTGCCAAGCTGGCGGATCGCCTCGAAGAACGGCAGGCCCTCGATGTCGCCGACCGTGCCGCCGATTTCGGTCAGCACGAAATCGACGTCCTCGTTGCCGGAGATGACGAAATTTTTGATCGCGTCCGTGACGTGAGGAATGACCTGCACGGTGCCGCCAAGATAATCGCCGCGCCGCTCCTTGGTCAGGATGTCCTGATAAATTCGCCCCGTCGTCACGTTATCGGACTTGCGGGCTGGAACGCCGGTGAAGCGCTCGTAATGCCCAAGGTCGAGATCGGTTTCGGCACCGTCGTCGGTGACGAACACCTCGCCGTGTTGATACGGGCTCATGGTGCCCGGGTCGACGTTGAGATAGGGGTCCAGTTTTTTCAAACGGACGGAATACCCGCGCGCTTGAAGAAGCGCGCCGAGGGCTGCGGATGCTAGGCCTTTTCCAAGGGAGGAGACCACGCCGCCGGTGATGAAGATGTACCGCTGCATGGGCTTTGGTTCTGTCACAACAAGTCTGCGATTCGAAGCGCTATTTTTGCATATCCCACAGCGTCATAGTGGCTGGACCTTAGACAAAGGTGGGCATGAGCGCGGCGAGCCGCCGTTTAGCGCTTGCATTGCGTTGAAGCTTCGGAGGCAAATCCCGCTTGCGGATCGCTCGCGACCACCTGTGATTGCAATTCGGCCTTCAACGTCTCGGCGGTGTCTTTGGTGGCGCGGTACGACGGATCGACGGCGGTATCGGCGTAGACGACATCGACTTCGGCAACGGCGTAGTCGTGCGGCGCGACGGCGATCTTCTGGCCCTTTTCGATTTTGTCGGTTCTGCCACAGCGAATGATTACGCGCGCGCGTGCCGACTGGAAGAATTTCTTCTTCGCTTCTTGGCCGTATTCAGCCGCGCGCGCTAATGCGATTTTTTCGACGCGGTCTTTTGGCGTCGCGACCGTTGCAACGGTTGTGATGCGGAAATGGCCATCGGACGTCTGCGCCACGCTATAGCCGACGGGTGAAAAATAGCTCGCCGCTTCGTAGCCGGTGATGTCGCCGGAATTGGCAATGTTGCCGACAGTCGCCCCGCAACCGGCGAGGCTCGCGGCTGCGAGCATGAGTGTCGCGCACATCTGCATCGAACGAAAATTCATCACTCTACCTCGCGACTGTCATCCCGGATTGGTTGCGAGGCTACATCAGGAGGCTGACTGTGGAGTTTGTCAAACCGTGGATCCTCGCGACAAGCCCGAGCAAGACAACGGGCTGGAATGAGATTGAGTTCAACACCACAAATGTCATCCTCGGATTTATTCCAAGGATCCATCGGGCCGATGTCTCAGCTTGGGCAGATCGTGCCAAGCGCACGGTTACCGTAATCTCAACTACGAGTAGGCACGCTACGGTCGAGCGTTAGCGGTTCTGCGGCGCGTCGTTGGGGCCTGGAATTTGGACGGCTGGCGGCGGCTGGATCTTATCTAATATGCCGCCACGGCCCGTTGGTGCGGCAGGTGTTTCGCCAGGCGTCGCCGGTGCGCCGACGGGGGCGTCGGCAGGCTTGGTGCCATCGAATACGGAGCCCGCTGGCGCCGATTGGCGGGCCAGAATGCTGAGCAGAATGCTGGTCGTGAAAAAAGCAGCCGCGAGGCCGGCCGTGATCCGCGTCAACAGGTTAGCCGTGCCGCGCCCGGTGAGGAAGCCGCCCGATCCGCCACCCATGCCCAGCGCGCCGCCTTCTGATTTCTGCAGCAGAACGACGCCGACGAGGGCGAGCGCGATCATGAGGTGGACAACGAGGAGAACGGTCGACATGGGCGGTCAGAACTTTCAGGGCCAGAGATGTAAAGGCCAACGATTATGAATGAGCCAAAGATGTATGGGCCAAAGATGAATGGATTACTCGGGCTTCTACACCAGACTGGCCAGAAGGGGAAGTGGGGGCGGAATGGGGCAGCCCGGCAAAGGCTTGGGAGGACAAATGCCGCTCTGGGCCATTACGTGAACCGCAATTCAAACGCCCAACCGCTTGGCCGGAGCCTTACCCCCAACCGTGGCGACGATCCACGACGATGTTGACGTGTCACTACCGGGTCTGGGTCTGCGGGGTCTGGGTCTGCGGGGGCTGAAGCGCGGCAGGCGGTGGCTGCAAAGTGCTCTCGGTGCCGGGAGCGGGTTCGAACGCATCTTTCGATGGCTTGGGCTTGGGGTGGGCCGTTGCCTTGTGGCGGACGCGCGGTTTGGCGGGCGCCTTGACGGCATCGTTTTCGCCCAGCGGCGCTACCGCCGCGCCCGGGACAGCTGCTGCATCCGAACCGGCTCCGGCCGGTGCGGGCGGCGGCGCATTGGGATCGAAATCTGGATTAGCTTCGATTTTCAGCGCTTCTTCGCCAGCGCGCATCGCTTCCGGCGTCAGCGTCGCCTCGCGACAGCCGAACTTTAACTGTTCGTCGAGCGCGATGAAATGTTCGATGTCGCGCAAGCGGGGCGCGCCGAGATTGGTCTTGGCCCATTCAGGCCCGCGTTGCAGATCTGCCAGAATTCCCGTCTGGACGAAGTTGGCCTGCTCGCCACGCAACTGCGCGCAAGTGTCCTTATCGAGCTTGGGCGTGCCAGCGCTCGCGCTCTGAGCCAGAGCGGCCAAAGCGGCCAGAGCAATCAAAAACACGGCTGGCGACTTGAAACTTTGGAACATGTTACGCATCAGGTTTCATAGGCACGAATGATGGCAAGAAAATCGCTGGCTTTCAAACTAGCGCCGCCAACCAGCGCGCCGTTGACGTTGGCGATCGACAATAGTGTGCCAGCATTATCTGGTTTCACCGATCCACCGTATAGGATGCGCATCGCCGCGCCTTGCTGCCCAAAGCGCGCCACGAGATCGCGGCGGATCGCGCCATGAAATTGCTCGACGTCGACGGGTGTCGGCACGAGACCGGTGCCGATGGCCCAGACGGGCTCGTAGGCGACAATCGTGTTGGCCGCATCGCACATGTCAGGCAGCGAGCCTTGCAGCTGGCCCGCCACAACGGCGAGCGTCGCCCCCGTTTGGCGTTCGGCCGCTGTCTCGCCGACGCAAATGATGGCCGCGAGCCCAGCGCGGTGGCCAGCCATCGCTTTGGCGCGCACCGTGTCGTTGCTTTCGCCATGATCGGCGCGGCGCTCGGAGTGGCCGACGATGACGGCGACAGCGCCCGCATCTTTTAGCATTTCAGCCGAAATATCGCCGGTGTGGGCGCCGGACGCCTTAGCATGGCAATCTTGGCCCGCAAAGCCCAACAAGCCCGGCCCGCAGGTCGCGACCATCGCCATCAACAAAGATGCAGGCGGCGCGATCAGAACATCGGCTTCAACCCTGCCCTGCGCCGCGTTGAGCGCTTGCGCGATGCTGAGCGCCTCAACGATCGCGGCCTTCTGGCCGTTCATCTTCCAGTTGCCAGCCACTAAAGGCCGGATGGCGGTTTCGCTCGCTGCGTGTGCTTCGCCCATTTGGCCCCTCTCTGGCTTCAAAACCCGCTCATAAATCCAGGCCGCTAAGGCCAGAATTAGGTTCGACCCCCCTCGACCCTTGCAATCGCCAGCGGCCTGGGCTTCATATCATGCCGGTTCGTCCCGTCACCTAGCGGGATGATGACATTTCGATATATTGAGCGCGGACCCGCCCGGAACACGGGGCGCCCGGGTTGCGCCTGAAACCACGGGATATGTTCCTTTATGCTCGAAGCACTGAGACGGGGCGCCCAAACTTGGGTTGCCAAGCTGCTGTTTGGAATTCTGGTCATGAGTTTCGCGCTTTGGGGCATCAGCGGCGTATTCCGCAACTACGGCCGCGGCTCGATCGCCAAGATCGGCGGAACCGAAATTCCAGCCGAAGATTTCCAGCGCGCCTTCCAGAACGAGATCGAAAAATTCTCCCGCGACGCCAACAAGCGCATCACCGCCGACCAGGCGCGCGCCATGGGGCTTGACCGCCGCGTTATCAAGCAGCTGATCGGCGGCGCAGCCATCGAAGCGCACGCGCAGAGCTTAGGTCTTGCGCTCTCCGACAAGACGCTGGTCGACGACATTGCCAACGATCCAGACTTCAAAGGGGCGGACGGCAAATTCTCCAAGCAGGGCTTTGACGCTTTGCTGCGCCAGAACGGGTTGTCGGAACAAGGCTTCCTGAAGATCCGCCGCAAGGACGAACTGCGCAAACAATTGATCGGCGCTTTCGTTGCCGGCCAAGCCACACCTAAACCACTCGTCGACATCATGCACGCCTACACCGGCGAGAAGCGCGCGCTGCAGTGGCTGACGATCGATGCCGATAAAGCCGTGACGGTTGCGGAACCCGACGAGAGCAAGCTGAAAGAACTCTACGAAGCGGGCAAAACGAAATTCATGACGCCGGAATACCGCAAGTTCGCAGCCCTGCTGTTGACGGTTGACGGTCTGAAAAAGCAAGTCGTCGTCAACGACGAAGAAATCGCATCGGCCTACGAGGCGACAAAAGAAACTTACGACAAGCCGGAACAGCGCCGTATTCAACAAATCGCCTTCAAGGACAAGGCCGCCGCCGAGGCTGCTAAAAAAGCTTTGACCGATGGTTCTAAGTCGTTTGGCGAAGTCGCCAAAGATGCCGGCGCCAAAGACACCGACGTCGACCTGGGCTTGATCGCCAAAAAAGGCTTGATCGATCAGAAGATCGCCGACGTGGCCTTCAGCTTGGCAAAGGATACAGTCTCTGACGTGATCGAAGGCCGGTTTGCGACCGTGCTCGTGCGCGTCACGCAAATCGAGGCCGGCGTCAACCGCACGCTGGCGGACGTCAGCGACCAGGTTCGCGACAAGCTGGCGGCCGAAAAGGCCAAGTCCGAGCTACAAAAAAAGCGCGACGAAGCTGACGATCTGCGCAACGCCGGCAAGACATTAAGAGACGTCGCCGACGCGCTTAAACTCAGCTTCATCGAAGTGGCATCGTCCGACAAAACCGGATTGACGCCAGACGGCAAGCCCGCGATCGATAGCCCGGATGCGCAAAAACTGGTCGTGCAGGCGTTCGCTCCCGACCAGGTGAATGATCAAGACGCGATCGAATTGGGCGACGGCGGCTATGGCTGGGTCAATCAAATTTCGACTGAAGCGCCAAAGCAAAAACCGTTCGAAGATGTGAAAGAGCAGGTCAAAGGTCAGTTCCTGGCGGCTGAGCACAAGCGTCTCGTCGGCGAACTTGCTGGCAAACTCGTCGAGCGCGTCAACGCTGGCGAGGCGCTCAGCGCACTGGAATCGTCAAGCGGTGGCAAGGTCGACAAGACCGAACCGTTCGCGCGCTCGAGCATTCCAACGGGCTTGAGCGAGAGCGGCGTCATCCAGGCGTTCGCGCTGCAAAAGGGCAAAGCAACGTCGGCTGAATCGGCCGACAGGAAATCGCGCACGATCATCGTTATCGACGATATCATGCCGGCAGCGGCTGCCACCAAAGAGCAGGCCGAAAAGCTGACCCGCGAC
>JANLPU010000068.1:0-83180 GCA_031367425.1 Hyphomicrobium sp.
GGCAGCAACGGATCGATGATTGCCCACTCGGCGTCGGTGAGTTCGTAGCGACGTAGCTGTGCCATCCCAACCTCCCACGGTTGGAATCATGAATCACTGTTCGCGCCGTTTGGGAATCCGGTTTATGAGTTTATGACCTAGTCTGGCCCTTGCTACTGATGGGCCTTGCAAACCGCCGGCAGGCATTGTTCGTAATCGTTTTGGTCATCGTCAGCTCTTTCGTATCGAGCATGGCCGTCTTCGGAAAGAAGACAGCGTTCTTCCTGCCCCACAATCGCATGTGGGAACTGGCAAGTGGAGCTTTGCTGGCAGCAGCCATTCTCGGCCGTGAAAACAATTTTGTCTTATCGCCGCGATTGCAAAGTTGGACCAGAAAGTTAAACTCGTATCATCCAGCCGAATTCGCTTCGTATACGGGAGCCGGGTTGATAGCACTATCGTTCTTTGGCTTGAATAAAACACTGACATATCCCGGTGGATGGGCGCTACTTCCGTGCGCGGGAGCGTTATTAATCATCGGGGCCGGAAAAAATGCGAAAGTCAATCTCGAACTTCTGTCACGTCCGGTTTTAGTATTTATTGGCCTCATCAGCTATCCACTGTATCTGTGGCACTGGCCCCTTTTATCGTTCGCGGCCATCACCGGGTATGGCGCGAATCTAAAAATCAGATTCACCGCTGTGTCACTAGCTCTGGTCCTTTCCATTCTAACGTATTGGTATATCGAACGACCGCTGCGGCATCGCCGGTCGAATGCTGTACCGATAGTACTTTTGAGTTCGACCTTGGCATTTTGTGCCATTGGCTTTCTGGCTCAAAAGGATGTGCTGACGGCCCGGCTTAACACTCAACAATACCGGGATATTTCAGACGCGATAAACGATTGGCACTATCCAGATGGCCTGCAGCGGACAACAACCGAGACAGGTTTAACTCTGCGCACGGCCGGGCCTAACGCGGATACCGTACTGTTCGCCGGCGACAGCAACATGGAGCAATATTGGCCCCGGATTCAAACGCTGCTGGGTCCTGCCGGTGCAAATAGATCGGTGGTTTTCGCAACCAAAGGGGGATGTCCGCCTGTTCCAGGTCTTCGCCTGCGCAGCGGCGACAAATGCACCCTATTCGGCGACCACGTCGCAGCCTTTGCGGCCAGCCCGAATATTCACTCAGCGGTATTCGCTGCTGTTTGGTCACAATATGCAGTCTCGTCCGAATATTCGATGGATGGTTCTGCCAGCGCACAGCCCCGAGACGAAGCAAAAACCTGGGACGCCATGATTACGTCGCTATGTAAAATGATTGGCGAACTTCGGGTACAGGGCAAAACGGTTTGGCTTGTGCTGACAATACCGAACGGACCAGGCCTGTCGCCGATGAGCGGCTTGCATCGATCGCTGACCGCTGTCGATCGCATATACCCAACCGGGCTCGACAGAGCAGCATTCGAAAAAACATGGGCGCCAGCGCGGGCCAAACTTATCACCTCGGCCCTCGCCGCGGGCGCAAAAATAATCGACCCGATGAACTGGCTTTGTGATGCCAAAGCCTGTCCCGGACAAACCGTCGATGGCAAGTTGATGTATAAAGATGGTTCCCACCTTCGTGCCAGGTATGTCCGCGAACACGCGACCTTCATGGACCAGACGTTATCTGGAGGCGGAATAAGTACTAGACGATAGCGTTCTGAAAGTCGCGGTGCATAACGGCGATCGAAAATACCAGTCGACCTGTAAGCCGGGTTCTGTTTGGGCCGCAATTGCTTGCCGCCCGCGACGGCCATTCATCTGGGACGCCTGTTACCAAGCGCCTCGTGCAATCAACCCGGGTGGCTCGCCTGAAGACGGGCTCGACGTCGCGTGTTTCCCCGTGTGCGGAGCACACAAAAAAAACGCACGTCAGGCCACCCCTATTTGATCTTGCTCCCGGTGGGGTTTGCCCTGCCACGTCTGTTGCCAGACGCGCGGTGCGCTCTTACCGCACCTTTTCACCCTTACCCTTGGGTGACGCCAGTTGGCGGCCCTTAGGCGGTTTGTTTTCTGTGGCACTTTCCCTGGGGTCGCCCCCGGCGGCCGTTAGCCGCCACCGTGTCATCATGGAGCCCGGACTTTCCTCCACCGGATATTTCAGAGCGTGAGACGCCTTTAGGGCACCTCGTCGCCATAGATCCGGCAGCGACCGTCCGGCCGACTGGTATGGATCGAGATAAGCGGCGGCCCGTGCGAAACGTCAAGGGGTTACGGTTTCGTTCGCGTAAGTCTGCCGCTGCGGACAGTCGAACGGTTTGTTAGCTAAGTTCAATTAGTGTGGGTTAAATGATTGCTAAGACAACGACATATTGTGTCGGAGTAACTTTAAATGAAACGTATTGTTGCCGTCCGGAAATCGAATAACGACACTCAAAAGCAGCCTCGCAAACTTCGTTCCGCACCGCTGGAAAAAGCCCGCGCAGCAATTCATGCCAAAAATATCTTCAAAACGTTTACGACGAATTTTGCGGATGGATTGGCGATCTTTGGCCCGGACGGCAAACTTGCGTATGTTAACGCACCGTTTCGCAAGCTCTTCCGATGCATCGACGACGCGCTGTTAATCGGAATATCATGCAGAGATTTAGCTGCTATCGGATTGACGCGCGAGATATGGGACCTGCAGGGGCTAACTCAATCTGAATGGCTAGAACAGTTCGCGCTCTCCGGCGACGTCGGTTCCACGCAGCATATTTTAAAGTTTGCAGACGGCAGCTGGATTTTACGCCGGGATACGCGCGGAGCCGACGGTTTCAATGTCTTGTTATGTTCGGATTTAACGCAGTGGAAGCGCCAAGAAGAAGAGGCCAATGCCGCGTTGCTGCGCGCCGAACGCGCCGAAAATGATTCCAAATTAGCACTGCAGGCTGAAGAAGCCCGCCAGAACGAACAAGCCGTTCTGTCTCAACTCAACCATTGGCTTCACTCATGCAAACATCCAGATGAGCTGCACGACGTCGTCCAGGCATTTTTGCGACGATTGTTGCCGGGCTCGCGCGGCATTCTCTACACATACAATAATTCCCGCGACGTTCTCGTGCCGGCCTGCTCTTGGAATACGTTTAGCCAACCTGTTGAGATTAAATCTGACGACTGCTGGGGCTTGCGACAAGGGCGAGCCTACCACTATGGTCATGAAGGCTGGCGTTTTTTATGCAGCCACGATGCCTCCAGCGTGCATTCTCACGATTGTCAGCAATACTTTTGCATCCCCATTTTAGCGCACGGGGAAACTGCCGGCATGTTGCACATTGTGCCCGACTGCGACGAGGCGAGTAACGGCGATTCGGTCGGGCGCACATTTGCAGTCGCGTGCAGATGCGCCGAGCAGATCAGTCTCGCCATCGCGAATGTAAAATTGCGTCAGGATCTAACCGACAAATCGACCCACGACGCACTCACTAATCTTTTTAACCGCCGATACTTCATCGAGCGGTGCGCGAGAGAATTCTCGAAGGCCAAGCAGACGGGCCGAAAATCGACGATCATTTCGATCGACTTGGACCACTTCAAGAAATTTAATGACAATTTCGGGCACGATGCCGGCGACACGGTTTTGAAAGCCTTCGCGCGGTTGCTCAATGATCATTTCCGCGCCGATGATATCGTTTGCAGAATGGGCGGCGAGGAGTTTTGCGTGTTACTGCCGGGCGCACCGCTAAATGTTGGCATGCTGCGCGTGCAAGACCTGTTGCCAAAAATTGAGCAAATGACCGTCAAGTATGGCAATGAAACGCTGCCAAGCGTGACCGCATCTGCAGGCGTGGCAACACTTCTAGACCATGGGGAGTGCTTACAGGACGTTCTTCAGGCGGCTGATAAGGCGCTCTATTCGGCTAAATCGAAGGGCCGAAATTGTGCCGTGGCACATGATCCAAATTTGTCTTTAACCGAGCGTCCGGTGGGTTGCGGGTCATAGTATTTTGATGTTTTGATCGATCAGTCATCGGGTAAATACGAATTGTAGGTCGGGTAGAGCCCTTCGCGAGACCCGACAATCCATGCTCCGGACCAAAATCCCCGGCCGAACCAGAAGCGAAGGTAGTCGGCACCACCCCAACTTATCCCCGCGCTTAACGACTTCGCGCAACAACCCGCGCGCGCATCTTTCGCTGCCCGCTCGCCGCGCGCATACTGTCCTCACCTTTCCGCAAGCGAACAAGGCTCAGGCGCGCTAAGCGTTTTAAAGAGAGCGGGAAGGGTCATGCCGGGCTGCCAGTGAGATCAGTGCACCTGGGGATTCATGCGAAGAATAGCGTTGGGCAACCATGCCGGAGGCATGTGAGAAAAGAGTGCCTAACGGGAAGCTTCGCATACGTACTGCCGGCCGACGTGGTTCCGTTAGCGGTCATGTTGGTTCAACTCCCGCTCGAGAACATCGAGATGCGCGGGAGGATGGTGGGGTCAACGGCTCGAAGTTTTGTCACGTCACAAAGCTTCAGTCCAAGAGCGGCATCGGGGGGCATAACACCGGTGTCAGTGAGCTTGAGGTTGGGATGACATGGGGCGGGTCATGCTGAAAGCATGCTTGTGGCATGTCATGCTGAAAGCATGCCTCCGGCGTCACTTTGCTTGCATGCCTCCGGCATGACTTGCATCCGAACTAACAGAGATAAAGATCGAGGCGCCGTCGCCCCGTCCCTTGTTTTGTTTCATGACGCCGGAGGGCAACCTCGCGGCACCGTCAAGCTGTGACATTGGCATCGAAAAAGTTGCCTTATAGACCTGCGAAAAATAGCTCGCCGAGGATGACAACCGGAGGACGGCTGCGCCTGGAATGACGGAGTAGACTGTACCGGATGACACCAACTGGCGCGGCGTGCTATCGGCGTGCATAGGTACAGCACATCCAAGATAAGCAGCCCCACCCATGTCCCAAAAAACCAGAACCGAGACCGATACGTTCGGCAAAATCGAGGTGGCGGCGGACCGCTACTGGGGCGCGCAGGCCCAGCGCAGCTTAGGCAACTTCAAGATCGGCTGGGAGAAGCAGCCGGCCTCGATCATTCGCGCCCTCGGCATCGTCAAACGCGCGGCCGCCGAGACGAACGTGAAACTATCTAAGCTCGACCCGAACATTGCCGCCGCGATCGTCACGGCCGCCCAAGAGGTGATCGATGGCAAGCTCGACGATCATTTCCCGCTCGTCGTCTGGCAGACGGGCTCTGGCACGCAATCCAACATGAATGCCAACGAGGTGATTTCCAACCGCGCCATCGAAATGCTCGGCGGCGTGATGGGGTCGAAAAGCCCCGTGCATCCCAACGATCACGTCAACATGGCGCAGTCGTCCAACGACACTTACCCGACCGCGATGCACATTGCGTGCGCGGAAGAAATCCACCATCGCCTGCTGCCGGCGTTGCACAAGCTGCGCCACGCACTCAACGACAAAGCGCAAAAGTGGTCCTCGATCATCAAGATCGGGCGGACGCACACGCAGGATGCAACGCCGCTGACCTTGGGCCAGGAATTTTCCGGCTATACCCAGCAGGTCGAAAACGGCATCGCGCGCATCGCGCAGACCATGCCCGCCCTGATGCAGCTCGCCCAAGGCGGCACGGCGGTCGGCACGGGGCTCAACGCGCCGCGCGGCTTTGCCGAGGCGATCGCTGCGCGGATCGCGGCCATCACCCATCTGCCGTTCACAACCGCGCCAAATAAATTCGAAGCGCTTGCCGCCCACGATGCGATGGTTTTTGCGCATGGTGCGATCAACACGGTTGCGGTGTCTTTGTTTAAAATTGCCAACGATATTCGCTTTTTGGGCAGCGGTCCCCGCTCAGGGTTGGGCGAGTTATCGTTGCCGGAAAACGAGCCAGGCTCTTCGATCATGCCGGGCAAAGTCAACCCGACGCAGTGCGAAGCCCTAACCCAGGTTTGTGTCCAGGTCTTCGGCAACAACGCCGCTTTGGGGTTTGCCGGCAGCCAAGGCCACTTCGAACTCAACGTCTTCAATCCCGTGATGGCCTACAACTTCCTGCAATCGGTGCGCTTGCTCAGCGATGCGGCGAACTCGTTCACAGACAACTGCGTTGTCGGCATCGAGCCGCGCATCGACAACATCAAAGCGGGTCTAGAACGCTCGTTGATGTTGGTCACTGCATTGGCGCCGAAAATAGGTTATGATAACGCCGCCAAGATCGCCAAGACGGCGCACAAGAACGGCACGACGTTGCGCGCCGAAGCAGTCGGTGGGGGGTACGTCACGACGGAAGAATTCGACGACCTCGTCCGGCCCGAAAAGATGATCGGACCGGATGCCTGAAGAAAATCACGCAATCACTCATCGCCCTCGTCCTAATTTCTTAGCGTTTAGAGCCCGAAATGACCTGCGAAATCGTCAATCTCAACAAAGCCCGTAAAGCCAAAGCCCGTCTCGACAGCGAGAAACTGGCGCAAGGCAATCGCGCCAAGTTCGGCATCGGCAAACCGGCGCGCGTCAAGGAACTGCACGAAAAAGATCAGCGCGACAGGTTGCTCGATGGCGCCCGACGCGAGACGCCCGGCGACGAAGCCAGCCAGGAGCAAGCCGGGCTTGAGCAAGAAGGCCTCGATCCAGATGCCGGTTCCCCCCGGTGAGCCGGCCGATCAAGCGCTCGTTTTCCATCAAAGGCCACCGCACCTCGATCTCTCTCGAAGCCGAATTCTGGGTCGCGTTGAAAGAGGCGGCGGGCGAAGACGATGTCGCCTTGGCCGGCCTGATAGCTACGATCGACAAAGAGCGCGGATCATCGGGTTTATCGAGCGCGGTGCGCGTGTGGCTGCTGCATCGCTATCGGGCGCGCGCGAAATTGCTGTGAATTGCCCCCGCCAGTGGCAACGCGTGTAAGTTACGGCGTGCCGCCAAGCGACCGCAGCATTTCATCCGACGACGTGCGCGACTGCCGCGATCGGCCGGCCGGCGGGCGCGATGCTGCAGCGGGACGAGGTACCGGCGACCGGTTATCTGTCCCCGCGAGCGGCATATCTGGGATGATCTCGATTTGTTGTTTGGAGACCGTTGCCGAAGACGCTGCACCAGTTGGGGTTTGAGTTGAGGTCTCACTCTGGGTTTGAGTTTGCACCGGCGGCGTCGTCCCCGTCGAACCGTCCGGAGCACCAGCCTGGGTATTGTATTGCACGGCCGCGCCGCTGCTGCCGTCAGCGGGGGCCGCGTTGTTCGTCGCGGTGCCGTTGGATTCCGGCAGCACGGGCGGCAACTTTTCTGCCGCCGGTGGCAACGGGGCGGGCGTTGCTGCAGCAGGGGGTAGTGCCGGGGCTGCAGGTGGCGCTTTAGCAGCAGCGGCCGCCGCGCGTTCCGCTTCGAACGCTTTACGGCGATCGAGTTCGCGCTTGACGCGATCCTCGTCGCGACGGCGCAGCCGCTCCAGCTCCTCGACGTTGCGCTCCATCTGGCGCACCGTCAATTCGCGCTGCAGCTCGGTCGGGTCGACTTTGACGTCAAGGTGGGCGAGATCTGCGAGCCGCCCGACATACACGACCGAAACCGGTGCCAGCGGACCCTTGGGCGCGGGCGACCAATCGGATACGGTTCCCGGCACAATCGGCGGTGGCGGCACGAGCGCGGCGACCGCCCAAGCGCTATCGACGGCGAGCGAACTCAAATCGGCCGTCGTCGTCACCACCGTTTTGCCATCCTTGCTATCGATCTCGAACGGCGCGATCCGCGCGGCGCCATCGACGACCGAGACCTGCATCGTGCGGGTGCCGCTTTGCACTTGCGAATTGGTCAGAGCCGCGACCAGCTCATCGCGGATGATCTCGGGCTCGTTCGGCAACTTACCCCCGAGGATAGCGGCACTTGTGACCGCCACATCGAACGTATTGGGGCCCGGATGGCTTGCCGCTTCCAGCGATGCCGCACCCTGGCCAGTCAATTGTGCAATCAGGGTAGCAGGGCTTTGTGCGCGGCCCGTCACGGCAAGATCCAGCCCAGCGCGGCCCTTGCTTTTTTGGTTGAGCATTTCGAGCGCCGCGCCCGCGATTTTGAGAGTTGCCGACATCGTGACACCACCCGGCGTCTTTTCCAATTCGGTTGCCGCGTCCAGCTTGCCACCCAGCGCTTCGGCGGACAGGCCGGACACGGAAATTTTGCCCGGCTTGAAATTGATCTTCATCGCGCCAGCGCGCGTTGCCAGCCCAGGTTCAAGCTCAAGGCTCGAAAAACCAAGCTTGATATCGCCCTCGACAGATTTGAGCGCGTCGAAGTTGAACTGCTGTTCTGGCCAAGCGGTCGCCAGGATATGCGCAGACGGCGCTGCTGCGGCCACGACTGCGGGTTTATCCAGCACGACCGCAAGCAGGCTTGCGACCTTGAGCTGGCCAGCGACGATATCGGCGGTGACGATGGCGTTACCCGCAGGCGGATGTTTGATCGAAACTTGCCCGCGCAGTTTCACCGCACCCGCCGTCATTTGGCGCGACGTCAATGTCAGCAAGCCGTCCTTGTCGGCAACTGCAATCACACCTTCAAGCGCGGTAGCTGCCAGCCCGCCGGGTATTGCGACGCCCGCAAGGCTCAAGACTTCGGCAAAATCGCGCGCTTTGATAGTGACGTTGCCATTGAGGCTGAGTTTGGCGGCCTCCGGCCAAACCGAGTTGCCATTGAAGTCCGTTTCAAGCCCGGGCGATTTAATGTCGGCGACGGTCTTGGCACCCGTTGCGATCGTGCCGGAGCTGGCAAACGAAAACGTTGCGGGACGAGCGGCTGTTGCACTGGGTTGCGATGTATCGGCCCCGAACGCGACCAGCACGGCGGCCAGATCAGGTGCCACACCATTGGCGGTAATCCGGCTCGGCGCGGTGCGCCATCGAGCCAGGCCGCCATCGAGTTCGGCCCGGCCAGAAACGCGCGCGCCCTTGACGACGCCTCCGAACGTCACATCGGCGGCACCTTTGCCGCGCTCGCCCAGACGCACCAATCCCGCAAGCCGCGCGGGCTGCAGAGCCTGCAAGCGCTCGATATTGAAAACGTCGCTGACGCCTGTCATCGCCGCCATGTCTTTCATGGCGTCGGGCGATTGCGCATTGAATTCGTAAGCCAGCGTTCCCTTGGGCTCGTGCGCGGCGTTTTTAACGCGGGCTTCAAACACGACGCCCAAGCCGGATGCTGCGGTGAATTTCGCACGCGGCACGCGGAATTCGCCCGCCTCGAAGGCCAGCGTCGCGTCGACGTTGCGGAAAGTTTGCGTGCCCGTCTTGAGCTCGCTCGCGAGCAAGCGCAAGCTGACATCGGATGGGTCCGTGGTCGCGCTTGGCGCATCCTTCGTCGGCTCCGCTGTAGCCCCGTGTTGCAGCCCAAGCGCCATGCGAATTTCATTCTCGATCTCGGCTGCTTTGGTCGGGAACAGCAATGCTGTATCGACGCGCGCCGCTTCGATCGCGATGGCAACGCGGCGGCGGCCGTCATCGCTGAAGCGAACTTCCCCGCTCAATGGCTGACCCGAAATTTCGGCTTTGGCTTGGGTAAATTCAAAACGCTTATCACCGGCGATCAACCGGCCTTCGACGGAGAACGGTCCGTCGGCCTTGATGTCGATGACGGAGCCCGATTTCGCCGCCCAGCCAATAAAGCGCGCGAGGTTGCCACCGTGGACCAACACTTGGCCGTCGAAGTTGTCAGAGCCGTTGTCGTCTTTGAGTTGTCCGGAAATGTTGAGACGAGAGCCGCCTGGCAGCCCGGCGCGCAGGTCCTTCAAGGTAACAACGCCGCCGCTTCGCTCAGCATCGATATTCAAGCCGCCTGCGGTTTCGCCCCCGATTTTCACCTGGTCGATCGTGACTTTCGCACTTGCCGCGCCGTTGCCTGCCAGCGAACGGATGAAGCCGAGGCCGATCTGCTCGATGCGCTGGAACGATGCCCCGCCCTCGCCGGCGCCGGCCAATCTGTCGAGATCGAGCCATTTGGCCGAGAGCACGGTTTCCATCCGTGGCTCGGCCGCCCCCCAAGTCGAGGCCGCGGTGCCAGTCAACAATTGCGGCTCGGCGGCGTTGTCGAACGAGATATTGATATCGTCGAGCTTGACCCCTTGCGAATTACCCGTGACTTTAGCCTTCAAGTCGATGCCGTTGCCTTCGGTCGCCGCTGGCGCTTGCTTTTCCCCGTCAACCGGGGGAAGCGTAAATTTAGCCGTCAGGTCGCCGTCGTATTTCGGTTTGCCGGACAAATCGGCAAGGCCGCCATCAAAGGTGTAGTTGGATTGCGACACGAGCGACCGGACGTTAGCTTTGATACGATAAGAGCCATCGCTGGCGGGCTCGGTGGTCGCGAATTTGATCTCATGATCCTCGCCCGACCATTTGGCCGCACCCTTATATTTGTAAGGCCCCGCCAGCGCGTCCGCCGACAATTCGCCGTTGATCGATTCGATGCGGCTAATAACTGCCGACTGCGCACCATAGATAGCGACCGTACCTTCGATCAGTTTGACCGAGCGGAGCGCAACATTCTTGGGGACAAAAGGCATAGCGCCGGTTTTGAGATGCAAAGTCGACCAGTTGCCACTGCCCTGATTGTCGATCACGAGAGACAATACCGGACGGTTGAGTTCGACTTCATTGGCTTCCAGAACGCCGCGCAGCAGCGCTGGACCGGCCAACCACATGGTGAAACTTTCGGCGCGCACGAACGGTTCGCCGGTCTGGCCCGTTGTATCGGCGAGACGCACTTTTTCGAAACGCACGTAAGGTGTTGGCAAAAGCCGCAAATTGACCGCACCACCGACACGCACATCGCGCCCGAGCACCTTTGAGGCTTCCTCCTCGAACACGCCGCGATAGCCGTTCCAGTCGATGAAAAAGGGCACCGAAAAGAGGGCCGCTAATACGACCACCAGCAGACCGCCCAAATAAAGGAGCGCGTTATTCATCGTTTAGTCTGCTCCAGCAAAGCCCCGCAGCGGCATGCTCTCAATTGTGACCGTGACAACGACAGCTAGCACCGAGCATCTATCGCACATTAGGAGGCAACTCTGAACCCGAAATTAGGCGCATTTCCAGACCTTTGCTCAAGGTGTGACCGGTTTGATTCTGGCGTTATCAGCGCCAGTGTAAACACCGATCCTGACGGTTGTAGGACCAGCACCGGTAGGCTACCTCACTGAAATGACGCAGAACTCAAAACCATGGCCTGGAGACGATCCTGCGGAAGGCTTCGACGAGCCACCGTTCGATCTGCCCGACGCACCGGAAGCCAGCCAAGCGCCGCCAGCGCCGAAGCCATCTATCTCGGCCCGCGCCATTGCGGCCGGAAGGCCATCTGCGCCCGCTGCAACGGCACCCTTTCTTGACGGGTTGAACGCCGAGCAACGCGCCGCCGTCGAGCAGACCGAAGGACCGTTGCTGGTGCTCGCCGGTGCTGGTACCGGCAAGACCCGCGTTCTGACGACCCGCATCGCCCACATCTTGGCCTCAGGGCGGGCCTGGCCATCGCAGATCCTTGCCGTCACCTTCACCAACAAAGCAGCGCGCGAAATGCGCGAGCGGATCGGCAAGTTGATTGGCCCCGGCGTCGAGGGCATGACGTGGCTCGGCACGTTCCACTCAATCGGTGTGAAAATTCTGCGCCGGCACGTTGAACTGGTCGGTCTCAAATCGGGGTTTACGATCCTCGATACCGACGACCAGATCAGACTATTAAAGCAGCTCATCGAAGCCGAGGGCATCGATAAAGAGCGCTGGCCGGCGCGCCAACTCGCGGGGTTGATCGATGGCTGGAAAAATCGCGGGCTGACGCCGGCCAATGTTCCAGCCGGCGAAGCGTTCGCGTTCGCAGCCGGCAAGGGCAAAGAACTGTACACCGCTTATCAGGCGCGCCTCAAAGATCTCAACGCCTGCGACTTTGGCGATCTGCTGCTCGAGTGCTTGCGGCTGTTCCGCGAACACCCCGACGTGCTCGCCGACTATCAGAAGCGCTATCGCTATATTCTCGTCGATGAGTATCAAGACACCAACGTGGCGCAATACATGTGGCTACGACTGTTGGCACAAGGCGCGAGCAACGTCTGTTGCGTCGGCGACGACGACCAGTCGATCTACGGCTGGCGCGGCGCCGAGGTCGATAACATCTTGCGTTTCGACAAGGATTTTCCAGGCGCGCGCGTCATCCGACTTGAACGCAACTATCGCTCAACGGGCCACATCCTGGCTGCCGCATCGGGTCTCATTACCAAAAATGACGGCCGGCTGGGCAAAACTTTGTTCACCGACGGAGAGCTCGGCAGCAAGGTCACCGTTTCGAACTTCTGGGACGATGAAGCCGAAGCGCGCTCGATTGGCGACGACATCGAGAACTTGCAACGCGCCAAGCATCACTTGAACGAGGTTGCGATTTTAGTGCGCGCCTCGTTCCAGATGCGCGTCATCGAAGATCGCTTCATTACGCTGGGCGTGCCTTATCGCGTCATTGGCGGCCCCCGGTTCTACGAGCGGCAGGAAATCAAGGACGCGATTGCTTATCTCGAAATCGTCGCCAACCCGTCGAACGACTTGAAATTCGAACGTATCGTCAACGTGCCGAAGCGGGGCCTCGGCGACACCACCGTTAAGCGCATCCACCTACTGGCACGCGCGCGTTCGATCTCGATGTACCAAGCAGCGCGTGAGCTCGTCGAAACGGATGAACTCGCCACCAAGGCGCGCAAATCGCTCTACGGCTTACTGCAATCGTTTGAGCTTTGGCGCGGCCGCATCGATGCCGTACGGCACACCGATTTGGCCGAACAAATTCTGGATGAGTCTGGCTATACGGCGATGTGGCAGGCGGACAAGAGCCCGCAAGCGCAATCGCGGCTAGAGAACTTGAAGGAACTCGTGCGCTTCATGCACGATTTCGAAAACCTCGGCGGTTTCCTCGAGCACGTCTCGCTCGTCATGGATGCCGACAAAGGCCAGGACGGCGAACGCGTGTCGCTGATGACGCTGCACGCCGCCAAAGGGCTTGAGTTTGGCACCGTATTTCTGCCCGGCTGGGAAGAGGGATTATTCCCCCACCAGCGCGCGCTTGATGAGAGCGGCAAAGCTGGTCTCGAAGAGGAGCGTCGCCTCGCCTATGTCGGCATCACGCGCGCCAAGCGGATGGCAAAAATTTCATTTGCCCAAAACCGCCGCGCGCGCGGTCTGTATCAATCCGCTATCCCGTCGCGCTTCGTCGATGAATTGCCGGAAACGCACGTCGACGTCGTGGAAAGCCAAAGCCCTTATGGCGGCATGCCGCAAAGCTTCGGTTATGGCAACTCGTATGGCGCGAGCCGTTTCGACAAAGCAAAGCCCGAGCCTTTTACATCGAGTTATCAAACGCCAGGGTGGCAGCGCGCGCAGAAGTGGGCATCCAACTCCGAAAACAAAAAGCCGCGCGCGCCGTTGACTCTCGAAGGCGAACTGGTCGCGGCATCCAGCGCCAGCGTGCCGAATATCAAAACAGGCACGCGCGTTCGGCACGAGAAATTCGGCGACGGCACGGTGACGCTCGTCGATGGCAACAAGCTGACGATCGCGTTCGACGACGGCGAGCCAAAGCGCGTCGTCGCAAGCTTCGTCGACATCATTTAAGCGGCACTGGACCTGTCAGCGCATAAACGCTTTTACCCGTCTTCCCGTGCGCGGTGCAGAGCGTGTTTAGCGGTGCATCGCAGACACGGGATCTTCCTCGCTTTTTTAAGATCCCGGATCAGCGACGCACCATAAAGGATGCTGCGTAGCATCCGGGACGACGGGTGGAAGAACCCATCACGCCGCTTCGCGATGCACTTTCATCAAGCCGCTTCGCGGGGCTCCTACCTCTACGCCGCTTCGCGGCGACCATTGACGATGTCCCAAGCCGCATTGATCTGTTTGATGCGGGCTTCGCGGCGTTGCCGATCGGTTTCGTCGCTAGCGTGATCTGGATGCCAATTCATCCGCAACGCATCGACCAAGCGTTTAGCAACTTCGGCCGGTGCGTTGGCATTGAGCCCAAGGAGTCGATAGGCTTCGCCTATCGAGCGCGGCAAGTCGCCAGCAGCTTGGGCCGCTTGCGCTCCCGGCGTTTGATGGGCGCTATGGGCGATGCGTCCGATGCGGTCCATGTCCCGCATTAGGCCGCGCAATACAGCCGCCGTTTTTTGCGCCGGCAAACGGCGCATATCGCGCTCCAGCCCCGACAGCCGACGCTGCGTGTTGGCCAGTTCCGATTGCAGCACTTCGCGCAGCAGCAGATCATCAGGCAACGCTGAGGTTTCCAACCCGGTTTCGGCGATCCGGGCGCGTACCGCGGCGATTGCGCTGGCCAAACCATCGCCATCGTCGCGGCTTTCGCCGTCCAGCATCGCGGCGCGCAGTTTGGCTGCAGTATCGCGCAACAGAGCGACACACGCGGAGATATGCGCGTTGAGAAACGCGGCAAAGGCTTCGTTTCCGATGACCGGAGACAATTTGGGGACGCCGCGCATTCGCCAACGCCCAGCCGCTACCATGCTTGCCGCCAACAACGCGATCATCAGACCGGTGACCGCGCCAGCAACACGAATAATACCGCTTGGCGGCTCCACACGCATGTCGGCCCTGACCGTGGTAACCCATGCCGGGCCGCCCGATTGGTCTTCCCCATCTGACACCTCGATCACGCTGTCAGCCGACAGCTCCTGCGTCGCAACGCGCGTGATGAGGGCTGTGGAATGGGGCAAAGCCGGGAGCACGAAGTGGCCGCCGAGCATCGTTACGGGGGCAAATCCGGCAGGCAAGTCTGACGCATAGGCGATACCAGCCGATTTGGCGGCGGCAGCCACCCTCGACCACGCCACTTTTTCCCCGCCGCACGAAATCATGAAACGATGGAGCATGAGTTGCTCGCAAGCAGCACCACGGCCAGCGGGGCAATTCGCAAACGTCTGCTCTTCGCGCCGCCCTTGGATCAGATAGGAGGTCTCGGCAGACGGCTCGAGACGAACAACGCCATTTTCAACGCTGCAGGCATAAGGCATGGCGAGATCTTCCGCCCACACCGGATGGCTAACAACGAGTGCAACCAGAATAAGCGGCAAAAAAGCCTTATGATGCAACACTTACATACCCCCACGAATTCCCTCAAACTCGTCGAGTACAACTCTTAGCCGAACAACGGCATGATCAGGGCGAAGTGCAGAGTTATGAACCGGTTTTCGTGTGCGCCGCGAACTCAACGGCCATCGGCATCTCAAAATTCGTGACGGCATCAATGTCAGCCATTTTGCCTAAATGCTGAAACATGAACGGGTTATGCTCGACAACATGGTCGCCTGCACCCTAGATACCGGGCCGGTTGGCCATTTGCGCGCCTTAGAGTGAGTTTCGAGTGGAGTGAAGCTGATGGGTACGGTCAATTTGCCAGCATCGCAGAAGCCGGGCAGAATTGGATTTGTTGAGCGGCTGAGGGCAACTTCGCAGGCTCGCGCCAAAGATCTGGCACCGCCTATGCCTACCGCCAGCATTGCGGCGGCCAGCACCATCGCGCTCAGCACTCCCGTTGTCAGCGCCGCGCCTCCCGCACCCGCCCCGCGCAAGGCCGTTCGTATCGAGCCCAAAGCCGATAACGCGCCGATAAAACGGGAACGCTTTTTGCCCGTCACGCGGTTCGCCCTGATCGAACGCTTGACGCAGGACCATCTCTGGCCGGCACGTCAAGCAGCTGAAGCGCGCCGCTTTTTCCGATATCTCGATTATTGGCGCCAGCAGCAATACACCTCGCAGCTACTCGACTTGGATCAATGTTACGAACCATTTTCGCCCGATAGCGATCTACTAATGACGCGCGAATATTCGCAATCTGAGCGCACCTCCCTGAAGCGCCGCCTGATCGGCGGCTTCGAAAGCCTGCTCGTGCGCGCCAACTATGAACGCGTCGATGCATCAGGATTGGAAATCAACACCAAGGACAGCCACTACGGCCTCGACCTCAAGGTCGACATGGACGCCTTCGAAGATCTGGTGATCTACTATCGCGGCGCCTCCAGCAAGCGCGACAGCCGCCGGACGCTTGCAAAGTTCATGCGCAAAACGGAATTCGATGTTCCGATTTATCAGCGCTTGTGCATACTTTTTAAACTGAAGCCGTTTGAAACGCGCGTCGCCGATCTCATAGAGCGGGAGAAGATTGCGCGCCCGGAAGCCGAGCGCCGCGTCACCAAGATGCGCAGCATTCTGCCCGAGGGGATCAACGATAGTCTCGTATATCTCAAGCTCTTCAAAAACATTCCACGCACAGATCTGGAAATGGTGTTCCCCAACACCGAAGTGCGGTTCCGGCCGTTCGACAAGTTGAAGCTTGGACTGAGCGCTGGCAGTGGCCTTGGTATGGGCGCGGTTGGTGCCGCCGGAAAAGTGGCGTTGCTGGCCACAAACCCGCTGGCCGCCGCTGGCGCCGTTGCGGGCTTAGGCGGCGTTGCTGCCCGTCAAGCGGTCGCCTTCATGAACCAGAAGCAGAAGTACATGGTCGTCATGGCCCGCAACTTGTATTTCCATTCGATGGCCGACAACCGCGGCGTGATCTTGAAGATCGCCGCCCGGGGCGCTGAAGAAGACATCAAGGAAGAGGTTCTGCTGTACAGCGTGTTGGCAAAAGAAAAGTCAACGCGCGCCGATCTGCCAGCCATCGACAACGCCATCGAACAATACCTCATCCGCACATTTGGGATGGCCGTCGATTTCGAAATCGAAGATGCTCTGGATCGCCTGCTCAAAGACGGCATCGTCACGGAAGCACCCGACGGAACACTGGTGACGTTGCCGCCTAAAGAAGCGGCACAGAAAATCGATACTAGGTGGGATGGTTTTCTTGATCGATTACCAGACCCCTTGGCAACGGAGGGCCACGAGATTGATGGCCGCAACGATGGGCGGAAAACTTAAAACGACATGGCCCTTGAGAAAATTTCCGCTAGCTTCACCGACCGCGACCTCGCGCACGCTATTGCCGGCGCATTGCAGGATCTGATCGAACCGCCACCCGACGCGCTCACGATCTTTGAAAAAGGCCCGAGTTCCTGGCAGCTTGAAGCCTACTTCAACGAGGGCACGGATGCGGCTGCGTTAGCAGATGAAGTCGCAGCTCTGCTCGGCATCGAAGCGCCCGTGTTCGAAGGCTCGACGGTGCCCGACTTGAATTGGGTTGCGATCTCGCAAGCCGCATTGCCGCCCGTCGAAGCCGGCCGCTTCGTGGTTCATGGCAGTCACGATTGCGGACGAGTTCCGCGTGGCCCTTACTCTATTTTGATCGATGCAGGAGAGGCTTTCGGCACCGCCCATCACGCCACGACACTGGGCTGTCTCATGGCTATCGACCGGCTGACACGGGCGCAAGATTTCGACGACGTTCTGGATCTAGGTTGCGGCTCTGGCGTACTCGCGATCGCAGTTGCCAAAGCGCTGCCAAAAGCGCGCATTATTGCAACCGACCTCGATGCGCAATCGATCAAAGTCGCAGCAAGCAATATGGCCCTCAACGGGGTCGGCCAGAGGATTGCAACGGCATGCGCGAGCGGCGTGGACCATATCTGGTTGCGCCAATCGCCGCCCTTCGATCTCGTCATCGCCAACATTCTGGCGGGGCCGCTCATCTCGCTCGCCCCCGATATGCGCCGCACCGTGGTCCAAGGCGGCACGCTCGTGTTATCAGGGTTGCTGATCCATCAGGCGCCCCAGGTGATCGCCGCCTATCGCACGGCTGGCTTCCATCTTCTGCGCCACGACCGTATGACTGGCTGGGCAACGCTGACGTTGCGCCGGCGGTAGTGGACGAAAACTCAATGTTTCAAACCTTCGAAACGAGCGGCGGACCAGAGCACGTCGCAGCGCGCGTGAAAGCTTTGCGCGGCCTGCTGTCGTCCTTGAAGATCGACGCGGTGCTCGTGCCGCGCGCCGATGAACACCAGGGCGAATACGTGCCTGCGTGCGCTGAACGGCTGAGATGGCTGACCGGATTTTCGGGCAGTGCGGGCATTGCCGTTGTCACGCGCCGGACGGCGGCGCTGTTCGTCGATGGCCGCTACACGGTGCAGGCGAAGACAGAAACGAATACCGAACTCTTCGAGATTTCTGACCTCCCGCGCCCGCGCCTGGCCGAATGGATCGGCGACAAACTGAGCAAGGGCCAGACGCTCGGCTTTGATCCGTGGCTGCACACAGCCGGTGAAATCGCGCGACTCGGAAAAGCGATTACTCCCAGAGGCGTAAAACTAAAATCCTTATCGCGCAACCTCATCGACCAGCTGTGGGGCAAAGACCGGCCCAAACCGCCTAACGGACTTGTCGCCGCGCAGCCCCTTGCACTGGCTGGCACTAGTCCTGCCGAAAAAATTGCCGAAGTCCAAAAGCGCTTAAAGGAAGATGGGCAGCACGCTGTCGTTCTGACGCTGCCTGATAGCATCTGCTGGCTGTTTAATATTCGCGGCCGCGACGTGGCGCATAACCCCGTCGTCCTGGCGTTCGCGATTGTGCCCGCGACGGGTAAGCCCGAACTTTTCATCTCAGCTGAAAAGATCGACAAAGCGGCGCGCGCGCATCTTTCCCCGTTTTGTAAAATCAGCGCGCCAGAAGATCTTAAAACCCGGCTCGCCGCGTTGAAACTGACCGGCAAGCGCGTGCGCCTTGATCCAAACACCGCCGCTTTCGCGCTCGAACGGGCGCTCGGCCAGAAATCCGTTTCGCATGGGCCCGATCCGTGCATTTTGCCCAAGGCCTTGAAGACGCAATCCGAGATCGTCGGCACGCGCGCCGCCCACATCCGCGACGGCGCGGCGATGGCGAATTATTTGTGCTGGCTCGATGATGCGCCGGCTGGCGGCGGGCTTGATGAAATCACGGCCGTCAAGAAACTCGAAGAGTGCAGGCAGGCGACGAACGCGTTGCAAGATATCAGTTTCCCCAGCATTTCTGGGTCAGGGTCCAACGGCGCCATCGTCCACTATCGCGTCACGCAAGCGACCAACCGAAATTTGAAGGCCGGCGAACTTTTCCTCATCGATAGCGGCGGCCAGTATCAAGACGGCACGACAGATATCACACGCACGGTGGCTATCGGCGAACCCTCGCCAGAAATGCGCGAACGGTTCACGGCCGTCCTTAAGGGCCACATCGCGATTGCGACGGCTAAGTTTCCAAAAGGCACGCGGGGGCTCGATCTCGATCCTTTCGCGCGCCGCGCACTTTGGAGCCAAGGCGCCGATTTCGACCACGGCACTGGGCATGGCATCGGCAGCTTCTTATCCGTGCACGAAGGTCCGCAGTCGATTTCGCGCGCTGGCGCTGCCGTTTTGCTACCCGGTATGTTGCTCTCGAACGAGCCCGGATTTTACAAAGAGAGCGCGTATGGCATCCGCATCGAAAACGTTGTTCTCGTCAGCGAGCTTCAAACAATTTCGGGCGGCGGCGGGCGGCCGATGATGGCCTTAGAAACGTTGACCTTGTGCCCGATCGACCGCCGCTTGATCGACGTCGCCTTGCTTAACGTAGAAGAACGCGATTGGCTCGATGACTACCATGCGCGCGTCCACGACATCCTGTCTGGACTTGTCGATGAAGGTACGCGCGGGTGGCTCAAAGCCGCGACGGCGCCGCTTTAATCACGCGTCCGGAACCGAGTGGCCGATAAGTTCGAGCCACTGGTCTTCGCTCAAGACGGTTACGCCGAGCGCGCGGGCCGCATCGAGTTTCGATCCAGCGTCGGCGCCCGCGATCACATAATCGGTTTTCTTGGAGACAGAACCTGCAACCTTGGCACCGAGCCGTTCGGCCAACGCTTTGGCTTCGTTGCGCGTCAGCCGCACCAGCGAGCCTGTGAACACGACAGTTTTACCCGTCGCGGGCGAAGCTTTCGCGACGATGCGCTCGAATGGTAGAACTTCGACCTGAGCCAACAGTTCATCAAGCGCTTTGCGGTTGTGCGTTTCCCTGAAAAATTCTACCAAAGCGTCAACGACGGTGAGACCGATGCCCTCGATATTGTCGATATCTTGATAGGCTTCGCTGTTAGCGCCACCAGCCACCGCCGCTTCGATGGCGAATGAAAGCGCATCCCACGTACCGTAGGCCTTTGCCAGATCTTTGGCAGTCGTCTCGCCGACGTGGCGGATGCCCAGCGCGAATATGAAGCGATCAAGCGGCAGTTTGCGGCGCGCTTCGATGGCGCTAAAAAGCTTATCAAGCGATTTTTTGCCGAAGCCTTTCAGGCTCGCCAGCTCAGAGCCTGATTGCTGATCGCGCGCTGCGAGGGTAAATATTTCAGCTGGCGATCCGATGCGCTGCGTTGCGAAGAAGAACTCGATCTTCTCGTCGCCAAGACCCTCGATGTCGGCGGCATTGCGCGACACAAAATGCTTCAAGCGTTCCTTGA
Source organism: Hyphomicrobium sp. (assembly GCA_031367425.1). Lineage (GTDB taxonomy): Bacteria > Pseudomonadota > Alphaproteobacteria > Rhizobiales > Hyphomicrobiaceae > Hyphomicrobium_B. Next base: position 20,374 of record JANLPU010000068.1, read on the forward strand.
CTTGTGCGGGGCAAATGAGGCCGCCGGTGCACCGGCGCACGACGTCTGCGACATCGGTTTTCTCGTCGATCTCGCGCACCGCATGGCTGCCGCAGACCGGGCAGATTGTTGGAAATACATATGCTTTTGCTGAGCTCTTCCGATCTTTTTCGATCACCCGGACAATTTGCGGAATGACGTCGCCGGCGCGCTGCACGACAACGGTATCGCCGATGCGGATATCTTTCCGGGCTATTTCGTCCTCGTTGTGCAGCGTCGCGTTTGAGACGACGACACCGCCGACTGTGACCGGCTCAAGCTTGGCGACCGGCGTCAGCGAGCCCGTGCGGCCGACCTGAATTTCGATATCGCGCAGAACGGTCGTTGCCTGTTCGGCCGCGAACTTGTGCGCGATCGCCCAACGCGGGCTGCGCGAAACAAAGCCAAGGCGTTCCTGATAGTCCAGCCGGTTGACTTTGTAGACGACGCCGTCGATGTCGTAGCCAAGCGACGCGCGCTTGTCTGCAAGCTGGCGTGTGAACGCGATCAGCTCGTCAGCGCTCGCACACGTCGTCATCAGCGGGTTCGTCGGCAGTCCCCAACTTTTGTAAGCGGCGACGATCTCGGCTTGGGTTTCGCCGGGCAATGACGATGCTCCGCCCCAGGCGTAGGCCAGAAAATGCAGCGGGCGGCTGCTTGTGATTTTTGCATCGAGCTGGCGTAGAGAGCCCGCCGCAGCGTTGCGCGGGTTGGCAAAGATTTTGTCGTCAGCCTTCGCCTGGCGTTCGTTGAGAGACGCGAAATCGGCGTGGCTCATATAAATTTCGCCGCGCACTTCGATCATGCTGGACACGTTTTTGCTGTGCAAATTATGGGGAATTTCTGCGATGGTCATCACGTTGGCGGTGACATTTTCGCCCGTGAAACCATCGCCGCGGGTCGCGGCTTGTGTCAGCACGCCGTTTTCATAGCGGATCGATATCGACAATCCGTCGATCTTAGGCTCAGCGGTAATGGCAACCGCGTCGTCGTCCCCAAGCTTCAAGAAGCGGCGCACGCGAGCGACAAAATCGATGACGTCGATGTCGGCAAAAGCATTGGATAACGACAGCATCGGCACTGTGTGGGGGATTTTAGAAAATGCTGCTGCGGGTGCAGCGCCGACCCTTAAGCTGGGGCTGTCCGAACGAACGAGATCTGAAAAACGGGCCTCGAGCGCTCCGTTGCGCGCCCGCAGGCCATCGTAATCGGCGTCGGATATTTCAGGAGCATCGTTCTGATAGTAGAGCACGTCGTGGCGTGCGATTTCTTCGCTCAAACGTTTCAACTCAAGCGCGGCAGCCATGGCATCGAGATTATCGACGGTGTCGTCAGGTCCGCGAGTACGGTTTGCGCCTTTTGCTTTTTTCGCCATGGAGGCATCCTGATAGCATCAAACGTTCCATAACGAATAAAGGTGGCGCAGAAAACCGGCCACCTTCAATTTTGTCAGATTACGCGTGAAATGCCGCTCAGCCAGCGCCCAGGCCAAATTTCGGGACCGAATTCCACGCTTTGGAAATCCACGATCCGCCGCTCTCGCGCGGCTCAAGGCCGTCGGTCTTCAGCAGCGCGTAAGCGTCCTTGTACCATCTGCTGTCTGGGAAGTTGTGGCCAAGAACGGCAGCAGCGTTTTGCGCTTCTTTGGTGATGCCAAGCGACATGTAGCACTCGGTCAAACGCATCAGCGCTTCTTCAACGTGGGCGGTGGTTTGATAGTCGGTAACGACCGTCTTGAAGCGGTTGATGGCGGCGACGTAATTCTTGCGTTGGAGATAATAGCGGCCGACTTCCATTTCAGATGCTGCCAAGTTGTCTTCAGCGACCCTAATACGATTGTCGGCATCTCTGGCGTATTCACTCTCGGGGTAACGCGTCTTCAAGGTTTTGAGCTGTTCGAGCGCTTTGCGCGTCGAGCCTTGATCGCGGTTCGGACCCTTCATCTCGTCGAAATAGGCCGACGCGATAATGTGATGCGCGAGAGGCGCTTCTTTGGTGCCGGGATGGAGCGCGACGTAGCGCTCGGCCGAGGCAATCGCTTCTGGACCCTTGCCACCACGATAATAGGCGTAGGCAGCCATCACGATGGCGCGTCGTGCTTCAGGCGCGTACGGGTGCTCGCGGTCAAGCTCCTCGAATTTTTGCGCGGCGTCGTCGAATTTGCCTTTCGACATATAGCCGTCAGCGTCGGCAAACATTTTTGCCGGCGAATCTGGATTTAGCGCTTTGGTCAGGTCGCCTGAGGACGACGCGCAACCGGCAAGCACCGCCAAGGCGAAAAGTCCGCCAATCAACGCGCCGCTTCTGCGTACTGTCGAGCTCGCGCTCATGCTTTCAATCCTTAGCTTCGTCGCAGATCATCCGGTTCCGGGCAGCAACGGTGTCGCCGTTTGCTCACTTGGACCGCTCCCTTTTTCGCTAAGGAGCAGACGACTTCGACGGCATTTTATCCACAACTGGCGAAACCGGCAGCGATCGCAGATTTAAGAACGGCTGCCAATGGGAATCGTTTCAAGCCGACCCTGACGGCCCACCAGTAGCATATCCGGCTGGCGGGACAAAAGCCCGCGCGCAAATTGGGTTATAAGATCTTGTTTATCCCCACGCTTCAGCCAATCCACGGCGAGAAACATAGGTGTCGAATGTGGTTCTACTTCGGCGACGCGAGAACTTTGCCCTCGCGCCGAACCTTTCAGATGCGCAGCCCGCCGTTTTACTCGGCAGCAATCGTTACAGCCGGAGCGTTGATTGTAGATGCGGGGCGATGCGAGCGCATGCGGGGTGCCTGAACTATAGCCCAATTCGAGCTGTCGGCGAGAAGCGCCTGCACAACCAACGAATTTAGACGGTGGCCACCTTTGTAAGACCGATAAGCGCCGAGCAACGGAGCGCCGGCGAGCGACAAATCGCCCACCGCGTCGAGCATTTTGTGACGCACGAATTCTTCCGGATAGCGCAGGCCTTCGCGGTTCATAACCTTGCCCTCGCCGATCGCGACCGTATTGGTCAAGTCAGCGCCCAAGGCTAGGCCCATTTTCCAAAGCTTTTCAACGTCGCTCATAAAGCCGAAGGTGCGCGCCTTCGATAGCTCTTGGCGGAACACGCCAGGCGTCATTTCAAAAGCCAAACGTTGGCGGCCGATCAACGGGGACGAAAAATCGATCTCGACGTCGAGATGGAAACCAGCATGAGGTACAATTTCGCCCCAGCAACCGTTCTCTTCGACGCGTATCGGCTTCAAAACCTTGATGAATTTGCGAGGCTCGGACAACTCGCGGATGCCAACCCGATCGATCGCTTCCACAAAAACGGACGAACTGCCGTCCATGATGGGAACTTCTTTGCTATCGATTTCGATATAGCAGTTATCGACGGAGAGGCCGCGCAGGGCCGCGAGCAAATGCTCGACGGTGCCGACTGTTACGCCCGCATCGTCGCCGATGACGGTGCAGAGTGTAAGGTTCTTGACTTGTGTGACATTCGCGGGGATTTCAGCGACCACCCGGCCGCGTTTTGTAACAAGAAAGCGGAGCCCAGTATCAGCCTCTGCAGGGTGCAAAGTCAGTGATACCGGGGCTCCGCTGTGCACCCCCGTGCCTGTCAAATAGATTTCGCGAGCAAGCGTCGTCTGCCGCGCGCCGATGAATCGATTCGACATTCTGCGCCGTCCCTCATTGCCATTGGCCGACCACCGCTCCCCAGCGTATATGCGGTCTGCCACCCCCAAGCCTGATTGGTACCCTTTTGTTGAACCCTGAGCTGCAGCCTTTTGGCTATCTTCCTCAGAGATCCGAGCGTTTCACGTCGGCTCGATATTTGGACGCTAACTGCTTCGCGGTACAACGACAAATCACGGTTTCTTACACTCTGTTACGTTTAAGCAACCCATCTTGACTAACTGTTAAGTCTCGGTGCAGCCACAAAATCACCGCCGCTCGCGTCCCAGAATCAGTGGTAGCGGCGGCTCGTTGTCACCGTTGCCGTGACGAACCGCAGGCTCGTTTTGATTTGGTCCTGTGGCCTGCTGTGTCCGCCTGCCAAGACCTGTTAACCGCCCGAGCAGTCCTTGTCTTGGTTGCATAGTTCCGCCGCCATATGATTCGCTCGAGACATTCTTGGCATGCCACTCGCGCTGACCAACAGGTGGAAACTCTTCGACCTCCGGCATGCGCCGTCCGCCACGCCGGATTTCAGCTGGCGGCGCTGCTGCAAAGCCGGAATGCGTCAGTGGCTGTGAGGGTTGCTGTTGCAGCGGACGCTGCGGAGGTGCGGCTTGATACGGCCGCCCTTGCTGCCCGTTAAACTGTCCAAAGCCTTCTTCGATCGTGACGTTGCCGGGCGCATTCCAACTTTCAGGCTGTGAGCGTTGCGGCTGTAGCGGAGCCTCAGCATAGTTTTGAGGCAGCGGCGCCGAATGCGGCACCGGCCCTTGCGCCTGCTGTAGAACTTCGCTCAGACGGCGTTGCATATCCTCATCGAGGCTCGCGGGTCGAGTGTTCGCCGTTGCTGGAATGAAGCTTGCTGATTGAGTTGGCGTCTGGCGAACGTGCGCCTGAGCTTGCAGTTGCGCCTGAACTTGAGCTTGGGCCTGAGCTTGGAAGCTAAGTTGCGGGGATTGTTGTGGTTGCCCCTGTTGAACAGTAGCTACCGGTTTCGGCTGCTGTTTTGGCGAGATTTGTTCGCCTGCGCGCAGCATCCCCGACGCGACGATCGAAACGCGCACGCGGTCGCCCAAGTTATCATCAAACGTGGCACCAACGATGATATTGGCATCTGGATCGACTTCCTGGCGAACACGGCTGGCCGCTTCGTCAACTTCATAAAGGGTCAAATCGCGCCCGCCGGTGATCGACAGCAGCAAGCCGCGCGCACCTTTCAGCGTCACGTCGTCGAGCAGCGGATTGGCGATGGCTTCTTCGGCCGCCAAGATCGCGCGCCGTTCACCCGTTGCCTCGCCCGTGCCCATCATCGCTGTGCCCATGCCCGTCATAATCGTGCGCACGTCGGCGAAGTCGAGATTGATCAAGCCTTCTTTCAATACCAAGTCGACGATGCAGGCGATGCCCGAATAGAGCACTTGGTCGGCGAGCACGAAGGCTTCGGCGAACGTCGTGCGCTCATTGGCGATGCGGAATAGGTTCTGATTGGGAATAACGATCAGCGTGTCGACGTGCTGGCGCAGCATCTGAACGCCGGCATCAGCGATCCGCAGGCGGCGGGCGCCCTCGAATTGAAATGGCTTCGTGACGATGCCGACGGTGAGGATGCCCAGTTCCCGCGCCGCTCTGGCGATAACGGCAGCAGCCCCCGTGCCGGTGCCGCCACCCATGCCGGCAGCGATAAACACCATGTGCGCGCCGACAACGTGCCCTCTGATTTCTTCGATCGCCTCTTCGGCTGCGGCCTCGCCGATTTCGGGCTTGGAGCCGGCTCCCAGCCCTTCCGTCAAGTTAGCGCCGAGCTGAACGCGATGCTCCGCACTCGATGCCGCAAGCGACTGCGCATCGGTGTTGGCTACGACAAAATCGACCCCTTGGAGGCCCGCCGCGATCATATTGTTGATCGCGTTGCAGCCAGCGCCGCCGACGCCGATAACGGTCAGGCGCGGTTTGACATCGACGAGTTTTGGCAGCTGAAGCTTGATGCTCACAACGCCCTCCGGATAATTTGTGTTGCGGGATAACCTCGAGCCTTCAACCGAAAGCTCCAAGCTTTACGCCACTTTTACCGAACGCGAACGCGCCTCTAAACTTCAAAAACCAGCTTTCAACCAAGACCCGACGCGGCCAAAATATCCTTGCCCGAACGCATCGCGATCACGGTAGGGACTGAACTCGCCAAGGCCAGCACTTGCCGCAATCGCCAAACCTGTCAACGACGCAAACTGCGGCCCGGCAATGGTTGCGGGCAACCCTGAGATAGCCACCGGCCGACCGACGCGCACGGCCTGACCGAGCTCGTTGGCGGCAAATTCTGCGGCACCGAGAAGTTGGGCAGCGCCGCCGGTCAGAACGACTTTATCTCCGGCATAAGCGCTGGCGCCATTCTGGGCGAGGCGTTCACGCGCCAAGCTCAAGATTTGCGCAGCGCGTGGACGGATGATTTCAGCCAAACGCGCCTTATTGGAATGGTGCGTTTGACCGTCCTCTTCGCCGCTCAGCGGATAGGAGAACGTGTCGTGTTCGTCAGACTGGGCCGTGAACAGTGTGCCATAAAGCGTTTTGATTCGCTCAGCTTCCACGAGTGGCGTCTGCAACGCCCGCGCGATGTCGAACGTGATGTGCTGAGAGCCGACCGGAATAACGTCAGCACCGATAAAATGCCCATCGGCGAAGATGCCGATCGATGTCGTGCCAGCACCCATGTCGATGCAGGTGACGCCGAGCTGGCGTTCTTCTTCCGTCGTCGTCGCCAAGGCGCTGGCATACGGCGTCGCGACCAGCCCATCACAGGCTAGATAGCAGCGCTCGATCAGCAAAAGCAGATTGCGCACCGGGGCTTCGTCGGCGGTGACTGCGTGCATGTCGGCCGCCATCCGGCGCGCAGCAAGGCCACGGGGGTCGCGTACGCCCAAACCGCCATCGAGCCGGAAGCCCAGCCGGTTCATATGCACAAGCATCCGCCCGTCGCGCTCGGCGTAGGCGCGCCCACCCGAGAGCACTCTGGAAATATCGTCGTCGGTGACCGTGCCGCTATCGATTTCGGCGCCGGCTGCAAAATGCTGCGATTTGAGCCGGCCGCACGACACCGTCACGATAACGCTGTCGAGCGTGACACCGGCTGAGCGTTCCGCCTGGCTGATCGCAGCCCTGACCGCCGTTTCGGCTTCATCGAGATCGGTCAAGACGCCGGCCTTCACGCCGCGCGAGCGATGTACGCCTAGGCCCGCGATATGGCCCGTCATGCTGGCCGCCACGCCATCGGCACCCGGCACGACTTTGGCACTGCCGGTGACAAGAACGGCGGCTGCCACCTTAGCGGTGCCGATATCGAGCAATCCGAAAACGTTTTTGCCGCGCCGGTCGGCAGCGTTGTTTCTGCTCATGGCGCGACCGCCACGGACGTTGGCGCCTGACCTGCAGCATGGTTGGCCGCATGACCAGCAGAGACCAGCCGCACAACGGCGTGCCCAGGCGTGCGGACATCAATGACGGCGGGTGGCCCAGCCAACGCGCGCTTCAGATCGTTATGCGATTGAATGAGCGACAAGCCTTCCGAATCGCGGTCGGCGCCAAGCTCGAGCCGCGAACCGTTTTTGAGCACGACCGACCAGCGCCGCTCAGCGATCCGCTCGGCATGATCATAAAGTTGCTCGATGGCTGGCTGGCTGGAAAGGGCCGTAAACAGCATCGAAGCTTCGGTGTTGGCGCCTTCGCCAGCGATCTGGCGCAACTTCCAACTCGAGGCGTCGGGGATCAACCCTAAGACGCGGCCGGTCGCATCGATCAAATAGCTTTTGTCACCGCGCAGCCAGACCGCGGCTGGAATGCGCTCGCGAATTTGCACCGACACCGAGCCTGGAAAAATCCGGGTAATTTGCGCGCTATCGACCCAGGACAGCCGTTCTATGCGCTTCAGCGCGGCGGCGGCGTCAAAGTCGGCGAATGTTTTGACGTTGGGCAAATCGAGCGCGTCGTAAACATCGCTATCTGGCGTAAAATGATGACCGCCTAGGTTCACCTGATCGATGCCAAAGCCCAGCGCCATCAGCGCTTGGCCAGCAGTGGCCGAGACGCCAAGGGTGATTTTTGCGACTTCAAATTTTCCTGACAAGACCGTCGCTGTCGCCGCTGCCGAGATGAAGGCTGCACAAACAAAAGCTGCCGCCAATGCTGATATTGAACGGGAAGCGCGCCTTGAACCCAAACGGCGGCGATCCGAGCGCGGCACTTGCAGCTTCATCGAGGCTTGGGAATTTGGCTTGGCGCGTTGACCCTGGCGCGTGGGGTAGTGCCATTGGCCAGCGCCCGATGCAGAACCTGCGGCATGAGACGAAGAAAGGTCTGACGATGGCGCATCAAGCGCCCGCCACCAGAACCGTCCCGTCATGCCGATCTGTTGCAACTCGCGTCCTCAACCATCCATCGCACCAGTTCGCCGAACGACCATCCAGCGTAACCAGCGAGCTCCGGCACCAGCGACGTCGCCGTCATGCCGGGCTGGGTATTGACCTCAAGGCAAATCAGCTCGCCTGTGCCACCGTCCGTGTCGTCGAAGCGGAAGTCCGCCCGTGTCACGCCGCTGCAGCCCAAGGCCTGATGTGCCCTAAGTGTTAGAGAACGGAGTGTTCGGTAAACATTTGGTAAAAGTTGCGCAGGCAGCTCGTGTTTCGACCCACCGGGAGTATATTTCGCCTCATAATCGTAAAAGCTCAGTCCTTTAAGCGGCACGATCTCGATGATGTCGGTGACGAAATCGCCGATGACGGCGCAGGTGAGTTCGCGGCCGGCGATGTAGCGCTCGACCATAATGATTTCATCGCTCGGGCCGCCTTCTGCGATCAATGGGGGAGGACTTGTAGCGTTTGGCGGCACGATGACGACGCCGAAGCTTGAGCCTTCGCAGATCGGTTTGACGACGTAAGGCGGCGGCAAAACGTGCGCGGCTTGTGCTTCAGCGCGGGTGACGAGGCGGGCATCTGCCACGGCAACGCCCGCGCCCTTCATAACATCCTTGGCGCGTTCCTTGTGCATGGCAAGCGCCGACGCCAGTACGCCCGAATGCGTGTAGGGCAAGCCCAACATTTCAAGAACACCTTGCACGCAACCGTCCTCGCCGAAGCGGCCGTGCAAGGCGTTGAAACACACATCGGGTTTGAGTTTGGCAAGCTCGATGGCGAGGTCGCGGCCAGCGTCCACTTCGGTGACGCTGTAGCCTTCGCCACGCAGCGCGTGGGCGACAGCGGCACCCGATCGCAAACTGACAGGGCGTTCGGCTGAAAGGCCGCCCATCAGTACGGCGACAGTGGTTTTCGTGCGTCGTGGCGCAGGAGGTAGTTTGTTCATGAGTTGAGTGCCAAAGCTTCGCCGGTCGGGCGGCCGTCGTGGGGCTGGCCGATGCGGATGATTTCCCAATTCAAAGTCACGCCGGATTTCGCTTTGACGCGCGCGCGCACAGTCTCACCTAGCATCTCAACGTTTTCGCCCGAGGCTTGGGCATCATTGATCAGAAAATTGCAGTGCATCTCCGAAACCTTCGCGCCGCCGATGCGCAAGCCGCGGCATCCAGCCTCGTCGATCAATTTCCAGGCGCTATGGCCTGGCGGATTTTTGAACGTCGAACCGCCGGTGCGCTCTTTGATTGGCTGGTTCTTTTCGCGATAGTCCGCGACCTCATCCATCTCCTTGACGATGTCGGCGGGCAAACCCGCCGTGCCCTGAAACGTCGCTTGGGTGAAAATCCAATCGCTCGGAATGGCACAATGGCGGTACGTGAAGCCCATATCCGCGAACGCCAGAACATGGATCTTGCCCGACCGGTCGACGGCGCGCGCTTCGATCATTGTATCTTTGGTTTCGCGACCATGCGCGCCTGCATTCATGCGCAAAGCGCCGCCGAGCGAACCTGGAATGCCGCGATAAAACGATAATCCTGAGATGCCGGCGTCCGCCGCCGCGCGCGCAATCTTGACATCGGGCACGGCGGTACCGGCGGTTAAGCGATGACCCTCGCCAACTTTAATCTCGCCAAAGCCACGCCCCATCCTGATAACGATACCGGGCACGCCGCCATCGCGTACCAAAAGATTAGATCCCAAGCCGATGACCTGCACGGGAAAATCTCCCGACAACTGTTGCAAAGCGTAGGCTAGGTCGGCTTCATCGGCCGGCGTCAGAAGAATTTGCGCCGGGCCGCCAACACGAAACCAGGTGATATCGGCGAGCGGCGCATTCGCTGCCATCCGCCCGCGCAGGTTCGGCAGGCGCTTTGCTAGATCGGCGGCCAAGTCGGGAAACATTTAGCGCGAACTCCCCGCGATCTTCGATGTCTCAGCCAACCAATCTGGCAGGTGGTGGGCCCACTCGGTTGATTGCCCAGCGCCCAGGCACACAACGGTATCGCCAGGACGGGCGAGCGTTTTCAATGTCGGCACCAAGTCAGATGCGTGATCGACGGCTCGGACAGAGGCGTGACCCCGCACCGCGATGCCGCGCGCGAGAGAATGGCTGTCGATGCCAGGGATCGGGGTTTCGCCAGCGGTATAGAGCGGCCCAACGATGACGTGGTCGGCATCTGAAAAGCATGAGGCGAATTCATCGAACAGATCGCGGACACGCGTGTAGCGATGCGGCTCGACAATCGCGACGACACGGCCCTTGGCGCCGCCGCGAGCGGCAGCGAGCACGGCTGCAATCTCAACGGGATGGTGGCCGTAATCGTCGTAAATCGAAATGCCATTCCACTCGCCAGTCAATTGGAACCGCCGCTTGACGCCGGAGAACCCAGCCATCGCACTTCGGATCTTGTTGTCATCAATGCCGGCTTCAGTCGCGACCGCAACTGCGGCCAAGGCGTTCGCCGCATTGTGCGCGCCAGGTATGGGAACGGACCAATCAGACAGCCTGCGGGCGCCGCCCTTCACGGCCGCGCCAAGCACGGCATCAAAGTGCGTCGCGTTGCCGGAGATCGAGACATTCTCCAGTCTAATATCGGCATCAGCGCTCGTCCCGTAAGTCAAGAGACGGCGGCCGTCGCGGCGCAGCTCAAGCCTCTCGACCATATCGCGCACCACCGGGTGATCGATGCACACGACCGCCAACCCAAAAAACGGAATGTTTTTTAAGAAAGCTTCGTATTCGTGATGCATCGCCTCAACCGAGCCGAAATAATCGAGATGCTCTGGATCGATGTTAGTGACGATGCCGATTTCAGTTGGCAGGCGGGTGAACGTTCCATCGCTCTCGTCGGCTTCGACGATCATCCACTTGCCAGACCCCAAACGCGCGTTTGATCCCCAGGCATTAATGATGCCGCCCGTGATCACCGTCGGCTCCTCGCCCGCTTCGGCGAAAATGTGCGACAGCAGCGATGTGGTCGTGGTCTTGCCGTGTGTGCCCGTTACCGACACGGTTGAGTAAAGCCGCATCAGCTCAGCCAGGATTTCGGCACGGCGAATAATCGGCAAGCCCTTCTCGCGCGCGGCTTGCAATTCCGGATTGGTAGGCTTCACCGCCGTCGAGATCACGACGTAACGAGCGCCAATTAGATTAACGGCATCGTGGCCGACGAAAACGCGAATACCTTTGGCGCGCAGCCGCTTGACGTTGGCGCTCTCTTTTTGATCGCTGCCCTGGACGGTGTGGCCCTTGGCGACCAGGATCTCGGCGATCGCGCTCATGCCGATGCCACCGATCCCTATAATGTGGAATGGGCCGATGTCGCGAGGCATTTGCATCGAAGAAAAACTTCCCTGAATTGGACGATTTACGCCGCGCGCGGGGCTGAAGCTGCCGCCAAATCTAAAACGAAATCAGCCAAGCGCGCGACCGCATCCGGCCTGCCCGCTCTTTTAGCGGCCTCAGCTGCCGCCGCAAGCTTTTGCGGCTGAGCAATCAGGCTATCGATCTCAGCGGTTAAGCGTTGCGTCGTCAGATCCTTCTGCTCGATACACCAGCCGCCTCCTGATTCTGCAAGGCGAAGGGCGTTATTAAGCTGATCGTTGTCGAGCGCATGAGGCAACGGCACCAATAGCGCGGGCCGTCCAATGACCGTCAGCTCAGCCACCGTCGATGCCCCGGCGCGGCCAATAACCAGGTGGCTCGATGCCATTCGGGCGGGCAGATCTTTGAAGAAGGTGTCGACCTCGGACTTGACCCCGCTTTCAGCGTAAGACTGGCGCACCCTCCCTAAATCTTCATCGCGGACCTGCTGCACAACCCGCAGCCGAGCGCGCGTCGCCGTGCTCAACGCCGCCAGCGCCGCGGGTACGGCATCGGAGAAAAAGCGTGCGCCTTGGCTGCCGCCGAATATCAAAAGCCGGACCTCGCCTTGGGCTTCTGGCAATCGGAACGATGTCGCTGCGGCCTCGATCACGGCTTGGCGCACCGGGTTGCCGGTCACGCAAACCGCTTTACCAAAACCGCCGTCGAGATATTTTGTGCGTTCAAACGATGTCGCTATCGCATTAACGCGACGCGCCAGCATCTTGTTCGCGCGGCCCAGTACAGCGTTCTGCTCGTGGATCGCGGAAGGCACTCTCAATAGCCTTGCTGCCACCAGCGGGGGAAACGTCGGGTAGCCGCCAAAGCCGATGATCGCGGACGGCCTCACTTTGCGCAGGATCGCGTAGGCTGCTCGCGTGCCACTTGCCAGCGACATCGCTGTGCGCGCCGCAGCGAGCGGCGAGCGGCCCGTTAGCGTCGCGGCAGGCACCTTGTAGACGTTGCGCGCCGGAAATCCCGAGCCGTAGCGGTCGCCACGCATATCCGTCATCAAGTCGACAGCGACGCCGCGGCGCTGCAGTTCCTCAGCCAATGCGAAAGCGGGAAACAGATGACCGCCGGTTCCACCGGCCGCCAGCATGACGCACAACGTATCTTTCATCTTAAACTCTTAGGCCCCTCGAACTCTAAGCCTTCGATGGTCGGCATCAATCTGGGCTTTTTGAGGCGCGCGGCATCGGGTCGTCGGCGCGTCAGGGCGAGCAGCATGCCAGTGGTGATCGCCAGCGCCAGCATTGACGATCCGCCAGCGGAAATGAACGGCAGCGTCATACCCTTAGGCGGCAGAATGCCTACGTTAACGCCCATATTGATGAGTGCCTGCAGGCCAAACACAATTGCTAAGCCCTGAATCGCGAGCCGGTCTGCCGGTTGGGGTTCTTCAGCCGCCCTGATCACGGCGCGCAAGACAATGAACGCAAACAGCGACAACAGTACCAGGCAAGCGATAACGCCGTACTCCTCGGCAACGACGGCAAATATGAAATCCGTGTGCGCGTCCGGCAGTACGGATTTGATCGTTCCCTCACCGGGTCCGCGCCCGAACAGGCCGCCTTCCGAGAATGACTGGATGGCGCGGTCGACTTGAAAGTTTTCAAACGGCAGCGGCGAAAAGAAGCGGTCGATGCGGCTTTGGACGTGACCAAAATTTTGGTAGGCGAGCCACAGTCCGCCACCACCCGTCACCAGTAGTGCCAGCGCGCCGATCAACGGCAGACCGGCCATCAGATACAGTATGCCGGCGGTTGCGCTGACCAGCGCGGTCTGGCCGATATCTGGCTCACTGACCAGAAGGCCCGCAAACAGCGCCCAAGTGCAAATCGCGATCGGTAGCGCCGGCACATCGCGCCGGGTTGCGGCTTCCGCAAATAGCCAAGCGATGACGACGATGAAGCCTGGTTTGGCAAACTCTGATGGCTGGAACGAATGCCCCGCAATCGACATCCACCGCTTAGCGCCGTTGATGTCTTGCCCCGTCAACAACACGAACGCCATCAGCGCGAGCATCGAGATAAAAAGACAAACTGCCAAGCGGCGTACGGCAGCAGGTGAAAAAAACGATATCGCCAGCATCAGCACGATGCCCAGGCCCGCAAAAAAGAAATGCCGCTCGACGAAGTAGTAGGTTGAAAATCCCTTCTTCAATGCGACGGCAGGCGATGCCGCGAACGACAGCACGAGGCCGATCGCAATCAATGCACCCAAGGCCCACAGCAGCGCACGATCGACGGTGAACCACCAATCGGCCAACCGGCTTTTGTCGGCGCGGCTGATGCTCATGAGCGCCCTTTCAATGCGATGCCGGGTAGCTTGGCAACGCTCGCGCGAAACGCTTCCCCGCGCACTTCGAAGTTTTTGAACTGGTCGTAGGACGCGCACGCCGGCGACAGCAGTACAACGGGTTCAGTCATGGTAGTGCTCGCAGGTTGCGGAACATTCCATGGTGCTGTCGTGCCGACCCCAATTGAACCCTGCACATTATACAACAGCATTGGTTCACCGCGCGCATAAGCTGCAGCGTCGGCGGCGGCGCGGGCAACGGCGACATCAAGCGTGCCGCACGGAATAATAGCGACGTCGCCGTCCAGGGTTTGCGAAAATTCTTGCGCGGCTTCTCCGATCAGATAGGCGCGAACGATACCTCCGAAATATGGCCGCAAATTTTCAATACCGCCGTCCTTGGGCTTGCCGCCGAGGATCCAGAAGACGTCGCGGGAAAACGACAGCAGGGCTTTCTCGGTCGAGTCGGCGTTTGTCGCTTTGCTATCGTTTATAAAGAGCACTTCATCGACGCGGCCGATTTCTTCCATGCGATGCGGAAGTCCGCCAAATGTGTCAAGCGCGCGTTGCCAATCGAGGCTGGCATTCATTCCAAGCAGGATCAAACATTCGCGTACGGCGGACACGGCGGCGAGCGCGTTTTGCGCGTTATGATTGCCGCGCAGTGTCGCGATATTTTCGATGTCGGCAAGTTTCACGGCCAGACCTTCGCGATTAGCGCAGACGATCGTAGTTCCGCTCAAGCTATAGCCGGGTGCGAGTGCGTGCTTGGAGCTGAAGGCGACGGCCGTGCCCGCGGCAACTTTCCGGCGCAGCGCTTCGACGCCAAACGCATCGTCGACGCCGATCGAGGCCACGGTTGCGCCGGCGATGAGCCGGGATTTCACGCTGGCGTAGTGAGTTATGTCGCCGTGGCGGTCGAGGTGATCGGGCGTGATGTTTAAAAGCACACCGACGGTCGGGTTCAGCTTTGGCGTCAGGTCGATCTGAAATGAACTCATTTCGATGATGTGAAAGCGGTTCTGCGCCGGTGGCTCGAGCGCCAAAACCGCCACGCCGATGTTGCCGCCCATCTGCACGTCGCGCCCAGCCGACTTCAAGATGTGCGTAATCAGCGCCGTCGTCGTCGACTTGCCGTTGGTACCGGTGATCGCGATAAACGGCGCGTCCAAGCAGTGGGCGGCGCGCTCGCGGGCGAAAATCTCGACGTCGCCGATAATCTCAACGCCCCGCTCGGTAGCCCGGCGCACGACCCAATGCGGCTCGGGATGCGTCAGGGGCACGCCGGGGGCCAAAACAAGGGAAGAAAACGTCGACCAATCCGCCGAGTGCAGATCGGTCAGCGCGATGCCGGCATTTTCTGCCGCCGCTCGGCCCGCCTCGCTGTCATCCCAGGCAGCGATCGTCGCGCCGCCATCGAGCAGCGATCGCACGCTGGCGAGCCCTGATACTCCAAGGCCGAACACCGCGACGGTTTTGCCTTTGAATGTGGTGGCGCGAATCATGAGCGCAAACTTATCTCACAACGAGCGCTTTGGCGCGGGGTCACCGCAGCTTTAGGCTGGCAAGCCCAACGAGCGCCAGAATGACCGAGATGATCCAGAACCGGATGACGACAGTCGATTCCTTCCAACCCTTCTGTTCGTAATGGTGATGCAGCGGCGCCATCTTGAACACGCGCTTGCCCGTCCACTTGAACGACAATACCTGGATGATCACCGACATCGTCTCAAGCACGAAGAGGCCGCCAACGATCGCGAGTACGATTTCGTGTTTGGTGGCCAATGCGATTGCGCCAAGCGCGCCGCCAAGAGCCAGCGAACCGGTATCGCCCATGAAGATCATCGCCGGTGGCGCATTGAACCAGAGGAAGCCCAGGCCAGCGCCAATCAGCGCGCCGCAGATCACAGCCAGTTCGCCGGTGCCTGGGACATAATGGATCTGCAGGTAAGCCGCGAATTTCAAGTTACCGGTCAGGTAAGCAATCAGCCCGAAGGTTGCCGCCGCAATCATCACCGGCACGATTGCCAAGCCATCGAGCCCATCCGTCAAGTTGACGGAGTTGCCGGCGCCCGCGATGACGAGGACGGCGAGCAGCACAAAGAAGGGCCCGAGGTTCAATAAGAGGTTCTTGAAGAACGGAAACGTCAACGTCGTGTTGAGGTCTGCTGGCCCCAGCAGCGTGATGGCGTAACCAGCCAATGCCGCGACGAGCACCTCGAGCGCCATGCGCGAACCGCTCGAAAAACCTTTGCTTGACCGCCGCGTCACCTTCAAGAAATCATCGTAGAAGCCGATCGCGCCATATGACAGCGTGACGGCTAACACGACCCAAATGTAGCCGTTACGCAGATGTGCCCACAGCAGCGTCGAGACGGTGACGCCCGCCAGGATCATCAGGCCACCCATGGTGGGCGTACCCTTTTTCAACAGGTGCGTTTGCGGGCCATCTTCGCGGATCGGCTGGCCCTTGCCCTGTTTAATGCGCAGAACGTCGATGATGCTAGGCCCGAACATCATCACGAATAGAAGCGCGGTGAAAATCGCGCCGCCGGTGCGAAATGTGATGTAGCGAAAGACGTTGAGCGCGCCGATCTGGTCAGAAAAGTTGACGAGTTCATAAAACATTCAGCGCTTCCTCAAGTGTTTCGACGTGCGCTAGCTCTTAAAGTGGATTGTTGGCTTCGCCATACCGCCGCCGCAACGCGCCAACGAGCGCACCGAGCTTCAGACCATTAGAGCCCTTCACCATGACAACATCGCGGGCACGAATTTCCGCCAACAGCGCCGGCTCGAGTTCGGCAGCCGTTTCGCCGTAGCTGCCTTTGATAGCGGGTCTGAGGGAATCATAAAGCCCCTTCATATTAGGCCCACAGGCAAAGACAAGATCCGCGCCCGCCGCATCGATGGCGGGCTTAAGGCCGCGATGCAGCTCACCAGCTTGCACCCCAAGCTCCAGCATATCGCCCAGAACCACAATCCGCCGTTGAAAGCGGTCACGCGGCAGGTTGGCGAGCGTTGCGAGCGCCGCGCGCATCGAAGCCGGATTGGCGTTGTAGCTCTCGTCGATCAAAAGTGCGTGCCCCGTTGGGTCGCCGACGGTGCGGGTGGCGAGTAAAACGCGCGCGCCCCGGCCATCGGGTGGCGGCAAGTCGGCCAACGCGCCCAGCGCGGTTTCCACGTCAGCACCAATGACTTGCAAGGCTGCCGCGACGGCCAGAGAATTTTCCGCGACATGACTGCCTGGGATTGCGAGGCGATAGCTGATGATTTTATCGCCAATCCGCGCGGTAATTTCGCTCGCCTCGGCCGATTGCTCTATTTTGTCGGCATAAACATCGGCATTCGATGCCAAACCGAACGAAATCACTTTGGCTCTATCCACGTGAGCATGAGCGGCGAGGCGGTCGAAATACGGGCTCGCGCGCTTGATGATGGCCGATCCGCCGGGCTCGAGACCGGAGAATATTTCAGCTTTAGCGTCGGCGATCTCTTCGACAGAATTAAAGTGAGCCAGATGCACGGCTTCGACCGTCGTGATGATCGCAGCGTGCGGACGCACGAGCTTGACCAGCGGCCGAATTTCACCGGGGTGGTTCATGCCGATTTCAAACACGGCGTACTGCGTGTCAGCGGGCATTCGCACGAGCGTGAGGGGCACGCCCCAATGATTGTTATAAGATTTTTCAGATGCATGAACCTTGCCCAACCGGCCAAGGCACGCCCGCAGCATGTCCTTTGTGCCGGTTTTACCAGCGCTGCCCGTGACGGCGATGACGCGGGCTTTGGACGAGAGCCGCGCTCGCGCCGCGACGCCTAAATGTTCCAGAGCTCGCAATGGATCGTCGACGCGTAAGAGCGCCCCGTCGCCGGCAATCCTTTGGTAGCCGCGCGCGACAATCGCTGCTGCCGCGCCAGCCTTGGCAGCTGACGTGACGAACTCATGGCCGTCGCGCTGATCTTGCAGAGCCACAAACACATCGCCCGGCGAGAGCGAGCGCGTATCAATCGAAAAACCGGTGATGGCAGCAGCTGGCCGCCCGTCGGCGACGCAGCCCGGCATCGCTGCGATCAGCTCATTCCAAGTCCATAGTTCAGCTGTCATCGAGAGGTTGCCTGCTGCATTGCGCGGCGCAATTCTTCCGTGTCCGAGAAGGGCAGGATCGTGTTGCCGACGATCTGGCCCGTTTCATGTCCCTTACCGGCGACGAGCACGACATCTCCCGGTGACATCAGGGCGACGGCGGCGGCAATGGCTTCCCCCCGGTCGCCGATTTCACGAGCGCCCGGCGCGGCGGCTAGAATTTCAGCACGGATCGCAGACGCCAGTTCGGAGCGCGGATTGTCATCCGTTATGATGGTAATGTCAGATTGAGCGGCGGAAATCGCTCCCATGATGGGACGTTTGCCCTTGTCGCGGTCGCCGCCGCAGCCGAACACGCAAATCAGTTTGCCGGACACGAACGGGCGGCATGCTGCCAGCGCTGCTTCGAGCGCTTCAGGCTTGTGGGCGTAATCGACGATTGCAAGACCGCCGTTGGCTTCGCCAATAATTTCGAGCCGACCCGGAACGCCTTTGAGATGTTCCAGCGACGCCAAAACGGCACCCGTCTCTTCGCCGCCCGCGATCGCCAGTCCGGCCGCGACCAGAGCATTCTCCGCCTGATAAGCACCGACCAGCGGCAACTTGATTTCATAGTCGCGGCCGCCCGCACGAACGCCAACCACTTGGCCAAAGCCGTCGTTACTCAGTCGCGTGCGTCGCAGATTTTCCCCGTGCGACCCAACGCTGAATACGACGAGACCGCGTTCTAACGCTGCCTCGAGTGCTTCATCAGCGTGGTCGCCATCGGTATTGACAACGGCTATTTCACCTGGCTGCAACAGTTCTCTGAATAAGCGCATTTTGGCGTCGAGATAGTCGTCGACCGTTGCGTGATAATCCATATGGTCGCGGCCGAGATTGGTGAAAGCGGCGGCCGCCAGCCTTACTCCGTCGAGACGATGCTGATCGAGGCCGTGCGACGACGCCTCAAAAGCCAGATGTGTGATGCCTTCTTGCGCCAGTTGATCGATCGTTGCGTGCAGTGCGACAGGATCTGGCGTCGTCAACGAACCATAGATCGCGCCATCAGGTTTGATCAGGCCGATGGTGCCGAGGGAGGCTGCACGGCGGCCAAGGTGGGCAAAAATTTGCCGCGTAAAATCGGCGACCGAGGTTTTGCCGCTGGTGCCGGTGACAGCCACGCAGATTTCCGGTTGGCGCGGATGAAAGCGCGCCGCAATGAGGGCCAATGCGCGGCGTGGATTGTCGACCGGTATGACAACGGCGCCCAGAGGCACAAAGATAGCTTTATCTTTTGCGACAATGATCGCGGAAGCGCCGCGTGCGATGGCATCGGGAATATGCAAAGCGCCGTCTGTCTTGACACCAGGGAGGGCTGCAAAAATAACACCAGGTCCAGCCGCCTTGCTGGACGCGGTGATACCGCTAACCTCGATTCCAGCAGCGTCAAGGGGCGCTGCGATCTCAGCTGGCAAAACATCGATCAGTCGCATGCGCTTCTTGCCCGCGAGCTTGCGCGCGACCAGCGCACGCCACATTCGTTACTTCGTCTTAAATGCGCCGCGTGAAGCCGTCAAACGACGCTGAGCGGCGCGGCCTGATTGTTACTGGGAGAGTGCCGTTTGCAGAGGTGCCACGCCCAACTGTGGCGCGATGCGGCGGATGAGCCGCGCTGTGACAGGAGCAGCGTTCGTCGATGCCGTGCGCTGACCACCGGTTTCAACGCTGGCTTCTGGTTCAAAAAGCAAAACCATCGTGACATAGCGCGGCTCATCTGCCGGGAATGTTCCAAGAAATGAAGACAGCACGGCCTTTTTCTGATAGCCGCCGTTGTCGGCAAGTTCCGCCGTACCCGTCTTGCCGCCAACCCTATAACCTGGAACGTCAGCACGCTTGCCCGTGCCTTCGCCATCCAAAACATTGAGCCGCATCAGCCGCGCCATCTCCAGGCTGGTTGTTGGAGAAACAACGGTTTCGCGTTTTGCAGACGTCTCAAGCCGATATTTGAGATACGTCGGTGCAACCCGCTTTCCGCCATTGACGAGCGCGGCTGCGGCGGCTGCAAATTGCAGCGGGCTCAACGCTATGCCGTGCCCGTAAGACACCGTGATCAACTCGGCGCGCTCCCATTGCGAGGGCAACTGCGGCGCTTTCACCGGGCCCGCTTCGGTCTTGATTGGTTCAAGCAATCCGGCCCGTTTAAAAAACGCCGTGACCTTGTCGGCACCAGCTTCGAGCGCCAGCATGCCGGCACCCACGTTCGACGAATGAGTGAAAACTTCAGCCACCGTCAACGGACGGCCAGCGGGATGGAGATCTGTGATCGTGAAGCGGCCTGCCGTCAGCGGCTGGCGAACATCGAGTATCGTATCGGCCGTTGCCGTTCCCGCATCGAGCGCCATCGCGATCGTCATGGTCTTCATGACCGAGCCCAGTTCGTAGGTGCCATCCGTCACCCGATTGAGATTGTTCGGATCGAGCGCCATTGCCGGGCGGCTCGGATCAACGCGCGGTAGCGACGCGCTGGCGACGATTTCGCCCGTCGTCACGTCCATAATAAGTCCGGCCGCGCCTTCCGTGTGGTAACGCCGCAGCGCTGTTTCCAGCTCATCTTCCAGAGTGTGCTGAACGCCAAGATCAATGGACAAGCGCACAGGCGCGCGATCAGACAGCGTTGCGCTGTGCACCGGCTCAACGCCGATAACGTCGTCGACGTATTTCTCGATACCCGACGTTCCTTTGTTGTCGACATTGACCGAGCCGATGATATGGCCGGCAAGCTCACCCGCTGGATAAGCCCGGCGCAACTCCTTGCGAAATGAAATGCCAGGGAGCCCTAGGTCGTGAACGCGTTGGGCGACGCGCGGCGACAGTCCGCGTCTGATCCAAACGAAGCGGCGCGCTTTATCCGATAAAGAACGGCGCAAGTCCGCCTGATCGAGATCAGAAAGAACTGTCGCCAGTTTCTCCACCACCTCGTCGCGATCTTGCACGAGGGCCGGATCGGCAAATAGCGATGGCGCTTCGACGTCGGTTGCGATCAGACGGCCATTACGATCAATGAGATCGGGCCTGGCAAAGCTCGTGGCGCTCGGCTCGGTGACCGCCATAGCGATCTGCGGCCCGCTTTTCAGTCCAAGAAACATCAACTGACCGGCGACCAGCCCGAAGCCTGCCACAACGCCGCCAAGAAGCGCCAGATTGGCGACCATCGGCCGTCTGCGAGCGGGTGGTGCTTGCTGAGGCCGCGGCGGCATTCCAGGCGTGATCGTAACCGGCGTCATCATGTCAGCGGCCGTCCGCGATCCGGCGGGCTTGCACGGCGTCAAAGCCCTGACCCGGCAAAGCGAGCTGTTCTGGCCGCGGTGGCCCCAAGCCTTGCGCGCGCGCCAAAGGATCGATCCGGTCTGGCCGACCGAGATGACTGCGTTCGGCTTTCAAAATCGCGATGTCGCTGCGGGCTTTTTCGGCTGTTTGCTCTTTGGCGTGAACCTGGGCCTCAAGGCGCCGCGTGTCATAATTTAGGCCGTAAAGCAGAAAGGCGCTGGCCAGCGCAAAACAGCAACTCATGATGTTCAAGAGGCGCATGGCGGCTCTCCTCGTTGTGATCCCGAGCGCTCAGGTCGCTTGCGGTACCGGCACCTCGAGGTCTTCCAAATCGAGGGGCCAGGGCGGCTCAGGCGTTCGAATGGCGGCTCGCAAACGTGCCGACCGGGCACGCGGGTTCAGATCCAATTCACCTTGAGAAGGTGTTAACGGGCGTGAGTTAACAATTTGGAAACTCGGCCGCGCCAATTGTATCGATTGCTGCGGCAGATGCCGAGATGTGCCACGCTCCTTGCCCGAGCGGGTCGCTAAAAACCGTTTGACGATGCGGTCTTCGAGCGAATGGAACGTAACGATTACGAGCCGACCGCCGGGCTTTAAAATATTTTCAGCAGCAGTCAGGGCCCGCGCCAGCTCGCCAAGCTCGTCGTTGATATAAATCCGCAACGCTTGGAACGTGCGGGTCGCAGGATGGCGGCCATCGACCTTGCGGCCGTGGAAAACTTTGAGCACCAGGTCGGCCAACTCGAGCGTGCGCGTGAACGGCTTTTCGGCGCGCCGTTTAAGGATGGCACGCGCGATGGTGCGGGATTTGCGCTCATCTCCGTAAGTGTAAATGACGTTGGCGATCAGCTCTTCGTCGGCCGTGTTGACGAAATCGGCAGCGCTTCCCCCAGCGTTGAGCGCGCTGCCATCGAGCGGATCGACGGGTGCCGACATCCTCATATCGAGCGGGCCGTCATGCATGAAAGAAAATCCGCGCTCCGCCTCGTCGATTTGCATCGACGACACGCCGATATCCAACACGACGCCATCGACAAAAGCGCCCGTGATGAGCGGTTCGCCATCAGCCGTTTCCTCGATCCGCGTGAAATCTTCCATCGCCGAGAACGGCTTGTTGATCACGCGCAGCCGATTGGCGAATTCGGCAGTCACTGCCGTTGCTGCCCGCACCGCTGTGATGTCGCGATCGAAGGCGAGCACGCGCGTTTGAGGCGTTTGCAGAATGGCGCGGGAATATCCCCCCGCTCCGAACGTACCGTCGATGAAAAGCTGATTTGGTTGCGGGCTCAAGCTCTCGATCACTTCTGAGAGCAGCACGGGAATGTGGCGGGCGCGCTTCGTCTCAGTGCCGGTTGGGACGGCTCCGGGCGGCTGCACCCGCTTCATTCCCGTGCTCCCTCATCGCCCTCGCCGTCTGAGGCAAGGCGGCTCCCCGCGCCGAAAAGTTTTCTGGTCGACTGAACTTTGCCGCGGGCGAGCTCGCGGCGTTTTTCGAATTGCCCTGGTTCCCACATTTGAAACTTGTCGCCAAGGCCGACAAAAGTGACCGCGCCGTCAACACCTGCGTGCGCGCGAAGGCTTTGAGGAAGCACGATGCGGCCGTCCCCGTCGATCGATAAGATCTGGACGTCACCGTAGAGTGCGACAGAGAGTTCGTCCCGCTCGTCTGAATAATCCGGCAGGCCTGCGAGAAGCCCATCGATCTTTTTCGCAAGTCTTTCGCCGCCAGCATCGAGAGCCGGAGCGTCGAGCGAGGGGTAGCAATAAATGCCGCCGAGACTGCCCGATCCGAAGATGTCGCGCTCGAGAACGGCGCGGAAAGGCGCTGGCACGGAGACGCGGCCTTTGGCGTCGATCTTGTTGGTAAATGTCGAGACAAAGCGGTCCATCCTTTTCGCAGCGAAGTGCGCCTCCACGCAAACTCAAGACCAACTTTGGCCGTCTATTACCGACCGATCGGCGGGCTATCTACACCGGCTGATAGAGGGTCCCGGCCGCTTAAGGCGGGGGTTCGTGGCGGTCGCTCGAAGCCAGGCCCTCGACTGGTTCTGCGCCCTGCCACGTATCCCTGCCCAATGCGGTCGGGCAAACATGGGATGCCATGGAATTTCATGGTCGTCAACGGAATCTTAAGGTTTTGCACAGGCCAGTCTGGGTCAGTTAGCGCTGATTAATTGGCCGCCTGGAGCGCCAGTCCGAGACTTGCTGGTTTCCATACGCCCTCGACAGCCTCGAAGGCGAAGTCGAATGCGACAGCTTCTGGGCGCGTTGTGAAGACGCCTTTCAAATGCAGCAGGTGATCCACATCCAAGCCGGGCTGCGCGGTGAAACTGGGAATTGTCGAAGCGGCGGTGAACAGATCGAGTTTGCGGAGGCGCAGAGGCTTGAAAGATTGAGCCAGCGCGCTTGCCGACTTTCTCTGCAGCGAAGGGCTGCCAAGTTCGCGCAACACCGTGTAGTTGCCGGTGATGTTAGCGTCATGAATGCTCATCAAAGTCATCCGCACCAGGAAAATGGCTTGCGCACCTTCAATAAGTGGCCGTGGTGCCTCTGGTTGTGCCGGTGGCGCTACAGCGATGGCGGCAGGCGGAGCGCGCGGCGCGGCAACCGCCGAGCAACTCGCAAAAGCATACAGCACTGTCAGTGCGGTTATATCTCTACCGCGCATTGGGAACCTGTCCCCGTTGGCCGACCCGGTTTGTAGCGGCAGCATCGGCTTGAGCTTGAGGCGTATCAAAACCGAGATCCGCGACGGCCCAACGATTGTTGTCAGGTTCGACGATCATGCTGAAGCCGATCGGCGTAGCGCCACTCATGACGCTACCATCAAGACGCACGGCGTCCGAGCTCTGCACTCCGGCGGCATGCGTCAAAGCCGGTTCGGCTGAGATCGTTGCGCCTAAATTCACCCGGTTTGCCACGAGATACTCGAACTTCTCAAACAATTGCGCGGCCGAATACCGGGCTCGCATTGAGGGACCGGCTAGGTCGCGAAAAACCGTGAAGTTGCCCGTCAACAGCGCGTCGTGCAAAGATTTCATCGTACTGCGCACGATGTACTTCGCCTGCAGTTCCGACAACGCAGGGCGCGGTTTTGACTGGTCCGTGGCTGCAATCGACCCAGTCGTTAACAACGCTCTATCATGGGCCCGGACAAGCAATCCGTCAGCGTAGCCGAACGCTCCAAATGACAAGGCGACGACTGTTCCGAAAATGCTTATCGGCCCAACGCGGCGTTTAGCTTTGCGTTTTGCTGTGGCGTGATGCGGGGTCATTGCACTACCACGCATAGCTGAACCCAACGCGGCCGCCCCATTTGTTCTGATCGAGCGCCGAACCTGCACTGCCTGACAAATACCAATTATCATCGAGACGCGCGACCATACTTGCGGCCATCGCCTCGCTCCCGTCGTAGAAGCCCGCGTTGACCGAGAGAGCGAAGTTTTTGTCGTTGGGCAGGAATGCTCCACCCATCGCCATCGCGAGCGCGATGCCCGATGAGTGCGTCTCAAGGCGCTTTTCAATTTGCGAGAATGAGTAGGGCCCAGCGGCGAGATTTCCCGCGCCGTCCGTTGTTACCATGTACGTTTCGCCCGACTGTTGATTGCGGCTGGCAGAAGACGTCAAACCGCCCATCGTATAAGTCGAGCCTTGCGTTCCAATGGCAACTTGGTTCGCACGGGTTGTGCGCGCGCCGGAACCGATCGCTGTCGCATTGGCCTGGGTCGCCTGCGCACCATAGCCGACAGCAGCTGACCGGCTACCCGTTGCGATCGTCTCATCGCCCAGTGCGCTACCACCGTTGCTGGCCAGTGTATTGTGTCCGAGCGCAACTGAGCCAGTCGCACGCGCACCCACGCCAATCGCGATCGCATTCTTTCCAGTTGCCTGCGCACTCGTGCCAACTGCGAGCGCGTTGGCAGCTGTCGCTTGCGCACCCTGCCCGAAAGCCGACGCGTTGCTGCCAGACGCTAAAGCGTTATCGCCAACCGCCGTACTATTCGCGCCCGACGCCACCGAGCTTTGACCCAGAGCGGCTGCGTTTGTGCCCGTCGCGTACGCCTTCTTAACCCCGCCAGAGAGATCGGAATTTGTTGCGACCGCTTCCGTCGAGCCTTCTAGTTTGGTGATTTTCTGATTGATGTTGGTGATGTCGCCTTCATGCCCGTCAACACGAACTTCGAGCGTTGTGACACGGGCTCCTTGATCGGCAATGCTGGCGCCCTGCACTGCGATGGTCGCTGTGTTAGCATTGACCCGAGTACCAAGAACACCGACCGTAGCGTTCGTGGATTGAAGTCCTGTTTGAAGCCCGGCGATATTGCCCGTATTTGTTGCAAGGCCCGCCGCTTGAGTTGCAACTTGTCCCTGAAGGTTCGTGACGGCTGCGCCGGTCGCAGCAATTCCAGCCGTGTTGACTGCAATCGCATTGCCTTGGGTGGTGATCTGATTGCCAAGCAGACCGACGGTCGCTCCGGTGGATTGAAGACCGGTCTGCAGCGTGCCGATGTTGGCCGTATTTGCCGTAATACCTGCCACTTGGTTTGCAACTTGTCCCTGAAGACTGGTGACGGCCGCGCCGGTCGTTGCGATGCTAGCAGCGTTGAGGGTTATCGCGTTGCCATTGGCAGTCAACTGATTGCCGAGCAAGCTCACGTTTGCGTCCGTCGACTGAAGCCCAGTTTGCAGCGTGCCTATGTTGGCTGTGTTTGCGGCAATACCTGTTGCCTGGTTCGTCACTTGTCCCAGAATGCCCGAGACAGTTGCTTGTGTCGTCGCTAGAGCGTTTGTGTTGACGGTGATGGCATTAGAATTGACTGTCACTTGGTTGCCCAGCGCACCAAGCGACACGTTCGTCGATTGCAAGCCCGACTGGAGGACACCAATGTTGCTGGTATTCAGGGCTATTCCAGTTGAGTTTGCCTGAACCCCAGACAGCGCTGACGCAATGCCATTGCCTTGCGTCGCCAGCGTTCCCTGGATGCCGCCAATGGCCGTTGTGTTGGACAGGATATTATTGGTATTCAGCGAAACGTCGCCCTGCAACGTATTCAAGGCCGAAATGTTGGCGTTAATGGAATTAGTATTGGCGGTGACGTTCGTTTGGAGCCCATTCAAGATCGTTGCCTGCGACGACAATTGCGTGGTGTTGGCTGTCGTGCTGGTTTGCAGCGTGCCAATTTGACCCTGCAACACGTTGATATTCGATGTGTTGGCGCCGATGGCGCTTGTGTTCGCGGTTACGCCCGTCTGCAACGTGTTCAAGATCGTTGTCTGCGAGTTGAGCTGATTAGTATTGGCCGTCGTGCTGCTCTGGAGCACACCAACCTGTCCTTGCAGTACGCCGACATCGTTCTGGATGACAACCACCTGGTTCTGCAGAACAGTAATGTCCTGCCCAAGACTTAGAAGCGTTTGCGCTTCTGATATCGAAGAACACACGCTTGCACCTAGCGCAACTACGGCGCAGCTCGACAACAAGCGGGATGCCGCACCGCTTGCGCGTGCGCTATTATTGCTTTGCATTTAGAGTCTCCTTGGGCGCTTCCTGCGCAAATTTCAGGCTTCCTCATTTTTGTATGAGGGTGCTTGTTGCCAGTAACCCTACCGGCAATTCTTCAATTTGAAGTATATATAATCGAAAATTATCTATATCGCCTGTCCAGAATTGGGATTGCGAATAAACGGAATGCTGATTTAATATGAAGGATCGCTCGTCCGGCAGCCGTTATCCAGAGCTCGGAACAAGTGTTTCTGCTTATCTGCAGATATGCATGGAGCCGTCGCGACCGTGGCGGGCGAGGTCCATGTGAAAATGGTCGTTGTGGAAGCTATCGGAGCCCGGCCCCAGCACGGTTGTGAACTCGCGGCAGGCGCCATCATGCACAGCGTGCAAAAACGCTTGTTCGCGCGGCGTTCCGTGCCAGCCGCCTTTGACGGTAATTTTGTAGCCGTCGGCCATTTGGAAGGTCGAGATATCGAGCGCGTTGGCATAGCCATGCTCGGACAAGCGGCCGCCAATCTGATGATTGATCGGGCGGCACCCGTAGGATGCCGCGACCGTCAATTCAGCGACCGACTGGCCCAGATAACGCCGGGCAGCGGGCTCCACGACCTCGGCCACCCACTTGTCGACCTGAGGCACCATCGGGCAGCGCAGCATCGCTGGCGGGCGCATCGCGACGCGTCCGCCATCAGCAGCCGACATTTCAAAAGGATGTTCCGCGCCGCAAACGCTTGGACCGCCCAGCGCCGACCGGCTGCGAATGAACGAGGTATCATGGACTGCGCCAGCGCTTAGGCACGCGCGCTCTTCGGCGGCTCGCCACGGCTCCTCTTTGGCCACAAAATCCGGGGTTGAGCTGCAGCCCCATAAGAGCACCAGACCCGAAAGCATCAAAACTGCCAGAGGCAGGACTACGCTGAACCGACGCAACATCATGGGACGAGACGCTACCGTAAACAGGGTTACTAACCGGTTAAGACGTCCCAAATTCCCCGAACGATAAATGGTGGTTGTTAGCGGCTGATTTGCGGCTGCGGCGCGGCGCAGCCGTGACTTTGACGGCGCAGTTGGCGGCCCTGATTTCGGCGCGGAAAGCCATCCATGAAGGGGGCTTATCCACAGTTAAATCTCGTCATAGTAGAAACGTGTAAAGCGGATTGGCCTCAGAAAGAGTAAGCTGAACGCACTCTGATCTTCGGAGTACCGCTGGAGTATGTCCCTCGTGTCTCCAACGGGTGTATCTCGTGCCTTTGCCCATCGAACCTAGTTGATGCTTACGGTTGGGCAGACATCTTTTGTTGTGCGTAGATGTTGCAAACGGCGCGATTGCGTTGAGTGGCCCTGGCGGTCTTGCGGCCTATGATCCGCGACAACCCCGCGTTAGACTTTTAGATTAGAAGTCCGCCTACGCCAGGGTCTCTTACACAATCTAGACTACCTGCCGCGACACGCGGTTTGGCAACATCAATCTTACGAAGCGCGGAAAAAACCGACAACCTCGGCCTTGAACGTTTTGTCGCCAACCGCCTTCATGTGATCGCGCTTGGGGATCTTGAATGCGCGCGCACGCGGCATCAACTTGGCTAAATCTTCAGCTGGGCCCGCGATCACGTCGTCTTCGCCGACCGCCACCAAAACCTCATTCGAGATGGTCGCCACCATCTCGGCCGTGATCGGCGCGCGCGAGGAACGGATGCATGCTGCCAGCGCCTTAAGATCGCTTTTGGTTTGTTCCGCAAAAATGCGGAACGTGCGCGCTGTCGGGTTTGTAACGTCGTCGAGGCTTGGCGCTTCGAGCGCTGCCGCCACGGGACCCGTTCCAGCCATGCCGCGCACCATGTTGGCGCCCATGCCGCCGAACACCACCTTTGCGATGCGGTCTGGATGAGACATGGCCAGAAATGCCGAGATCCGCGCGCCCATCGAATATCCCATGATGTGGCAACGCTCAATTCCCAAGTGCCCGATAAGACGGTAAGCGTCCTCAGCCATAATGGGCGACGAATAGCTCGCCAGATCGTAGAGCTTCTCGCTTTCTCCGTGGCCGCGATTGTCGATCGCCACGACGCGATGACCCGCCGCCTGCAAGGTCGTCACCCATTGCGGCGCGGTCCAGTTGGTCGCGACGTTGGAAGCAAAACCGTGGATGAGCAGCACCGGTAATTGGCGGCTACCGTTCGTGCCTGATGGGCCGGCATCCAAATAAGCGATATCTGTTCCAGCGCTATCGAAATGCTGCATCGGGCTCATGATCACCTGCGGCGAAAGGTAGATAAGCTATCCCCTACCATCGCGGCGCTACAAAAGGTATCTTGAGGCGACGCCCGCGACTTATACACCCTGGATGAGGTTTCATGGCCGGTACGCATATTCCGCATTTTGCCAACGATGCCGGTGCCGAGCGGATTTTCGTCGGCGTAAAAGAGTTTAACTGCATGGGGGCGCGCGCGCCATTCGACCACCCGCACGTCTTTTTGGACATGGGCGCCGATGAGCAAATCTTATGTCCCTACTGCTCGACCTTGTTCATCCATGACGCGCGGCTTGCAGCCGATCAATCCGACCCGAAAGGCAGCCTCGTCAGCAACGCTGCTTGAAGTCATGACGTCTGCGGGCAACCAGGTTCTGATCGCGGGCGGTGGTATCGCAGGGTTGTCAGTAGCATTGTCCCTTGCCCGCCAAGGTATCGCGTCCGAAATTCTAGAACGCGAAACTGACCTGACCGACGCCGGCGCTGGAATCCAACTCGGCCCTAACGCCGTGCGCATCTTGCAGGCGATGGGCGCTGCCGAAATGCTACGCCCCCTCGCTGTGACGCCAAGCCATCTTGTCGTCCATGATGGCGAAAACGGCAAAACGCTTGCCCGCTTGCCGTTCGGGCCAGAGATCGCCAAACGCCATGGCGCGCCCTATTGGACCGTGCATCGCGCCGACTTGCACAACGCCCTTGTCGAGACAGCGCGGGCCCAACCTCTAATCACGCTCACCACAGGATTTGGCGTTGCGGCAGTAGCGCAAGACGCGACATCCGTAAGGCTGACCTCTAGTGATGGGACTGAGCGGCAAGGAGCGTTTGCTCTCGGCGCCGACGGGCGTTTCTCCGTCATACGCAAATTACTTTTCGGCGGCGGTGATGCACCGTCATCGGCTTACGTCGCCTATCGCAGCGTCGTGTCGGCACGCGACATGCCGCCGGCATTTCGATCCAACGCCGTGCACCTTTGGCTCGCACCCAACCTTCACGTCGTGCACTATCCCGTGCGAGCGGAGCGCGAACACGCGCTCGTCGTCGTCAGCAACGAGGGCGCGCCGCGCGACGGCTGGAACGTTGAAGCTGACGCTCAGCACGTTCAGTCGCTGGCCGGGCAGTTACAGGGAGGCGTGTCAGCGGTCATCGCCGCCGCGCAAAGCTGGCGAAAGTGGGCGCTCAGCGATCCAGCTCCTCTATCCTCCTGGGTGAGCGGCCGCGTCGCGCTGCTGGGAGACGCCGCCCATCCCATTTTGCCGTTTCTGGCTCAAGGAGGAGCGCTGGCGCTTGAAGATGCAGAAACCTTGGCTCACAATTTAGCGCGCATAGCCGCTGCCAACGGCGCGCCAGATTTCGCGCACTATGAGCGGCAACGTCAAGCTCGGGCCCAGCGCGTCCAGCGCGCCGCGCGCCGCAATGGGCAGACCTATCATTTGAGCGGATTGCCAGCGAGAGCGCGCAATTTGGTGCTACGTGCCATGCCGCCAGAACGCTTGCTCGCGTCTTACGATTGGCTTTACGGCTGGCGCTCTCCAACCGACGCTTGAACCGCTAGTTCGGCGGCGTGAAGATACCTAGGCGCTGGAGTTCGCGCCGCACCTTGAGGTTCATGCCATTGTATTTCAGCGCTTCCTGATAGCTCTCCACGGCAACCTGGGTTTGGCCCCAGCTATCGGCGAGTTCGGCACGTGCTAGGTGCGCTGGAATGTAAGCCGGATCGAGCTTCAATGCTGCAGCGAGTTCCTGCATGGCCTCGTCGCGCTGGTCGAGCTTAGCATAGGCGCGGCCGCGGCCGATGAAGGCTTGAATATTTTTCGCGTTGATCTCGATCGCTTTGTCGAAATCGGAGAGCGCCTCTTGCGTCTTCCCGGCATTGAGCTGGCTTTGCCCGCGATGATAATAGGCGTCGTCATCATTAGTTTCGAGGCCGATTACGAAGGTCCAGTCAGCAGCCGCCTGATCGTGCTGTAGCAAGACAGTATAGGCACGCGCCCGCGCTCTAAAAAGCTCAGCGTTCTTGGGTTCGAGCTGAATAGCTAGGGTAAAATCCCCAACCGCTGCTTCCGGCTCTTCCTGGTTCATCCACGCTTTGGCACGTAGGCCTAAAACTTTAGCGCGGGTTGCCGCATCGATATCGACCTTGGCGACCCAGGCCGAACACGCGCGCACAGCATCGTTAGCGTGCTCTTCCAATTCGCAATCTGAAATGTCAGGCCCTTGAGCGCTCGCGGGCGCGGCGCTGACGACGAGAACGCCGAACATCGCGCCAACCAGCGTTGCTACGCCGCAGCGAAAGCTTTGGGTACGAGCGAAACGGTTATCCGGTAGGATCATGGATCGGCTCTCAACACTTCAGCATGGAGCAACAAACGTCACGGCGGCGTATCGACACCAAGCCTTACGAGCGCCTTGCGGGCGTGGGCATAGACGCCGTTGATGCGCAAAACTTGGACGTAATTTTGGATAGCAACATCCTTCTCGCCCCAGCGCTCGGCGGTCTCGGCGCGCGCCCAATAGATCGGTAAGAAGTTTGGCTCCACGGCAATCGCGAACTCAAACTCTTTCAAAGTCTTTTCCCGATCCTTCATCGCTTCATAGACGCTGGCGCGCCCGATGAATGCTTCGACGCCTTTGGGATTGATCTTGAGCGACTGGGTATAGTCCTCAAGTGCTTCTGGATGCTTGCCAGCCGCCAGATAACTAGCACCGCGATTGCGGTAGTATTCATCGTGCGCCGGATAGAGGTCGATCATGCGTGTCCAGTCTTCGACCGCAGCTGCGTGCTTGGCCAACGCCGTAAGCGCGGAGGCGCGCCCCTGCAGAGCTTCGGCATTTTTGGGCTCAACGGCCAGCACATGCGTAAAGTCCTCTTCAGCAGCAGCCGGTTCTTCTTCCATCATCCACGCGCGGCCGCGCCGCGTGTAGACGCGAACGGTCTCGCTGGCGCTGAGCCCAGGCGCTGCCAGCACGACAGTACAAGCGCGCACGGCGATTGGGGAGGAATCCCCTTGTTCGCAATTTTGCATATCGGTTTGTTGCGCCAGCGTTGGTCTAGCGAGCGCCAACATCGTGGCACACGCCAGTACCGCGGCTGCAAAGGCCGAACGGACGCGCACGCTGCCGTAGTTTTTAATCATGCCGTTCCGCCGTCGAAAGTTGTCATCATGCCGCCTGTTTCACCCGTTCCGACGCCCGCTTCCATGACATCAGTCCGGCAACCCGAATACCATGACTGCGTCTCCAACCCGGAAACCCCAGATCGAACTGCCGCCGGCGGCCACAGCAATATACTGCTTGCCGTCAATCGCGAAGCTAATCGGTGGCGCGTTGACGCCCGCTCCACAATTGAACTTCCAAAGCCGCTTACCCGTTGCCGCGTCAAAGGCGGAAAAGTCGCCGTTTCCTTCGCCCATGAACACCAAGCCGCCCTTGGTGGCCATCACCCCGCCGACCAGGATCTCGTCGGTCTTTTGCTGCCACAGGATTTTGCCGTTAGCATTCAGATCGATTGCCGACAATAACCCATACTGCGCCTCTTTGGCCGGCTCGAACGCGCTATAACTAACTTCAGGGTTCGTCGCGGTCGCGGGCGTCGTTTCTAAGCGGTAGGTAAACGGCATATGCAGGCCCGCGACGTAAACGACGTTCTTTGCCGGGTCGAGCGATGTCGGCGACCAATTGCTGCCGCCACCGGCGCCTGGCGTCACCCTCACACCCTCCTTGGAGGGTGGCGCGAACAAGTTCTCCTGCGGCACGAACGCGTCAGACTTGAAGAGCAGCTTGCCGTTGCTACGGTCGTGGACAAAATACCAACCTACTTTGCTCGCCTGCCCGACCGCCGGAACTTTCTTGCCATCGACCATGGCATCAAAGAGTGTCGGCGGGCTGGCGACGTCATAGCCCCACAGATCGTGCGGAACCTGCTGGTAGTACCAAGCGAGCTTGCCGGTTGCCGCCTCGACGGCGACGAGCGACATTGTATAGAGATTATCACCCGGACGGCCGTCGCCCATCGATTGCGGCGAGGGATTGCCGGTGCCGAAATAAATCAGGCCGCGTTCGACATCGACAGCTGGCGAATGCCAGATGGACCCGCCGCCAAACCGCCAAGCGTCGGCGAATTTTGGGGCGTCGGCTTTTTCTTTGGCGATGTCGCGCCGCAATGGAACGCCGTAGCTGGTCTTTTCGGCGAACTCGCCTTCCCAGCCTTTTTTGGTTGTCTCAAAGCGCCACTTCTCGGTGCCCGTTCCAGCATCGAACGCGGCCATGAAGCCTGGCTGTCCGTAACGTCCGGCAAAGCCGATGACGGCGGTCAGCTGGCCGTTCTTTTTCACCGCGTCTTCAAGATGAAGGCCATAGCCGACACCTGTGATGCCGACGATGACCATGCCGTTATAGACCAGTGGCGCGGCGACCGAGCCAACCCCCGTCGAGCCCGAGACGGCATCCTTGGCGAGTGGATCGGCAACGTTGAGGGCCGCTTTGTCTTCCGTCGCGGCTGCTGGTTCCACCAGCGTGATGTCCCAGACCTTTTTGCCGGATTTGGCATCAAGCGCGATGAGGTGGGCATCGACGGTCGCGATATACACGCGGCCGTAGCCCAGCGCTACGCCGCGATTGGCCGGCCCGCAGCACAGCTTGTCGGATTTGCGTTTGTGCTCGTAGCGCCAGACTTCGCGGCCGGTTTTTGCATCAATCGCGACGACGTTTGAGAATGGCGTCGAGACATACATCATGCCGTCGGCGACGATGGGCGTCGTCGAGAACGTGCCGGCAACGCCGGTCTGGAATATCCATTTCGGAACCAGTTTTTGGACATTGCCGGTGTTGACGGCATCGAGCGGCGAGAACCGCTGGTTGGAATAATCGCGGCCGTGTAGCAGCCAGCTTCCCGTTTCATCGCCCGCCGCCTTCATGCGCGCGTCCGTCATGTCGCCGGCGGAGGCGGGCGGCGCCACAATGGACAAGCCCAGCATTGCGGTTATGAGCGCGACGCCGGCAACTTTTACGACTTGGGCAGCCAGCGTTTCGACGGCATGAGCATAAAGCATGTGAGTGTCCTTGCGTGCCTTAAGAGGCTGTGCGTAGCGCAGATCTAATCTTTCGGCAGCGCCTTGACGTAAACGACGATCGATTTAATTTCGACTTCGTTCAAATAGTCGGCCCATTTTGGCATCCCCCTCTCGAGACGGCCGCCTTGTATCACCGCGAACATGTCGAAGTGATCGTGGTTGGCGGCGTATTTGCGAAGATCGGGGATGGTGCCGCCGGAAACGCCGTTGGGGCCGTGGCACTTATAGCAGGCCTGCTTGTAGAGCTTGCGGCCGTTATCGACGGTCTTTGGATCGTACGGAAAATCTTCGATTTTGGTCGGGTCGACGACGGCCACGCCTTCAGGCGTTGCATATGGGAATTGCTCCGTCGCGACAGCAGGAGCTGCGGCGGCAGCCTTGTCGTCTGGCTTTGCCGCTTCGGTTTTGGGCGCTTGTGCGTTAGGTGCGTCCGCCTTTGGAGCGTCAGCTTTGGGAGGTTCTGTTTTCGGCGCTTCTGCTTTGGGGGTTTCAGCTTTTGCAGCATCGGGCGTAGCACCGCCCTCGGCAACCAATTGGACCATGCCATATTTTGCAAAGATCGCAGCCGTCCGGCCATCCTTGCTGATTTTGTCAAGCGCACTGTCGATAGCGTCCTTCAAATCTTTGTCGGCTTTGCGCACCCCGACTGCTACCGGGAATATGAATTCCTGTGCCGTATTGGGGAGAATTTTGAGCCGGGTGTCGCCGCTTGACTTGACGAGCCAGGCACCTTCAGCGGCCGACGTTACAGCGGCATCGATCTCTTTGAGAGCGACGGCCTCAAACATTTCTTTTGTGTTCTTGTAGAGCTTGCGTTCAAAGCCTTTGTCGAACAGCTTGAAGTCGGCAAACGTTCCCAATTGCACACCGACACCCTTGGCTTTGGAATCGGCTAGAGCGGTCGCTGGCGCGTTGGTCCTCACGAGGGTTGCGAACCCGCTGGTGTAGTATGGTTTGGAAAGAGCGATACGGAAATTGCTCTCTTCGAAACTTTTTTCATCTGGGAGCCCGGGGAAAAAATCGCAATTGCCCTCGCCGATCATTTGGCGCAATGCGCGCTTGCCGATGTTAGTCGCAAACCAATGGTAGTTGAGCTTCAGTCCGAGTTCCTTCGCAATCTCTCGCGACATCTCGACGTCGAACCCGGGCAGGTCAGGCTTATCACTCGAATAAGGCAAGTTATCTTGATCGACGCAGACTTTGATCTCACCCAATTTTTTGACACGTTCGAGTGTGGCTTGTTGAGCGAGAACCGCGCCACTCACAGCCAGGGCTGCAACCATCGTGATCAAGCCGAACGCCGAGTTAAGGCCAGTGCTCCGCATCATTTTCTCCATCCCGATACGAGGAACCGGAAGGAGGCGTCAGCCTCCCTCCGGCTTCGTCCAATTCCACCGCTACTTACGAACCAAGCTCGAACACGTTCAAGGTGGCACCCTTATTCACATTGTTCTTAATGTGATCGGGGACGCCTTTGCCGGCCCAGAGTGGGAAAGCACCGCCGTAGCCTGAAACAACCGCGATGTACTGCTTACCATCTACAGCGAACGAGATCGTTCCGCCGACGATGCCAGACGAGGTTTTGAACTTCCAGAGTTCCTTGCCGGTCTTTTGGTCAAGAGCCACGAGATTGCCTTCGAGCGTGCCGATAAAAACGATGCCGCCACCGGTCGCGAGGGCACTCGCCGCTTGCAATGGAGACGGGTTCGGCCAGCGCCAGACAACTTTGTTATTAGCGACATCGACAGCTGCGAGTTCGCCTTTACCCGCAGTGTTGATTTCACCGCCGGCTGCGAGGAACATCGTGCCCTTTTTGTATTGCGCTTCTTCGTGATGCAGTGCGACGCACATATCCAAGAGAGGCACAAACGCCATGGACGTAGCGGGGTTATAAGACATATGCGCGACGTCCTTGCCGCCAAAGTACGACGGACAGAATGACGCTACTTTATTGACGCCGGGACGTTTGTCGGCTTTGACCTGCATTTTACCGGCAGCGTCAACAGTGCCCCAATCGGTGTGAGCAACCTCGAGCGAACGGATGAACTTTCCAGTCGTCCGGTCGTTGACATACATAAAGCCATTTTTATGCGTGTCGATCATGGCCTTGGTCTTCTTGCCACCGACGTCGAGGTCGACCAAGATTTTTTCGTTCATTGAATCCCAATCCCAGGCGTCATTCTGGACATGCTGGAAGTACCACTTGCGCTTTCCGGTATCGGCATCGAGCCCTAGAACTGACGAGGAAAAGAGGTTGTCGCCCGGACGCATATCGGAGTTCCAAGGTGCCGGATTACCCGTACCCCAAATCGTGGTGTTGGTTTCGGGATCATAAGACGTTGCAAGCCAAGCAGCGCCGCCGCCGTACTTCGCAGAGTCCTTACCCCAAGTATCGTAGCCTTCTTCGCCTGGCTGCGGGATGGTCGAGGATTTCCAAACTTCGTTGCCATTCTTGCTGTCGAGAGCGAGGATCTGGCCGACAATGCCGAACTCGCCACCGGCGAAGCCTGCAAGGATCTTACCCTTTACGACGACAGGGGACATCGTGAACGTGTATCCAGCTTTGTAATCTTCGAGCGTCTTTTCCCAAGCCAGCGTTCCATCCTTGGCATTGAGTGCGATCGCGCGCGCATCCAGAGTGAGGGCGAAGACCTTGTCTTCGTAAAGTGCGACGCCCTTGGAAAGCTTACCGCAGCAGGCGAACTGTACGACGTCGGCCGGGAGCTTGATTTCGTAACGCCACAAACGATTGCCGGTTTTGACCTCATAAGCGTCGATGTATTCGCTCGATACGGCGACCACCATGATGCCGGCGTTGACCGACGGGGTTACCATCTGACCTTCAAGACTTCCCAATGAAATCTGATAGGCCGGTTTGAGCTTGGCAACGTTGCTGACGTTGATCTGATCGAGCGGGCTGAAACGCTGACTGTCGTATGTGCGGCCATAGATCAGCCAATCGTTGGGATCTTTGGCAGCATTGACCAAACGTTCGTCAGTGACGTTTTTCCATTCGAACGCCGAAACCGGAGCCGAAAGTGCCACCGCAGCACTCGATAAGGCTAACAACCCAACCATAGTTTTTGCTATTTTCATTAGTTTCCTCCTTGGCGAGATCTTTTGAGAGTTGCAACACACGAGCGGTCCAGCGGTAGCAGGTGATCTCTGCCTACTAGTCTCTGGTATTCAGAAAAAAATTCCACGCGATGTCCGCATGGGCCTCAAACGGTTCGTTGAAACTTTGGTGGAAGTCTTGGTCATCGCGCCGTCCACCACGGCGCAAGCGAGGGTTTGGAGCCGGCGACAGCGGCGCATACCCGATACGACCTCCCCACTCTCTTTATTGAGCCGGCGCACGCCGAACTCTTTGTTATCCAATCTTCAGCAAAGCGCGTGCCAACCGTTAGCGATTTATCAATTCAAGTTTTGCGCGGGTTTTGAGCGGGGCAAAATCAGTCGCGATCATTGGGTGTCGCGCGTTTGAGACGCGTGTCGCATTCGCTTTCAATCTGTCGCGATGACACTTATTTGCCTGAGCCGCCGGTGGTAGAATTCCACCCTCTGAGGCAGCATTGATCGAACGCGCAGACGTTGCACAGCAACACGATTTTGTGGGGCGCACGCGGACGTCTTGAACGCTACTTGCGGGGAAAATTCTGGCTGATTTCGACGACGAATTTTTGCCGGAACGCACGTGCGAAATCAGCGTAGCCCTTAGCCGGTACGATGAAGCCGCCTGGGCCGGCCTTGACGTTGTCTTTATACCAACCTTCGATCGTCGCCGCGTCTTGGCCCTCAAGGATCGGCAAACCGTTGATCGTGATGCCACCGGCCGCCAATTCGTTGCGCGTGGTCTCCAGCAATTGACCCGAATTGCAATTGTCCGGACCGTCGCCCGAAACGTCGATCACGATCTTGCTGGCTTTCGTTGGAATGCGCAGAACGACCTTGTCGGCGGTGTAGCGGAACATACGGGCCATGCAGGTGAATTCGCCGGTTTGCTGAGGGATAGAACGAATTTTTTTGGCCAAAGCGCTTGCCTCTTCGGCATTTGAGACGGTCGTCCAAGGTACGACAAGCTTGGCGTGATCGGCCCAGGTAATAAGGGAAATAAGAATGCCCCCGCGCGGGCCACCAAGCACGGCATCGAGCACGCCTTTGTCCTCAAGCGCGGCCGCGATGCCCTCCATTTGCAGAACGTAGCGCGCGTTGTCGACCGAACTCGAGACATCGACCGAGACGATCAAAGCGGTATCGACTTCGATCGCCGCTTCTTCGGCCTTCAAGCCAGGGGGGGGCGCGCTAAACCAAAGTGTTGCCAGGGCGCACAGCAGCAGTCGCCGGGAATTAGTCGCATGGCGTATCATGGGTAAGCAGCCCGTTCCAAGTTTGATGCGATGGATGAGGTTGGAGTTAATGATGCGGCGTGGCGAAGGCGTGGCCGAACGATAGCGCGGCGTAAGCGCGACTGTCGAGAGTGAGTTCGGTGTGACGTCCCCTGACGCACACCCCCCTCGCTCATTCCGAGCCAGCCACTGATCCTTCATGCCATCAGATGCTGCCGGAACCATTCGCCCGCCGCCGTGCTTGCGGCACCAAAACCATCGAGATAAGCGTCGAAATGGCCGCCTTTTAAAGTGACCAAACGCTTTGGGTGCAGTGCACGCTCATAGCCTTGCAAGGCTTGGTCGGCGACTGTGAGATGATCTCCCAGCGCGACGATGATTTGCAGCGGCGTTGGGCTGACGAAGCTAAGGTAGGCACCCGGCTCGTAGTCCATGAACATTTCAACCGAGCGTAACGTCACTTCATTGCGCCACGACGGTGCACGCAGTTTGGCGGTCTCGGTGAACCATTTCCAACTATCGGCGGTTGGCAGGGCTGATGGAGCGGCTGGATCTTCAGCCACGACCGGCACCATCGCTGGGGCTTGGCCCTGATAACGGGCGCGCCGGTCGCCCTCGAGTGCATTGTGGAAGCCGGCAATGTGATCGGCGCGGATCAGCCGTCTGGCATTTTCGTGGCCGCTGATGAGCGGCACCTGAGACGAGACGCATTTTACGCGCCTGTCGGTCGCTCCAACCACGATGACGTGCGCGCCGCTATAACTCGAACCCCAGACGCCGATCCGCCCCGCATCTGTCGCGGGTAACGTTTCGGCGTAGGTGATGGCATCGCGATAGTCGCTGATCTGCAACCAAGGATTGATCTCTTGGCGCGGCTGGCCATCGCTGGCGCCGAAGTTGCGGTGATCGAAGACGAGCGACGCCAACCCGATCGAGGCGAAATACTCGGCGAATTTATCGAGGTACATTTCTTTGACGGCCGAATAGCCGTGCGCCATGATAATCGTTGGATGCTTGCCAGCATCTGACGGCACATAATGCCAACCGCGCAGCTTAGTACCGTCATCGGCCTTGAATTCTACATCGCTGCGCATGATCCCGACGCTCCCTAAAAATGCTCGATCGAGAAGAGCATCTATAGGGCGCTTCGCGCAAGGTTTTGAGACCTAGTCCTGAAGCAGGGGGTTGTACCAAAGCAAGCTCAGAACGTTGCAGCTAAGGCTCTAGCGTTGTGGCATCCAGCGTCGCGCTCATCTCCCAGCAACGTCTTCTCGATCACCAGCGAGGAGACATTGGGAACGCCGATAAATTTCAGCCACTGCTCGACGTAAGGTTTTTGATGGTCCCATTCGGGCGCGGGTGTCATGCCGCCGATCTCGTAAGAAATGCCGCGCGCATAAATCACCAGCGCTTTACTTTTGGTCAGCAGCCCATTCAACCCACGCTCGTCGAACGTGAACAGCAGATCCTTGTGGCTGACGACGTCGATCAGTTGTTTGAGGCGGTAGGGAATGCCAAAATTCCACATCGGCACGCTGATCAAAATCTTATCGGCGGCGCGAAAGCGGTCGGCATAACTTTTCAAACCAGCCCAAGCCGCTTCTTGGCTTGGTGTGCGATCTTGGCCTGAAAGCCCGGCGTACTTTGCATCCAATGCGTCTTGATCGAGGGCTGGTAAATCTGCCGACCAAATGTCCAGAATATCGATGACATCGTCGGGATGGGCTGCTTGGTACGCCTCAAGAAAAGCGCTCGCGGCAGCGCTCGAAATTGAACGGTCCTTACGCGGGGACGCTTCGACATAAAGTAACCGGGCCATTCGATCTGCACTTTCGCTGAATTATTGCACCAGAGTGGTCGTCGTCTGCTCGATAATCGGTCCGCGAACCAGACGCAATCGCGTTGCAATTGAATCGGTCAGAAATGGCGAGAGATTTGTGAGCGAACCGGCCGACTCAATTCGCGGGATCCGTGTCGCGCGCCAAGCGGCTGCCAAGCTCGCGAGGATTGGAAGTGGGAATGGCAGCGCTGCGATCGGCGGTGGCGGCGTTCGGCAATTCGTACATCAAGTAGCTGCGATTGACCCAGCCTTTGACGCCATCGAACGACACTAAGCACCACATGTCGCGGCAGTCGCCGATGATGCGCACGCCGCGCCCATCAGAGGGAATTTCACCTACGACCTCAGCTTCCGAGGACGGTCCTTCGCGCATATTCAAAACATCGTCGCGTGCCACCCCGTTGACCCAAAACGACGGGCCAGCCGGAGTGGACAGCAAAGCCACTCTGCTGCGGGCAGCAGCAATCTTCGGCTTGTTCTGAACAACGGCGGCGGGCCGCGACATCTGCGGCACGGCGCGCGCTGGAAGGGGCGACGGCGCGAGCCGCGGGGGCATCGGTTGAATGCGCGTGGCTGGGGCGGCCTCAGCACGAACTTCAGGAGCGGCAGCGATCGAAGCAACCGCGAACGCGGGCGATGGCGAAGTTGGCGGCGTTGACGCGATCGACACTGACGGCGGCGCGGCTGGCGTCGCGACAGGACCGCCCAAGGCCGAGCGCTGCGCTTTGACCGGCGGCTCAATGGGAGCTTTCGGGATCAGCGTCGCGGTGCCTTCCTCAAGGTCACTGGAGCGTTGCCAAACTATTTTTTGGCCGTCGCGCTTGATCCGCAAACAACTTATCTCGCCCTTGAACCAAATGGTCCAACGCTGGCAGAGTTGATTGCGCGCCACCCACCACTTGCCGTGATCGGTCTCGGCGCCGAGATAAAATGCAACTTTGCCAGCTTCGCCCGAAACCGTGCCATCGGTAGCAAACCGCATTGGAACGGTGCTGCCCAAAGGCGTGTCAATTTCAACGGTCGCGCCATCGACGGCGCTTTTAATGGCCTCATTCGCCAGTACCACAGGCTCGGCAATTGCCGCCCCCGAAGCCATCATCCCAGCAAAAATAACGATCGGTCCACGCATTCCCAAAAGCCCGTATGTCCCAGCATCTGTTTATCTTTTGCCAAGGCGTCCCAAATGCTCGACGCCTCGTCTACCAGTGCGGTATCGCGTCTGAGTTTGGCGATAGTTTGTTAGCAATAGATTGAACCTACCCCCAATGACCTCTCGGCCACTGCGATATCAGTTTCTACTAACGGCGACATTGGCCAAAATGGTCTGGGCGCGGCGGTTCTTCGACCAGCACGAGATATCGTCACAAGACGCCACGGGACGCTCTTTGCCGTAGGAAACGGTGCGCATGCGGGCCGCATTGACGCCTTGGCTGGCGAGGAACGTTTTCACTGAGGTCGCGCGCTTAGCACCCAGCGCAATGTTGTATTCACGCGTGCCCCGCTCGTCGGCATGGCCTTCGATCGTGACCGCTTGGCTCGGGTGGTTTTGCAGCCAGCGCGCCTGAGCGCTCAAGGTCTGCTGGCCTTCCGGCGTGATGTCGGAGCTGTCCGACGAGAAATAAACAATATCGCCTGCGGTCGCCTTGAATGCGCTTTCTGAGCCCGCCGCTTCCCGGCCTTGGTGGCCAGCAAAATTTGTCCCGTTGGCCCGGCCGCCTTTGTAACCGTAGCCGGGCTGAGTACCCAAGCGACTTTCAAGCTGCGGCGGCTCTGAACGCGCGCAGGCGGCGAGTGCCAGGCCGGCACAAATCGACAGCATGCAAGTGCGCAATGCGCCCCGTCTTAAAACGGATACTAAGCCATGGGGCATCGCGGATTTCCTTGTGTGAGGTTGCGTGTGAGGTTGAGAGTAAAGTTGTTCGGAGAATTTCATGCTTTGCGCAGCGCCCGATGTGATCATCACGCCTTGCTCCACGTGCCGTCTGGATTGCGGCATGCGGTGCCGTTCATCGATTGCGGGCGGTTGCCGACGTAGATCGTGTGGGTGTAATCGCGGCAGTGGCGGGCGCCCAGCTTATAGGGCGCGCCTGGTGTGAACTCGCCGCGGCTTGAATTTTGGCCACCGGTCCAGGCGACCTGCTTGCGGCTTTGCCCGCGCTCGAGGGCGGTCTGCTGCGTGCTCTCGGCGATCACCTGATCATGCGGCGCCAGCCATTGGCCAAGTCCGAAGCCGACAATACCGCCAGCGGCCGCGCCGAGGATAGTTGTGGCGACTTTTGTTTTGCCGCTGCCGAACTGATTGCCAGCGACGCCGCCCGCAACGACGCCAAGGCCCGCTCCCAATCTCTCGGGCGCAACACCGCTATCGGTGCTGCAGCCAAACAAGAACAGCGGGGCGACCGCCAGAACGACTCGAAACAGCATTCGATACTCCAACACTCAAACTGGACACCACACCGAAGCTTTGGGCTTGGTGCCGTCGGTACGAAAACGAAAGGTGTGCTGAAGATGCTGAACGATATGTTAACGCGGTGACCAAAAGATCGCAGAACTGAGAATTCGGCAGGGTGAAAGACTTATTCCACTCTCAGATACCTGCTTTGAGTCTGCCGTGTTGCTGATGCGGCCGCAGCTTGCCCGGCGTTCGCCAGTCACGACCGCTAAGTTTGCGGCCTTCGAATTTGAACGGTAAAAAGCCAAAGCTGGCTCGGCTGCGGCACACCTTTTGCGTCGGCAAGCCATTGAAGCTACAGTGGGTCTCGTTTGGAACAGTCACCAGCGAGGGAACAAGGCGCACGAGCCGGACCATTCGATCGTAAACGCAACGCTGGAGGACATCGCGTCAGGCAAATGAAAATTCTCGTTGTAGAAGACGACCCAAAATCAGCCTTGCTGTTGCACAA
This sequence comes from Hyphomicrobium sp., assembly GCA_031367425.1. GTDB lineage: Bacteria > Pseudomonadota > Alphaproteobacteria > Rhizobiales > Hyphomicrobiaceae > Hyphomicrobium_B. The sequence continues at coordinate 63,424 of JANLPU010000068.1, forward strand.
GGGGATTTCGACCGAGGGCTTTCTCGTCGACGTTTGCAACAACGGCGGAACATCATGCCCGCGTGTTCGACCGCTTCTACCGCGTCGGCAACGCCAGCAGCGCCAAGCCCGGAAACTCCGAACGATTAGGCCTTGGCCTTGCCATCACTAAAAGCATCGTCGATCTGCACGGCGGCACGATTGCGGTGGAAAGCGCGCGCGGCGCGGGCACCACGTTCACAATGACCTTTCCAGATCATCCGCCGTCGCCTGGCCTCACATTCCGGTCGCTCGATCACGAAACGTACCCGCGGCGTGATCTACGCGACGATGAAGCAGCCGCCAAAGCGGCGCAATAAGCCAGTTCGCAATCGTCCAGTGCGCAAGAAGCCGTGTGGTCAACCGGCCCGTCCTTGTGGGACGAGCCGACGACTTTACCCAACACTTCAGTGGCCTCTGGAAGAGTTGAGCGAAGGCATTGGCGCAAATTGCAATTGCAAACCTAGCCGTTGAAGCGAGCAAGGCTGCCGTCGATTATACGACGGCAGAATCCTGACAACCCCTCACTTGAAGACGTGCGACCAACGACCGTTGCTTTTTTAAAGTCCACTATTTCATGGCTATGTTGCGCACCCTTCGGCGCGTGCTTACACAGTACGCCGTTATGAGGGAGGCTGCGCCTCTCCCTGTGGGAAGTAAGGGGCGTATGGGAACCTGCGCCTCTCCCCTCGGGGAGAGGTCGGCGCGGCCTTGGACTTTTGTTTTGTCGCGACGGCATCGCTACCGCGCCGGGTGAGGGGGCAGTTAAAATGAGCAGCGGTATAAACGGCAGCAGCATGGCCCGCACGGTTTTCACCGCCGGTTTGTTCAAGAGAGCGTTGGACGGGACGCCGCAGCATCCTCGGTCTGGTCGTCCGCAATTTTGTTGACGCTGGAGCGCCCCGCCCGCCAGTTTTTTGGTTCCTTAAGCAGCGCCTAGTTTAAGACTCGGCCACCGGGTGCTAAGTGCCGGCGAAATGCGCGATGAACCTCGAATGGAGGAGCGCGGTGTCCCGCGTTCGCATCCGACTTGGCCACCCCCCGCCACGATCAAGACATCTCAAGATCACGCCCTTTTAGAAGCGGTGGGATGGCCAAAGATTACGCGCGGTTAGATGGGGCGGGGATACGATTTTTTTGCTGGATTTGTCATGCTGCGATTGCGCGAGCTAAGCTGCCAAATCCAAATCTCGCAAAAGTTCCAGGGCTTTTTCGAGCCGTGCCGGTACAGCTTTCGAAGGCTTTCTCACTTTGAGTTCTTCCTCGGCATCGCTGGCATAACCATGCAATTTTAAGAACAAAAACGTCGCAGCGAGTTCCAAAACTACTGCCGAATGTCTTTCTAATACAATAAGAATCGAACGCAAACTTCCGGCATCCCAGCCGTTGACCAAATCTGGAACCGCTAATTTAGTTTCGAAAATCGTGTAAGGCACATCGTGAAACCCTAAAGCGTTTGTACTCTTTAATTGCCCAAGAAATTCCGCCCATTTTATGTCCTCGGAGACGCCATCCGAATAAGGCCCGTAGTGATGATATTCAAAATCATAGCCAAGGTTTAACCCTTTATTCTGCAGAAGATAAATAGTCTTCTGTAATCTCGTTTTACCCACAAGCATACCCCCGTTCAGGGCTATAATTTGCTCAAGAGCAATCCATCTCTGACTATCAGACATTTTGGATGTCCCTCCAGATTTCAGCAAGCTTCGCTTTGGTTTCAGCAGATTCAACATATACCCGAAATATTTCAACCTCAGACAAAGACGCGATTATACTGGATTTATTTTTTACTTCTTTCGGATTATTATCGCCACCCCTATCCGATCCAATCAATACTTTCTGAAGAGCCCCCGGCTCGTCGTAACCATGCAACCTATACGGAGAAAGTATTGTTCTATCTTCCAAGAGATTCAAGTGAGGCGATGACTTTTTTAAGTCTGCGAGATTTTTCTTGAATTTCATTATCGAATGACCGTCGTTGGATTGGTTCATGCGCCCAATATCGAAACACTTATATAGGTTTCGACCGAGCAACCTCTGCGCAAGAACCCCGATATGCCCTTCGACGCCCGTCAAACGACCCAACCCTTCGGAAAGCGTTGAGTCGTCAAGTGAAAGATAGTCGCTTACGGCAAGCAATTTGCCACGCAAAAACTTGCCTAGAGGACAGCTCTCCGGAAAGACATTGCAAGTCTCTCCCGAGTTTTTAATATCATTCGAGACTTCGCGCAATAGCTTTTGAAACATAATCTCCATACTGCGTGTGGATTTATGCAAATAAACCTGCTCGTACATGTGAAATCTAGCAATAAGATACCCTTCTGCAGCGCGAATACCTTTTTCGCTTAGATACAGTGCATCGACCTCATAAGCATCGTCCAGTTTACCTTCGTAGCCAACTGTAATTTTGCCGACCCTTATTGAATCAAAGAGCCAATCAACATCAAAACCACCTAGTTGCACGCCCGTCATGTAGCGGTCGCGCACGAGGTAGTCCAACCGATCACCATCAAACTGACTGGCTACTATTGAATCGAAGATGTCGGACGGGTCTTTCTTCTTCAGCCTCTTTGCGATTTCAGCAGTGCTAGCCGAACCCAAAATTCGAGTTATTGATCCATCCGGCTGATTGATAATTTCTGCGGACCAATCTTCATGTTTTTTTGCGTGATTTGCAGATATCTCCTTCTGAACTTTTTCAAATGAATGGCTATATGGCCCATGACCTACATCATGCAGTAGCGCGGCTATACAAGTTTGGAAAACTCGTTCTTCGTTTAATTTCGTTCCAGTTTGCTGTTCGACTACTCTAACCAGTCGCCGGGCATTATGAAAAACACCAATCGAATGCGCAAACCTCGAATGGGTCGCGCCAGGAAATACGTATTCCGAAAATCCGAGTTGCTTTATGCGCCTGAGCCGTTGAAACTCGGGAGTGTTGATCAGTTCCCAGGCAACTTGATCTATTTCTCCAACGTCGAAAGCAATCAAGCCATGGATTGGATCCATAAGCCTGCGTTTTTGGCGATTAATTTTCGTCGCCGGAGTGTTGACTCGCCTGTGTTGCGACTGAACCGGTTTAGAAGCGTTTATGCTCCCCCAATGAATCAAATTGTCACAAACGGATGTTGTACTATTGGGTAGAACAAGACAAGAACATTTTTTAATTTGCCGTTCAACCCAACCCGGCCGCTTCTTCCTTCACACGGATGTCGGCGAGCATGCGGTCGAGCAGTAGGCACGTGCGCTTGAAAAGGTCGGAGCCACAGCGGTAGTCGGCGCCGGCGTAAAAATCGCAGCGGCCGGCGCGGAACAGATCGACGCACTTTTGTGCCGACCCGCTAGGGGTATGCACGGCGATGGCATGACCGCCGTTTTTCTTGAGCAGCGCCATGCTCGGCACGTCGGTGTCGCCATCGCCGAAATAGATCATGTTGGAAAAGGGAATGGGGCGCGCCGCTTCCGGCATGTGGGCGTTGATGCTTTCGCCCAAATCCTCGATGCCTTTGTTGATGCGGAACAGATACTGCGTCTTGCCCGTATCGGTGATGACGCGTTTTGGGAACGGCACGTCGTAAGCGTCAAACCAATACTCAGACGCGAACACGTTAGCGAACCGCTTGTAAATGACGGTACCTTCGATGATCTCGGTTAGACCCGACGACACCAGATAGTGCTTGATCGTGACGCCGTGGCTGTCGGCGCGCGCTTGCACGTATTTCTCGATCTCGTCGAACCACTGCACGACGCCTTGATAGAGTTCCACGTCGCGGCCTTGCGCCACGAGATCGGCGCGATCGACGCGCAGCCCCTTCTCCTTGGCCTTCTTGTACATCAGGTGCATGTAGGTGATCAGCGGATCGGCGCGCTCGGCCCGCGCCAGCGCCGTGCACTCGGCCCAGAAATCCTCCGCCTTGATGCCGAGCTTGGGCAGAAACGAATATTCCTGCATCGGCTTTGGCGACAGCGTGCCGTCGAAATCATAGACGAGCGCAATCGTCTTTTTGCTAAAGCCGGATTTTCCGCGCGCTGCGTTCGCCGCCGCCTTGGCTTTGGCCTTTGCGGGCTTGGCTGGCTTTGCCGCGAGCGCACTTAGCCTCTCACCAGCTGTTGCAGCTTTCTCGCCAGTGCGCCCGCGCGCTGTCACTCGCTCGACCATTTGTTTGCCTCCGCCAGACTTGTAGCGGCGACTAAAGCGCGATTCGCTGCAGTCTTAGAAGGCGGCGGCGACGAGGTTGGCCGACTTATCCGAAAGTTCCGCTGGCTTATCCGCAGTTACCGCCGCTTGAGGGAAGTGTCGGCGCTTTCGACAGCTTGCGTTCATCGCGAAACATTTATTCTCTCAGACATCGAAAGAGAGACCAAAACGGTTCCAGAGCTTGCGGAGATTTCAATGACACGGATTTTCATCGCCACGATTGCTGCTGCCACGGTTGCTGCTGGAATGATAGCTGCAAGTGCCAGCGCTTTCGCCGAACACTATGACGTCAACTGCGGAACGATCATCGAAGGCAAAGGCGTGTCGAGCCGCGTTGAAGGCAGCGACGACTGGAACCACTATCGCGGCAAAATTCCACCGGGCCTCGCCAAGCGCCGCGCCATCGTCGAGTGGGAATCGATCGTTGCTCAAAGCTGCCAAGGGTACAGCGCCAAGTGGTGGCGCTCGAAAGCGAAAAACGTCGAATGCGATAGCGGCGCTGGCCACGAATATTGTTCGGCAACCGCAGTTCCAGGCAGAAAGCTTTTTGGCTGGCTGATCCCGGAATGAGCGGCGAGCGGCGGGACGATCACCTTAGAAGCCCCCGTGCCGTCCCGCCGCGTTTTTTTTCCAATTGTCATCGAACGCCGACCGTCATACGGCGGCAGCAGAAACATGACAGTCGTCTTTGGCGGTACCAGTAGATTTGAGCACCAAATCGTTTTGAAAAGTGCCGCCATCGGGCCAGCCGGGGAAGCGTTTCGACGCGTCTCCGGCTGCGCCCGTTGACGCTTTAAGGCGCGCTTCGTTGCTGGCTGTGTCTCAGCTTTGCTTTTCTGGCCAGTCGACTTGCGAAAGCCAAGCATCGATGGCGCGCGCCCCCATCACCGCGACGTCCGAGCCGACGCGCGCGGCATCGGCACGAAGTGTGGCCACATCCGCGCCAGCTGTGACGGCCAAATCGTCTAGACCGTGGGCCAGCCAGGCATCGAGATCTTTTGGCGTCACCTCGACGTGGAATTGCAGCCCCAGTACATTGCGGCCGATCGCGAAGCCTTGGTTGCGCGTCGTGGCAGACGAGCACAACAGCTCCGCACCCTGGGGCAAATCAAACGTATCGCCGTGCCAGTGCAGAACGTTGAACTGCGATCCCGCCAGATGCGACAGGCCGGAGTTTTCTCCAGCCGGCGTCAACACGATGGGATGATATCCAACCTCTGGCGTCCCGGGATAAACTTTGGAACCGGCCGCGTGCGCAATCAGCTGCGCGCCCAAACAAATGCCGAGCATCGGTTTGCCCGACGCGAGGCGTTTCCGAATGATGCTGAGTTCTTCGTTGAGATAGGGGTATTTGTCGGCTTCGTAGACACCCATCGAGCCGCCTAAAATAACGAGCAAATCCGGGTCTGGCGAAACGGCATCGCCCAAATCTTCGTGACCGGCTTCGGCGTAGCAAAAGGCGAAATCCCAATGCTCGAACACGGCATCGAGGACGCCGAGACCTTCCATCTCGACGTGGCGGATAGCGACTGCGGTTTTCATGTGCTGATTTTAAAACTCAATGGTTGTGTTTGCAGCCGGGGCCATGGACGTGTCCAGGCGCGTCGTGGTCATGATCGTGGTCGTGTGCGTGGTCATGGCTGTGATCGTGGCCGCAGCCGGGCCCATGCACATGCGCGTTCGGGTCTACAAGCGCTGCCGCCATTTTCTTTTCCAGAGCAATGGAGAATTCGCGCGGCGCGTTGCGATCTTCCGATAACAGCGCCATGACTTCGGCCCCCAACCGCAAATCATCGACCGCACCGAGGTAATGGCGACGGACACGGCCCTGGCGATCAAAAATCAAAAGCGCCGGCGTGCCTTGCAGCTCGTAAGCCTTCATGGTGGTGGGGATCGCGTCACCCGAGGGCTTGTCGTAAGCGACCGGGAACTCGATGCCTGAGTGCGCGAGGAATTTTTCCACCTCTTCTAGCGTCTGCTTGTCGTGGTTTTCAAACGCCATGTGCAGGCCTAGTACGGCCAGTTCGCTGTCGGCAAACGCGGCGCGCAACCGGGTCGCCTGCGGCAGACCGTATTTGAGCGAGGCCTGGCACAACATCTGGAAGATGGCGACGACGACGACTTTGCCGCGCTGTTGCTTTAGCGAAATTTTGCCGTCCGAATTCAGCCAGCGCGAGGCGGTGATATCGGGCGGGTTTTCGGGATTGAACATGAACTTGAGCCTTTTCGCGCCGAGGGTGGTGCTGGTGCTATTGTAGAGAGTTTTTCGCTGCGGGCAATTTCGCTAATCACACGATCGGGAGGGCGGTCTGGGACGCACTTTCTGATCGCTGTCGCAGCGTTCGACTAGCGACGTTGCGCACGACGGATTGGGCAATGGCGAAAATACGGTGAACGACACGGGGCAACCGCGCATCGTGTTGTAGCCGGTCACGCAGCCGATGACTTGGCCAGGTGCAACGCCGGGTGCACGGGCCGCGCTGGCGACGAAATAGCGCTCCAGCCAACGGCTTTCAACGATCTGCACGCCGGGTTTCTGGGAGATCAGCTCCTGCGGCGTCTTCAGATCGCGCCCAGCCTGCAAAATGAATAAAGCGGAGGGCTCGCGCCAGCCTAAGATGCCGATGCTCGTCGGCAGCCGGCATGAGGTTTCGATCATGCGGTTCAGTTCGCGCGCCGGCCAGAATTTTCCGACTGACGGCAGCACGAGGCTCAACAGCGTGATGGCGAACAGCCCGAGCGCTGCGACGCCGCTTGCCGTCCAAGCAGTGAAACGTCCGGCGCGCGCATACGCGGCGCTCAGATAAAACAGCGCTGAGACAGCCGCAATTGCCACGACGGACAAGAACGTCGGCGCGGCTGGCGCGATGATGAATATGGCGGCGAAGAGCGACAGTGCAACCAACGCGGGGGCAGCAGGAGACGGGGCGAGTGCCCATCGAAGCGGAGACGATCTTTCCGCCGTGCTCGCTGCACGCGCGTCGATCAATAACGCGACCGCGATGGCAAAAGCCGGGAACAGCACCTGCACCGCGTAGGTCCCAGGCTTGCCGGACACGGCTTCGAGATAAACGATATACCCCGCCATCCAAGAGAATAGAAAACGCGCTGACCGCTGCGCGCGATCATCCCAGAGTTTTAACGCCGCCGGAGCGAGAACCGCGGTTCCCGGCAAAAAGCCAAGCAGCGCTGCAATCACAAACGTTCCAGGCCACGCGCGAAGTTTCATATCCTGCGAACCGCCGAGCGCGTCGGTGAATGCTTCCCAGCTGAGCCCTGCGAACGGCACGCCGTCTTGGAACCAACGCACGATGATCCAGGGGCTCGCAATGGCGAGCGCGACGGGTAAGCCCACAAGCGGATATGTTTTTCGCAGCCAACTCAAATCGCGGTCGAAGATGAAAAGTGCCGCAAGCGTTACCGCAATCAAGATCGGCGTTTGCAAGGCGTTGAGCATCATGCCAACGCCGACGGCGATCCAAAATAAGCCTGACAAGAGGCGCCTGTCCTGTTGCGGCTCGTCGGCATAGGTGCGCAACAGCGCCAGCATCGCGACCGTTGCTGGCAGCAGTGCCAGGCCTTCGGTGATCGCCAGCTGGGCCAGCAGCACAGTCAATGGCGCAACGGCAAACAGCGCGCTCGCGATCAGCGCGGCCGGAACGCCGATCAAAGGCGCGCTCAACCAGAACAGCGCCAGCACGCTGAGCGTCACGGCGATCATTCCGGGCAAGCGATAGACTGCGATATCGCGCGCATGAACGGGGCCCGCGAGTGTAGCGGCTAAACCTTGCGCCCAGTACGTGCCGATCGGGCGAAACTGGTGCACGGTGTCGCCGTAGCGCGGATCGCCCCATGCGCCGCGCTCTAACATCGACCGCGTCGTCTCGGCATAGATGATTTCGGTGCGGTCGACCGCTGGCAAGCGGAGAACGCCGGGCAAATAAACAATCAGGCACAGCAACGCCAACGCGCCCGCAGCGCGGCGCGGCCGGGCCGATATAAATTCGAGTAACCGCGCCAATTTGGTGATCACTGAAGGCTTTCTAACGGACCCGCTGCCACTCCTCGCGCCTTAGCATCAAAGGCGAAAGCTGTCAGGTGTCTTGACACCCAAGCTCGGGATGGGCAAAGCGCTCAAAGGCCGCGTCCACGAATTTCTCGCCACGACCAGAGGGATTATCCAAATATGCCTAGCACCCCTGCCGCCGTTAAGGCGCTGATCGCGATCATCAAGACGCGCTCGTTTCAGGAGGGCCCTGAGATGAAGCTGGCCTCGGGTAAAACCTCGACATTTTATTTCAACATGAAGCCAACCATGCTCGACAGCGAGGGCGCGTTTTTGATCGCGAACCTAATCCTGGATCAACTCGATGGCATAGAAGTCGATCTCGTCGGCGGCTTAGAAATGGGTGCCGTTCCGATTGCCGCCAGCGTCAGCGCCATTGCGCACACTCGCGGGCGCAAGCTGCCAGCCTTCTTTGTCCGCAAGCAGCCAAAGGAACACGGCACGAAAAGCCTGATCGAGGGCTTGGGCCCGGGCGAAACGATGATGGGCCGAAACGTCGTCATCGTCGAAGACGTGACGACCACTGGGGGTTCGTCGATCAAAGCGGCCGATGCCATCCGGGCGGCCGGTGGCAAAATCGTGCGCGTGATCACGGTCGTCGACCGGCAGGACGGCGCGGCGGAGGCTTTTGCGACCGCAGGCATTCCGTTCCATCCCCTGACAACCTTGCAGGATTTTAAGCTTTGAGGAGGCAGCGGCATCCGAAATCGGCCTCAGTTGCGTGTGCCCATTGCGGCGATGACACAACTCTTTTTCCGGATGGCAGCCCTCGTTCTACTTACGTGCGCACTTCCTCCAAGCCCGTGTTTCGCACAGTCTGAATTTACGGGCGAGCAAATGCCGTATCAGGCATTCGATAAACTTGTGGCGCAAGACGTCATCGTTGGCGGTTCTAAACTCTACGTCGCGTTCGCGCCGGGCGAGTTCTGGTTGCCCAAGGAACGCTTGCTGGCTTGGATTGAAAAATCCGCAACTGCAGTTGCGATTTATTACGGGCGATTTCCAGTCGCGTCGGCGCGCATTCTTATCGTACCCGTCGAAGGCCGCGGCGTGCACGGCGGGCAAGCCTTCGGTTATGGCGGCGCTGCTGTTCGGTTGCTTGTCGGGCGCGCCTCAACCCAAGTCGACTTGTTGCGAGACTGGCAGGCCGTGCACGAAATGTCCCATCTAGCATTACCGTATATGGACGAGACGCACTTGTGGCTGTCGGAAGGCCTCGCGGTTTATGTCGAATCCATCGCGCGCGTACAGTCGGGAGATTTGCCGACGGAAAAAATTTGGGCGGAGTTTGTCCGCGACATGCCCAAGGGCTTACCAGGGGACGGCGATAACGGTTTGGATTATACCCACAGCTGGGGCCGCACATATTGGGGCGGCGCGATTTTCTGCATGCTGGCGGATATCGAATTCCGCCGCCAAACCGGCAATAAGCGAGGCCTGCAAGATGCGTTGCGCGGCGTCGTCGCGGCTGGCGGCAGCCTGCAAATAGGCTGGCCCATCGAACGCGTACTAGCCGTCGCCGATAAAGCTGGCGGCGCGCCGGCACTCAGCCAACTCTATCAATCTTTGCGCGCCACGCCGGGCGAGCAAGATCTCGACGCGTTGTGGCGCGATTTAGGGATCATCGTGTCCGGCGGCAGCGTGAGGTTTGACGACAATGCGCCACTTAGCTCGATCCGGCTTGCGATCACGAAGCGTCCGTCTTAGAGGAACGCGGCATGCCGCTCCGGTCTTTGATGGGGATCGGCGGGCATCGCGTGTTTCGTTTTTGTAAGGCGTCTAAAATTGTCCTGACACCCGGGGATTTCGTCCCGCAATCGCAGTGCCCCGGGCGTCATGACCCAAGCACACTGCAACATCTAAGCTGAACCAGTTCGCAACCTGATGTTCATCGCCGGTTCACGCACAGCTCAGGGCTTTTTCATCTCAGGCACGGCGACGCGGATAGAAAGCTCGCGTAGCTGCTTGATGCCGACTTCGCTCGGTGCGCCCATCAGCAAATCGTTGGCTTGCTGGTTCATCGGGAACAGCGAAATTTCGCGCAGGTTTTTTGCCCCGACCAGCAGCATGACCATGCGATCAATGCCCGCCGCCATGCCGCCGTGCGGTGGAGCGCCGTACTGAAACGCACGATACATGCCGCCAAAGCGCGCCTCGACAACGTCGGGGCCTAGCCCAGCGATGCCGAAAGCTTTGATCATCGTCTCTGGCTCGTGGTTACGAATGCCGCCAGAGGCGATCTCGAAACCGTTGCAGACGATGTCGTATTGATAAGCTTTGAGCGAGAGGAGGTCTTCGTTCGACTTCGCCGCGTCAAGCGCCTTGGCGCCACCTTGCGGCATCGAGAACGGATTGTGCGAGAAGTCGATTTTCTTCTCGTCTTCGTTCCATTCGTACTGCGGGAAGTCGACGATCCAGGCGAGCGCGAACTGATCCTCTTTGATCAGCTTCAATTCTTGGCCGACGCGATCGCGCGCGAGGCCGGCGAACTTGTAGAACTTGGTCGGGTCGCCAGCGGTGAAGAAGACAGCGTCGCCAGGATTTAAACTAAGTTGCTTTCGGATTTTTTCCGTCATTTCAGCGCCGAGATTCTTGGCGACAGGTCCGCTGCCTTCTACAGGATGTTCAGAAACAGTGAGCCAAGGAATTGATGTTTCTGCGCTCGATACGACTCCGTCATTGCGCTTGTAGAAAATGTAGCCCAAGCCCGGCTGGCCTTCGCCTTGTGCCCACGAATTCATGCGATCGCAAAAGGCGCGTGATCCGCCGGTTGGCGCCGGGATTGCCCAGACGCGGACCTTGGGATCTTTCTCGATCATGCCGGCGAAGACTTTGAAGCCAGAGCCGCGGAAGTGCTCGGTGACGTCTTGCATCTCGATCGGGTTGCGCAGGTCGGGCTTGTCGGAGCCATATTTGCGCAAGCTCTCGTCATAGGGAATGCGCGGCCACTTCTGCGTGACCTTCTTACCGTTAGAAAATTCCTGCATCACGCCGGTGATGACGGGCTCCATCGTCTGGAAAATGTCTTCCTGCTCGACGAAGCTCATTTCGACGTCGAGCTGATAGAATTCGCCGGGCAGACGGTCGGCGCGCGGATCTTCATCGCGAAAGCACGGCGCGATCTGGAAATAACGATCGAAGCCTGAGACCATCAGCAGTTGCTTGTACTGCTGCGGCGCCTGCGGCAAAGCGTAGAACTTGCCCGGATGAATGCGCGACGGCACGAGAAAATCGCGCGCGCCTTCGGGCGATGACGCGGTGAGGATCGGCGTCGAAAATTCGAAGAATCCGGCGTCCGACATGCGCCGCCGGATCGAGGCCGTGATCGCCAGCCGCTTCATGATGTTGGCGTGCAGCGTCTCGCGGCGCAGATCGAGGAAGCGGTATTGCAGCCGCAGATCTTCGGGATAGTCGGGCTCGCCCAACACCGGCACGGGGAGATCTTTCGACTGCGACAACACTTCGACGTCGCGCACGTAGATTTCGACTTTGCCAGTCGCAAGCTTGTCGTTGGTGGTCTCGGGCGTGCGTTTTTTGACATCGCCATCGACGCGGATCACCCACTCCTTGCGGCACCGTTCCATCTCCTTGAAGGCAGCGCTGCCGGGTTCGACCACGATCTGCGTCAGACCATAGTGATCTCTGAGATCGATGAACAGCAGACCCCCCAAATCGCGGATGTTGTGAACCCACCCTGAAAGCCTGACATATTGGCCAGCGTCGGCGTCTCGCAACGCTCCGCACGTGTGCGACCGATAGCGGTGCAGTTTGGCGTCGCTCGTCGCGGCCTTCGGCCCAGCCTCAGCCATGGGTTCATGTCCTTCGTCGAATGGGTGGATCGACGCGGAAAAGCGCATGCGGCCGGGTGATTGTCAAGATTGGCGGGGGCGAGCCACTAAACGCTTCGGGGACACGTGGGAAATGCGCCTAAGCGGGCCAGGACTCGGGCGTTATTCAAGGTGCGGGCTGTTGGTTGCGCGCTTCTTTGATGCGCCCCGTTTCGGTTTCGATATAGGCCAACACATCCTGCACGTCGTCGCCGGAGAGGCCGAGGTTAGGCATCAACACGCCGTTGTATTTCTCAAGCAACGCGAGAGCAACCGGATCCTTGTCAGCCCTTACTTTTTCGGGTGCCTTGATGAAGTTGCGCAACCAAGTTGCGTCGCGCCTTTGGGCAACGCCCACGAGGTCGGGGCCGACGCGATCGCCGCGCCCGACAGTGTGGCAATTGGAACAGAGCTTGATGTAGAGCGACTGGCCGGTGCGATTTTTATAAGCGATCACATCGCCCGATTTTGCGTTGGCGACCTGGTGGTGTTCGAGCCGCCACTTGGGATCGAGATCGCGAATGGTCGCGACGATATGATCGATGTCCGACATGGCGCTGTCTTTGCCCCATTCGCCCGTGACATCGTTGCCAAGCACGATTTGAGCCTGATGTTCCGTCATCACCCGGCTGCGCTCTCCAAGCCGTTCGCGGATGGCTTTCAAATCCGCTGGGCTGCCGGTGAGAAATTCCCAGCCTTTACCGATGCGGAAACCGGCTGCGAATTTTTTAAGAGCCGCCGGGTCGTCATGCTCGGGATCGAGCGAAATGGAATACATGAAAATATCGCGCCCCACGGCGTCGCCAAGTTGTTCTTTGGCTTCGGCCAAACGCGATGTCGTCAGCGGGCATAACGCTGAGCAGCCCGTGAACATGAAATTGAAAACGACGATCTTGCCTTTGACGAGGTCGTCGTAGAATTTGAGTTTTTTGCCGTCTTGATTGACGACGGTGACGTTGGGAAAATATTGCTCGCGCCAGGGCGATTTATCACCCGGCGACAGCATACGCAGCGCGGCGCCCGCAGTGATCGGGATCAAGAACGCCACCGCAAAAATCAACCAGCGCCGCATGACTTCGCACTTTTTTCCAAAAATTCTCGATTTCAAAAAATGGGTTCCGGGAATCGCGACATCCCCGGAACCGTCCTCGCCGAACGCGCGATCTGCGCGCGCGGCGGAGAGACTTTATGCTGCGATCTAGACTGGCGGTCTTGGATCGCCTTCGGGCAAAACTTCAGCTTGCGAGAACGTGACACCGTCCAACGTCGGAATTGGCGTCGGCGTGACGAACATCTGCGGACCCGAGCCTGACAAGATCTGGTAGCGCAGCAACATCGCAAAATCTTCATGCACCGTGTTGTGGCAGTGGTTCACATACGAACCGCCGTACTCGCCGAACTGCACTTGGAATTTCACGGTGCCCGCCGGCTTGAGACGCCATACGTCTTTGCGTACGAGTTTCTCCGTCGGCCCGATGGGTCCAGCGCCGCGATCGATGGTGATGCCTTCTTCGAAATGCAGATGGATCGGATGGTCCCAACCACCGCCGCCGTTAACGTAGGTCCAATGCTCAATTTCACCGGGCTTAGGGATAAGCAAAGACACACGGTTGGCGTTCATCGAGTGCGCCGATTGACCGTTGACACTGATCGTCCACGGGAACGGCATGTTGGCCGGGCAATCTGGGTTGCACTGGCCGGTTGCAGGATCGCGGCTGTCGCCGACGGTGCGATTGAAGACGACGACACGCTCGCGCACCGGGGTCTGTAGGGGGATTTGATCGGTGAGTTTGCTGGCCAGCGACCCCGATCCAGATCCCGACGCGTAAAGGGTGATACCCTTCATGTCCTCGCTCTTCACCGAGGACGCCAAGCGGAACTCGAGGATTGGCCCAACCGCTGGATCAAGGACATTGCCGGCGAGCGCTTGGCCCATGGTCACGGAGAAATCTGGTTTGCGCCCGTCCGTCTGCTGCAAAATGTTCACGAGCCGGATTTTATCGCCGAGGCGGAAGCGCGAGAAGTCGACGACGATGTCGTAGCGCTCGGCAACGCCTTGTTCTTCGAGCGCCGTCAATAGGACGGGGTTGACGAGCAGATTGCCGTCGTTGGCGATCATTTGGAACGGCACGACGTTACCGCTTGAATCAGCCAGCGCCAGCCGCACGAACCGCGACATGCACGCGTTGAGAATGCGGAAACGGTATCTGCGCGGCAGTACTTCCATAAAAGGCGCGTACTGGTGGTTGACCATCAGCAGGTCGCCGACAAAACCGTCGGTCGTGAAGATGTCGAAGAACAGCTGGCCGTTGGGATCGGTCGCCGCGTCAGATACCATGAGATTGACGTCGAAGTCGACGTTGCCCCAATCGAGCAACTTGCCACTCGGCAGCTTTAAGTTGACGCCATCGTTGATCGCTTCGTTACCGCGGTCAGGACCGCTGTAATAGTTGATCATCATGGCGCTGCCTTTGTAGACATTTTCCGCCGTGAAGAAGAACCGGTGGTCGTGGGCCCACATCGTGCCTTGAAGCTCGCGATAGTCGCCTTTGACGTTTGTCAGTTTGCCATTGCCATCGGGGCCGGAGGCTTTGTTGTTAGAGGCGTCGGTGTTGGTGGTTTCGCGACGCGCCAGCGTGGTGCTCCAGCGGTAGTCATAGAATGTGCCGGGGAAATGGAACGCGTTGCACGCGCCGTCGCTTTCCGCGCCGTTATGAGCATTGTGGAAATGCAGCGACGATTCGTTGCGGCCAAAGCCGTTGTTCTTGGAACGGTCGGTCGGCAGGTTGTTGTAAACGCGCGTCAGGACAGGTTCGCCGTAGCGGCACTTGATGAGTGGCGCTGGACACGTACCGTAGACATCGGTGCCGCCGTTCTGGCGGTACGAGCCGGTACCGAACGACCAGACGCTGTTGGCGTCCTGCCACGGCATTGCTTCATGAAATCTCGTATTGTTGTATTTCTGTGAACCCAGTGACAGAACGTAGCCTTTTTGCGGGAAAAATTCGTCCCAACGCTGATGCGCAAACGCCTCTGTCGGCGGCCGACCCTCGAGCGGGCCGCGCTTGGTGATCGGGTTGACGTGCGGATTGTCCTTATCTTGCACAAGGGGGTTATTAGTTTTATAATTTGTGAAGTCTTCGTGCCACGACAATCGCTTGGCGACGGGTTCGACCGAATAAGCGCCCCCTGCCGTGCCCCATGCTGCATGGCCTTCAGCCGTCTTGAATAATGGAATGGGCGTCTGGACGGCGAGCCGCACGAGCGGATTTTTAAACTTCTGACAATTGAAGAGTGGACTGCGCGGTGTTCCCGTTGGCACGATCGCAAAGGCGCTGCGCGCATACGGACTTAGTCCGTGTTTCTCGACAAGCAATCCGGCGCCGGTGAAAATTCCCCATTTGAAAAGATCGCGCTTGGTAATCTGACCAGCAAAAATTGACTTTACGATTTCCGCGCGGTTGTCGCGGGCATGCTGGGCTTCGCGCTCGCGGGCTTTGGAAACTTTTTTAGGTAGATACATAACTGCCTCCGCAAAATTTCAGCGCCTTCAAAAACGGCTATCTTTGGAATGATGCTGGGCAGCATTACCCCATCGCACCATCGCCCGAGCTGAACTTGGGTAACAGGGTTGATGGTCGCAGACGAAGGTCCGTTCTCGATCGTTGCGAGCCGCAACCTGTCTTGCCTTAAGTTGTGCGACTAAGGCCCCATACTTAGGCGAGCCCGGCCAGACTTTAGTCTGATCCTGGCATTCACCATTTTCCGTTGCCGCTTAAGCAGCGCTCGCCCATACTGCAGGTGGGGATTTCGGTTGAAAACTTTGGCCCTGTTGCAACGCCGCCCAAAAGCGGAACGCGCGGCCGTTATTTTAGCAATTTCAGGCAGCGATCATTTTAAACGCCGCCCGTTTCGGTCAATCGCTTGTGGAAAAGTCGACGATTTGGGTTGGATAGCTTTTTTAAGCATCTTGGGGTGGCGCCATTAACCCACCGCCTCTCACCCGCTTGCTCGACTCGTCCTAGCGAATCGATGCTCTTCTCAAGGGCACGCACACATTTTTGAAAAAACGTGCCGCCTCGGGTGCCGGTTGTGATTGATTTTATTGAGTGAGATCGACGAGTGCACGGGTTCGTTGCGAGAATTGGAGTGAGCGCTTTGGCGCGGCGCGCGCAGGCAACTGCCGTGACAGCCGTCGCGTTGTTGGTGTGCGCTTGCGCGCTACCATCGGAACAGTTGTCGTTACCGGGCGCTATCGGACCATCGCCGAGCACCGGCTCCATCGTCGGTGGATCGCGGACCGGCGTACCCCTCGGTGAACCGGGCGCGCCTGGCACCAACTCGGCGCGCATTTACCAAGGGTCAGGGCAGTTCACACGCACGGCAGCAGCGGGAACTTCTGTCGGCCAGCCGGCACACCAGGGCAGCACGGTCCATGGCGAAAATATCACGCTCGACCTCGTTGATGCGACCATCCCCGATGCCGCCAAAGCGGTGCTGGGCGATGTACTCAACGTGAATTATATCGTTAGCGAAAAGGTCAAAGGCCAAGTCACGCTCAAGACGTCGCGACCGGTGACGCGGGATGGCATCTTGGAGATCTTTGAATCCGTTCTGGCCGCTCAAGGGGCAGCCCTGGTGGTCGATGGGGCGGTATTCAAGATTTTGCCGCGCGATGAGGCGCTGGCCCAAGGCCATTCTCTGAAGACGGATTCGAACGCAACCGCGCGCGCCCCTGGCGTCACCAGCGAGGTCGTACCGCTAAAATTTGTCTCGGCCTCCGAGATGGAGCGAATTCTGAAATCGGTAGCACCTTTGAGCACGATCACCCGCGTCGATACCGCCCGGAACCTGCTCGTGCTGTCTGGATCGCGCTCGGAACTTGCGTCGATGGTCGAGACCATCTCGGTGTTCGACGTCGATTGGATGCGCGGCATGTCGTTTGGCATTTTCCCGCTCGATACTTCAGATACCGAAGCGATCGCGCAGGAACTCGATAAGATTTTCGCCAACGACCAGGACGGCCCCACCAAGGGCATCGTGAAATTCATTCCCAACGCCCGGCTCAAATCGATTGTCGTGATTTCGTCGCGGCCTGAATATCTGAAAAAAGCCGAGACCTGGATCAAGCGCATCGACATGGCGAGCGAGGCGACGGAAAAGCGCGCATTCGTTTATCATGTGCAGTATCGCCCAGCGCAGGAACTCGCTCAGCTGCTGCATAAGGTTTATGCCGGCTCGTCGGGCGCCAGCGAGGCATCGCGATTTGCCGACATTCAAGGCCCGGGTCAGTCGGGATCCGCGACGGGATCGACCGCGATTGCCCAGCCAGCCGACCAGGCTTTCACGGCCGATCCGACGCGCCCACTCGGCGGGCCGCAACCACAACAAGCAGCAGCCGTCGTCAGGTTGGCTGTGACGCCGCCGACAGCGAACGCGGTCGATGCCGGCGCGGCCGATGCCTCGGGTGTCGCCAACGCCAATCCGTCCGCCTCACTCGCCCGGCCGGTTCCCGACGACCGGGCGTCGGGAATTTCGATCGTCACCGACGAGGGCAACAACGCTCTGGTGATTTCTGCGACGCCCTCGGAGATCCGCCGCATTCGCCGCATCCTGGCGCAAATCGACGTGCTGCCGGCGCAAGTGCTGATCGAGGCAACGATCGCTGAGGTGACACTCAACGACAACCTCAAATTCGGTTTGCGCTGGTTCTTCGAAAAAGGCAGCAACGAATTCAGCCTCACCGACAGCGTCGTCAAAGCCTTGACGCCGGCAATCCCGGCATTGTCGGGATTTTCGTACTTTTTGAATACTGCGAACGCCAAAGTTCTGCTCAACGCGCTGGCTGGCATAACCAATGTCAACGTCATCTCGTCGCCGTCGCTGATGACGCTCAATAACAAGCGGGCCGTTCTGCAAATTGGTGACGAGGTGCCGATCGCGACACAGTCTGCGACCAGCGTCCAGATCGCGGGAGCTCCGATCGTCAATTCGATTTCGTTCCGCAACACCGGCGTCATCTTAAGCATCACGCCGCGCATTAGCGACAGCGGTCAGGTGCTGCTGGAAATCGAGCAGGAAGTGAGCGACGTAAAGGCCACGAGTTCGTCGCGGATCGACAGTCCCACCATCCAACAGCGCCGCATAAAAACAACCGTGTCCGTGGCCGATGGCGGATCGATTGTGCTGGCCGGCATGATGCAGGATCGCGCCACGCGATCGCGCGAGCAAATACCGCTCCTGGGCGATGTGCCAGTCGTGGGCAATCTGTTCAAGAATAAAGACGACACCATCACGCGGACCGAGCTGTTGATCACCATCACGCCGCAAGTCGTGAAAGACAGCGCGCAAGTCGGGTTGATCGCGGCCGAATTCCGCGACCGGCTGAATTTCAACACCCGGCCACAGCGCGAGACACCGCCCGATCATCGCGAACAGCTAGACCGGCTCGCCCGCTGAGCCGCGTTTTCACTGGCTGCAACCGGCCGTAACTGGCCGTAACTGGCCGTAACTGGATTGATGCCGTTCCATGCCAGAGCGCTCGAGACCATCAAGGCCACGACAGCGCGATGACGGCTTTGCGTTGATTGTCGTGATCTGGGTGGCGGTGCTGCTGTCGATCATGGCAGCGGCCTTTACGGCCTCCGTCAAGGGGCGCATCCGCACGACGTCGGCGAAGGTGCAGGCGGCCAAGGTCGAGGCGGCGGCTGACGCTGGTATCCAGATTGCGATGCTTGAGCTTTTGGCGCGCCGCCGCGACCCAGCCGTGGCGGCCAGATTTACGCAATCGGGAATTACTGCGGCTTGCGCGACCGATGACGAAACGATCGTTGCCATCTCGGTCGAGGACGAAGAGGGCAAAGTCAACCTCAACACGCCCGACGACACGTTGCTGCTGGCGCTCGTCTCGGGCTTGGGTGCAGCGCCGTTAGACGCCCGCACGTATGTCGACCGGATTTTAGATTATCGCGATTTCGACCACGACAAGCGTGCCTATGGTGCCGAGAGCGAAGACTACGGCAAAGCCGGTCGGGCGGTAGGGCCCAAGGATAGCGACTTTGTCTCTGTCGATGAACTGGACCAAGTCTTAGGGCTACCGCGCGCCCTGATCGAGCGCATGAAGCCGTTCGTCACGACGCTTTCAAGCCAAGCCGGCGTCGACCCTGGCGAGGCTTCAAAAGCACTCAAAGCAGTTTTAAAAAAGGGCGGCGCTACCGGCTTCCAGGATAACATTTCATTCGACGACCCCGCGTTCGCAGCCGAGCCACTTGCGGCACAATTCAGTTCGGTTTCGACCCACGGAAACTACCTGATCCGGGCCGTGGCGCGGTCGAAATCTGGGGCAACTTGGATTGGTGAAGCCTTGGTCGCCTTGCCATTGGGATCAAACGGCGTGCCGACTTTGCGGCAGTGGCGGCGGGGGGAAGGACTGTCAAGGTCGGCCAGGAAAGCTGATTCGTTTCCGGCGACGGCACCGCCATGTTAGCAGGGCGGGCCAGAGATCGGTCTAGGTCACAGACTCATTAAACCCCATCCAGATTCGGATTGCAGCCAGCTTCACCGAAGCGAGGAAGTTGGCGTCGTGCTTGTCGTAGCGGGTTGCAATGGCGCGGTAGTGCTTGATCCGATTGAAGAACCGCTCGACCTT
>JANLPU010000011.1:0-2071 GCA_031367425.1 Hyphomicrobium sp.
CACCGACGCGCGGCATCTTTTTGACCTGCTGCGCCTGCGCGGGAACCGACCACGCGGTCGCCGCAATACCGAAAAGCACCATGAAATCGCGCCGTCTCATGTCCCCACCGGAATTGAGCAAAAATGAACGTCAGATGCAGAGGATAGCACACCAGAGATAGACCCGGGATAGTCCGATATGGGTCCAGGCCGTGTGGAAACGTTTTTCGTACCCCAATAACTGCAGGCAACCGGGCGTAAAGGACCTCGACGCGATCGGCTGAGCCCATTTTTGCTGTATCGGGCCTGGAATCAATCAGGGCGCAGCCTCGGGCCATGCAGAGCGCCCCTAACGGTCTCGCGGCGGGCACCATGAGGCGCTTCTCAAGCGCGGATCGCGGCCAGGAGTGGGTTGATACCGACGATGTTCATCACGCGCGTGAGGTTGTAGGCGAGCACGTGCAGCGCCATCTCGGTCGCCACCTTCGGCAGCGTCTTCATTAGAAAGTGCGTCGCCCCCATCCGCATCTTTAGCGTGGCGAACGGATGCTCGACGGTTTCGCGGCGTACACGCATGGCCTGCGGGTTCTGATCGAGCCGCGTCTGCGCGGCTTCGACGACGTGTTCGTGTTCCCATCGTTTGATGCGGCGTTCGTTGGCCGTCGTGCAGCGATCCTTGAGCGGGCATGTGCGGCACGCTTTTGTCAAGTAAATCCGCATTTTCTGACCGTCTGCATCAGCGGTGAAGTGGTGTGTCAGCTTCTCGCCGGCCGGGCAGCGATAGACGTCGTCCTTGGCCAAATAAATAAAATCAGGTTTCACAAAGCGGCCTGCCGACTTGGCGCCCGAGGTTTGCGGCTTGGGCAGCGTGACCGAGACGCCGGCCTGTTCGCAGGCCAGGATTTCCTCATTTTTGAAGTAACCCCGATCTGCAACGACGTCCAAGCTATCGCTGTGCAGCGCGGCCTTTGCCGTCTGCGCCATCGTCGCCAGTTGCGATCGATCGGAGCCGATGTTGGTGACCTCGTGCGCCACAATCAAATGGTTCGTGGTGTCGACCGCACTTTGGACGTTGTAGGCGACCATGCCTGAGCCGCGTCCGCTCGTCGCCATCGAGCGGCAATCCGGATCAGTCAGCGATATCTGTTTGTCGGGCGAAGCGAGCAATGCCTTTTCGATCGCGGCCAGCCGTTTCACTTCTTCTTCCAGCTTCGCCAGCTTTTCCTTAAGGCGCGTCTTGGTGAGCAGCACCGTTTCCGACGCCTCTTCTCCTGCAGCAGTCTGGCGGTCGGCGGTATCGAGTTGGCTCATGTAGCGCGCCACGCTCTCTTCGATCTGCTTCAAGCGGCGCTGTATCTTGCCTTGCGTGAAGTTGTTGTCGCGGCTGTTCACAGCCTTGAACTTGCTGCCGTCGATGGCAACGCTGGCCATTGCCAGAAGGCCCATCTCGCGGCACAACTCGACGAAACGCGCGCAAACCTTCTTGATCGCGGGACCATTGTCCTTACGAAAGTCGGCGATAGTTTTGTGATCCGGCGCGAGCCGTCCGGTTAGCCACATCACCTCGAGATTGCGGCCAGCCTCCCGCTCCAGCCGCCGGCTCGATTGGATCCGGTTGAGATAGCCGTAAATGTACAGCTTGAGCATCGCCGAAGGATGATACCCGGGCCGGCCGGTCGCCGCCGGGTTGACGCTATCGAACCCCAGGTCGCGCAGCTCCAACGCATCAACGAATACATCGACCGCTCGAACAGGATTGCTCTCGTCGACCCAATCATCCAGGCATTCCGGCAACAGCGTCGCCTGCTGGCGATCCACCCCTTGAACGAAACCTCGCATCACTTTCCCCGCGATTCAGCTGGGAAATCATACCATCGGCGGGGGTTTTCACACAGCCTGGGCGTATCTCGGACATGCCGAAGGGGTCATCACATGTCCGTTGTCGGGGGGAAGATCGGAACTGTGTCGGCTCTACAACCTGCTGTGTTATCCACCTGAAAACGTCTTCGGCAGCACGGTCACGAATTTGATTGGCTTCTTCAACACGCTCTCGATAATCAGGACGAGGTGCGAGCTGTATTCGGACTCGATC
>JANLPU010000017.1:0-68872 GCA_031367425.1 Hyphomicrobium sp.
TGGGCCGCCGTCAGTCGGGCTCCGCCCTCCCTCCGTCAGCCCACCCCCGGCGCATTCTCATCCTGATTGACGCTGGCTCTCATCTTGATTGTCGCGCGGCACCGGCGATCTTTTCAACATCGGCTTCCGAGAACTCGCGCCGCACGCGGTCAACCATGAAGCCAAGCTTGCGCGCATCAATGAACAGGATCTCGCCGCGCCGGTTACGGTGGCCGTTGGCGCTCTTGTTGCGCGCCAGAATCCACAAACATGCCGGAATCTGCGTCGAATAAAATAACTGCCCTGGCAGCGCCACCATGCAATCGATCACGTCGGCGTCGATCATTTTTTTCCGGATCTCGCCTTCGCCGGATTGGGACGACGACATCGAGCCGTTCGCCAGCACCACGCCGGCGGTTCCCCGGGGTGCCAGATGATGGATGATGTGCTGCAACCAGCCGTAGTTGGCATTGCCAGCCGATGGGGTGCCATACGTCCAGCGCGCATCGTCGTTCAACCGCTCGCCGCCCCAATCCGAAATGTTAAACGGCGGATTGGCAAGGATGAAATCGGCCTTCAAGTCTGGGAAGGCGTCGCGGTGAAAGCTGCCCTCGTTATTCCACGCGATCTCGGCATCAATGCCTTGCACCGCAAGGTTCATCTTGGCCAGCCGGTACGTGGTGTGATTGATCTCTTGGCCGTAGACAGCGATTTTCCGCCGGGCCACGTCCTCTTCTTCGTGAATGCGTCGCGCGTGTTCCGCGATGAATTTGGACGACTGCACGAACATGCCGCCGGTGCCGCAGCATGGGTCGTAGACGCGGCCTTCGTAGGGCTCCAACATTTCAACCAAGGTTTGGACGACCGATCGAGGCGTCAAAACTCGCCGCCGCGCTTACCTTCATTGGCCGCGAACGACGACAGGCAATACTCATAAGCCCGGCCGAACAAGTCGCGCGCCTTGTCGAACTCGTCGTGCATGCCAATGTTTGAGAAGAGGTTGATCAGCTCGGTCAGCATGACCTTGTTGAGCGCGGGGCGCGCGTAGCCGCGAGGGAGCGCGCCTTTGAGCTTGACGTTGCTCGGTACCTTCTCGATTTCGTCCATCGCGTCACCGATGAACTTGCCGATCTTTTCCGACGTGGCGTTGTCGCGCAAATACGACCAGCGCGCCTTTTCTGGTAGCGAGAACACGCGCGAGATATTCGTCAGGATCTTCTGGGTCGGCTAGGTCTTCGGCGGCGAGCTTAGCGCGGTGCCCATCAAAGGCATCTGACACGTATTTCAAAAAGATCAAGCCAAGCACAATGTGCTTATATTCAGATGGCTCGACGTTCTGCCGCATCTTGTCGGCGGCTTTGAACAGGTCGGCCGCGAAATCGAGATCGCCTTTAGATGTTTTGATATCCGGCATGTATCCCCTGAGGTGTCAGCACGGTCAGGCCACAAACCATAGTGAGGCGACCAGCTGCGATCGGCAACCTAGAGCAAGCCAGGGCTTGTTGTGAAGGGTTAAGGCAAAAGCCGCTGTGGGGACACAGAATTGCACTGTGCCGACCCGA
The DNA here is from genome assembly GCA_031367425.1 of Hyphomicrobium sp. GTDB lineage: Bacteria > Pseudomonadota > Alphaproteobacteria > Rhizobiales > Hyphomicrobiaceae > Hyphomicrobium_B. The sequence goes on from JANLPU010000017.1 coordinate 1,542, forward strand.
ATCGGCAACCAAGCTCTGCTACCGGCTCGGATGTTCCGAGATCAAGTCAAGGTCAACCGAAGGTGCCGTTGTTTTAGAGTGGAGTAGTTTATCATGCAGTATTCCAATTTGGCTGATGAGTTGCTGAAATCGCCTGTCATCTCACGCAGTGTCGACATAGCACCTGCAAGGTATCCCGACGATACCGCCGAGTTTGTTTTTATGAAGCGCGCTTTGGACGAGCTTGCAAAAGCGAAATTTGGTGAGAAATGGGGGGGAGAAGAGCCATTTGCGCAGCTGCCTGAACCTTTACCAGATGCTTTTAAACCAACGCCGGTCAATGCACTTATGCCGAGGACGTCATCAAATGACGACTGCATAGCGGCTGAATGGATCGACACACCAGCGCGCAGCATCCTTGAGCGAGCTGACCTTGTACTCGCGATACATCGGCCCGATTTGCAACGGCCGTGGAGGTACAACGCACTTTTTAATATGAGCGCAGAGCGGCGCCCCATCAGTTTCACATTGCTCGAGTGGAAGATCGCGCAGGCGATTATCGTTGATGAGCGCGAAACGAGCTTAGAGAAACTTCGACGGTGGTGGGATCTGCAAAAAGCATTTGTTCAGTGTTGCGTAAGCGGTGACCTAAATACTGCTTTGCGGGATGTACGCGGCGGCGCTTACTTGACTGTGCCGGCAGAGAATTGGATTACCGAAGCCTACAGTTCACGATTCACAACCTTTACGATGCATCCAGAATTTCCGTTCGAAATGCGAGCGACAGGCATGCAGTGGATTTTTGTCGAGAAGCGGTTGCTCGATAAGTTGGTGGCCAAGCTGACCAGGATCGCCGAGAGCTCCTGCGACAGACATCCTGCCAAAATTTACAAATCCGAAGCGCAGCGGCACATGGAATTTGTTTCTGGCAAACTTGGGATCTCTGGAGATCGGCCGCTCAACAAAGAAGAAGTGAAGCAGCACATCATTGACCTCTGGCCTGGGCCAGATCGTCTTTCTGAAGCGGAAGCGGGGTACATGGCTACATTCATACGGCCGCGATCTGCTAAGGCTGGCAAGAACCAGCCAAAATCATAGCAAAATAGATGGGTTGGAATCGAGGGTCCAGCCCATTTTCCTCAGGGTCTTGCCCATTGCGGCATCGACTTCAACGTCGCGTTTGAGATTTTGCAACGACGTGCCGGGCGTTCCCCGGCGACTCCGTGGGTTGCAAAGCGATGCGTGAACCAATCGAAACGAAGCAGCGGATGCTGCGTACTGCGGAGGCCGCCGAATACTGTGGCTCCTCTGCTTCCACTTTTGAAAAGCTCAGACTGACAGGCGGCGGACCAATCTACTCCAAGCTCGGCCGCCGCGTCGTTTATCGCGTCCAAGATCTCGACGCCTGGCTGGAAGCGAACCGGCGGCGATCCACCTCTCAAGAAACGGGGGGCCTGTAGCATGGACCCAGCAGCCCAAGCCGCATATCAGAGGTGGCGTCAATACCTAAGATTCCAATGGCACGAAGCGGTTTTGAAAGATCCCGCTATCCATGCATGGCCTTCTGCCATCGCCCTAGCGGGACATGTCATGCATCGCTTTAAAGGATACGCGCAATTTTCAATTGCGTCGGCCGCAAAAGCGTTGGGTTTCGAAGAGCGAACCCTAAAGCGCGCAAGAAAGTTTCTGCAAAAAAGAGGTTGGATACGGCCGGATGACCGGCCCGTAAAGAGAGGAGCTGGTGGCTGGCGCGCGAACCGCTACGTCCTCGCGGGCGGGCCGGAAGACTTATTGTTCGATCAACCAGCTAACAGTGACAGCGACGACACTGATGCATGAGTGTCTGTGCCGTCACCGATGGGGTGTCGGCGCCGCCATCATCACGGTGTCAGCGTCGCCACTACTATATCTGTAAGCTTGCTGTATCTTAGCTGTAAGGTTTGCTTCCAAGAGAAAGGTTTATGTTTGTGGCACTAGGCGCGCCAACCCAACACTTCCCTTAAACAAACAAATATAAAACCTAAGGTACTTCCAAACGGACGGCCCCCGGCAGGGTTTCGCAAAATTTTTTTGATGAAATGGAAAAAGTGAAAACAAAATCCATTACCCAGATTGCGCCGCTTCCAGCGCCAAGCGATGCCGAGCGAATGGCGATCGCCGTCGCATCGACGCGTGTTCGTCAACGTAGTCCGCGTCTTAGGGTACGGCTTCGCCAGAACAACAACTGCAAAATCGAAATCATAGGCGGCGAACACAACGATCAAGCGGGTTGGCTCAACCGGTTGGAGGACGTGTTCGGAACGCGCGGTACGGCATTCGCCATTTCGCAGCTCAACCGGTTGATGGCCACGTGCCGGGACCGTGACGGGAAAATCGATGCCGGCAAGCTCAACGGCCTCCTCGCCCTGATCGAAGGCGCTGGGCCTGCAAATGAGGTTCAGGCGGCCCTGGCGGTTCAAATGGCGTTAACGCACCACGCGGCGCAAACCGTCCTACAGCGAGCGCTCAGCGCCGATCAAACCCTGCAATTCGACAGCGCCAGCAATTCGGCGGTGAAGCTATTGCGCACGTTCGCCATGCAAGTTGAGGTGCTGGCAAAGCTTCAACGAGGTGGCGAGCAGATCGTCAAGGTCGTGCACGTGCATTCGGGCGCACAAGCGATCGTCGGCAACGTCGTGCGCGGCCCGTACGAGCCTAGGGGAGGGGTAGACGATGAAAAGCGAAGCCAACCCCATGCAAAGGGAGAACTGCCAGCCAGCGGCCCTGCGCCATTGTTCGAAGTGCGGAGCGCGGACGCGCAACGGCAGCCCGTGCAACTCGCCTTCTGTGAAGGGTAAGGCACGCTGCCGGATGCACGGTGGAGCGGCCGGCAGTGGCGCGCCGAGTGGCAGTAGAAACGGGTCTTACAGCTCAGGCGCATTCACCCGAGAAGCAAGCGCCGATCATAGGATGATTTCTGCTCTGGTGGCAGAGGTGCGAGCGCTCGCGAGGTCCCTCAAGTGATTGTTTTATGGTTGTTGGCCGAAGCTCACTCGAAGACATATTTGATTGAAAGTTGCCGTAAATGCATTCAAAGGGCGAGAATTAATCATAAGCTTTACAACCATTAATCAGCGCCAATCCCGGGCCTGGGTGCTATGTTGCTTGTCATAATGCCATGATAAAGCCCGGCTGAAGGTCTCTGTAATGTTAGAAACTTTTTTTAATGGTTTTATTTTCGGCGCCGTGGGCAATGCACTCGTTATGGTCGCGACCGTCGTTTGCTTGTTTATGTTCTTGGCTCGGCGAGCTAAAAGTAGTCAGCAAAATCTTAAGGCCGAGTCTCTTGAGCGTCTGCGGACGCTGGGCACTTGACCGGGCCGCCCGGAAATTGAACAGCAGGCTCTTGAGCGCTACGCTTACTATGCCGACGCTCAGCGGGTAATTCAGTCTTCAAGGTTTTTGAAGTTGCTTGCTCGACGATATGCATGATCTCGACGAGGCTTTTCGGAAGCACGATACCTCCTACTTCTTTGCCCCATCCCCGATCATACTTTTTCCAGCCGGCAAAGCTCGATCGAGGGCCTGATCGGCGTCGACTTCCTTAGCCGATTCTTTTTAAGACTCGACGGCGGAAGCGCATTGTTGTTCTATTTCTTTCTACTTCCCTGAATTCGTCAGAGGCAGCAAGCAGCAGCCGCCGCAGAGACTCGACCTGGACTGGCAATACGGCCGGATCTCTTTATGACCAATACCGCCGACCACCGCGCTATTTACGGACTGAGCCTATTCCGGCATTTAGATGATGCTGCAAAGGCCGGTGTCGCTACGCATTTTGAGAGGCTTGCAGTTGAACGCGGGCAAGTGCTCATCGAAGAGGGCGGGCCTCCGGGTTCCATGTTTGTGGTTCTGTCAGGCCGCTTCTCCGTTACCCGCAGCGGCCACGATAAATCGATCGGCGAGATCGGATACGGCGAACAGATTGGGGAAATTGGATTTCTTACGGGCTCTGCACGCACCGCCACTGTCACCGCGTTACGAGACAGCATCGTCTTCGAGCTCAATCACGAGCGTTTGGAAGCCTTGGCGGAGAGCGACCCGCGAATCTGGCGTGCGATGTGCGCCGACCTTGCTTCGAGACTAGCCGCCGCCAATGTCGCACATCCGCGATCAAGTCAATTAGTGCCCCGCACCATTGCACTAATAGCAGCTGGTAACTCCACGCTCGACAAGGGGTTCATCGGGAGCCTGACTGCAGCCTTTAAGGCGCGGGCGCCAACGCTTGTGATCGATAGTAGTCGGCTTGATCTTGTGATGAGCAATGGCGCCGACTTTGATGATTCAAAAGTTACTGAACGGCTCAACGCCTTGGAGACAGATTACACCTATGTGCTTATGATTGCAGATGCGTCTCTAACCCCATGGACGCAAAAGATCCTTCACCATGCGGATTTGGTACTTGCGGCCGGCAACTACGCCGCCGACCCAAAGCTTAATGAAATCGAAGCCTTGGCGGCCCGGTTAATTGCACCCGCTGCCCTTCGACTTATCTTGGTGCATGAAGCGCGACGAAACCTGTCCGGGACGGGTCGCTGGCTAGTTAATCGGTTAGTCACAATGCACCACCACGTGGCTCGCAGGGAACCGGAGGATTTCGCTCGCTTGGTGAGGTTCGTCGAAGGCACCGCACGCGGCCTCGTGTTGTCCGGCGGTGGTGCACTTTGTGTGGCCCACGTGGGAGTCTACAAGGCGCTTCTCGAAGCCAACTACAATTTTGACATAATGGGGGGCACTTCGGGTGGAAGCGCGATGGCGGCGGCTTTTCTGCTTCAGAAGAGGCCTGGTGAAATCGAGCGCGATGTGCACGAGATGTTTGTTAAGAAACGTGCAATGCATCGCTATACCCTTCCGTTATTTTCGCTTCTCGACCACACCCACTTCGATCTTGAGCTCAGGGGACTTTTCGGCGAGTCCGATATCGAGGATCTGTGGCTGCCTTTCTTTGCAGTCTCAACCAATCTGTCCCGGTATGGTCTCCATGTTCATCGGAGCGGGTCTCTTTGGAAGGCGCTACGTGCGTCGGCATCGATCCCGGTCATGCTGCCTCCAATTTATACGGAGGAAGGTGAAATGCTTGTCGACGGTGGCCTCGTAGATAATGTTCCAGTAAGGACGATGCACCAGCTAAAAGCCGGACCGAATGTGGTAGTCGCCTTGGATAGCGGTGAGCTTGACCGCTTCAACGTCGCGTACGAGGAATTGCCATCCAGAGGCGATCTCTTACGGATCGCAATCAACCCTTGGTCCCGAAAAGACGTGCCGAAGGCCCCGAGCTTAGCTAACGTACTTATGCGGAGCTTAATGGCCAATCGTCATGCCTTCCGCCATCACCTCAAGCAAGATGATCTTCTCCTCGTGCCACCTATTCCCGTGGGGGCAAGCTTTCTCGACTGGCACCGACACGGCGAACTCTTAGATGCAAGTTATCGATGGGCAGACGCCTGCCTGAAAGACCAAAGATTGGCGGAGGGATTCAGGTAAACAGGACCAAACTCTCGGACGGCAGTACGCTCGGCGCACCTACATGCTTGGACGGTTCGTTATCGGCCGGAGGGTGGTCGTTCGTTGGAGCGGCGATCAGTCAAGCCAAACAGAATCTCAAAGGAACGTCAGGAAAGCCATAGTGTTTGCACCCGCAGTATAATTTGCGGGCTACATTATGCCTTAGCCTTCATCTTTCCTCTGTCATTTCTGCATTCTTAAATACGACTTTTCCAATCTGAAAAAGCTCGTCTCGCCGATCCTTGCGCGTCCTAGCCCGGTCGGTTTCGCGTCGTAGGAAAGAGCACCGTCAAACTGCTGCGATATGCTCCGCGAGGTCATCTTGCTCCAGAAACCCACGCAGCTTGGAACCGCCAGAGTCGTTCGCGGCTGGAGCGCCTTTCGGCGCTGAAACTGCACCCAGGACACCGGCAAAATTTGGCGGCCCGGCTGCCTGCGCTCAATCGTGCTCCAAGGTGCGGGACGGAACCGACGCTTATCTATAACCGGAAATAAGCCCGCACCGCTCAGCGCGAGTAGCCTGGCTTCACTGTCCAACGCGGAGAACTTGGCGCCAACGACGAAACCGCCCGCTTAAAATTGAAAGGATTACCTGCTTAAAGTGGTTTGTCCGCTCAGAATCAGTCATCCTGGCGCGGTGCGCATTTCAATTTCACTGGCTCTTGTGATTGTCGCAACGGCGTGTGCTAGTGTATGCGCCGTGCTGTTGCTCGACTTCACCGTGGCCGTGCTCACTGGCCCGGCCGTGACGGCAGCAGTCCCGCCTAGTGATCCAGAGTCAGGAATCGGGAGCGCCCTTGCAACTTCTGACCTTCGTTTGGATGTGTGAGCATTGCTGGTTCTCTTCCTTTTTACCCGCGTTTCCATTGCATCCGCTCATCCGAGCGTCAGTGGTAGTAGCCAGACCCACGGATGTTGCCGTGCCGGAGCGGCGGGTCGTCCGGCGTTGCCTCTTGCGCAAAGGCGCGATCGAGTCCGTGCTTCAGGATCGATGCGACCGAGCCGTACGTCGTGGTGCCGATGTGGTTGCCGCGGCGGCACGCCGCTTCAACGCGCCCAGGCCCGTGCATCTTCACAAGGCTGATAATGCCAAGACACGACCGGAAGCCCTGCTCCGGATGCGGCTTGGCTTTCATGATCGCCTCGAACAGCGCGACCGCCGCCGGTCCGATCGAGGCGGCCTCATACATCATCTTCGCCGCCGTCCATTCAGCGTAACGCCGATGCGCGCTCGGCATGTGTTCAGGTGTCGTCGTGTGGCGGTTGCGCACGGCCGAGAACGGGTGGCTCGCAACGCGGTGCCCTTTGTGGAAGATCTCGACTGTTGCGCTGGTGATGCGTGCCTCGACAACGTCGCGGATCAGCTTCGACGGCACCGAGTAGAAGTGATCAGCAATCTCGATGTGGTAATCCGGCGCGGCGCGAGCACGCTTCCACTCAGCGTATTCATAGGGCTCGTTGGGCAACGCCCTCATTGCCGGACGATCAAGCGTCTCCAGCAGTTCGGCGCGGCTTTTGCCCATGCGCCGCATGATCTTCGTATTGATAGCTGTTACGCAGTCGCGGATGGCGATGTTGAGTTCCGCCAGCGAGAAGAAGGTCACGTTCCGCAGCTTCGCCAGCACGAAGCGCTCAACAATCTGCACGGCCACTTCGACCTTTGCCTTGTCGCGCGGTTTGATAATCCGTGTCGGCAGCACGACGCAGCCGTAGTGGTCGGCGAGATCCTGGTAGGTCCGGTTGATGCCGGGCTCGTAGCGCGACGGCGTCGCGCCCCGCGCGCATCCGCACGACGTGATGCCCGCTTTCAAGTTGTCGGGCACCAGCGCCAACGGCACGCCGCCAATGGCGTCGAAGGCGTTGACGTGCGCACCGATCCAATCCGGTAGCGTCTCCGTCCAGCGCGCCTCGGCGTAGGTGTAATTCGACGCCCCAAGTGCTGCCACGAATATGCGCGCACGGCGCTCTTCACCGGTCGCCGGGTCGACGACCCCGAATCGTATCGCCAGCCCAGTCGACGAACAGCTTCTCGCCTGCCAGATGCGTTTGCCGCATCGTCGCCGAGACCTGTTTCTTCCAAGCCGCTTTAATTCTTCCTGGACTTTCGGCCAGTCGATGGCAGCGCGCGGCGGAATGCCATCGCCTCCCGCGACCGGAAACAGCCGCCGCTCCAGTTCGACATCGCTGAGCGCTTCCGGCACCGGCCACGTAACGCCGATCACCGCCGCCCGGTGCACATATTCCGCCGCCGCCGATCGCCCGATCCCGGTCGCCTCACTGATCGCCCGGTAGCTCATTCCGAGGGCGTGCTTTAGCCGCAGCACCTCACGCACCTTCCGCATCGACAATCTCTCCGCTGGCATCGCTGGTCCCTCTCTGGTGAGAGGCAGCGATCAGGTGATTCGATTGTCGGCAGGGGCTGCTATCAGCCGCTCATCACCAGCTGTCCGCCATCATCGGAACGGTGTCCGCAATGGATCGGAATCGGTGTCCGCGTTGCGTCGGAACCCGCAGCGCTGACTGAGCTGCCCCCAGTTTCGTGGACTTGCACTTAAGCTAATCGCATCTTGTCTTCGTAGGCAATCGGGCTGACGTAGCCCAGCGTCGAATGCCGGCGGCGGAGACAAGAATGGGGCTTATCGTTCCGGCGCGCACACGCGCGAGGCCGTCGCCGCGCAACAGATGATCAGCGGTCTCGTTGCAGAGTTTCGAGCGTTGGCGAAGTCGCTCACGCATTTCTAAATGGGCCTCTTGCACAACATACCGCGCGCGAATTGCCGTTTTGGTGCTTCCCATGTGCTTCCCAAGCGGCGGTGCGCGGGCGCCCTTTAGAAGCGGCATACTTGTAAGGCATTGAATTACTTTAAGAAAATGGTGGGCGGTATAGGGATTGAACCTATGACCCCACGCGTGTGAAGCGTGTGCTCTACCGCTGAGCTAACCGCCCGCCGTGCTCGGTCCAATCTGTGAACTGGGCCAGCATTTAATCGCCGAATACGCGCCGCCCTTATGCGAGTGCGTCGCCGTCGCTGTCAAGGCGCGCGGCACGCACTCTCGGCGTGCAACAGATGATTTCAGTGCTCCTCAGCCCGCCCGCTCGATGATGAAGCGGTAGGCGCCAGCATTTTCCGACGAAGCGATGAGCGTGTTGCCGGTCGCCCGGCAGAACGCCTCAAAGTCTTTGGGGGCAGCAGGGTCTGTCGCCACAACCTCGAGACGAGCACCTTTGACCATTCCAGCCAGGGCTTTTTTAGCCTTCAGGATGGGAATGGGGCAGGTCAGACCTGATGTGTCTAAAACGGTTTCGGCCATGTAACTCTATGAAATTCGGTAAAAAGCGCGCGTGCATATCCTCCCTCTAGGGCAAGGTCGGCCAAGACACAACCAAGGGGCAGAAAAAAGTACCCAATCCCGTCGACTTTCGCCGGCACTTGCGCCGTAAACCGTGGAATGCAACGCTCATTACTGGCCGGGAGCTGATTCCAGCTTGGCTGTAACTGTTCAGTCCGAATTTTATAACACGCGTCGTCGTCACTGCCGGTTCGGCAATACACACAATAAAAACAATTGCCTCAAGGGGACCCATTTGGAGCCGCCAGAGCCGCAGCAGTCAGAGCCGCACCAGTCCAGCCTGTTTTCCTTCGGCCTCGAACGGCTAGGATTGGAAGCGCTTAAGGCACCCATTATTTCAGCGATCGTCATTGCAGTGCTCACAGGCCTGGCGGTTTTGGGTTTAACCCAGCTCAAGGTGGATGACAGCTTATCTGAGTTGTTCCGCACCAACACGGAAGAGTTTCACCGCTACGAGGAGATCGACAGACGCTTCCCCTCGAGCGAGTACGACGTGTTGGTCGTTATCGAAGGCAAAGATCTGCTGACGAACAAGGGGCTCGAAGCATTCGCTCACACGACGCAAGACTTGCAGTTGGTCGATGGCGTTGCAGGGCTCGTCTCGATGCTGTCGGCGCGTGGCCATCCCGACGCCAACGGCTATGCCGCGCCCGTCGTGCCCGACGAGCTGCCGGAAGGCGAAGCCTTCGCCAAGATGCTCGGCCAATTGCGCCAGAACGATATCATCAAGGGCAAATTCTTGTCGGAGGATGGCCAGCTCTCGCTCGCGGTCTTGTCGCTAGACCGGGCCGTCGTCAAGGAGCAGACGGCGCGCGTCGTCATCGGCGCCATCTCAGACAGCGTCAAGCAATCGCTCGAGGGCTCGGGCCTGACGTTCAAGCTCGCGGGCGCGCCGGTGATGCAACTCGAAATTCGCAATGCGGTCGAGCGCGACCAGATCGTCTACAATGGTCTTGGTCTGTTGTTTGGTGCGATCATTGCCGCGATCTTCTTCCGCCGCGTGTCGCTGATGCTGGTCGCCGCGCTGCCACCGGTACTCGCCGTGGTGTGGTCGCTCGGGCTGCTTGGATGGCTCGGGTTTCGCCTGAACCTATTTCTCAACGTCATGACGCCTCTGATCATGGTGATGGGCTTTGCAGACAGCATGCAAATGGTATCGGCCATCCGCATCAGATTGCGTGAAGGCGATACGCGCTGGCAAGCCGTGCGCTTCGCGGTGAAGGTGGTGGGGCCAGCCTGCGTGGTGGCTCACGGCACGGCGTTGCTGTCGTTTCTCGCGCTGCTGTTTTCCGAGTCCGGTCTGATCCGCACCTTCGGCATGGCTGGCGCATTATCGGTGTTGATATCCTTCACCGCCGTCATTCTCATTTTGCCGTTACTTGGCGTTTTGTTGATCCGCAACGAGGAAAAACTATCCAAGGATCGCACGCCCGCCGATGCTCTGATGGACAGTCTCGGCGGTGTCGTCGGCAAGATCGTTGACCGCGTGGTGCGCCATCCGTTTTTGTACGTTCTCGCGGGCCTCGTGCTGTTCGCAGTGTTTGCGAGCCTGCATTTGCAGCTTCAGCCACGCTATCGACTGGCCGACCAAGTGCCCGACCGCGAGCAGGCGCTCGATGCGAATGCGCGCATCGATAAAAAGCTAACCGGCGCCAACCCTGTCCACATCATGGTCGAATGGAAGACCGGTGCCTCGCTCTATAGCGAGGAAACGCTCGCCGTCATCGCGCAAACGCATGATGTGCTCGAAACCCAGGCGGGGCTGGGTAATGTGTGGTCGCTGGAGAGCCTCAGGCGCTGGCTGCACGAGGCTGGTGACGACAGCATCGGTACCGTCAAAAAATACGTCGGCTACTTGCCCGATCATCTGGTGCGCCGCTTCATCGCCAAAGAGGAAAATGCGGTGCTGGTGACGGGGCGGCTGCCCGACATCGATTCAAGCCAAATCTTGCCAGTCGTGGAAAAAGTCGACAGGGCCTTGGAGGGCGTTCGCAAGGCGCACCCCGCGTATACGATTTCGGTCACGGGGCTGCCAGCGATCGCGGCGCGCAATTCGGCGCGGATGATTTCGCAGTTGAATGCCAGCTTGCCGGCCTGCGTCGCGTTCGCCGCCGTGCTTCTTGGGCTAGCGTTCCGCTCGCCGATGGTTTCTGTATTGAGCCTGCTGCCGGGTTTATTTCCCGTGGTTGCCGCCGGTGCGATGCTTTATTGGCTGAGCGGCGGGCTTGAGTTTGCATCCGTCGTAGCCCTACTCGTCGTCTTCGGCCTGGGCGTCGACGCACTCATTCACTTTCTCAACCGGTTGCGGCTAGAAGAGCGCGAGGGCGAAGCGCCGGAACTGGCGATCCGCCGCGCCCGCGTGCTCGTCGGTCCCGCCATTATTCTGACGACGATCGTGCTCGCCTTCGGCCTCGGCATCACGGTGTTTTCCGATCTGCCATCGCTGCGACTGTTCGGCATCGTCTGCGGCGTCACACTGCTCGCCTCTCTGATCGCCGACCTAGTCTTCCTGCCAGCAACCATCGTGGTTCTGCGGCGCTTGTTCCCGCACCGCTCTTGAAGCGCCACGTTACTTTGAGCCATGTCACTTTGATTGCCGATGCGCGTGGGAATGGAGTAGCATCGATGCTTAGTCTTCAGGAGGCGATATCCGCTCTATGACGAAAAAGCTTATCATCATCATGGCCAACACAGATCCGCGCAACGGCGAAGAACTGGGCGCGCCGATTTTCCAGGCAGCCGTTGCGGCCGCGATGTCCTACGAGGTCGAGGTTATTTGCACGGCGACAGCGTCTAAGCTGATGAAAAAGGGCGTGCCGGAGAAGCTGTTTGTCAAGCAAGGCGCCTCGCGTTCGATCTACGATTTCATCAAGGACGCGCACGCAGCAGGCGTGAAGTTCTATTGCTGCTCGCCCGGCCTCGACCTGTTCGACATGCAGAAAGAAGATTTGATCCCAGAGTGCGCCGGCATAGTCGGGGCCGCACACTTCATCGATGAGATCATGACCGGCAACAGCAAAGTTCTGACCTATTAGCGGTTAGGCGCTATGCCTGACCCATTGACGATCAGGCGCTATGCGCCATGCGGGCCTTGATGTCGGATACCGCGGGCCCGAGTTGATCAAAGTGCGAGATCACGAGGTCTGGACCAAAGTCTCGGACGGGTGGCACGCTGTAGCCGAAGTCCACGGCGACAACGGGAATGTTGGCGGCTTTCGCGGTCGCGATATCGGTCTCGGTATCTCCGATCATGATCGCGCGCGCGGGATTGCCGCCAGCCAACGCTATGGTTCCCGTCAAGTGGCGCGGATCTGGCTTATAGGAGCCCAGGCTATCGCGGCCCGTCAGCGCACTGAAGTATCGCGACATGTCGAGAGCGTCTAGCAACGCGCGGGCGTGGATCTCGATCTTGTTTGTGCAAACCGCGAGTTTGGCACCTTGTGCGGAAAATGTTTCGAGCGCTTCGCGTACCCCGTCGTAGGGTCGGCTGTGCACGGAAATATTTGCCGCGTAGTAAACGATGAAGACTTCGAAAAGATCGGTCAATTCGCGCTGGGTCAGCTTTTGCCCGTGCGCGGCCATAGCCTCCTCGATCATCTTGAATGCGCCGTGGCCGACAAAGGGGCGGATCTCCTGGTCGTCGATCGCTGGCAAGCCGCGCTGCGCCAACACGTGGTTCGTGGCAGCCGCTAAATCAGGCGCGGTATCGATGAGCGTTCCATCGAGATCGAAAACAAGGGTCCAGCCGTTCATTCTATTCTCCTTGCGAGCGGAGCGGACGCTAACGGTGTTGGCCCCAGCTGTCACGGACCAGTTTGCCACGGCCCAGTTTGCAAAGGCTGGGCGCAGCCGCCTTGAAAGGTGCGGCTGGCGAGCTTAGACAGAGTGCTTGGCAGAGCGGAATTCTGGAAGCGGTCACGTTGATGGATAAAAAAGTCATTACTCTCCTGAAGTCGCAGTCTTATATCGATGGCGCATGGGTCGGCGCACCCGGTTTTGCTGTCGTCGACAAAGCGACTGGAGACGAAATAACGCGGGTGCCGGAGATGGGCGCGGACGATGCGCGCACTGCTATCGCTGCCGCAGAGCGGGCCTTCAAGCCATGGGCCAAACTGCTCTCCAAAGAGCGCTCCGTCATTTTGCGCCGCTGGTACGATCTGATCGTCGAACATGCCGACGAACTGGCGCTGTTGCTATCGATGGAGCAGGGCAAGCCAGTGGCCGAAGCCAAAGGGGAAATTATTTATGGCGCGGGCTTTGTCGAATTCTTCGCCGAACAGGCCAAACGCGTTTACGGCGAGATCATCCCCAGCCACAAAGCTGATGCGCGCATTCTCGTGTTGAAACAACCGATCGGCGTTGTGGCGGCGATCACGCCGTGGAACTTCCCCATTGCCATGATCACGCGCAAGGTGACGCCTGCTCTGGCGGCAGGCTGCACGGTCGTCGTCAAGCCCGCCGAAGACACGCCGCTGTCGGCATTGGCTCTGGCCGAGCTTGGTGCCCGAGCCGGCATCCCCAAGGGCGTGTTCAATGTTATCACGTGCAAAGATCCGATCGCGGTCGGCGAAGTTTTAAGCACCGATCCGCGCGTCAAGATGATCACGTTTACGGGCTCGACCGAGGTCGGGAAAATTCTGATGCGTCAGGCGGCGGGCACGGTCAAACGCGTCGCGCTTGAACTTGGCGGCAACGCTCCCTTCATCGTTTTCGACGATGCGGATATTCCACGAGCGATCGCGGGCGCCATGGCATCGAAGTTTCGCAATGCCGGCCAAACCTGCGTTTGTGCCAACCGCATTTTCGTTCAAGCTGGCGTCTACGATGCGTTCGCCGAAGCTTTGGCTTTGGAAGTGGCAAAACTCAAAGTCGGACCGGGAACTGAAGTCGGCGTGACGCAAGGCCCGATGATCAACGCCAGCGCTGTCGCCAAAGTCGAAGAGCACCTCGCCGATGCGATCGCGCTTGGTGCCAGAGCCATTATTGGCGGCAAACGCCACAGCCTAGGGCGCACGTACTTCGAACCAACCGTGTTGACCGGCGTCACCAAGGATATGCTGGTAGCGCGCGAAGAAACGTTTGGGCCAGTCGCCGCGCTGTTCAAATTCGCCACCGAAGACGAAGTCATCGCCGCTGCCAATGCCACGCAATATGGCCTTGCCAGCTACGTTTATACGCGCGATCTCGGCCGCGCTTGGCGCATGGCCGAAGGGCTCGAAACGGGTATGGTCGGCATCAACGAAGGGCTAACGTCGACGGAAGCCGCGCCCTTCGGCGGCGTCAAGGAAAGTGGCTTGGGTCGCGAGGGTTCCCATCACGGCATCGATGAGTTCGTCGAGATGAAATATTTGCTGATGGGCGGAATTTAGCAGGTTTGGTTTCGCACATGGCGGCGCCGTCGTGTCAATCAACGGGAGGGCGCCATGAGCACCCAAGATATGAGCACCCAGAATAGCATTACCCAGAATTTGAAGCGGCTGGCTGCAGAACACGCGATGAAGTTCGTGGAGCCCGGCATGAAGATAGGCCTGGGCACCGGCTCGACGGCCGCAGCGTTCGTCGATCTGCTTGGCGAAAAAGTGAAGGCCGGCCTCAAGGTCGTCTGTGTGCCGACATCGGAAGCAACGCGCGCGCAGGCTGCAAAACTAGGGCTTGAGTTATCGACGCTGGACGATACGCCGTTTCTCGATTTGACCGTCGATGGTGCCGACGAAATCGACGGCGATCTGCGTTTGATCAAAGGCGGCGGCGGCGCACTGCTGCGCGAAAAGATCGTCGCAGTGTCGTCGTCCAAGGTCGTCATCATCGCCGATTATTCCAAGCGCGTCGAAATGCTGGGCGCGTTTGCGCTGCCCGTCGAAGTCGTGCCCTTCGGCTTGACGGCGACGCGCAACATGATTGAGAGCCTCGCCGCAGATGCCGGATGTCAAGGCGAGATAACCTTGCGTCAAGGTGCTGACGGCCGGCCGTTCGTGACGGATAACGGCAATCACATTCTGGATTGCGCGTTCAAACAGATCGAAGACCCAGAAGGCCTCGACGATGCCCTGAAGCTTATTCCCGGTGTCGTCGAAAGCGGTTTATTTCTAGGCATCGCCGATGTCGGCATCATTGCGGGGCCGCAGGGCGTCGAAGTTTTGTCCGCTGACGACAGCGAATTCGAAGTAGAGGTTTGATCATGCGTTGGCTTAGGGTGATTGCCGCTGTCGTTTGCAGTCTCGGTTTGGCCGCCCCGCTCGGCGCTGAGGAAACAAAACTCGTCGGCGATCCGGCCCGGCTAGCGGCGGCGCGCGATCTGATGGAAGTCACCGGCGTCACGCGGCAACTCGACGGCATGATCGATGCCATGAGCAAAGGCTTTGCCAAGGGCGCGGGTGCTGAGTCCAGCAAGGAAGGTCAGAAGCTGTCTGAAGAATTTCAAGCAACGATGAAAAAAATGCTAAGCTTCAAGACAGAGATGATCGACGACTTTGCCGTGCTGTACGCGGAAACGTTCACCGCCGACGAAATGAAGCAGGTTGCCGATTTTTATCGCTCGGGCGTTGGCGCCAAGTTCATCAAGCTGACGCCAACTCTGATGCAGAAGGGCGCGACCATCGGCATGAAATATACCGAGCGGCTGACGAAGGAACTCCCCAAGCCTGGCACTTCCGAAAAATCCAAATAGTGGCGGCATTAGCCCAATATGGCCAAGTTCGATTTTGATTTGTTCGTCATCGGCGCTGGTTCTGGCGGGGTGCGGGCGGCGCGTGTTGCCGCCGCTCACGGGGCAAAAGTCGCCATTGCCGAAGAGGATCGGTTCGGCGGCACCTGTGTGATCCGCGGCTGCGTGCCCAAGAAACTTCTCGTCTATGCCAGCCGGTTTTCCGACGAATTCGAAGACGCTGAAGGTTTTGGCTGGAGCGTTGCGCCGCCAGATTTCAGCTGGCCGAAACTGATCGCCGCCAAGGACGCAGAGATCGCGCGCCTCGAAGGGCTGTACCGCAACAATCTGGCAAAGTCTGGCGTCGCGATTTTTCCCCAGCGTGCAACTGTCGCTGGACCAAACACCGTGCGGCTCGCGGCAGATGCGGGCACAGTGAGCGCGGCCAGAATCTTGATCGCCACGGGGGGCACACCAAACCGCGACCGGAAACTTCCCGGCATCGAGCACGTCATCACCTCGAACGAGGCGTTTCATTTGGATCAGCTTCCAGCCCGCATCGTGGTCGCGGGCGGGGGATATATCGCGGTCGAATTCGCTTCGATTTTCGCAGGTCTCGGAGCGGAGGTGACGCTGCTCTATCGCGGCGAAAAAATCCTGCGCGGCTTCGACATGGATTTGCGCGATGGACTTATCGAGGCGATGCGGCAGCGCGGCATCAAGCTGGTGATGGGCACGGTTTTCAAAAGCATCGACAAGAACCCTGATGGGCTGCACGGCATTTTATCAGACAATCGCACCGTGATGGCCGACGCCATCATGTTCGCAATCGGCCGCAAGCCCACCACGCTCGGACTGGGACTTGAAGAAGCTGGCGTCTTTTTAAAAGCCAGCGGCGCCGTTATGGTCGATGACCATGCGCAGACCTCTGTGCCCTCGATTTACGCCATCGGCGACGTGACCGATCGCATCAATCTCACGCCCGTTGCCATCCGCGAGGGGCACCACTTTGCAGACCGTGAATTCGGGGCAAAATCTGCTCCCGTGCTTTATTCAAGCATCCCGACCGCCGTTTTCACGACGCCGGAAATCGGCACGGTGGGTTTGAGCGAAGATCAGGCGCGCGCCACCCACGGGGCGGTTGATATTTACAAATCCCGCTTCCGGCCGATGAAGTCTGTGCTGGGCACCCGCGTTGAACGGATGCTGATCAAGCTCGTCGTCGATGGCAAGACAAACAAGATGCTCGGCGTCCATATCCTGGGGCCCGACGCTGCCGAAATCGTGCAGATGGCGGCAATCGCGCTGCGCATGGGCGCCACCAAAGCAGACTTCGATCAGACGATGGCGCTGCACCCGAGCATCGCCGAAGAACTCGTGACGATGCGGGATAAATGGCAGGCGCCTGATTGAAGAGCGCGCTTGTGTGCGCCAGTCTCGCGCATTACCACTCGGCGGTTGCTGCAAGTTTTGAAGGGATCGCATGACGAGGTTAGCTGGAAAAATTGCGGTCGTGACTGGGTCTGGTAACGGCATCGGCGCCGCCATCGCGATGCGGTTTGCGAAAGAAGGCGCCCACGTCTATGTCACCGATATCGATGGCGGGGCGGCTGAACAAACGGTTTCAGCTATCAAGAGCGCAGGCGGCGCGGCGACTGCCATGCTCGTCGATGTTTCGAAAGGTCAAGACGTGAGCGCGCTGATTAGGCGCGTCGTCGGCGATCACGGTCGCGCCGATGTACTCGTCAACAACGCCGGCATCCTGGTGCGCGGCGAAATCCGGGGTCTTAGCGATGCCGACTGGACGAAGCTGCGCGAAGTCAACATCGACGGCGTCTTACGCCTGTGCCGCGACGCGCTGCCCGCCTTACGCCAGTCTAGCGCCGCCTCGATCATCAATATCTCATCGATCATGGCCAATCGCGGTCTGCGCCCGCTTGCAGCTTATACGATGACAAAAGGTGCCGTGACGGCGCTGACCAAGGGGCTCGCCGTCGAGTACGCGCCGTTCAACATTCGCGTCAATGCGATATCGCCGGGCTATATCGAAACCGCGATCACCGACCGGTTGTTGAAGTTTCCCCCCGTGCGCAAGGCGCTGGTCGACAAAACCCCGATGGGGCGGCTCGGCGTGCCTGAGGATTTAACGGGCGCTGCGGTATTTTTCGCCTCGGACGACAGCCTCTATTGCACCGGCTCCGATCTGCAAGTCGACGGCGGCATGTCGGCGGGGTTGTGAGACGTCCATTTTGAACGAAGAAGACTTTGAATGTCGGATGCAGCGTAGGGCCCCGCCTATTGCGCCTTACCCGGCTTTGATTTGCGCGCGACATGTTCGCGCAACGCGGCGTTGACCGCAGATTGATACTTGCCGCCCTGAGTTTTAAACCAGTTCAAAACATCGGCATCGATCCGCAGCGTCACCTGCATTTTAATCGGCCGGTAAAACTTGCCGACAACTGCCTTTGACCATCCCAGTTGTTCGGGAATGTCGGAGGTATCAATCTCGCGATCCGGCAGCTTTGCCAGACGCGCCAACTCTGCTGCTCTTTTTTTACCAGCCGCTTTCATAATCCCGACGCTCCTTTCTGGTCGCCTTTCGAGCTGAAATGATCCGCACCAGTTCTTGGCCATCGTCGTCTCGATACGTGTGCGCCACGATCAACAGCACGATGCCTCCCACTAGCCCAATGGTCTGCCATCGCTGCTCTCCGTGTACGATACTGTCGGGAATACTGCGATGGAGCGGATCATCGAACACCTCGATGGCCAGCTCAAAGCTGACATGATGCTTGATTTGGTTCGCATGGTCCTTGACCTCGTCCCATTCGAAATTCTTCAATGCGGTCCCATGTGACGACATTATTGTAGTTACATTTTTGGTGGTTAGCAAGGGGCAATAGCCAGATTGTCACTCGAACTTGATGCTTGCCGAGCAGCTGTTTCGTTCTCGGCGCACTGTGCCGCCTTCACGGCTCACGCCCGATGCGTTAAGAGCGCGGCAGCTGCTTCCAATGCATAGGGCCACATGATCCGTCTCGACAATATCAGCAAGCAAAACGGCCATCAGATCGTTTTCATCGAGGCCTCGGCCGCGCTGAACAGAGGCGAAAAAATCGGCCTTGTTGGCCCCAATGGCGCCGGTAAGACGACGCTGTTCCGCCTGATCACGGGACAAGAGCAGCCCGACGAGGGCCAAGTCTCGACCGATCGCGGCATCACGATTGGGTACTTCAGCCAAGACGTCGGCGAGATGTCTGGCCGCAGCGCCGTGTCGGAAGTCATGGATGGCGCTGGGCCGGTGAGCGCGATTGCCGCCGAGTTGGCGGAACTGGAAGCCGCCATGGCCGATCCAGCCCAAGCCGATGCCATGGAAGACATCATCCAGCGCTACGGCGAAGTTCAGGGCCACTTTGAACAATTGGGCGGCTATGCGCTCGAGGGCCAGGCGCGCGAAGTGCTTAGCGGTTTGAGTTTCAGCCAAGAGATGATGGATGGCGACGTCGGCGCGCTGTCTGGCGGCTGGAAAATGCGCGTCGCGCTGGCGCGCATTCTGCTCATGCGCCCCGACGCGATGCTGCTCGACGAGCCGAGCAACCACTTGGACCTCGAAAGCCTGATTTGGCTTGAGGACTTCCTCAAGGGCTATGAGGGCGCTCTAATGATGACCTCGCACGACCGCGAGTTCATGGACCGCATCGTGACCAAAATCGTCGAGATCGATGGCGGCACGCTGACCGCTTATTCGGGCGGCTATGAATTTTCTGTCCAGCAGCGCGCGCTCGCCGAGAAACAGCAGCAGGCTCAGTTTGACCGGCAGCAGGCGATGCTCGCCAAGGAATTGCGCTTCATCGAGCGCTTCAAGGCGCGCGCGTCTCATGCGGCCCAAGTGCAGAGCCGCGTCAAGACTTTGGAAAAGATCGACCGGGTCGAGCCCCCTAAGCGCCGCCAGTCGATCGCGTTTGAGTTTCCGCCAACACCGCGTTCGGGCGAGGACGTGGCCAGCCTCAGACGCGTGCACAAGAGCTATGGCCAGCGTAGCATTTACGACGGCTTGGATTTCCAGGTGCGCCGCAAAGAACGCTGGTGCGTGATGGGCGTCAACGGAGCCGGGAAGTCGACGCTGCTCAAGCTGGTCGCTGGCTCGACAAAGCCGGACGATGGCACGGTCGCGCTCGGGCCCAGCGTTAAGATGGGCTATTTCGCGCAGCACGCGATGGACTTGCTCACCGGCGAGCGCACCGTGTTCCAGTCGCTGGAAGACCAGTTCCCGCAAGCTGGAATCGGACCATTGCGCGCGCTTGCTGGATGCTTTGGCTTTTCCGGCGACGACGTCGAGAAAAAATGCCGAGTGCTGTCCGGCGGCGAAAAAGCCCGTCTCGTGATGGCCAAGTTGCTATTTGATCCGCCGAACTTTCTGGTGCTCGACGAACCGACCAACCATCTCGATATGGCCACCAAGGAAATGCTGATCGCAGCGCTTGCCGAATACGAAGGCGCGATGCTGTTTGTCTCGCACGACCGGCATTTTCTTGCAGCCCTCTCCAATCGCGTGCTGGAATTGACGCCGGACGGCATTCACCAATATGGCGGCGGCTACACCGAATACGTCGAGCGCACCGGCCAGGAAGCTCCGGGGCTGCACAGTTGATAGGCGCGCGACCTTGTAATGCGTAGGCAACGCGGACATTTGGGGTCACCCCGCCAGGTTTTGAGCGCTAGCGCCACCGCCGCAATTCCCCTATAAGCCACGGCCAGATATGAGATAAATTGACGGCAGCGGTGCGGACTAGATGCCCTACCGCGCCGGTCGCGTTCGCGAGGAGTTGTTCTATGGCTGCCCCCCATACTTCCGACAAGATGGCTTCCGACAAGATCGCTTCCGACAAGGTGGCTTCCGGCCGGATGACGGCCGACAAGTGGTCGCCCGAGAGCTGGCGGCAAAAGCCGATCCTGCAGGTGCCTGATTATCTCGATCAAAAGGCGCTGACCGATGTCGAGGGTAAACTCGCGACGTATCCACCGCTCGTGTTCGCCGGCGAGGCGCGCGAACTGAAAAAGCAACTGGCCGCGATCGCCAACGGTCAAGGTTTCCTGCTGCAAGGTGGCGACTGCGCCGAAAGTTTCCTTGAACACCGCGCCGATAACATCCGCGATTTCTTCCGGGTGTTCCTGCAGATGTCGGTCGTTTTGACGTATGCTGGCGGCGAGCCCGTGACGAAGGTCGGGCGCATTGCCGGTCAGTTTGCCAAACCGCGTTCCTCGCCGATGGAAAAACAGGGCGACGCGGAGCTGCCGAGCTATCGCGGCGACATTATCAATGGGCCTGAGTTCACCGCCGAAGCGCGCAACCCCGATCCTAATCGCCAGATCGAGGCTTATCGCCAGTCGGCGGCGACGCTCAATCTCATCCGCGCTTTCGCGACGGGTGGTTATGCTGATCTCGAACGCGTGCATCAGTGGAACATGGGCTTCGTCAAGGATAGCCCGCAGGGGCATCGTTATGAAGAGTTGGCGGCGCGCATCCAGGAGACATTGGGCTTCATGCGGGCCTGCGGCATCACCAGCGAGAACACGCCGCAGCTGCGCACCACGAGCTTCTACACCAGCCACGAAGCGCTGCTGCTTGGCTACGAACAGGCGCTGACGCGCAAGGATTCCACCAGCGGCGACTGGTACGCCACCAGCGGCCACATGATTTGGATCGGCGACCGCACGCGCCAGCCGGAGAACGCGCACATCGAGTTCTGCCGCGGCATCAAGAACCCGATCGGTCTCAAGTGCGGCCCATCGCTCGACGCCGACGGCTTGCTGCGCTTGATCGATATCTTGAACCCGAAAGACGAAGCCGGACGCCTCACGCTGATTTGCCGGTTCGGCCATGATAAGGTCGAAGCGCATTTGCCTAAGCTGATCCGCGCGGTCAAGAAGGCCGGACGGCAAGTGGTTTGGTCCTGCGATCCGATGCACGGCAACACGATTTCGGCCGTGACCGGTTACAAGACGCGCCCCTTCGATCGCATCCTCAAAGAGAGCTTGGCATTCTTCGAAGTCCATCGCGCCGAGGGCACGCACGCTGGCGGCATTCACGTCGAGATGACCGGGCAGAACGTCACCGAATGCACGGGCGGCGCGACGGCCATTTCCGAGCAGGATTTGTCGGACCGCTATCACACCCATTGCGATCCGCGCCTCAACGCCGATCAGGCATTGGAGCTGGCGTTCCTGGTCGCCGAGCAACTGAAGAAAGAGCGCCTGGCCGACGGCAAGGCCGAGCAACGCACGCTGATTGCTTGAAGCCGCTCGTCGCTAGGCCAGATCATGGGTTTGAGATTGTCATGCAACGCCAATGAACCAACTCCGCATCGCGCTTGCCCAGTTGAACCCGATCGTCGGCGATCTCGCGGGCAATGCGCGCAAAGCCGTAGAGGCGCACGGGGAAGCCCAGACCAAGGGTGCCGACCTCATTGTTTTTCCCGAACTGTTCCTCAACGGCTATCCGCCAGAAGATCTGGTTCTCAAACCAGCGTTTCAGGATGCGACGCGCGCTGTTCTCGAAGCGCTGGCCGTCTCTTGTCGCGATGGCCCGGCAATCCTCATCGGCACCATCTGGCGCGAGGATGATAAACTCTACAACGCCGTCGCCTATCTCGACGGCGGCAAAATCGAAGCCGTGCGGCTCAAGGTCGATCTACCCAACTACGGCGTCTTCGACGAAAAACGCGTGTTCGCGGTCGGGCCTATGCCGGGGCCGATCAATATACGTGGCGTGCGCATTGGCGTGCCGATCTGCGAAGACATCTGGGGCGAAGAGGTCGTCGAAACGCTGGCCGAGACAGGCGCTGAAATTCTGATCTCACCCAACGGCTCGCCGTTCGATTGGCCAAAGCCCGACCGGCGCATCACGGTCGCCGTCGCGCGCGTGACCGAAAGCGGTTTGCCGCTCGTCTATGTCAATCAAGTCGGCGGCCAGGACGAACTCGTGTTCGACGGCGCGTCGTTCGTGCTCAACGCCGATCGCAGCTTGGCGGCGCAATTGCCGGCTTGGCGCGAGGCGCTGGTTGTCACCCAATGGAACCGCACGGCTACCGGGTGGGTGTGCGCTGAATCCGACGTCGCACTTATTCCCGAGACGGATGCGTCCGCCTATCACGCCTGCGTGTTGGGCCTGCGCGACTACGTCGAAAAAAATGGATTTCCCGGCGTTGTCTTGGGTCTCTCTGGCGGCATTGATTCAGCGCTGGTGGCGGCGATGGCGGTCGATGCGCTGGGTGCCGACAAGGTCCATGCCGTGATGCTGCCGTCGAAGTTTACGTCAGATGAAAGCCTGCTCGATGCGCAAGCGTGCGCCAAGGCTCTTGGCATCCGTTACGACAAAATCTCGATCGAGCCGGCGGTTGCGGGTCTGACGTGGGGCTTGAAAGATGTGTTCGGCCAACGGCCCGCCGACACGACGGAGGAAAATCTCCAAAGCCGTGTGCGCGGCACGATGCTGATGGCGATTTCCAACAAGCTCGGCGGCATGGTTTTGACGACCGGCAACAAGAGCGAAATGTCCGTCGGCTACGCGACGCTTTACGGCGACATGAACGGCGGCTTCAACCCGATCAAAGACCTCTACAAGACGGAAGTCTACCGCTTGACGCGCTGGCGCAACGGCCATGTGCCGGAGGGCGGCAAGGGTCCGCGCGGCGTCGTCGTGCCGGAGCGCATTCTGACCAAGGCGCCGACAGCCGAACTCAAAGCCAATCAAACCGATCAGGACTCACTGCCACCCTACGACGCGCTGGACGATATTCTGCGCTGCATGGTCGAAAACGAAATGTCGCTGGCAGATGTGGTGGCGCGCGGCCATGCCGCCGAGACGGTGAAAAAGATCGAACGGCTGCTGTATTTGGCTGAATACAAGCGCCGCCAAGCCGCGCCCGGCGTCAAGGTCTCGGCACGCAACTTCGGCCGCGACCGCCGCTATCCTATCACCAATAAATTCCGCGAGGATATCGAGCGCCGCGACGTGCAACGCTCTGCAACGCCAAAAACTCAACATAAATCGGCATATTCTGACGATTGAGCCGTTGCGTCGACGGCGCGTGGCACGCACGCGGTTCACGCACGCGTTTCACGGGATGGCAAAACTCAGTCGGCCTTTATGGGTGGCGCGGGTGCAGCGACTTTGTCGGCCTGAGGGCGATCAATTCCACTGCACTGGCGAATATTCCCGCACCTGGTGGCAATCGGCATATGCGATCCGTCGGGCGACGACCGCGATAGGTGAACGCATGTTTGGATGACTTCGGTTTTGCCGAGCCATCCCTCCAGCGCGCCGCGCTTTGCTGCAGCACAGTCGGCGGCGTCTTCATCGTCGCCGACCAGTGGGTCGGCGTGCGCGCATTCATGCGCGAGAATGAACTTCCATACCGGTTTGGGAAAGTCTTGGAGCACGGTACGATTGAGCACGATGAGCCTCAGGACCGGGAGGTAGTATCCTGATGAATTGCTGTGCTTTAAATCCGCCTCGACGATGTCTACGCCCGGGCAGGTGATAAGACTATCGGCCAGCGCATGACAGAACGGCACGCTGAGCAACGATAATACTAGGGCCAAGCGTGCGAGCTGCGCTGTCAGAAACATAATCCAGCCCTTCTGCGGTCTACAGCGCCGTCGAGAATTTGTGGTGTGCCCCCACACGTTCTGCCGGTGTACGTTTTTTCGATCCCCTTAGATCAGATGCCAGCTCGATTGGCGCGGGATCTGGTCGAACCCATTGTCACCAGCGGCATTGACGATTGATGCAGCATAGCCAGAAATGCTGCGGGCGCGCCTTGTGACTAGTGCCGCCCCGTCATCTTTTGCCAACGATCTACGATATAGCCTCGAGCGCGACTGATGGACCAGGGCCGCTTTTGCTCCATCAGCATGTAGGGCACCATGAGCGCATGGGCCATCACGAGCGCATGGGCCATCACGAGATGAGCCACCACGATAAGGGAGCCCACGTGATGGATCGTCATCATATGAAGGGCGATGCCAAGCACGGGCGTATGGCGCATCGGGCGCCCGAAGCTGCGAAGTAATCAAAAACCCAAAGTTAGGCACCGTTCGCGCAAGCGTGAGCGGTGTCTGGCTTTTGGCTGGCACTGCTTAGGCCGAGTGAAGTTAGAAGGCCGTAGGCTGAAGTGATCCGACAATCGTGCCAATCTCGGATGAACTGTCATACTTGACAGGCGTCCGACTATTAATTGGGGCGCTCAATTAGCGTAATCAGGACCTTCCACTCCGGATACAAAGCGTCCGGCTCACCGTTTTCCTCCTCTCGCTTTTCGGCGTCCCAGACTCCGATGGCGCAGGATGCAATCGCAAGAAAATCGAGCCCTTGGCTGTCGCAGTAGTGACCTAGGTTGCACATCAGGTCGCTAACGGCTTCGCGCCTTTCAACTTCCGGATCCAAACCAGTTTCGTCGCAAAATACAGACAACGCATTCTTGGCCCATTCTGCACGTACTGCATTATCAGGGCTTTCGTCTCCGAACATGTCTTCAAAGATCGACATGAATTCAATTCTCCGCCAGTCAACTTACTGCGCCCGGGGCTTTGTTTTTAAAATTCTCACCTTAATTTTGTTACCAACCTGACCTCCCCACGCACTAGCGTGGAGAG
Organism: Hyphomicrobium sp.; assembly: GCA_031367425.1. Taxonomy (GTDB): domain Bacteria; phylum Pseudomonadota; class Alphaproteobacteria; order Rhizobiales; family Hyphomicrobiaceae; genus Hyphomicrobium_B. The sequence continues at coordinate 26,713 of JANLPU010000017.1, forward strand.
GTCGAGATCATGCCAGGACTTAATTTTTTTCTTGAGTTGTCAGTTGATCGGCAATGCCGAGGCGCGCACGCAAGTTTTTTAACAACTCACGGCGCACGCTGGCGCCCGCGCTGTTTAAAGCGAGTTGCTCGGATCCATCTTTGCCGGTTTTTGATGTCATGAATTGACCGAAGATGTCACCTTGTCTGCGCCAATCGAGCTTACTCAGCGCTCCTGCAAACTTGCCGAGGTCTCCTGGCCCTTTGCCTAAACGAAACGTCATATCGTGATACAGCAATCCGATCACCTGCCAACCGGGGGAGGACAAATGCATGCTGCTGCGATCCGCCCAGCGGTTGCCCATCGCATCAGAGAGTTTGTCTAAAAAGTCTGCGAGTGCAGCCTTTATTTGCGATGCTCGTTCTGCAGAGTAGTTGGGTTTCTCAACCGTAGCGTTGCGCGCAGCTTCAAGATAGGCCTCGCCTTCGAGGGCACCACGTACAAAGCGCAGCAAGACAGTCTGAACAACGATCTGATCGTCTTTTGAGCCAAGGCTTGCCCTTTTCGTGACCATCCCGCCAAAATTTTTGATGGCTATACAATTGCTCTCAAGATATCGCGTCAACTCAACGTAAGGATCACTGTGGTCAAGAGCGATTGCGTCCTTGGGCGATACCGGGCGTGCCCGGAAATTAAAATCGCAGAAAATTTGCTCCATTTCGTCTTGACTGAAAGGAGCTTGTCCTTGCTGTGGTGCGTAGAAGACCACGGGCAGTGCACAAGCGTCGAGTTTGCTTTGCAGAACCACGCGAGCCTCAGCGTCGATTTTTCCACCTCTGACCATATCAACTAAGTCTATTAGGCCGGTAATGCGCCCGAGGCCGTCCAATACAATTCTGCGATTGTGACGACCGGTCTCCAGCATCATCTCGCCGAGAAATGAATGATTGCCATGACGTTGAAAAGTCACTGGCTGCTCAACGCCGATTGAGACCGCAGGGACAGCGCCAGCAATTGGATACCCCTGAAAAACCCGCTCCTCGTAATACTTCAACATGTCGCGGACGCGCTCTTCGGAGGTCTTGCGTTGAACGTGCGTGTACAAATGCTGCGTTTGCGCATCGCGCATCTGTTTAATATTACGGGAACGGGGATCGTGACCCAGTACGTCCTCAATGTCGAAAGGGACGATTTGAGTTGAAAAGGTAGCCAGTCGCTTACCTTGAAGGCCGAATACGGCCGGGAACCATTTTCCCGACCGTGGAATCGGAGCTGAATTATTCGGGATCGCTTCTTCCATGTAAGCTCCGCCAATGGCATTATCAGTGAGGCTGGTCATGCAAATCTCCATGGTGACCTAGCTAAAGGGTGCGCCCTTGGCGCCGGCAGCCGTTGACGCGACCGCCGGCGCTATCTTTTTCACATAAACATTACTCCGTCAAATTATTCCCGCACGAAATCGCACGGGCGCACGCTTAAATATAGCGTTTTATTTGTGTGGCCCGCGCGAATTGACATTTTTCCGGCGGGGAACAGAAGGACACCCTAATATTCAAAGCTTCTGCCCCAGCCGTCCCGCCAGGTCCTGGATAAACTGCCAAGCGACGCGGCCGGAGCGCGCCCCGCGCGTTGTTGACCACTCAAGCGCGTCCGGCACCAAATCAGCGTCTTTCACCTTTAATTTGAAATGCTCGGCGTAGGCCCGCACCATCGCCAGATACTCGTCTTGGCTGGCATTGTGAAAGCCGAGCCAAAGACCGAAGCGATCCGAAAGCGAAACCTTTTCCTCGACCGCTTCGGCCGGATTGATCGCCGTCGAGCGCTCGTTCTCCATCATGTCCCGGGGCATGAGGTGCCGCCGGTTGGACGTCGCATAGAACAGCACGTTCTCAGGCCGTCCCTCGATGCCGCCTTCGAGCACGGCTTTCAAAGATTTGTAGCTGGTATCGTCCTTGTCGAACGATAGGTCGTCGCAAAACACGATGAAGCGGTGCTGGCTCGCTTTGAGATGCGCAAGGCACGCAGGCAGTGTCGCGATATCCTCCCGATGGATTTCAATGAGCTTCAGGCCTTGATCCGCCAGCTCGGCGTGCACCGCTTTGACGAGGCTCGATTTGCCCATGCCGCGCGCCCCCCACAGCAGAGCGTTGTTGGCTGGCAGGCCGCCCGCAAACCGGCGCGTGTTGTCGAGCAGCGTCGCGGCCGTCCGGTCGATGCCCTTCAAAAGATCGAGTGCCACCCGGTTGACATGGGAGACTGCGATGAAGCGCTGGTCCTCGCCCGACCACACAAAAGCACAGGCTGCGGCAAAATCGGGCTTTTGTTGCTTGGGCGGCGCCAAGCGCTCGAGGGCATCGGCGATGCGCGACAAAAGGGGATCGGGGTTAAGCGGGCCGGTCATTTAGGGTTCTCAAAGCCATAACTTCCCGTGTTTAGTCGTCTTGACTTCTAAAGCCAACGCCTCAGTTGGCGCTTTTCAGCCGCTCGGCAGGTTGCAAACGGGACGGCGGGGACTATAGTCGCGCCGAATTTGGCGGTTTTAACCTCAAGCCTCGCGCTTTGGGCGACCGCGATCTTTTAAGCCCCATGATCCAGGATAGAGCCTTGATGTTCACCACCGCTGCCTACGCGCAGACAGCTGCTGCCAATCCGATGGACCCGCTCGGCGGTCTGCTGATCCCAATGCTGGCGATGCTGCTGATTTTCTATTTCCTAGTCATCCGGCCGCAGTCCAAGCGCGCCGACGAACAGCGCCAGAAGGTCAACGGTGTACGCCGTGGCGACACCGTCGTCACCTCGGGCGGCATGGTAGGCCGCGTCACCAAGGTTTCGGACATGAGCGATGAGATCGAGGTTGAGCTCGCCGACAACCTGAAGGTCCGGATCATTAAAAGTACGCTCATGGATGTGCGCGTGAAGGGCGAACCCGTGACGACGGGTGCCAAGAGCTGAAGCCTATTGGCTCCAGCCTGCAAGCTTTCAATTCCTTCCACAGACTTCGGCAACGATCAGGCACACATGCTCTATTTTACACGCTGGAAAATGATCGCGATCGTCGCGACCTGTATTTTGGGAATCCTGGCCTGCATTCCAAACTTTCTGTCGAAGGAAAGCTTCGAAGCCTTGCCCTCGTTCGCACGCAATAAAATCGGCCTCGGCCTCGACCTGCGTGGCGGCGCTCATCTGTTGATGTCGATGGATACCGCCCAAGTGCGCAAAGACTGGCTGTCGAACTTGCGCAACGATGCGCGCAAGGAACTGCGCGATGCCAAAATTGGCTTTACCGGCCTCGGCGTTGAAGGCAACGCGGTGCAAGTAAAGTTGTCCAAACCCGAAGATGCTGAAGCTGCTTTGAAAGCCTTGCGCAAACTCGTGCAGAATACGGGCGGTGCCGTGATCGGCAAAAACGTCAACGATCTCGACGTCAAGCAAGCCAGCGATCCCTCCGTCATCACGTTGACGCCGACCGATGCTGGCGTAATAAACCGCATCTCGAGTGCGTCGGGCTCGGCCATCGAAGTCATCCGCAACCGCATCGACGGCTCTGGCACCAAGGAAGCCAATATCGTGCGGCAAGGCTCAGACCGCATCCTGGTGCAGATCCCCGGCATTGAAGACACCAAAGATTTGCTGGCGCTGATAGGTTCGACGGCAAAGTTGACGTTCCACGACGTGCATCCAACGCTGTCGATTGAAGACGCCAAGCTGACGCGCGTGCCCGCCGGTTTCAAAATCTATGACGCAGCGCCCGGCGAGCGCGGCGAGGCGTCGTATGTGCTGAAAGAAGATCCCGTCGTGCAAGGTGACGATCTCGTCGATGCGCAGCCGGGCTTTGACAGCCGCAACAGCGAGCCGGTGATCAACTTCCGCTTCAATCAGTCGGGCGCGCGCAAATTCGGCGCCTTCACCAAGGATAACGTTGGGCGGCCGTTTGCAATCGTGCTCGATGAGAAGGTGCTATCGGCGCCCGTTATTCGCGATGCGATCTTAGGCGGCTCTGGGCAGATTTCCGGCAACTTCACAGTCGACAACGCTAACAAGCTTGCAGTGCAATTGCGTTCTGGCGCATTGCCGACGAAGCTGTCCGTTGTCGAAGAACGCGTCGTCGGCGCGAGCTTAGGCCAAGATTCCATCGATAGCGGCAAACGCGCCGCCTTGATCGGCATGCTGGGCGTCGCAGCGTTCATGATTTTCGCTTACGGGCTGTTTGGCTTCTTTGCCGTGATCGGCGCGGCGATGCACGTTATCCTGGTGCTTGCCATCATGTCGATCATGGGCTCGACGATGACACTGCCCGGCATCGCGGGCGTCGTCTTGACCATTGGCATGGCGGTCGATGCCAACGTTCTGATCTATGAGCGCATCCGCGAGGAACTGCGCGCCGGCAAATCGCCGATCATGGCCATCGAGCAAGGCTTCACCCGCGCTTATGCAACTATTTTGGACAGCCAGTCGACGACGTTCATCGCGGGCCTCGTCATGTTCTGGCTGGGCTCGGGCCCGATCCGCGGCTTTGCCATCACGTTGACGCTCGGCATTCTGACGACCGTCTTCACCGCCTTCACGGTCACGCGCTTGCTCGTTGCCTGGTGGCTTGCCATGCAAAAAGGCAAGAAGCTCGAAGCGCCCCTCTCTTACAACATGGTCCGCACATGAACCTTTTCAAAGGCGTCGATTTTTTCCCCCACGGTACGAAGTGGAAGATCATCGAGAAGCGCCGCATCTTCGTCGGGCTGTCTTGGGCACTGGCGATCGTTTCGGCGATTCTGCTGATGACGCGCGGGCTGAACTTCGGCGTCGATTTCAACGGCGGATCGCTGCTTGAAGTGCAAGCCAAAGGTGCAGCGCTCGATGTCAGTGCGTTGCGCACCAAGCTCGACGGCTTAGGAATCGGCGAAGTCCAGGTTCAAGGCGTCGGCGCGACGGGCAAGGAAGCCTTGATCCGCATCGCCCAGCAGAAGGGTACGCCTGAGTTAGCTGAAGACAAGGCGCAGGCGGCCGCCAATGAAAAGATCAAGGTGGCGCTGGGCTCCGATATCGAAATCCGTCGCACCGAGGTCGTGGGCCCAGCCGTATCGGCGGAATTGAAGCGCACGGGCGTCATCGCCGTCATCGCCGCCCTGGGCGGAATTCTGGCTTACGTCTGGTTCAGGTTCGAATGGCAATTCGCGGTGGCGGCCATCGTCGCGCTGATCCACGACGTGTTCATCACCGTCGGTATGTTTTCGCTACTCTGGTACGAGTTTGATTTGGCAACCGTCGCCGCCCTTCTGACGCTCGCTGGCTATTCGATCAACGACACCATCGTCGTCTTCGATCGCATCCGTGAAAATTTGCGCAAGTATAAGAAGATGCCGCTTATCGATTTGTTGAACTTGTCGATCAACGAGACTTTGTCGCGCACCGTGTTGACGTCCGGCGTCACCGCACTCGCCGTGCTGGCGCTTTATCTCTTCGGCACGCAGGTTATTCATGGCTTCTCGTTCGCCATGCTGTTTGGCATCGCGATCGGAACTTACTCGTCGATCTTCGTTGCGGCTTCCCTGCTGTTGTGGCTCGGAGTATCGCGCGACTGGAGCGGCCAGGATGCGAAAACTGCTGCGGCGGCTAGAGCCTGAGGCTTCGGGGGCACAATGAACGTCGCCGCGCGCTACCCCTACGAGGCGCCGGTGACGGCCTACGGCAACGGCGGCTTTCGCTTTGCCGAGATGAGCCACAAGGGCTCCATCCTATGTCTGCCGAGCGGCGTTTATGCCTGGGACGCGGTCTCTGCAGAAACGCTCGCGCCAGAAAACTTTACACAGGTGCTACGCGAGCTCGCGCCACATTCGGTTTTTCTGTTGGGCACAGGGGCTACCCAGATTTTTCCCTCTGCCGCGATCACCCAAGCTTTTGCCGACAAAGGTCTGACGCTCGAGCCGATGTCGACGGGGGCCGCGGCGCGGACCTACAACGTTTTGCTGGCTGAGAAGCGACTGGTGGCGGCCGCTTTGATCGCGGTTGCCTGATGAGCGGCGTCCCAGATCGCGCGCTGACAGACGTCATCCGGGCCGCCGCCAAAACCGGCGAGCCGGACCGTTATCTCACAGCCCTGTTAGCCCCGCGCGAGGCACGGGGCGATCTCGTAGCGCTGGCAGCATTTCTGGCCGAGATCGGCCGGATCGGCGAACAGGTTTCAGATCCGATGCTCGGCGAAATCCGCCTGCAATGGTGGCGCGATGCTTTGCTGTCACGTCAAGAGGGAAGCCTAAGCGGCAACCCCATCGCAGATGCTTTCGCCGATGTTGTGCAGCGGCGCGCACTTTCCGCAAGCAGGCTCAGCGATCTGCTCGATGCGCATACGCACGCGCTCTATCCATCGCCGCCGTCCAGCGTCGAGGCGCTTTTTCTTGAGCTGGATTTGACCGAGACCGCAGCTTTTCTTTTCGCCGGTGAGATCGCCGGCGCCAACGCGGATCCGCACTTTGCCGATATGGCGCATAACGCCGGCATTGCATACGGTTTGGCGCGGCGCGCGTTACGGCTGCCGTTTTCGTTGGCGCGCGGCCGCGACGTTTTGCCAGCAGAATGGCAGAGTGAGGAAGGTTTGAGCCAAGCGCTCAAGCGTCTCGCGCACGAGGCACGCGCGCGCCTGGCGCTGATCAAAGAGACTATGCCGCGCGCAACGCCAGCGTTAAAGCACACTCTGCTGCCCGTTGCCCTTGTTGAGCCCTATTTGAGGGCTTTGGAAAGGGGAGGTTATAACGCCGCCCACGAGATCGGCGATGTCTCTCCGCTCACGCGCGTTTGGAGACTTGGAACGGCCCATGTTCTGGGCCGGTTGTGACAAGCGTTATCCGCATCGCGGACCGGATAAGGAGACGAGCTTATGGTGCAACCGAATAAAATTGCGCGCGCAATCATTCTCTATGCGTGCCTGGCTGCAGGTCTGTCTGCGGCTCTGGCGATCGTCGGCGGCGGCTCGGCGCAGGCAATGCCCGCGATCCGTTGGCGCGTCGAAAATCCATTCCGGTTTTTTACCGATCCAGCGGACGCGGAAGTGCATCGCGCGACGTACCGTTCGCTTAGCGCCGATGAACGCAGCAATCCTGTGCTGTCGGCCGAGCGCGCCTTGCAAGGCCGTCATGATGACGGCGGCTGGGCTTCGACGATGTACAAAAAGACCTGCTGGGATCCCGCGACCAACCGGCATAACTGCGATTTCTATCCTGATTACATGAACCCAGAGAAGCATACGATTCTGGCGGAGGTGGCGGGCCTTGGCGATGAAGCGGCCAATCTCACGTGCACATGGCTGACCGCGCCGAAAGGCGATGCGGCGGCGCTGCGCGGCGAGGCGATCTCGCAACCTTGCAATGAGCCCCTGGCGCTCGATGTCGCCTACCCCGGCAGCGTCAGCTTGAAAGTCGAGATTGGCGGCCGCGAAGTGCTCGGTGCCGAAGCCAAGGTCCGCGACGTCCTCGTCGTCGCCATGGGAGACAGTTTCGGGTCCGGCGAAGGCAATCCCGACACGCCCGTGCGATTCTCGCGCGATCGCGCCGCCGACTATGGCAAATCGAGCGCCAACTCTGATCTCACCGGCTATCCGGCCCGCGTTGGCGACTGGAAACAGATCGGCGATAAAACATTCATCGGCGAAAACGCGCGCTGGCTCGATCAGGCTTGCCACCGCTCGCTCTATTCGCATCAGATGCGGGCGGCGCTGCAACTTGCCGTCGAAGATCCCCATCGCGCCGTGACGTTTATCGGGCTGGCGTGCTCGGGCGCCGAAGTCACGTCTGGATTGTTCCTGCGCTACAAGGGCAACGAGTGGGTGCCAAATCCGCCGTTGCTGTCGCAAATTTCAGCCGCCGCCGAGGCGATGTGCGGCAAACACGAGACGCAAAATCTCGACCTCCCCGAAGCCTACCACATGAACGGCGTCATCCCCGAGCTTAAGGGCGGTTTGATGCTGCGCAAGTGTTCGTCGAACGGCGCGCGCAAGATCGATCTCATCATGCTGTCGATCGGGGGCAATGATATCGGCTTCTCGCGGCTCATCGCCAACGCCGTGCTCGCCGACCAGTCAACGTTGAAAATGCTCGGCGGCTGGATCGGCGAAGTGCACGGCCAAGCGCAAGCCTCAAGCCAGCTGGCGGCACTCGAGAAGCGCTACAAATCCCTCAACCGCGCCATTCACAATTTGCTTTACATACCGTGGGAGGAAAGCGACCGCATCATTCTCACCGGTTATCCAGGCATGGCACTGACGGGCGATGGCAGCGAAACATGCAAGGACGGCCGCAGCGGCCTTGAAGTGGTCTCGGATTTTCAGCTGAGCGAACAGAAAATGCGCGAGGGCGCCTGGGTCGCGGACAAGCTCCACCGCACGATGCGCGAGGCCGCTTACGCTTATAATTGGTCATTCGTCGAGACGCATCGGCGGTTGTTTATCGATCGCGGCATATGCTCGGGCTCGACGACGGAAGGTGCCAATCCGGCTGATGAATTGCGCCTGCCGCGTAAAATCAACGGCGTGTGGAAGCCATACAACCCGGTAGAATTTCAAGCATATGCCTCGCGCCAGCGCTGGTTCCGCACACCCAACGACGCGTTCATGACCGGCAATTTTCATGTCGCGGCCTCGTTGCTAACGAAGGCGTTAAAGTTTGAAAGCCTGTCGTGGTTTCAGCTGCTACTGGCCTCGACGTATTCGGGCGCGTTCCATCCAACGGCCGAAGGTCATGCCGCCATCGCCGACGCGGTGGCGAATAAAGCGCGCGTCGTTTTACAGAAGTACGGCCAGGGCGCCGATCCCGAGCCTGAGATCGAGGACACAGCATTGCCGTTGCCGCCCGCCGACGAGCCCGGCGTCGCCCTGCCCACCGTCGCCGCTCCTGGCGTCGCCGCTCCTGACGTTTCAGCTCCCGGAGTTTCCGCGCCCGAAGTTCCATCTCCGGAAACGCAGGCTGTCGACCCCACCGCGCTGCCCGAACGCGTCATCCCTTGAGCATTCGAGCTTCGCGGCCGTGATGGCCGTCGAGCAAACTCTATTTATTTCACGACAGTATCGTCGATACGGCGAGCCTTGACCTCAAGGGTGAGCGCGCGTCATATGTTGCCACTTTCGAATGGGACGATTATTCAGGCGCGCAACGCGAAGCAACAAGCTGAGGCTTAAATGATGGCGCGCGCAACAGTGGTAGAGCCGCTCGAAATTCTGGAAGATGCGCAAACCGGCAATCGATTTATCGTCTACACGACCAAAGTTGGTGTTCACCTCGAATTGCAGTTCGATGGTGAAGAGCCGTGGTTTACGCAGAAAGACCTTGCGGCAATGTTTGGTGTATCGACTCGCAACGTTGGCGATCACGTAAAAAAATTCATTGATGACGGCGAGTTCGATGATTCAGTTGCGCGGAATTTCCGCGTAACTGCTGCGGATGGCAAATTTTACGATACGACCCATTATACGCTGGATGTAGCCTTCTACGTCGGATATCGCGTTAATTCGACCGAAGGCAAGTTGTTTCGCCGGTGGGCCACCCAGATGTTGGTGCAGCTTGCAACGAGTGGGTTCGTCGTCAACAAGCGGCAGCTTCGCGGTGATCCGGATCGTCTGGCCAAGCTTCGTGAGATCATTCGTGAACTACGCGCTGATGAAGCAAACGTATACGCCGAACTGCGCACTATACTGTCGATGTGCAAGGATTACGATCCCACGAAGAAAGAAACGAAGCTATTCTTCGCGCACTTTCAAGATAGCCTGCTGTACGCGATAACTGGCAACACGGCCGCCGAGATCAAAATGAAATCGGCAGACGCCACCAAACCCAACATTGGTTTAAGGATATGGGACGAGGACAACGATCGCCCGTTACAGGTCGATGCTCTCAGTTCCAAAAACTATCTCGGAGAACTTCAGCTAGAAGACCTTAACCGCCTGGTTGGAATGGTGCTCGAATTCTTTGAAGATCAGGTCAAGCGAGGATGGCTGGTATTAACGGCCGATGCGGCGGCAAAATTGGCAGAGATTTTGACGGTCAACAAACGTAAAATTCTGAAAGGGTTCGGCCGGGTAAAATCCGAAGACGCCGATACTCACGTGAGAGATCAATACAAGATTTTTGACAGGGCCCGACGCATTGACCGCAAAGCATCGGCGGTGGCCGATCTCAGCAAGGCGGCGAAGTCGCTTGGTACCTCGAAAAAACAAAAGAACAAATAGAAGCTTCCTGTTTATTCGGCGGCGGCTTGGGCTGGATTGCCGAGCCAGGCTTCGAGATCGGCAAGCGCGCGGCGCGACATGGCTTGCTTCTTTGCCCGGCCGCGCTCTGGGCCTTTGAGGCGCCGCCCGTCGGCGTCGTGCGTCGGCAGCGTTTCCAAATCTGGGATCAGACCGTAGTTGATGTTCATCGGTTGGAACGAGCGCGGTTGCGCTAGACTCTCGCCGTCGCTCTCGCCCTCGAACGCCAAATGCCCGCCGGTGATGTGATTGAGAAGCGCGCCAAGCGCCGTCGTTATCGGCGGCATGACGAGCGGGCGCCCGAGCGCTTGAGCCGCCGCAAACCGGCCAGCGAGCAACCCCGTCGCGGCACTCTCGACGTAGCCCTCGACGCCCGTAATTTGGCCGGCAAAACGCAAGCGCGGCATCGCGTTCAAGCGCAACGACCGGTCGAGCAGCTTCGGCGAATTGAGATACGTGTTGCGATGCAAGCCGCCGAGCCTTGCGAATTCGGCATTCTCTAGGCCTGGAATCATGCGGAAGATGCGGACTTGCTCGCCATGCTTCAGCTTAGTTTGAAATCCGACCATGTTCCACAGCGTCGCCAGCGCGTTGTCCTGGCGCAGCTGGACGACGGCATAAGGCCAGCGCCCCGTTCGCGGATCGTCAAGCCCCACCGGTTTCATTGGCCCAAAGCGCAGCGTCTCGCGGCCGCGTTCGGCCATCACTTCGACCGGCAGACAACCGTCGAAATAGGGCGTGGAAGCCTCCCACTCTTTGAAAACCGTTTTGTCGCCCGCCAGCAGCGCGTCGACGAACGCTTCATATTGCGGCTTGGTCATCGGGCAGTTGAGGTAGTCGGCGCCGGTGCCGGCGGGGCCCACTTTGTCGTAGCGCGATTGGAACCAGGCAATCGACGTATCGACGCTGTCGCGATGGATGACGGGCGCGATGGCATCGAAGAATGCGAGCGCACCTTCGCCAGTCAAGTCCGAAATGGCGCTGCTCAAAGCCGGTGACGTTAACGGTCCCGTCGCGATGATGACGCTGTGCCAATCGGCGGGCGGCAGGCCGGCCACCTCTTCGCGCGCGATGGAGATCAGCGGATTTTCTGATATATGCCGCGTCACCTCTGCAGAGAATGCATCGCGGTCGACGGCGAGTGCGCCCCCGGCTGGTAGCTTGTGCACGTCGGCTGCCGCCATGATCAGCGATCCGGCGCGGCGCATTTCCTCGTGCAACAACCCGACGGCGTTATTTTCCCAATCGTCCGAGCGAAACGAGTTTGAGCACACGAGTTCGGCAAAACCGTCGCTCTTGTGCGCGTCCGTCATGCGGACGGGGCGCATCTCGTGCAGCACGACGGGAATGCCGACGGCGGCGATCTGGCAAGCGGCTTCGGAACCTGCGAGCCCCGCGCCGATGACGTGAATGGGAGCGTGGGCGTTATTGGATATTGTCATGGCCCAACTTCTAACGCCCGCGCCAGCATAAACGCAATGGCCGCGTGGCCATCAGTTGGGCTAATGCGCGGCTGGAGCGCCAGCGCCAGTTGCAATGTCGGAAATCAACTTGATGTTAAGGGCAATGATCAGAAGCGCGATCAAGGTCGCTAAAGCGGTCAGCCAACGCGGGGCGACGAGCGTGCCTAACTTTGATTTCTGCGCCGTGAACCAGACGAGAGGAACAACGGCAAACGGCAGCTGAAAGCTCAAAATCACCTGGGTTAGAATGAGGAGCTTGCCGGCAGCATGTTCTCCCGCCCAAATCGTCACTGCGGCGGCCGGTATGATAGCGGCCAGACGCGTCGTGAGCCGGCGCAGCCAGGGCGCGATCCGCAGATTGAGAAAACCTTCCATCACCGCTTGGCCGGCAAGCGTCGCGGTCACGGTGGAATTCAGCCCGCACGCAATCAGCGCGATAGCGAACAACGTCGGCGCAATCGCGGTCCCCAACAACGGCGATAATAGGCCGTGGGCTTCTGTCAGGTCTGAGACCTCGGTGCGGCCCGAATGATGGAACACGGCGGCAGCCAGGATCAAAATCGAAGCGTTGATCAACATTGCCAGCATTAGCGCGATGGTGCTGTCGATGGTGGCGAACCGGAAAGCTTCGCGCTTCTCGGGCTCGCTCTCGCCGATATCGCGCGTGCCGATAATGGCCGAATGCAAGTAAAGATTATGCGGCATGACCGTCGCGCCCAGAATGCCAAGCGCCAGATAGAGCATGTTCGGATTGGTGGCGATCTCGGTCGTTGGCACAAAGCCCGCGACGACGGCTGCCCAATCGGGGTCAGCCAAGGCAACCTGCACGCCAAAGCACACAGCGATTAACGCAAGCCCAACCACTACAAACGCTTCGAGGTAGCGAAATCCGAGACGCTGCAGAAGAAGCACGAGGAAAACATCCAGCGCCGTGATGGCAACGCCTGCCGCCAACGGAATACCAAAGAGCAACTTGAGGCCAATGGCCGTGCCGATGACTTCGGCCAGATCGGTGGCGATGATGGCGAGTTCAGCCAGCGCCCACAACGGCACCGCCGCCCACTTGGGAAAACCATCGCGGCACGCTTGGGCTAGATCACGGCCGGAGCCGACCGCAAGCCGGGTCGCCAGCGACTGCAAAACAATTGCCATCAAACTGGACAGCAGCGCGACCGATAACAGGCGATAGCCAAATTGTGAGCCACCCGCCAGCGAGGTCGCCCAGTTGCCTGGATCCATGTAACCGACAGCCACGAGGTAGCCCGGGCCGAAGTAAGATAACAGCCGCTTCCATGCAGGCGCATTGCGTGAAACACGGACCGTGCGATGGACGTCCATGAGCGCCGCATCGCCGCGCTCGCGCCGCCATGAAAAAGCGTTCGTCGGCGCAATCGCGGCACCGATTGTAGAATGCGGCAGGCAGGCAAGGTCACGCGGTTTGGTCACGCTCGGCTGCCCCCGGCAATGTCTCGTGTTTTGCAAATGACAATCATTTGCAACTGAGTATAAAGCAAGACGCGCGTTTTGGCCAGAGGGATTGGGCGAGGAAACGTCCGGATCGTTACCGTCAGCAAAGCTGATCGATCGTGCATGCTGTTGCACGGTTGTGATTTTGGGTGCCGGAATAGAACCGGATTTTCCGCTAACAGCACGCAACAGCAGATAGTCGCGCCGTTGCGTCCGGCCGCCGTCGAACTTAGTCTTGGTGTTTCGCTTGTCGCCGCCGCCGTTTGCCGCTTTGCAAGGATCGAACATCAATGTGGGGATACCGCCGCCGGGTTCTGCTCGACGTCGCGCGCTGGAAAAATTCCGGCTGGATCTCGGCCAGCGCGCATGATCAGATCTTGGCCGATGTCGAAGGCCAAGGTGGCAGCATTCATCTGGCCAATGTTCTGGCAATGCTGGCGAGTGTGCTTTTGGGCTTTGCCGCCATTTCATTCGTCGCCGCCCACTGGAACGAGATCGGGCGGCTGTGGCGGCTGGTATTGTTGTGCGGACTGATTTGGGCGGGCTACGGAGCGGCAGGTTTTTTCCAAGCGCGCAATCGGCGTGGGTTTGCTGATGCGGCGATGCTATTTGCCGTCGCGATGTTCGGCGCTAGCATCATGCTGATCAGTCAAATGTTTCACATCAATGGTAACCCGCCCGATGGGGTACTGCTGTGGGGCGCGGGCGCGCTGCTGGCTGGTGTGCTGTTGCGGTCCAATGCGGCGCTCGCTCTGGCGATGGTTCTGGCTGTGATCTGGGGCTGGCTTGAAGCTGAGTACCGGCACAGCGTCTATTGGCCGTTTCTCGTGGCTTGGGGTGTGATCGCAACCGCCTTTGCCTGGCAGCGCTGGACGCCAGGGCTGCACTTGAGCGGATTGGCGCTGTCGTTATTTGTGGTTTTCTCGGCAGTGCTGTTGGATAGCAACGGCAGTTATAGCTGGCATTTTGTGACGGCGATCGGGTTGGCGGCCGCCGTTTTGGGGATCGCAGGCGAACGCTGGGCGCCAGCCTCTTCCAATCCGGCTTTCGCCTTTTGGCAGGCGTTGCTTGACTACGGCGCGCTGGTTGCGTTTGCCGGATTGTTAGGGCTGCAATTCGCCAAAGACCCAGATCTGCAAACGTTCATTATCTTGGCAGCGTTCGCATTGACTTTACTCATTGGTCTCATTGCATGGGGCTTGAGCTCCCACAACCGCGTTGCGCTTTGGCTGGGCTACATCGGGTTCTCGATTGAAATTTTGTCGGTCTACGCCAAGACGGCCGGCACGCTGCTGAACACCTCCGTGCTATTTCTTGTTGCCGCAATCATTGTTGCAGGATTGGCATTCATGGCTTGGCGGCTGCACCAACGCGAAACGCAAACACCGGTGCTGTCATGATGACGTCGAAACGGCAAATTTTCGGGCGGCTCGCGCTAGTCGCGCTCATCCAAACCGGCGTTCTAGGCACTATTGTTTATAACCGGCTGCACCTCTTGCGCACTGGCCGCGAAATTGTACTGCCCGTCATTCCGATTGATCCACGCGATATTTTTCGCGGTGATTACGTTCGGCTCGGTTATCCGATTTCGAGTTTCGACTTTGCCGTCACCAAGGAAAAGCCGATGCCGACGGGTTTGCGCTACGGCGGCCCGGTCTACGTGGTCGTCAAACCCGACGGCGACGTGCCGTGGAAAGTAGTGGGGCTCAGCGCTGATTACCCCAAAGACGTGAGCGCGGACGCGGCCGTTTTGAAAGGGCGTATCACCAACCTTTACGATGGTCAGACGGCCGAGATTGCCCGGCTTTCCGTAAATTACGGTATCGAGAGCTTTTTCGTGCCCGAAGGTACCGGCAAGCCGCTCGAACAGCAGGTGCGCGACCACAAAATCGAGACCGTCATTGCGTTGGGACCCGACGGTACCGCCGCGATCAAGGGCCTTGTGGTCGACGGTCAGCGCCATTTCGACCCGCCGCTCTTTTAGCTTCACGGATTTTAGGTTTCGGGCTTTTTAGCTTCAGACTGGCGCTCGGGCTTGCTAAGAGGGCCGCGAACCCTTTCCAGGAGCACTGCCGCAATGGCCATCGCGCGACACGAATCGACTGCTGTTTATTCCAAAGTCACAGAAGCCAACGGCCTCGTCTTCACGGCGGGCGTCATTCCAGCCGACCTATCGCGCGATTGCGAGGGGCAAACGGCCGAAGTGCTGGCTGAAATCGATCGGCTGCTGAAGCTCTGCGGCACCGATAAATCCAAGGTCGTGCAGGCCAGCGTCTGGCTCAACGATATTCGCCATCGCGAGGCCATGAACAAAGCCTGGACCGCTTGGCTCGGCGGCAAGGATGCACCGGCACGCGCCTGCGTCGAAGCCAAGCTGATTGACCCGCGCATGTTGGTTGAAATTTCAGTCGTCGCCGCGAAGTAATGGTCGCGCAAACTCCGGTACGGTTCCGTGCCACTCAAGTGTCACTCGTTTGCCGCGCTCGTTGAGCTTTTGTCGCGACCGGGTTTTAAACTAGTCGTTACCTTGGTCTGAATCTGACAAGTCTTGCGTAGGACTTCGCGGGATTGCTCGGATTCGAAGGATTTGAAACTATGCCAACACACTCAAGCCGACATTTCGTTGCCATCGCAATTGCAGCAGCTCTGGCCGTTCCAACGGTTGCATTCGCCGCCAAGCACGGCCATCGCCGCGTCGCGATTGCGCCGCAAGCGATCGACGCACCCCATGATGCGCGCCGCGAGGGTAATCGCATCTGCTTTAGCGACCATTTTCACTACGGTTCGGGTGGTGGTCAGACGACGCGCGCCGCGCAGATCTCAGCTGCAAGTTCGTGGTCGTCGTTCACAGAATTCGAATATGGCTCCGCGTGGTCCAACTTCTCCAAAGCCTCAAGCAAGAAGTTTTCGTGTTCGGGAACGACTGGTGCGATCGAGTGCTCACTAGAGGCGCGTCCCTGCCGCTGACGGCAAGGCGGACGTTTGGATAAAAATTTAACAAGAGGCAGCGCGCGCAGCCTCTTGTTGCGTCTCAAGGAGCTCGTTACCGGCCAAGCGCGACGCGCGACAAAATCCGGCGGATGAAGCCCCAGAACCAGCGCGCGAAAAATAACTTGATAAGCCAGCTAACAATGCCGCCGCCGCCTTGAAATCCCAGTAGGCTGCCAAGGATCGACCGGATGACCTGTTCCAGAGATCCCCCGCTCGGCCCCGGCACCTGCGTGCCGCCACGGCGGATAATGTCCGGCAAATTGGGGAATCGCTGGCCTTGATCCCGGCGGTCTGGATCGATGTCTGGAATATCGTCTCCCGGAATTGGCAACGGGCTACCACCGGACGTTCCGCCCGCACCCGCGCCACCGCCGCCGTTTGAGCGCGGCAGCTCTCCGCGCCAATCGCGCTCGTCGGGTACCGACTGGCGCGATTGTGGACGAGCGCTGGCCGACTGATCGGAACCATCGTCATCGCCGGGCAATGACAACGGGCTGCCGCCAGCCGAGATCCTCAATCCGGGAACTGTCTGCAAACGGCGTGCAAGATTGCCGAGCGTTTCTTTCTGCAATCCGCCGATCATCATGCTGGCGATCACGGGTAGCATTTTTTTGAGTACAGCCTCGTCGAGTCCCGAGGCCCGCGCGGCGCGCTGGGCTATGCCGCGGCTCGTATCCTTATTGCCGATCAGAACATTAAGAACGTGATCACCGGCCGAAATTGTGTCAGCCGCCGCGAGCCGTTGCGGGTCAGACAGCGCGCGTCCGGCCGCTGGCCGATCAAGCAGCGCAATCATGTCGGCGACCCCGCCGCGCGACAGAGTGTTGCGCTCGACGCGGCGCGACAGTTCCTCCAGCATCGTCGAAACGGCGATTGAGGCTTGGGACGGATTAACGCCAAACGAACTAGCGAGATTGGCGAAAGCAGAGCCGCCTTGGGCTGACTGCAAAATATTTTCAATTTTCAAAAGGTGCTCCCGGCGGCGGTTGTGTGGCATCGCAATATAATTCGCGCAGATCATGTAACCAAGACAAATCCAACGGCGCGGCCGGTTTGTTCAGGGCAGGTTCAGGTTTAGGGATGAACATTCACGTTTAAGAAACCTGAGCGTCAAAAAGGTTGCCTGAATTTTGCTGCTGATCGGAACTCTCGCCGACGCAAAGAGTTGCCGAGATAAGGTATGAAAAGGAGAACGTTATGCGCAAATTCCTCGCGGTCCTGACGGGCATTCTCGCCTTGAGCACCGCAACTGTGCCAGCATCCGCAAATGTGGGCGCTGGTTTAACGCACAAGCCGGTCGTTGCCGACACCGGCGTGACACAAGTTCGCTACGGCCATCATCATCGCGGTTTTGGCTTTGGCATTGGCTTGGGCCTGCCGTTTTATGCTTATGGCTACCCGCGTCATCGTTACTATGACGACGATGATTATTATTATCGGCGCCGGTACTACAGTGGATATGGTGGATACGGCGGATCGCGTTATTACGGAAGCTACGGCGGCTATGGAAATTACGGCGGTTATGGCTACGGACACCGGCACCACCACCACCGGCACAACTGGTAATTCGCAGAAAACCACTCAAACCCTCTAACCAACACACCTCTACACGTTAAATCAGGCCCGGTGCGCCACTTGCGCACCGGGTTTTTTGCTGTGTGGACGAAAGGACAGTGGTGACGTTGTTGCAACGCAGGAGCAGTTTTGGCATGGTCCGGGCCGACTCTCGCCTTTTTGGAACAAAAGGGGGGCAGGGCAAAGCGGCAGGGGAAGACACGAGCCGCTTCTTCGCCAAATAATTTTGGGCCAAAAAGGACCTTGAAATGAGCAACCTATTACTGGGGATTATCGCCTGTGGCGCGCTCTCCATCGTTTACGCATTTATCACCTCCAACGCGGTGATGAGTGCAGACGCGGGCAACGCCCGGATGCAAGAAATCGCTGGCGCCATTCGTGAAGGCGCGCAGGCCTACCTCAACCGTCAGTATCGCACCATCGCGATGGTCGGCGCCGTCATCTTTGTTCTGGCCTGGGCATTGCTTGGACCTCTGCAAGCTTTAGGCTTCCTGATTGGCGCAGTGCTGTCTGGCCTCGCTGGCTACATCGGCATGAACGTGTCGGTACGCGCCAACGTGCGGACCGCTCAGGCGGCGACCGTCTCGCTCGCCAAGGGTCTCGACATTGCCTTTAAAGCCGGTGCCATCACCGGCATGCTGGTCGCCGGCCTCGCGCTCTTGGGCGTTGCCGTCTACTACGCCGTTTTAACGGGCCCGCTCGGCTATGCTCCCGGCAGCCGCACCGTCGTTGACGCGCTCGTGTCGCTCGGGTTCGGCGCGTCGCTGATTTCGATCTTCGCCCGTCTCGGCGGCGGCATTTTCACCAAGGGTGCCGACGTCGGCGCCGACCTCGTCGGTAAAGTCGAGGCCGGTATCCCCGAAGACGATCCGCGCAACCCCGCAACGATTGCCGACAACGTTGGCGACAACGTCGGCGACTGCGCCGGTATGGCGGCCGATCTGTTCGAGACGTACGCCGTGACGGTTGTCGCGACGATGGTTCTGGCGGCGATTTACTTTGGCACGCAAGCCAACCTTGCTGCCCTGATGGTCTACCCGTTGGCCATTTGCGCCGCCTGCATCGTGACTTCGATCATCGGCACTTACTTTGTGAAACTGGGCGCCAACGGCTCGATCATGGGTGCTCTGTATCGCGGCGTTATCGCGTCCGCCGTGCTGTCGATCGCAGGTCTTTATGCAGCGACGCAATACGTTCTCGGCGGCTTCGGTGAAGTCGGCAAGGTCGGCAATCTCGTAATCACCGGCTGGGCCCTGTTCGAGTGCGGCCTCGTCGGCCTCGCGTTGACCGGCCTCATCGTTTGGATCACCGAGTACTACACGGGCATCGGCTTCCGCCCCGTGCGCTCGATCAGCCAAGCGTCGGTCACCGGGCACGGCACCAACGTCATTCAGGGTCTGGCCGTTTCGCTCGAGTCCACCGCGTTGCCGACGTTGGCAATCGTGGCCGGCATCCTGCTGACGTACAATTTCGCGGGCCTCTTCGGCACTGCGATTGCCACCACAACGATGCTCGGCTTGGCCGGTATGATCGTCGCGCTCGATGCTTTCGGCCCCGTCACCGACAACGCCGGCGGTATCGCTGAAATGGCAGGACTGCCGAAGGAAGTGCGCCGTTCGACCGACGCGCTCGATGCTGTCGGCAACACCACCAAAGCTGTGACCAAGGGCTATGCCATCGGTTCGGCTGGACTTGGTGCGCTGGTGCTCTTTGCGGCCTATAGCTCAGACCTCAATCAGTTCATCACGGAAGCCAACAAGCCAAACTCCACGACCTTTCAATATTTCAAAGGCGTGGTGGTCGACTTCTCGCTCGCCAACCCATATGTCGTGGCAGGTTTGCTGCTTGGCGGCCTCATCCCGTTCCTGTTCGGCGGTATGGCGATGACGGCCGTTGGCCGTGCTGCCGGTTCGGTGGTGGAAGAAGTTCGCCGTCAGTTCAAAACCAACCCTGGCATCATGAAGGGCACGTCTAAGCCTGACTATGCTCGCGCGGTCGACCTGCTGACTGTCGCTGCCATCAAGGAAATGGTTGTGCCGTCGTTACTGCCGGTGCTGTCGCCAATCGTGCTGTACTTTGTCATCAATGCCTTTGCGGGCAAGGGTGCTGCGTTCTCAGCCGTCGGCGCGATGCTGCTCGGCGTTATCGTGACCGGCATCTTCGTTGCGATCTCGATGACCTCTGGCGGCGGTGCCTGGGACAACGCCAAGAAGAGCTTCGAAGACGGCTTCACCGACAAAGACGGCGTCAAGCACATGAAGGGTTCCGAAGCCCATAAAGCGTCCGTCACCGGCGATACCGTTGGCGATCCGTATAAGGATACGGCTGGCCCCGCGGTTAACCCGGCGATCAAGATCACCAACATCGTCGCCTTGTTGCTGCTGGCGGTTTTGGCTCATCACTAAGCCGGAAGCCGGACGCACATAAATATCAAGGCCTCGGAGACAAATGTCTCCGAGGCCTTTTTTTGCGATCGTGATTTGGCCGCGCGGGAGGCTCTCGATTGCAGTAGAGTTCGGCGGGGCTTCAACAATAAGGAACAAAGTCGTGGCTAAGAAGAACGGGTTTCGTCTTGGCATTTACATGTGCAAGGATCTCGAGATCGTCGATTTCGCGGCCCCTTATGGCGTCATCTCCGTGGCGCGCCGGTTCGACCCAGAACTCGAGGCGTTTTTTATTGCCGAGGCGATGCGCCCGGTTCAAGCGCAGGCCGGGTTCACGATTGTGCCCAACTACGCTTTCAACGATCACCCAGACATGGATGCGTTTTTGATTCCGGGCGGCTTTGGTACGCGACAGGAAATCCATAACAAGCGCTTGCACGATTTCATCCGCGCGCTGCCGGAGAAAACGCTCTTGGTTTCGGTCTGCACCGGATCGTGGATTTACGCGCAGATGGGGCTGCTCGATGGGCGGGCGGCGACCAACCGCAAAGAGCCGGACCGGCTCGAGCAATCCAACATGGGCAAGGTGCCCATCGATCGCTTGGCCGAAATCGCGCCCAAGTGCCGGATCTCGCGCGCCCGCGTCGTCGACAGCGGGCGGATCGTTTCAGGCGGTGGCATCGCGTCGGGCATGGAGGTGGGCTTCCACCTGCTGCGCCGCGCCGGTTACGACGAAGCCTTCATCACCGACGTCGCTCGCGTCATGGAATACGCCAAAGCCTACGAAGGGTATCGCAGCGACATCGAATACGATCAGGCCTAAGGTCCGAAGCTTGGCCGCGCGCAGCGATTGTGCCACCCGTCTGTGTGGACAAGGCGACCGGCTTATTGCAACCTCGGGTCATACCTCCGGGGATAAGACGTGGATACACCTATCAGCCGACCTGACAGCGCTCGCGACAATACCAGTTACATCGGCCCGATGATCACCATCGGCGCTTTGTTTTTCATATTTGGCTTTGTCACTTGGCTAAATGGGCCGCTGATTACGTTCGTGAAGCTCGCCTTCAACCTCGACGGCGTCAACGCCTTCCTCGTGCCGATGGCGTTTTATCTGTCCTACTTTTTTCTAGCATTGCCGTCGTCGGCCATTCTGCGCCGCACCGGCATGAAGAACGGCATGGCGCTGGGTCTCCTCGTGATGGCGGTCGGCGCGCTGGTGTTCGGCCAATATACGACGATGCGTCAGTATCCGGGCACGCTGACGGGGCTATTCATCATCGGCGCAGGGCTATCGCTGCTACAAACGGCATCCAACCCCTACATTAGCATCGTCGGGCCGATAGACAGTGCCGCGCAACGGATCGCGTTCATGGGCATCTGTAGTAAGTTTGCAGGCCTCCTGGCGCCACTGGTGTTCGGCGCGTTGGTTTTGAGCGGCCTCGATAACTTCGATGCCAAAGTCAAGGCAGCGCCCACGGCCGAAGCGCGCAACGCCCTGCTCGACGCTTTCGCTGCTCAGGTTCATTTGCCCTACATGATCATGGGCGGACTGTTGGCGTTGCTCGCAATCTGGATCGCTCGCTCTAATCTGCCAGACATTCAGCCAGAAGCCGCCAACGACGAAGGTATGACCGGCCACGGCGATACAAGCATCTTGAGCTTTCCGCACTTGTGGCTCGGCGTCGTTTGTCTGTTTCTCTATGTCGGCGTCGAGGTGATGGCGGGCGATGCGATCGGGGTCTACGGCCAAGGTTTTGACCTGCCGCTGGGTGCGACGTCGCTGTTCACGTCGTACACGTTGGCCGCAATGGTGATCGGCTACATCATGGGTCTGTTATTGACGCCGCGCTATGTATCGCAGGAGAGCTATCTCGCCTTATCCGCATTATTGGGTGTCGTGCTGACGATCGCCGCCTTCCTGACGAAAGGCTATCTCTCGGTCGGCGCCATCGCAGCGCTGGGCTTTGCCAATGCCATGATGTGGCCGGCGATCTTTCCGCTCGCCATCAAAGGGCTCGGCCGACACACCGAAAGCGGCTCGGCGTTTCTGATCATGGCCATCGCCGGCGGGGCAATCGTGCCTTACCTCTACGCGCTGTTGAAGCAGCACGTAGACTTCCAGCTCGCGTATCTGGCGCTGTGCGTGCCGAGCTATCTGTTCATTCTGTATTATGGCGTATGGGGCCATTGCGCCGGGCGGCGTTCGACGACTGGAGTTCCCGCACAGGTATCAGCCTAGATCGTCTGGCTCAGCCGTCGCCGAAGATGTTGGTTTTTTTGCCAAGGCCACGGAACAATTGTTTCAGTACGCCCTCGTCCTTGGCACCGGGTGCGGGCGTTTTGCGGCTGATGTAATCGAACACCTTGCCGTCTTTCAAACCATAGTTGGCGACGCTGTCGACCATTCCGCCTTCGTTGAAGTAAACGGCGACGACCTGCCGGTCTTTTTCAGATTCATTCAGAAACGCGTGCTGCGTCATCGTGCTTGAAATATAGTAAAATCCGTTACCGTTGCCGACCACAGCAGTTGTCGCTGGCGAACCAAGCGTTGTGCGCACTTGTTCCTGGCTCATGCCCGGCTGAATGGCCTGCACATCGGTGTCGCGAAATTGATGACCGTGCTTGATGACATCACCAGAGCTACACGCGCTCAGCACAAGCGACACACCGATCGCGGCTGCCATGGCACCGCTACGAACGGATTTAGAAATCGTGGCATCTCGGCGCATGCGGTGTTTCATCTCTCGAGAATCATTTCGTTCTACTCATGCTCGGGACTAGACTGGTCGAGTGAGGCATGCAACGCGGGTGCCTCGTATTCGGGACGTCATCCCCAGACTTCCAAGTCCAGACTTCCAAGTCCAGACTTCCAAGTCCAGACTTCCAAGTCCAGACTTCCAAGTCCAGACTTCCAAGTCCAGACTTCCAAGTCCAGACTTCCGGTGCAGGGTCCGGCGACGGTTAACTTTACGCCCGCTCAACTAGAGAATTTGCAAGATGTTAGATTGGTTTACGAGCCGCTCCCGATACCGCCGTAAAGCAGAGGAGCTTTATGGCGTGGTCGTGGCCGCGGCGCGCCAGACCGCCCTTTTCTCTAAGGGTGGTATCCCAGATACCCCTGAAGGGCGGTTCGAAGCCGTGGCCTTGTTCCTGTTTCTAGCCGTCGACAGGTTGCAACAGGAAGGGGCCGAGGGCGAGCGCATGGGACAACGCCTGATCGAGGCTTTCGTGACCGATATGGACGATTGCTTGCGCGAAATGGGTGTCGGAGATCTGTCGGTGCCAAAGAAGGTCCAGCGCGCAGCAAATGCGTTCTATGAGCGCGCCTTGGCTTACCGGGCCGGTTTGAAGGCTGCCGGTGGCGATGAGCTGGCGGGGGCATTAGCTCGGTTTGTATTAAAGGGATCGCAGCCGGCGCGCGCCGCTCAGCTTGGCCCATACGTGCGCAATGTCGCGGCGGGCTTGGCACAAACACCATCGCGGGAAGCCCGCGCCGGACAGCTCACGTTTTTACCGTTTCATGTCACGGAGTCACTCACATGAGCCAATCAGCAGATCCCATCAATCCCCTGGCAAGCTGGGGCCACGCCAGTTCCGACATAGCAACCGGGGGATTATCGCGTACGCGCAAGGCATCGGCCGATGAATGCCGCGCTCTGGAGCAAGCGTTGCGGATTCCATCGGTCGCGAGCCTCGAGGCGAGCTACCGCATCGCGGGCTTATCTGGTGGGGGTTACAAGCTCTCAGGCGATGTCAAGGCCGACGTCGTCCAAGCCTGCGTCGTGACGCTGGAACCGGTACCAGCTTTGGTTGAAGACCGCTTCAACGTCGAGTTTTGGTCCGATCCTGCCAGCCGCGAGGAAAAAGGCGACCAAAGCGTTTTAGAAGGTGCCGATGTCGAGCCGCTGATCGTTGGTCAAATCGACGTTGGCCGCATTGTTTTTGAGACACTGTCGGGCGGCCTCAATCCGTATCCGCGCAAGCAGGGCGCTGAGTTCGGCTGGCAAGATCCGGCATTGGCAAAGCCCGAATTACAGGGCCCGTTTGCCGCTTTGGCCAAGTTCAAGCCCGGCAGTTGATGGCTCGGTCGTCCCCCTCCAACGATAGGTGTAGAAGCGGACATTTCGTGTTGTCTCGCACCACTAAAAGGCTATGGTCCAGCGGTTTTGAGCGCCCGTCGTTCACCGCCGTACCGGCGGCGAGGCGGGACAGATGGATTTGATAAACTTGCACAATGATAGTTCGGCGCATGGCTAGAGAGAGGATCATCGCGCTGGACGCTATGGGCGGGGACCACGGTCCCGAAGTTGTCGTGCCGGGCGCAGCTTTATCGCTCGAACGCTACCCTGGGCTGCAGTTCATCTTTTTTGGCAATGAAGCGCGCATCAAGGCGCAGCTTGTGGGCAAGGCCGCACTGACCGCGCGTTCGCGCGTCGTGCACACCGATCTCGTCGTCGCCATGGACGAGCGCCCCAGTCAAGCGCTGCGGCGCGGCAAGGGCACGAGTATGTGGCTGGCGCTCGAAGCCGTCAAATCGGGCGAGGCGGACGCTGCCGTTTCGGCTGGCAACACCGGCGCGCTGATGGCGATGGCCAAATACATCTTGCGCTCTATGCCCGGCATCGAACGGCCGGCCCTCGCCGCACTTTGGCCAACGATCAACTCCGAATGCATCGTTCTCGATGTCGGCGCCAATATCGGTGCGACGGCGCGCAAGCTGTCAGAATTTGCTCTGATGGGGGCTGCCATGGCGCGGGCGATTTTCCACGTCGAACGCCCGACTGTTGGCCTGCTCAACGTCGGCGTCGAAGACATCAAGGGCGTCGAAGAGGTTCGCGACGCACACGCCTGGCTCCGGGCCCACGACGAACTGCCGCTGACCTACAAGGGCTTCGTCGAGGGCGATCAAATCGGCCAAGGTGCCGTGGACGTCGTGGTTGTTGAGGGCTTTGCCGGCAACATCGCGTTGAAGACAGCCGAAGGTACGGCGCGCCAAATCGGAACCTATCTCAAGGCGGCGATGACGCGATCTCTTATCACCAAGATGGGTGCGCTGTTGGCCAAAGGCGGCTTTCGCGTTTTGAAAGAAAAAATGGATCCCGGCCGCGTCAACGGCGGCACCTTCCTCGGCCTCAAGGGCATTGCCGTCAAAAGTCACGGCGGCACGGATGCTTACGGTTTTGCCAGCGCCATCGATCTGGCGCGCGCGATGGCTGAATCCGGCCTGATCGCGCGGCTTGCCAGCGATCTTGAGACTTTCCATCATAAACTCGGCCTTGGTACCGAGATCGTTGCGGCGGTGCCAGCCTTGCGGGCAACAAGTTGAGTTCAAGGAGTGACGGCGTGTCAGTAGTTCGATCGGTCATTCGCAGTGTCGGGGCGCATTTGCCAAAGCGCATCATGACCAATGACGATCTTGCCAAGATTATCGATACCTCCGACGAGTGGATCCGCGAACGCACCGGCATTCGTCAGCGCCATATCGCCGACGAACATGAACTGACCTCCGATCTGGGGATAGCTGCCTGCAAGCAGGCGCTCGTTCGTGCTGGCCTCGACCCCGTCGATATCGATCTGGTGATCTGCGCGACGGCGACGCCAGACCGCACTTTTCCCGCAACCGCCGTGCGCATTCAATCGGCGCTGGGCGTGACCAAGGGCGCAGCATTTGATATCCAGGCCGTTTGCTCAGGCTTCGTCTATGCTTTGACGGTTGCCGATAGCTTGATCCGGTCTGGCCAGTTTAAGCGCGCTATCGTCGTCGGCGCCGAAACATTTTCGCGCATCCTTGATTGGCAGGACCGAACGACATGCGTGCTTTTTGGCGATGGCGCGGGCGCGGTCGTGCTTGAGGCCCAGTATCAGCACGGCGGCTATGCCGACCGGGGCATTCTGTCGACGCGCATCCGGTCTGACGGGCGCTACGAAGATCAGCTCTATGTCGATGGCGGGCCTGGCTCCACCAAGACGGTCGGCCATCTGCGGATGAACGGCCGGGAAGTTTTTCGCCATGCCATCCAGAAGATCTCCGGCGTGATCGAGGAAACATTGGTAGAAACCGGATTTGCAGCCGATGAGATCGACCTATTCATTCCCCATCAAGCCAACCAGAGAATTTTGGATGGCATCGCCAAAAAGTTGAATGTCGCGCCGGGCAAGATCGTGATCACCCTGGATAAGCACGGCAACACATCCGCCGCCTCTATTCCGCTGGCAATGAACCAAGCGTTTGAAGATCACCGCATCAAGGAGGGCAGCCTCATTTTGATGGAAGCGATGGGTGGCGGCTTCACCTGGGGCGCCGTACTGGCGCGCTGGTAACGTCGGCCGTTGTGCGCCGCAATAGACATTTTATATGCAATTTCAGGTGCTTGTTTCGATCGTTGATTGACCAATTGAACTTCCCCCGCTAGCATCCGGCGCAAAAATAAGCTTAGGCGTTGGGAGGAATGGGGATGACAATGGGAGGCAAGACTTTAACGCGGGCGGACCTTGCGGAAGCAGTGGTCGAGAAAGTGGGCTTGCCGCGCAACGAGAGCCAGGATTTGGTCGAGCTGGTGCTCGATGAAATATCCGGCAGCCTCGCGTCAGGCGACGTCGTCAAATTATCGTCGTTCGGTTCGTTTGGCATCAGACAGAAGGGCCAGCGCATCGGTCGCAACCCAAAGACCGGCAAGGAAGTGCCGATCACGCCGCGTCGGGTTTTGGTATTCCGGCCATCCAATATCATGAAAGACAGAATCAATAAGGGGCATGGCAAGCGCCGAGGAGACGAGTAAGCCAGCGTATATAAGTGGCACGGCGGGCCTCAATATAAGAGGGCGAGGCTTAGACGATGGACAAAGCTGCCGAAGCGTTCCGCACCATAGGCGAGGTGGCGGACGAATTGGACGTTCCAAAACACGTATTGAGATTTTGGGAAGGCAAATTTCCTCAAATCCGGCCGATGAAGCGCGGCGGTGGTCGGCGATACTATCGGCCCGAGGATATGGAACTTTTGCGTGGCATTCGCCACTTGCTGCACGCCGAAGGTTACACCATCAAAGGCGTCCAGAAGATCTTGCGAGAGCAGGGCGTCGATCAGGTGAAAGTCATCACGCGGGCGGCGATCGAAGCGGCCACAGCTGGCGCGCGCGGACGCCGCAAAGCGCGCAACGATGCACAGTCGGGCCGGGGCAAACTAAGTGCCGCGCCGGCATCAGACACCGGCACGGCGGTAGTGGCACCGCTAGCATCGAGTGCAACAGCGACGCCTGAGGGTTCGCAATCGGCACCCGCGATTGCTTCATCTAGGTTGGCGCGCGCGCCAACGGGTCCTGCTGCTCACACACGCGATGTTGTGGCGGCGGCAATCCGCGAGTTGCAAGCCTGCCGGACGATCTTGAGCGGCCTGTCGGCAGCACACATCCCGGCAGAAGAGCCAGCGCGCGCCCGAGTCGGGCGGTAGCAAGGCCGGGCGGTAGCAAGGTTGGCGGTAGCAAGGCGGGGCGTCTTGTGTGAACTTGAGTAGAGACAGCCGCGAGGTCGCGTCAGGGTTTTTCGTCGAACACGTAGCCAGCGCCGCGCACGGTGCGGATGGGATCGGGTTCAGAACCCCTGACGATTGATTTGCGCAAGCGCCCAACGTGCACATCGACGGTGCGTTCGTCGACCTCGGCGGACCGGCCCCAGACGTGGTCGAGCAGCTGGGCGCGCGATAATACGCGGCCAGCACTTTGCATGAAGACTTCGAGCAGGCGGAATTCGGTCGGACCGAGGTTAAGGTCGCGCGGTCCCCTGGTCACACGATGGGCCTGCCGGTCGATGACGATGCCCGCGCGCTCTAAGACGTCTGAGGTTTTTTCTGGCGACGAGCGGCGCAGCAAAGCTTTGACGCGGGCTAAAACTTCTGCGACCGAGAACGGCTTGACGATGTAGTCGTCAGCGCCCGTTGCCAGGCCACGCAGGCGATCTGCTTCCCCGCCGCGCGCCGTCAACATGATTACGGGGAGAGCGCGCGTCGCACTGCCAGCGCGGATTTGACGGCAGATTTCGATGCCGGAAAGCGACGGTAACATCCAATCCAAGATGACCAGATCGGGCTGTTCCTCATCGATGGCGAGGAGCGCCTCGTCGCCGGATTTTACCGCGGCCACATCATAGCCCGCGGCTTCGAGGTTATAAGTGAGCAACGTGACGAGTGCGTCTTCGTCCTCAACGATCAATATTTTAGCAGCCATTCCGGGTTGATCTCGCGGTCTGTGAGCGCTGGTTCTAAGCGGTCGTTTTTATCATCGTCGAACTTGTCTTATCGTTCTTGGGCCGCTCTTCGGTGAGTGCCACGCCGCGCGCGAGGTAATAGACAGTTTCGGCGATGTTGGTGGTGTGGTCGCCGATACGCTCGATGTTTTTGGCGCCAAACAGCAGATGCGTACACAGTCCGATGTTGCGCGGGTCTTCCATCATGTAGGTCAAAAGTTCGCGAAATAACGAATTGTAAAGGACATCGATGTGTTCATCGTCGCGCCAGACTTGGAGCGCGGCCTCGGCGTCGCGGGCGGCGAAGGCGTCGAGAATTTTTTTCAATGACCCCGAGGTCAACTCGACCATATGGCGCAGGCCGGTCATCAGCGTTTTGGGACGGTGTTCGCCAGAGATGGCGAGGGCGCGTTTGGCCGTGTTTTTAGCCAGGTCGCCGATACGTTCCAGGTCGTTTGAAACCTTCATGACAGCCATGATCTGGCGCAGATCGTTGGCCATAGGCTGGCGGCGTGCGATCATCACGATCGCCTGCTCTTCGACCTCGCGCTGCAGTAAATCGATGGCGCTGTCGCGCGCGATGGCGCCGCGTGCAAGGTCCGGATTTGGCTGTTCGAGCGCCGAGAAGGCTTCGCCAAGAAGTTGTTCGGCCAGCCCGCCCATCTGTCCGATTTTGGTTTCGAGCAGCGAGAGTTCGGCTTCATACGATTTGACGATGTGGCTGGGCATGGGTCTGTTCTTCTCTATTTAGGAAAGCGCAACCGCGGGCGTTACGTGATTATCCGAAGCGGCCAGTAATATAGTCTTGCGTGCGCTGGTCTTTGGGGTTGGTGAAGATCGTTGTGGTGTCGCCTTCTTCGACCAGCGAGCCTAAATGGAAAAATGCCGTCCGTTGCGAAACGCGCGCGGCTTGCTGCATGGAATGGGTGACGATCACGATGGTATAATTCTGCCGCAAGTCTTCCATCAGTTCTTCGATGCGCGCGGTCGCAATCGGATCGAGCGCTGAGCATGGTTCGTCCATCAAGATAATCTGCGGGCTGATGGCGATGGTGCGCGCGATGCACAGGCGCTGCTGTTGCCCACCAGACAGGCCCGTACCGCTTTCGTGCAGCCGGTCTTTGACCTCGTCCCATAGCCCCGCCTTGCGGAGACTTTGCTCGACGATCTCGTCGAGTTCGGCGCGCGTCGAGGCGAGCGCGTGAATACGCGGTCCGTACGCGACGTTCTCGTAGATCGATTTTGGAAATGGGTTGGCCCGTTGGAACACCATGCCGACGCGCGATCTGAGTTCGACCGGGTCGACGTCGCGGGCGTAGATATCTTGCCCGTCGATGCGGATGTCGCCCGTGATGCGGCAGTTGGCTATAGTATCGTTCATGCGGTTGATGCACCGTAAGAACGTCGATTTTCCACAGCCCGAGGGGCCGATGAAAGCCGTGATCGATTTTTCGGAAATTGCAACACTGACGTCTTTCAGAGCGTGCTTTTCGCCATAAAAAACGTTGACACGTTCAGCGCCGATCTTTGTTACGCCGCGCGCACCGATCTCCGGATGGACGGCAACGGTAGCACCGGTATTCGGATTTACAACTTGATGAAGCATCACCAACGCCTTTCGAATTTTGTTCGGAGCCAGATGGCCAGGCCGTTCATCGCAATCAGGAAAAAGATCAAAACGAGAATTGCAGCGGCCGTCTTAGACTGGAACCCGGCTTCTGGCAGGTCTGACCAGAGAAAGATCTGGACAGGCAAAACTGTTGCAGCATCCAACGGGCTTTTTGGCACGTCGGCGATGAACGCGATCATGCCGATCATCAACAAGGGCGCGGTTTCGCCAAGAGCGTGCGCCATCCCGATAATCGTGCCGGTGAGAATGCCGGGCATGGCCATCGGTAAAACGTGGTGGAAGACCGCCTGTTGGTGTGTGGCGCCAATGCCAATGGCTGCTTCGCGGATCGAGGGCGGCACCGATTTCAATGCCGCCCGGCTAGCGATGATGATCGTCGGCAGCACCAGCAGCGCGAGCACCAAGCCGCCGACGAACGGCGACGATCTTGGCATGCCGAAGACATTCAGAAAGACCGCCAATCCGAGCAACCCGAAGACGATCGAGGGCACGGCTGCGAGGTTATTGATGTTCACTTCGATGAGATGCGTCAGCTTGTTGCGCGGCGCGAATTCTTCCAGATAAATCGCCGCTCCCAGTCCAATCGGCAGGCAAAGCCCCAGCGTGATGAGCATCGTGAACGCCGTGCCGGTGAGGCTGCCCAAGATGCCGGCAAGCTCGGGTTCACGGCTGTCGCCGCGGGCGAAAAACGCGGTGTTGAACTTGGACCCGATGACGCCCTTGTCTTTCAGCAGTTCGACAAAAGCGATTTGCAAGTCGGTGATCTTGCGTTGCGACCCTGGCGTGCGAACGTCAATCGGACGCCATGTGCCAGAGCTTGCAGGCGCGGCCGATGTCAACGGCACCAGCGTTTCGCCCTGAGCCACGTCGCCTTTGAGCGCGTTGACCCGCACAACGCCACCATTGATCGCAATCAGAAGCGCGGGCGTGGCAGAATCGAAAAGGTCACGCGGCGCTTGTGGTGTGTTGGCAAAAGCGCCGGGCGCAAATTCGATCGCAATCGGCCCGCTCGTGCCGGATGGTCTGGCAACGCCCAATCCCGCCCCCGTGGCGACAGCAGCCGTGATGCCTTTGGCATAGAGATCGGCGTCGGACGATAACAGTACGTTCGCGGCAATAGTCTGTCCAATGCGTTGCGGGTCGGACAGCGCCAGTGCTTTGAGCGGGTCACCCGCGCTCCCTGAAACCAAGCTGCCAATCGCCTTGCGTTCGGCCTTCGTTGTGCAGTTTGGAAACTGATTGCGCAGCGCGGCCCGCACAGCGCCGTCGTAGTCTCCAGCCTTGGCGTCGGCCGGATCGATAAATTCGGCCGCCAACGGCACGTCGATCTGCAGGGTCGATTGCGTGAAGGCAGGCACGGCTTTGATCGTAATGTCCGCCAAAATAATGGCCAGAAATGCGACCGCCAGAACGATTGCGGCGAGGCCGTAAAAACGAAACCTGGTATTGGCGCGATGGCGCTGCGCCCGCCGCTTCTGGGCGTTGGCCAAATCGCGCACGCGCGCGGTGCCGGTGCTGGCCATGAGATCAGTCATACTGCTCCCGGTATCTGCCGACAATTTTCAGTGCTATCGTGTTCAATGTCAGCGTGAAGAAAAACAGCACGAGCCCGAGAGCGAATGCCGACAGCGTTTTCACGCTATCGAATTCCTGATCGCCAACCAAAAGGCTTTTGATTTGCACGGTGATGGTGGTGACCGCTTCGAGCGGATTGAACGTCAAGTTACCGGCCAGACCCGCGGCCATGACGACGATCATCGTTTCGCCGATGGCGCGGCTCATCGCCAGCATCATGGCCGAGACGATGCCCGCAAACGCTGCAGGCAGGACGACATGTTGGATCGTTTCGGCTTGCGTTGCGCCGAGCGCGTAGGAGCCATCGCGCAGGAATTGCGGCACCGCGTTGATGACGTCATCCGACAGCGACGAGACGAAGGGGATGATCATGATGCCCATGACGAGGCCGGCCGCGAGTGCCGATTCAGAGGCGACGTCCAATCCGATCGAAGCGCCCGTCGCGCGAATGAAGGGGGCGACGGTCAGGGCCGCAAAGAAACCGAACACGACGGTCGGCACGCCAGCCAAGATTTCGAGGATCGGCTTGGCCAGCGAACGAAATCGGGGCGAGGCATATTCGGCCATGTAGATCGCCGAGAACAGTCCGACCGGCCCCGCGACCAGCATCGCGATGGCGGTGATCAGCAACGTGCCGCTCAGGATGGGCAAGAAACCGAACGCGCCAGATTGCCCGACTTGATCGGAGCGCATCGCGATTTGCGGCGACCATTGGGTGCCGAAAAGGAACTTATACCAGGGGTACTGCGCGAAAAATCTCAGCGATTCAAATAGCAGCGATAAAACAATTCCCACGGTTGTCAGCACGGCCACCGCCGAGCACATCAGCAGCATTGCCCGCACCACTTGCTCAACGCGCGTGCGGGCGCGGAAGCGGCTTTCGATCTGAGAGCGCGCCCACAACAATCCAATTGCGCCCAAGCCTCCACCCGTCGCCACGAGCAACCAGTCGCTGACACTCGTGAGATTTGTCATCGTCGCGGCAGCGTTGCGAACGTCCGCACTCGCGGCCTCGTTGGCTGGCCCGCCAGCTGCCGCGTTTTCAATTTCTCTCAATACAGCCGCACGCGCGAGGGCATCGGCGGGTTGCCCAAATTGGGGGCCAGACTGGTGGCCAGATTGGGGAAGCGAAGCGATCGTCCGGTTTTCAACAATGCGCGGGGCAGTCAGCGTCCATGCAAGGAAGAGCAGCAACATC
Source organism: Hyphomicrobium sp. (assembly GCA_031367425.1). Taxonomy (GTDB): domain Bacteria; phylum Pseudomonadota; class Alphaproteobacteria; order Rhizobiales; family Hyphomicrobiaceae; genus Hyphomicrobium_B. The sequence continues at coordinate 59,441 of JANLPU010000017.1, forward strand.
GGAATGGCAACCGCGAACGCGGCGTAAGAGGCGTGATAGATCGGCAGGGAATGAAGCCTCTCGCCAACCGCCCTCAAAACGCGGGCGCGATGACCGCCAAGCACGAAAGCTATGGCTGTCAGAGCAGCGACCAAACTTAAATAAAGGGCGGCCATTTGAGGCACCTGCGGCTGCGCCGTATCAAGCCCGGCCTCGTGCCGGACTTGTAATGAGGGAAAGGCGGTCAGATCATCGCATGAGATCCGCCCGACTTTCAAATCGTGGTCACAAGCTAGCTGTCACGAGCCCGGGCCAACCATCGAGGCCAGCGTGCTGGCGGTTTTGGCGATGGCGTCGCGCTCGGCCTTTGGCAACGGGATGAGACCTTTCGTCGACAAATAGCCGTCTTCGCCCATCGACTTCGGCGAGACGTATTCGGCGACGAATTCTTTCAAGCCGGGGATCACTCCGATGTGCTGCTTCTTGACGTAAATGAACAGCGGACGCGACACGGGATATTTGCCCGATGCGATGGTCTCGAACGTAGGCTCGACGCCGCTGACCTTGGCGCCTTTGATCTTGGCCGTGTTCTCTTCGAGGAACGAATAACCGAAGATGCCGACAGCCTTGGTGTTGGCTTCGAGCTTCTGGACGATGAGGTTGTCGTTTTCGCCGGCATCGATCCAGGCGCCGTCTTCGCGGATCGACTTCCAGACTTTTTCGAAGGTCTTGGTGCTGTCTTTCTTGTCGGCTTCTTTCATGGCCTTCAGCGGCTCTAACTTTTCCGCGCCCTTTTCCATGACAAGCTCAAGGAACGCATCGCGTGTGCCAGAGGTTGGCGGAGGTCCCAGAACCTCGATCTTATCGGCGGAAAGCGACGCATCGACGTCTTTCCAGGTCTTATTCGGATTGGCGACCAGTTTGCCGTCGGTGCCGGGAATTTCCTTCGCCAGCGCGCGGAAAAGTTGTTCGGTCGTCAGCACCAGAACAGCGCCGCCCTTGGCATTGGCGATAACGATGCCGTCAAAGCCGATCTTAAGTTCGACGATGTCTTTGACGCCGTTGTTCTGGCAATCGTCGAATTCGCCCTTCTTGATGGCGCGCGACGCGTTGGCAACGTCTGGATGATCGCCACCGACGCCGGCGCAGAACAACTTCAAGCCGCCGCCGGTTCCGGTTGATTCAACGACCGGTGTTTTGCCGCCGTTGGCTTTGCCGAATTGCTCGGCGACTGCCGTGGTGAACGGATAAACTGTTGACGATCCGACGATGCGGATCTGATCGCGGGCGGCAGCGGTTCCAGCCCATGCCGCGCTGATGGCTAGAGCCGTCGTCAAAACGAGCGTTTTTTTCATGTGTCACTCCCAAGTTGCGTTAAGCCGGGATGGAGAAGCGCTCGCCATCCCTGTAGTGCGCGCTTGGAGGTGTTCTAGCGGCTGAGCACAAACCTTTTGTGACAGTATAACTATATGATATTACTATACAAAATTTGGCTGCAAGGCTTTGTACTATCCCAGTTCGCGCAAAACGACCGTGAACTTTGAGCCGATTCCTACCGTCGAGGCGATTTCAAGCTCGCCGCGGTGGCGATTGAGAATGTGTTTGACGATGGCCAGCCCCAAGCCGGTGCCGCCGCGCTCGCGACTTGTCGCGGTATCGACGCGATAGAACCGTTCCGTCAGTCTCGGCAAGTGCGTTTCGGCAATGCCCGGCCCGTCGTCGGCGACCTCTACGGCAATCCAACCGAGAGAATTGTTTGATCGCTCTCTGCGCTGGATTGTAATCTGGACGTGCCCGCCATGGCGGCCATATTTGATCGCGTTCTCGATGAGATTTTGAAACACCTGCTCGAGTTCATCGCGATCACCACGCACATACACAGGCTGGGACGTGCCCTGTAACGACAGTTCGATGCCAGCATCTGTGGCGATAGGCTCCAAACCGTGGACAGCTGCGAGCGCAATGGCGGCAACGTCGACCTTATCCTTAGGCACCAAGTGCGCCCGCATTTCAATTCGGCTGAGAGATAACAAATCGTCGAGGATGCGCGCCATGCGGGCGGCTTGCGCTTCCATGATGCCCAGGAACCGCGTGCGTGCGGCGGCATCTCCGCTAGCCGATCCCTGCAGCGTTTCGATAAAGCCTTTGAGCGACGCCAGTGGCGTGCGCAATTCGTGACTGGCATTGGCGATGAAGTCTGAGCGCAGTTGGCTCAGCCGGTCCTGCTCGCTCAGATCGCGGAATTGCACGAGCAGCACGGCCGTTTTTTCATCGTTGGCGTCAGGTCGGGCAAGGACGATGCGCAACGGCACGACGGTTACCGTCATGCGGCGTCCAAAGCCCGTGCGGTCGGCCAACTCGCCCGAGCGCGTGATGTTTTCCTGCCGGGCAAGCTGCACGGTTTCGATCAAGCCTGGGTGGCGGATCACCTGCAGCAGTTGCTGGCCAACGGTAAGGTTTGGAAAAAAATCGAGCGCCCGTGTGCTGTGGCACAACACGCGGTCACTGTCGTCGAGCATGAAGGCTGGCACATCGATGGCCGCCATCAAGAGCGCCATATTTTCCAACGGCGCGCTGTCAGTTTTTGTTGTCGAGCCCGCTAACGACAAAGCCTTCGGTAGGCGCCGCCGTGCGCTGAGCCATCGCATCATGTCAGACAACATCGTCCCATCGATTTAGTTTCAGGGCTTCTTATGAAACGCCGCCGTCGCTTTAGCGATAGCGGCTTCATTGCGATCCGACACATAATAGTCACCAAGTACGACGCGATCCATATCCGTGCGCAGGTAGCAGGAAATGGCGTCTGCCGGGGCATTTACAACCGGTTCCTGGCGATTGAAGCTAGTATTCAAAAGCACTGGGATGCCGGTGATCTTGGCGTATTCCTCGATCACGCCGTAATAGCGCGGGTTGGCCACGCGATCGATGGTTTGGATGCGCCCTGTGCCGTCGACATGGGCAGCGGCTGGAATGAGAGCGATCTTGTCTGGCCTGATCTTGGGTGCAACCGTCATGAACGGATCTGGATGCTCGTACTCGAAAAATTCAGGCAGCCGCTCGATCAGCACGACGGGGGCGAACGGCCGGTAGGACTCGCGGTGCTTGATGCGGGCGTTGATCAGGTCCTTCATTTTGTTGGATGTCGCGGCCGACAGGATCGAGCGGTTGCCAAGGGCGCGTGGTCCAACCTCAGCGCGGCCCTGGAACCAGCCGACGATTTTTTGTTCGCTCAGATCTTTGGCGACCCGTTTCAACAAATCGGCCTCGTCCATGCGCTCATATTGTAAACCTGCGGCTTGCAGGGCTGTGACGATCTCGGCATCGCTGAAGGCTTTGCCGTAGAACGCGTGCGTCATCTCGAAGTCGCGCTTGTGCCCCAGCGTATTGTGCCAATGATAGAGCGTGCTGCCCAAGCAGACGCCCGTGTCTGAAGCGACCGGTGGAACCCAGACGCGTTCGAAGTCTGTTTCCCGCAGGATGCGAGCATTGGCGACGCAGTTAAGAGCGACGCCGCCTGAGATAACGAGGTTCTTCGATTTGTGTACGCGGGCCAGCTCTCGCACCATGTGAAGCAATGCTTCCTCAGTCCAATGCTGCAAGGCCCAGGCGATGTTTTTATGGTGTTCGGTGAGCGGCTCGTCGCGTTTGCGGCGCGGACCAAAGGCTGCATAGAATTTTGGACTGAATGGCTCGATCAGACCGTGGGTATTGTATTTGATGTAGCTTTTGTTGACCTGGATACGACCGTTGGGAAGGTGATGGATGAGGTCTTTGAATTTGTCCTTGTAGGCTGGCGTGCCAAGCGCTGCGACCGCCATCACGGTGCCTTCTTCGAACACTTTGAAACCTAAGTGCTCAGTCACGCAGCTGTAGAGCATCCCTAAGCTATCGAACATCGGGTCCGACCACTGCTTGTAGATTTTGTTATCGCGTCCGACCCAGGCGCTTGTCGCGCCATCATCGCCGTAGCCATCGACGACGAGAATGGTCGCGTCTTCGAACGGCGAGGCAAAAAATATCGAGGCGTGCGCTTCGTGATGACCGACCTCGACAAGCTTGGGCTGGCGTTTGAGACCGAACTGACTAAGCATTCCCAGCCGCAAATGCAGGGGCAAATTGGCAAGGGCGACAGCGTGGGTTGGGTGTGCGCTCGGCCGCATCAGGTTGAGGCTCGCGGGCAGATTGCCAAGAGTTGCACCAATGAGCGAGCGCAGCATCCGTGGCCTGTGCCAAGGCGTCGTCATGACGTCGATGTCGGACAGATCCAGTTCTGCGCCCTCGCCAAAGGCTGCTTCCATAGAATGGCGCGGGTAGAGCTGCGTATGCTTGCAGCGGTTGAAACGTTCTTCTTCAAACATCATTCGTGGCTTGCCGTCGGACAGCACGGCGAGGCCGGAATCGTGAGACTTGAAAACGAGAGCCAATATATTCACGCAGGGTACGGTCCTTGCTTAATGTGATGGTTCGGGAAGCGTCGACAGTCGGGCAGCGCTGAGGCAGGTTGTTCTAGCGGATAAGGTGCCCGGTACTGCCCGACCCCAGTACCTCCAGACATTGTGGCCCACGCCAGTGCAGCGCGCGGATTTAGATCTCGGGTCCGTTAATTGGTCGCCCGGACGCTATATCGCTCACTTAGCACCGGCCAGCAAATCGGGGGCCAGCAAATCGGGCTTTAGGACTGGCATAAGGGTGGAATTCAGCCTGTCGACAGGCCTGCGACATATCCGAGCAAGCGAAATGGCTGTTGCCACAACTGTCCCCGCCGAACTTAACCTTTTCTAACAGCGGACTAGCCTGTGCCGCATTGCATTGGTTAGAATGGCCGCTCAACGCCTCGCCCGTTCGGCGCCGGTCGCGAACACTGCCCACCCCTGCGGAGACCGCCTCAGATGATCGACAATCTTTTCTTGCTGGCCGTCGGCGCTTTCGGCTGGGGCTTGAGCCTGGCAACCTACCGGCTCTTCGCGCGATCGAACTCTTGGCCGATGGGGGCGCTGCAGTCCGATCTCCCGATCGTGCCGGTGCTGGTCGGGATTCTGGCTCTGGCGGCCGGTCTCGTGTTTGCGAGCGCGCGCGGTGCCGATGAAGGCGGCTGGGTGATCATTGCGTTCGGATTGCTGCTGGCAGTCATTTGGACGGGGTTTCTACGCGTCGGGTCGCAGATCTCACTCTTGCTGGCACCCATTGCGACGTTCCTATTGCTGCTCGGCTGGCTTTCTGTGCCGCTTGGCTACGGCGAACGCAAATGGGCCAACGAACGCCCAACTGAAACATTGACCCGTCGCGGTATCATCCAAGATCGATCCAAAGACGTTCTGCCGACTCCTGTGCCCGGCCAGACGCCAACTCAGCCCTGATCCCGAACGCGGTGTAAGTTACCCGCTGATCAAATCGTCGCACCTCAGTCAAAAGTCGGATGCGCTGGCCGCGCGCTTGGCTCGCTTTTCGAGCGCTTGCCATGTGCGGCCGATCCTCGTAACTGATCGGGGAAACCGGCTGATCCAAATGTTGCGTATGTGGCAGTATAGGGTTTGAATTCCGTCACTCGCCGGAGCTCTTTGAGGAGCCGTTGATGGCCGTCCGCCGCCTTGATCCCGAGCAACCCTCGCAGTTCGCCTTCAGTGCGGAAAATCTGGCGTGGGCGAAGCAGCAAATCGCAAAGTTCCCCGAAGGGCGTCAAGCCTCAGCTATCTTGCCGCTGCTCTGGCGCGCTCAAGAGCAAGAAGGCTGGCTGCCCGAACCCGCGATCCGTCACGTCTCTGAGATGCTGGGTATGGCGCACATTCGCGGTCTGGAAGTTGCTACGTTCTACACGATGTTCCAATTGTCGCCGGTCGGCAAAGTCGCCCACGTCCAAGTTTGCGGCACGACGCCGTGCATGTTGGCTGGATCGCGCGCGCTCATAGATGTTTGCAAGGCGCGGATCGCGCACGACCCCCATCACGTCTCGGCCGATGGTAAATTCTCGTGGGAAGAAGTCGAGTGCATGGGCGTGTGCGCCAACGCGCCGATGGTGCAAGTCGACAAGGATACCTTCGAGGATCTCACGCCTGCCGCACTCGAGCAAATTCTGGATGGCTTTGCAGCTGGGAAAAAACCCAAGAGTGGCTCGCAGATCGGCCGCACGGCATCGTGCCCGGCTGGCGGGCCGACGACGCTCAAAGATCCCTCGCTCTACGACGGCTCGACCGTGGGCGCGTGGAAAAAACGTTTCGAGGAAGCAGCGACTCCCAAGGCAGGAGGCGCTGTCGAGACGCAGCCGCCGAGCGCTTTGGCATCATCCGCACACAAGGCCGAGATCGCGGCTGTCGCAGCGCCATCATCGTCGGCACAGTTGGCGCCCGTACAGGCAGCGCCCGCGATGAACACCGGCGCTATGGCTGCGATGGCGAACGCTGGCCTCGTCAAGGATTTGGAAGCGCGCTCATCTGGCAAGGCGCTTTCGGTCGATGAGATCGAGAGGATGAAGGCTTCATCGGTCAGCAGGGCGCCAGGAGCAGTCCAAGTAGCAGATAGAGTTTCGAACCCAGATTCGTCCAAACCTAAGACGCCTGAACTTCTGAGCGCTGCCCGCGACGGTAAACCAGACGATCTCGGCCTGATATGGGGGGTCGGCGAGAAGCTCGCCGAGCGGCTCAACGCGATGGGTATCTGGCATTTCGATCAGATTGCGGTGTGGACGCCAGCCGATGTGGCATGGTTTGAAAACGCAATGCCTGGTTTCAAGGGCCGCGTCGCGCGCGACAAATGGATAGAGCAATGCCAAAAGCTGAGTGGCGGTTGGCGTCCTGAGGGTACGGTCGGCGAAAGACCAAAGGGGTAGGGGCTATGACAAACACAGAACCAACGGTTAGTGCCAAGCCGCGCGGTAAAATCAAGCAGACGCTGGCGAGCGAGCCGTGGGTGCGCGCGATGCGCCTGATCATCGCGGCGGTCTCGCTGTTTCTGCTTTATCGTATTGCGTTGAAGTTCCACGAAGGGCACCTGACCCACACCGACGCGTGGCTCGTCGGCATGGTCGGCACGCTCGGATTATCGGCGCTCGTCGAAGCGATTTGGCCCGAGGGCAATCACGGACTTTTGCAGTTCTGGTGCCTGACGTCGCTGGCCGCCGGGGCGCTGGTATCCTGGGAAGCCGGTGGCGAACGCTGGCTCGGCATTGCCGGCGCAATACTCTTAGGCTTGAGCTTTTTCATCGCTGTGTTGTCTTCCGCCAGGGGGCCTCGATCTAATGCTCGATGATCGCGACCGCATCTTCCGCAACATCTACGGCTTCCACGATGTCGGGCTGAAAGGCGCAACTGCGCGCGGCAGCTGGGACGGCACGAAATTTTTTATCGACAAGGGCCACGACTGGATCATCAACGAGGTCAAAGCTTCCGGTCTGCGCGGGCGCGGCGGTGCCGGCTTCCCGACCGGTCTTAAGTGGTCGTTCATGCCCAAGGCCGACACGCGGCCGAGCTATCTCGTCATCAACGCCGACGAGAGCGAGCCAGGCTCTTGCAAAGACCGCGAGATCCTGCGGCACGATCCGCACCTGCTCGTCGAAGGCGCGTTGTTGGCCGCCTTCGCGATGCGCGCGCACACCTGTTACATCTACGTGCGCGGCGAATTCATCCGCGAACGCGAAGCCTTGCAGCGCGCGATCGACGAGGCCTACGCCGCGCGTCTCATCGGCCACGGCAACGTCCACGGTTGGGACCTCGACATCTTCGTCCACCACGGTGCTGGCGCATATATCTGCGGCGAGGAGACCGCGCTACTTGAAAGCCTCGAGGGCAAAAAAGGCCAGCCGCGCTTGAAGCCGCCGTTCCCGGCCAACGTCGGACTCTGGGGCGCGCCGACGACGATCAACAATGTCGAGAGCGTCGCGGTCGTGGGCGATATTCTACGGCGCGGTGCCAACTGGTTTGCCGCACTCGGACTGCCCAACAACTCCGGCACCAAGCTGTTCCAGATTTCGGGCCACGTCGAGCGCCCCTGCGTCGTCGAAGAAGAAATGGGCATTCCGCTGCGCGAACTGATCGAGACCCACTGCGGTGGCGTGACGGGCGGTTGGGATAACTTGCTCGCAGTCATTCCGGGCGGCTCATCGGTGCGCTGCATCACCGCTGAACAGGCGACCGACGTCACAATGGATTTCGATGCGCTGGGCAAACTTGGCTCTGGCCTCGGCACCGCGGCCGTCATCGTCATGGACAAGTCGACCGACATCATCGCGGCCATCCGGCGCATCGCGTATTTCTATAAACACGAGAGCTGCGGTCAGTGCACGCCGTGCCGCGAGGGTACCGGCTGGATGTGGCGCGTACTCGAACGGATGGAAAAGGGCGAAGCGCAGAAGCGCGAAATCGATCTGTTGTTTGAAGTGTCAAAGCAAGTCGAGGGTCACACGATTTGCGCGCTGGGCGATGCAGCGGCGTGGCCTGTGCAGGGATTGATCAAGAATTTCAGGCCCGTCATCGAAGCGCGCATCGATCAGTATCAGGCAAAGCACAGCAAAGTGGCGGCGGAATGAGCGACGCACTTTCCAAAATGACGTCATCCCAGCACCCTGATGGGCATGAACTACGGCGGGGACCCGTCCGAGCTTCTGGCTTGGCAACGCGGCAGGACTGGATAGATGCCCGCCTGTGCGGGGATGACGGAATTTGCGCGGAGTTGGTCACAAGCCCGCCCCCTCACCCGGCGCGACGCGCCGACCTCTCCCCAAGGGGAGAGGCGAAGTTGGAGCGCATTGATATCGACGATGGCGATTTCCCCCTCTCCCCTTGGGGAGAGGGTCGGGGTGAGGGGGCGTGCTGTCATGCGTAGTGGTGCAGTTGGGCTCGCCCGAGATCTACGAAAACATGAGACGAAGGCAGAACACATCCTCTGGTCGAGGCTGCGCAACCGGCAACTAGATGGTTGGAAGTTCAAGCGGCAGGTGCCATTTGGAAGGTTCATCATTGACTTTTATTGTTCAGATGCGCGGTTGGCTGTTGAAGTCGACGGCAGTACGCACGCCACGCCTGGAGAGATTGTTTCAGATTCGGATCGGACAAAATTCCTCGAAACAAATGGCGTTCGCGTCCTTCGCTGCTGGAATTCAGACATTCGCGGCAACGTCGAAGGTGTTCTCGAAATGATATATCTGGCGCTTGATCACAAGCCCGCCCCCTCACCCGGCGCGACGCGCCGACCTCTCCCCAAGGGGAGAGGCGAAGTTGGAGCGCATTGATCGATGACTAAACAACGGGTCAGCGACGCAGGCGATTTCCCCCTCTCCCCTTGGGGAGAGGGTCGGGGTGAGGGGATGTGCGTCATTCGTAACCGGCAAATTGACGGTTGGAATTTAAATGGCACAAGCCCGCCCCCCCCACCCGGGGGGCGCGCCCCCCACAACCCCCGGGGGGCGGCGGAAAATGTGCGGCGAGTTAAAAGAGCAAAAAAAACAAAAACAACAACCCATAC
>JANLPU010000036.1:0-25411 GCA_031367425.1 Hyphomicrobium sp.
TTGACGAAAAGACCACAGCCTGAGACCACTGCAACCGTCGACGGGAGCGGGTGTCCGCAATCACCGTAATGCTGTCCGCCTTGGACCGTAACGGTGTCCGCCTTCAAACGGAATCAGTGTCCGCAATCAACGGAATCCGCACCTCGCGCATGGGATCCAACTTTCAACTTCCGAAAAGCCCAAAATATTTCCGAGATCAGCAGAGAGGGAGTTGTCCCCTCCGTGTCCCCTCAGCTTAATTACGGCTGTACATGTCGCTGATAAGTCTCTGAATTGATTGGCGATCCCGGCTGGATTCGAACCAGCGACCCCCTGCTTAGAAGGCAGGTGCTCTATCCAACTGAGCTACGGGATCGAACAGGTGAGCGCTCGCGTACCGATCCCCGCCACGACCGATTAAGCGCCGCCGCCCGAAAACGCAAGCCACGCGCCCGCTAGCCATTGATTATAGCGCCTCGACCGTGGCACATAAAGGCGGGCCATCGGAGCCCCAAAGGTTCAAGACGAATTCGGGGGAGACGGTTTCATGGCTGCAACGCAGGCGGTAGCTGGCACAAGCGCGCCAGGAGTGCTCGACCGCGAGCGCATTATCGCGACCGCCGGATTTAACCGCTGGTTGGTGCCGCCCGCCGCCCTTGCCATCCATTTGTGCATCGGCATGGCCTACGGTTTTAGCGTGTTCTGGAAGCCGCTGCAGGGCGCGCTCGTTGGCGCCGACGGCAAAGCGCTGGCGGAATGTTCGGCCGGGGCCGCCACGTTTGGCGAAAAGGCGGTCGGCACGCTGAAAGCGCTGACCGCCACCAATTGCAACTGGAGCCAGTTCGACCTCGGCTGGATGTATACCTTCTTCTTCGTTCTGCTCGGCGTCTCCGCCGCGATCTGGGGCGGGTGGCTAGAACGCGCCGGTCCGCGCAAGGCGGGCTTCGTTTCGGCCTTGTGCTGGTGCGGCGGCCTATTGATCTCTGCCTACGGCGTTTACGTCCACCAGCTCTGGCTATTGTGGCTCGGCGCTGGCGTCATCGGCGGCGTCGGTCTGGGGCTCGGCTACATTTCACCCGTGTCGACGCTGATCAAATGGTTCCCTGACCGGCGCGGCATGGCAACGGGCCTCGCCATCATGGGCTTTGGCGGCGGCGCGATGATCGGCTCGCCGCTGGCTGCCGCTTTGATGTCCGGCGAGACCGTGTCCATTCCAGGCGTTGGCGAATTATTTAAATGGCCGGGCTTTAAAACCGCGACCGATCCCGGCGTCTGGCAGACCTTCATCTTCATGGCCGCGATTTATTTTGTTTTCATGATGATCGGTGCCTTCAGCTATCGCTTGCCGCCCGCCGGGTGGAAACCGGATGGCTGGGTACCGCCCGCCGCCAACAACGCCATGATCACGTCTAGCAACGTGCATCTGGAGAATGCGCATAAAACACCGCAGTTCTGGCTGCTGTGGTTGATCTTGTGCATGAACGTGTCGGCTGGCATCGGCATCATTGGTGCTGCGTCGCCGATGTTGCAGGAAACGTTCGGTGGCGCGCTGATCGGCAAAGCCGGCATGCCGTTTGGCGACATCAAAAAAGACGTGGCGCTGGCCGCCGCAGCAGGTGCGGTTGGTGCCGGCTTCGTAGGGCTCATTTCGCTTTTCAACATCTTTGGACGTATCGCTTGGGCGTCATCGTCCGACGCGCTTGGGCGCAAAGCCACGTACTTCATCTTCTTCACGCTTGGCGCTGCTTTATATGTGCTCGCCTCGTTTGCGGCGGATTGGAAATCGCTGGCGATACTTGTGGCCGCGTTCTGCGTCATCGCTTCGATGTATGGCGGCGGGTTTGCGACCATTCCAGCTTATCTCGCCGATATGTTTGGCACCCAGTTCGTCGGCGCTATCCATGGTCGGCTGCTGACGGCGTGGTCGACAGCTGGCATCGTCGGCCCGGTGATCGTCAACTATCTGCACGATACGCGGCAAGCGCAGGGCATCGCGCCCGACCAAATCTACGCGCCGATCTACTACGTTTTGGCGGGCCTTCTAGTGGTCGGCTTCATTGCCAATATGCTTGTGCGGCCGGTCAATCCGAAGTGGCACATGAGCGACGCTGAGATGGCGACCGAGCGCGCCAAGCTGCACGAGAAGACATCGGGCGTCACGTCTGGATCGTTCGGCATCGGCAAAGGCGGGCTTGATGCGCGCGCCATACCGTTCTGGCTGCTCGTCGCCATTCCGTTGGCGTGGGGCGTTTGGAAAACCGTACAAAAAGCGATCGTGCTGTTTCAGTGATGACACGCCGCTAGCGCGCAATTCCGGGAGCCACAGTAAACAGAGGCACTGATTTGTGAGTTGCATCCGCCTTGACGTTCCTGTATTGTTCTTAGTCAGCGACGAGCGATGGAGGGACGCTGATGGACCACGATGCCGAGATCAGAGACTTAAAGCGCCGGGTTGGTGAACTAGAAGGCGGCTTTGCTTTTGTGACCAACCAAGTGCGCGACGTTCACCGCGATCTGCTGGGATTTCAACAGATGACCGAACAGCGCTTTGACGGTGTCGATCAACGATTTGACGGCGTTGATCGACGATTTGACGGTGTCGATAAACGATTTGACAATCTCGATCGACGTATTGATCGTATTGAAAGCAAAGTCGATGCCCTGCCCCACGCACTCGCCGAGACGATGCGAGAGATACTAGGCGGCAAATCGTCATGAACGGCCGCATGGCAGATTGGTAGTCGGCTGACGCGTCGTGTGCTGCGGTCGGCGATGCCGAGGGTACGATACTGGCAACAGCGTCTAGTGCGTCCAGCTGCCAAGGCGGCCGAAGCGGAAATTCTCAGCGTAGCTTTTTTTGATCTGCGCGCGCGGCTTTGGCTCTGTCACGGTGTAGGGGACGCCCGCACGGATCGCGTAGGCGATCGCTTCGTCCTTGGTGTCGAATTCCAAGCGCACTTGCGAGCGGGTGTCCGACGCGCTGGTCCAACCCATCAAGGGTTCAAGCTCGCGCCGCACGACGGGCTCGATCTCGACCACCCAGTCTTTGGTGCGCGCTTCGCCGGACTGCATGGCCGTTCGCGCCGGCTTGTAAATGCGTGCGGTCATCTTGATCACAAATCAAAATAAATGGTCGGGGCGACAGGATTCGAACCCACGACCCTCTGGTCCCAAACCAGATGCTCTACCAGGCTGAGCTACGCCCCGACTAAGGCGTCCAGGGTGTGCAGGTTTCGCGGGCTAAGGTCAAGTGCTCTGGCAAATTACGTCGTCAAAGTCGCAGGAGTGGTGAACTTCATGGCGAACGTGATGGCCCGGCTAAGGTTTGGGGGCAGCTCCGGCGCTTGAGAAAATGGCGTGCACCACCCGGTCGCCAGGCTTGATGCCCAAGCGCTGTGTCGCCCCGCCCGCCAGTTCGAGCACGGCTGCCACCGCGCCTTCAGATGTAATGACCCGGTCTGATAACGGTTCGGCGCGCTGCTCGATACGATGGATGATACCGTCGGCATTGATGAACACCATGTCGAGCGAGATGTACGTGTTGCGCATCCACATCGTCATCTCGTGGTTCTCGCCATAGGCAAACAGCATGCCTTGATCGTCGCCAAGCTGAGTGCGGAACATCAGCCCGAGGGCTTTTTCCTCTTCGGTCTCGGCGATCTCGATGGCGATCGAATGTGGCGGAGTGGCACCCTTGGCCGCCTCGACCACCAACCGGTCCGTTTTCATCTTGGCGCTCACCGTTGGCACCGCCGTCATCGCGACGGTTATAAACGCAACTGCGGTCCAAACAAAAAGGGCCGCACATCGCGCGGCCCTCTTGCAACTAGATTTCCACACTGAAGCGAGCTCCTGTGTCTTAATTCTTCGCCGGCAACCCTGTTGGGACACCGTCAGGGCGAAGTTCTGCGGCCATGCAGCCCTTGCAACCCATTCCCCAGCGCACCTGGACAATCTGCCCTGGTCTCAGCTCAGTAAAGCCGAACCGCCGGAGCGTCTCCATGTGGCAGAAGATATCAGCCGTTCCTTCGCCCCGCGTCAAGAAGCCGAAACCGCGAACGCGGTTGAACCATTTGACCCAAGCACGTTCCCAGTCGCTTTCGGGAATGACGATGACGTGCGTGCGTTGCGGCAACTGCGAAGGATGAATGGCCGTGCTTTCGTCCATCGCCAGGATGCGGAAAGCCTGCATGCCCTTGGGACGTTTCAAAACTTCACAATGAATGCGCGCGCCTTCGTAAGCGGTTTGGAAGCCGCCTGCTCTGAGGCAAGTCACATGCAAGAGAATGTCAGGTAAGCCGTTGTCTGGAACGATGAATCCATAGCCTTTGGAAGCGTCGAACCATTTGATCGTGCCAGCGATCTCGAAAACTTCGAGGCCCGCCTCATCCAATCGTTCCGAACCGCCGACTAACGGCAGATCGAACTCCGGAAAGTCCGGACTCTTAGAGTCCCCCATAATTTACTCCCGCTACTTAAGAGTCTCTTTAAAAGATACCGCGCATTCCCCGTGGCCTTAAGCGTTAAACCCTGAAGAGCCCTCTTCGGTTTAACGTCAACGCGCACAGTTCCAACGAAGCAGCGCCAAGGATAACATTCAACGCCCAATGAGCTAGCGCGAAAATTTTTGAAGGTCGTCGCAAGGGCTGATAAAGCTATAGAAACGACTTTCCTCCGCGCACGTAACGGCATGAAAATGCGGGCCTATCCGACGTTCAAAATCTATCCCCAGATTAACGCGCACAGGCTTCCAAATTTGCCCGCGTTTTTCACTGCGCGAACCCTTCAGCCGTCAGATTGTGCCGTCGAGGTGATTCGTACGACGTCGTGATTCGGGGCTCGACGCGACTTTGAGCGGCACGCTAAGGTCTGAGCTTCTTTGCATAGCGCGCCCGACACGAGCTACAACGCGCCGTATCCGCGGTGCGCTCATCAGCCAGGACAAAACATGCGATACTTGCACACTATGGTCCGTATCCGGGACATCGACAAAAGTTTGGACTTTTATTGCGACAAGCTTGGGTTGAGGCAAGTCCGGCGGATCGACAACGAGCGCGGCCGCTTCACTCTTATATTCCTGGCAGCACCAGCCGACGAGCCCCGCGCACTGGCTGAAAAAGCCCCGATGCTCGAGCTGACCTACAATTGGGACCCGGAGGACTATGGCTCGGCGCGCAATTTCGGCCACTTAGCCTTCGTCGTCGACAATATCTACGAGACGTGCGCAAAGCTGCGCTCGGCAGGCGTCACGATCAACCGGCCACCGCGCGACGGCTACATGGCCTTCGTGCGCTCGCCAGATCTCGTCTCGATCGAGTTGCTGCAGAAAGGCGACGCCTTGCCACCACAAGAGCCATGGACTTCGATGGCCAACATAGGCACTTGGTGAAAGGCACCTGGTGAGCACACTATTGAATGACACTCTTAAGTCTCGGCCCAAAGTCAATGACGGCTCCACCGGACGGTGCCCGCGATATCGCGATCGTTGGCGCGGGGCCGGCAGGATTGATGGCGGCGGAAGTGCTGGCCACCAAAGGCCATCGTGTCACGATCTACGAACGGATGCCGTCGCCAGCGCGCAAATTCCTGCTGGCCGGGCGCGGTGGACTGAACCTCACCCACACCGAACAGCACGATCATTTTCTGCAGCGGTACGGGGGGGCTGCAAAATCTATCCACGGCGCAATCGATGGCTTTCCTCCAGAAGCGATCATTGCTTGGGCGCAAGGCTTGGGACAAGAGACGTTTACAGGTTCGAGCGGTCGCGTGTTCCCGAAGTCCATGAAAGCATCGCCACTATTGCGAGGCTGGCTCAAGCGACTTGACGGGCTCGGTGTCAAACTCAAGACGCGTCACACCTTTGTGGGCTTTGCCGACGGTGGCCTGAAGATT
The DNA here is from genome assembly GCA_031367425.1 of Hyphomicrobium sp. Taxonomy (GTDB): domain Bacteria; phylum Pseudomonadota; class Alphaproteobacteria; order Rhizobiales; family Hyphomicrobiaceae; genus Hyphomicrobium_B. The sequence goes on from JANLPU010000036.1 coordinate 5,872, forward strand.
TCTGGGGCAACCGGCGACATCGAAACCCACGCCCACGACGCGGTTATTCTGGCGCTCGGAGGTGCCAGTTGGCCAAGGCTTGGCAGCGATGGATCTTGGATTGAGCCGTTGTCGCATGCAGATGTCGTCATCACCCCGCTCACGGCCAGCAACGTCGGCGTCATCATGCCATGGTCGGATCATGTGCGCTTACGCTTTGCCGGTTCGCCATTGAAGCGCATCGCGGTCACCGTTGACGGGGTGAGCGCGCGCGGCGAGGCCGTGATCACGGCGAGCGGGCTTGAGGGCGGCGTGATCTATGCCCTGTCGCGCCCAAACCGTGCGGCACTTGCCGCGCCGCCAGCCGCGATGACCATCGATCTGCGCCCGGACATGACGCAGGCTGAGTTGGCCGAACGGCTGGCGCGCGGCGCGGCAAAGGACAGTTTGTCCAATCATCTGCGCAAGGCCGCAGGTCTAAGCCCAGCGCAAGCAGCGGTGTTCCGCGAGGGCACGCCAAAGCCGCTGCGAGAACCACAAGCGCTTGCCCACGCCATCAAAAATGTCGCTCTGCCGCTATCGGGAATGCATGGGCTCGAGCGCGCGATCTCGACCGCTGGCGGCATCGCGCTCGACGAACTTGACGACAACGCCATGTTGCGCAGACGACCCGGCGTTTTCGCCGCTGGCGAAATGCTCGATTGGGACGCGCCGACCGGGGGTTATTTGTTGACCGCGTGCCTGGCGACGGGGGCGTGGGCCGCACACGGCGCGGAGCGGTGGCTCGCTAAATCACCGCAGGCCGGTGCAAGCAACGACCATATAACGCGAATTTCCGTAAATTATTCCGACAATCTCTAGTTTTTGGAATTATGTTCTAATAAAAATGCGATGACCCCCTATATTTAGAAAACGCTTTCACTTATGAGTTGCTCATCTTGGAGGACCCATGCCGTCTATTGCCGACCTCGCCAGCGTACAGACCAGCGTACAGACCAGCGTGCAAAACAGCGACCTCAATCGGACGCCGTCAGCGCAGAATGATCTGGCGCCGGACGCCGCGAGCGCGCTTGCCCACCGGCTCGATCAACAGTTGGAACACGAGCCAGACCTCACCCAGCGGCTGCGCCTGATCCGCGACCAGATCTCTGGCCGGATAGCCTTTTCAACGAGCCTTGGCATCGAGGATCAAGCCGTGCTGCACGCTATTGCCGAAGCTGGCGGCGATTTCGACGTTTTCACGCTCGACACCGGTCGGCACTTCCCCGAGACGCTCGACACGCTGGACGCCAGCGAAAACCGCTACGGCCTCAAAATCAGAGTGATGTTTCCAGACGCGCGCGACGTCGAAGAGCTTGTCGCGCGCGACGGCATTTACGGTTTTCGCGCGGCGGTCGAAAACCGCAAAGCCTGCTGCGACATCCGCAAAGTCAGGCCGCTGAACAGGGCTCTGGCTGGCGCGTCAGCCTGGATCACGGGACTGCGCCGCCAACAGTCCGACGGGCGCGCGCATGTGCCGTTCGCAGTCTACGATCCGGTGCAAAAATTGATCAAGTTGAACCCCATGGCAGACTGGACGCTGAGCCAGCTGGAAGGTTATGTGGCAGCCAACGCTATTCCGATCAACGCGCTGCACGCGCAAGGCTTTGCGTCCATCGGTTGCCAGCCGTGCACGCGCGCGATTGCGCCGGGCGAAGACACCCGCGCCGGTCGCTGGTGGTGGGAGAATGAAGACGGCAAGGAGTGCGGCCTGCACAACCGGCCAGATCCTTTGAAAGTAGGCATGAAGACTACAGCTGCGAACGAAGGGCAAAACTAATGACCGCCGCGCCGTCCCATCTGGATTTACTCGAATCCGAGAGCATTCATATTTTTCGCGAAGCTGCCGCCCAATTTCGCAAGCCCGTTCTGATGTACTCGATCGGCAAGGATTCGACCGTTCTCCTGCACCTCGCGCGCAAAGCCTTCTTCCCGCAAAAGCTGCCATTTCCTCTTCTCCACATCGATACGACGTGGAAGTTCAAGGACATGATCGCGTTCCGCAACAAGACCGTGAAGGAGTTTGGCCTTGACCTTATCGTCCACACCAACGCTGACGGTCTAGCCAAGAACATCAATCCGATCGATTATGCGCCATCGATCTACACCGACGTCATGAAGACCGTCGCGCTGAAGCAGGCGCTCGACGCGCACGGTTTTGATGCAGCCTTCGGTGGCGCGCGCCGCGACGAAGAGGCAAGCCGCGCCAAGGAGCGCGTATTCTCATTCCGCGCCGCGGGTCATCGCTGGGACCCCCGCAAGCAGCGCCCCGAATTGTGGGAACTGCTCAACGGCCGGCTCGGCACCGGCGAAACGGTGCGCGTCTTTCCGCTCTCCAACTGGACCGAGCGCGACGTCTGGCGCTACATCATTCGCGAAAAACTGGACGTCGTTCCGCTCTATATGGCGGCCGAACGCCCGACGATCCTGCGCAATGGTCAGCTGATCATGGTCGACGACGAGCGGATGAAGCCCAAGGTCGGCGAAGAAATCAAAATGCGCTCGATCCGCTTCCGGACTCTCGGGTGCTATCCGCTCACCGCAGCGGTCGAATCCACCGCGCGCGATATAGAAAGCGTCGTCGCCGAAACATTGTCGGCGCGCACGTCCGAACGGCAAGGCCGCCTGATCGACCACGACCAGTCTGGCGCCATGGAAAAGAAGAAGCAGGAAGGCTATTTTTAATGACGGCCGTACAATCTCTAAAGGCTGAAAAATCGGCTGAGCCCGCCCCTGTCAGGCTCGGCTCTTCCTCGGCCGTGGCGCGCGATCTCGACGGCATCGTCCACATTCTCACCTGCGGCTCGGTAGACGACGGAAAATCGACGCTAATCGGCCGCCTGCTGTGGGACGCTTCCGATCTCTACGACGATCAGCGTGCCACCATCGAGCGGTCAGAACGCCGGGCCGGGGGCACCGATCAGCCCGATTTTTCGCTACTCGTCGATGGCCTCGAAGCCGAACGCGAACAGGGCATCACGATCGACATCGCCTGGCGCTATTTCGACACGGCCACGCGCCGCATCGTCATCATCGACAGCCCTGGCCACGAACAATATACGCGCAACATGGCGTCGGGTGCCTCGCACGCAGACATCGCGATCATGCTGGTCGACGCGCGCTCAGGGATCAAGAAGCAGACGCGCCGTCACGCCGCCATTCTGGATCTCGTCGGTGTCAAGCGGGTGATCCTCGCCGTCAATAAAATGGACCTCGTCGACTTCTCTGAAGAGAAATTCCGCAAGATCGAGGCCGACTTCAGAACGCTGTCGTGGAAGTTTGGCTTCTGGGAAGCACTCGTCATCCCGGTTTCGGCCGTCACCGGCGATAACGTCGCGACGCGCTCGACCGCGATGCCCTGGTACAAGGGCGACTACTTGTTGGAGCATTTGGAGAAACTGCCCTCGCGCGGCAGCAGCGCCGGCGGGGCGTTTCGCTTGCCCGTGCAAACCGTCCTGCGCGACGGGCGCGATTTCCGTGGGCTCGCCGGATCGATCACCTCGGGCGTCGTCAAAGTCGGCGACCTCGTCGTGGATGCATCAAGCGGCAGAAGCGCCAAGGTGCAACGCATCGCCACCATGAGCGGCGATTTGGCCTTGGCGAGCGCTGGCCAAGCCGTCGCCCTGCAGCTCGATATCGACATCGACGTCGCGCGCGGCTCCGTCTTGTCGCCGCCCGACCACCGCCCGGTCTCCGCGCACTCGGTCGATGCCCGCATGGTTTGGTTGTCTGAAACGGCCTTCGATACCCGGTCTGGCTATCTGTTCCGCACCGCCACAGACTTGGTGCCAATTTCAAACCTCGAAATTAAAGCCCTGCTTGAGCTCGACACCCTAACCTCGCGCCCAGCCTCGAGTTGCGGCGTGAACGATATCGCGCTTGCCCACATTTCGCTTGGGCGCTCGACCGCTGTCGATCTCTTTACCGATCTCAAGAGCACCGGCAACTTCATGATTGTCGATGCCATAACGGGCGCGTCGCTCGCGGCCGGCGTCATCACCGCGATCAACGCGCGGGCCGACGACCACGACGGCAATCAATTCGTGCTGACGCGCGAGATGCTGGCGCGCGGTCTTTGTCGCAACTTAGGGGTGAGCGCGGAGGACCGCGAAGAGTTTATGCGCCGGGCCAACGAGGCAGCGCTGTTGCTCAGGGCCGCTGGCATTGCGGTGAAAATCGAGGCGGTGCCGCCGCCTGTCGACGAGCTCGATCCCGGCATCTGATCTGGCTCGAATAGGATATCAAAAAAATGTGGGAAGATTTTTTACTTTACGTAGTCGTCGGCTTTGTCGCGCAAATGGTCGATGGTGCCATCGGCATGGCCTATGGCATTACGTCGACTTCGGTATTGCTAAGTTTCGGCGTAGCTCCAGCAACCGCCAGTGCTTGCGTGCATGCGGCAGAAACGTTCACAACTTTTGCCTCCGGCATTTCTCATTGGAAGCTCGGCAATATTGACAAGGACCTGGTGCGGCGCCTTGCGATCCCCGGTATGATCGGCGGCGCCACCGGGGCCTACGTCCTTTCGAACATAGACGGTTCGGTCATAAAGCCCTTCATCTCAGGGTATTTGTTGCTGATGGGACTGTTCATTCTCTGGCAGGCGTATCGAAAAACCTCCGAGGACCGTGAGCCTCCCCATAACGTTGTGCCGCTAGGTTTGGTGGGGGGCTTCATGGATTCAGTTGGCGGCGGAGGCTGGGGACCAATCGTTACGACCACCCTCATCGGCCAAGGCGCGAAGCCGCGTTACGCAATCGGATCGGTCAATCTCGCAGAGTTTTTCGTGACTGTGACAATTTCAGCGACATTCATACTGACGATAGGTCTCAAACTTTGGCCCATTATCTCAGGCTTGATTTTAGGCGGCGTCGTCGCAGCGCCGTTTGCTGCAATGGCAACGAAACGAATACCGGACAAAGCTCTCATGATTATCGTTGGCTGCGTCGTTTCGTTATTGAGCCTCAGGACTATTCTCGTTGCGTTGCACTAAGCAAACCGATTGCGTGTCCGTCGAAAGTCGCTTACCCCCAGTCAGCCAGCAAGAGAAACCTGCAAAAGCCACATGCTCGACACATCCCTCCTTGCCGTGTGGCCTCTGATCGTCTCCGGCGGTTTTATCGTCGGGTTTCTGGTCGGCATGACCGGCGTCGGCGCTGGTTCCTTGATGACGCCCTTCCTCATCACGCAAGTCGGCATTCCCCCCAGCCTCGCCGTCGGCACGGACTTGCTGTTTGCAGGCCTTACCAAGGCGAGCGCTGCAACGCGTCACCACAACTTCGGCAACGTCAATTGGCCGATCGTGCGCTGGCTGGCAGCGGGCAGCATTCCCGGTGCCATCGCGATGCTCGGGCTGCTAGCATTTCTCAATCCTGACATGGCGGCGATTTCGCGCATCATCAAAGGCGCGCTGTCGGCGGCGCTGGTGGTGAGTTCGCTGGCGATCCTGCTCTATCCGGCCATCGCCAAGGACCGTGCTGCCAAGCTTACTGAAACCAACGACACGCCCCCCCGGCCTATCCCGACGATGCTGCTAGGGCTCGGGCTCGGCTCGGTTGTCACGCTGACCTCGGTCGGGGCTGGCGCCATCGGCGTCGTTGTTCTGACCGCTCTCTATCCAACGCTGGTCACCCGCCGGTTGGTGGGCACCGATATCGTGCACGCCATTCCGCTAACGTTGATCTCGGGCCTTGGCCACGCGGGCATGGGTAACGTGAACTTAGGGCTGCTTGGTTTGCTGCTGGTCGGGTCGATACCGGGCATCGCGCTCGGTTCGCGCCTCACCGGCCGGTTGCCAGACTGGATGTTGCGCACCGCGCTCTCGCTGGTGCTGATGTTTGCAGCCTATCAGCTCTACCAAAAAATCTAATACGGAGCGCTCGATTGCGCTCTCCCTTCTTCGCAGGGAAAGGGATCCGTTAGACCAACTTCACGTTCTCATGAAACTGATTGCCCGCTGTCGTTGCTTTGACGACGCCCGCTCGTACGCAGAAATCGCCGAACCGTTCGCCGACTTTTCGCGCTTTGGCATACTGCTGAAACAAAGGCGCCAGCAGTGCGATGATTTTATCCTGGCCGACATCTTGCGCATAGAGTTTCGACAGCCGCGAACCATCGAAAGCCGCGCCCAGATATAAGTTGTAGAGCCCGGGGTTGCGGCCGACGAGACCGATTTCGGCCAGATACGGCCGCGCGCAACCATTGGGGCATCCCGTCATGCGGATGACGATATCGTCGTTACGCAAGCCCGCCGCATCCAGCCCGTCTTCCAGCGCTGTGATGAGTTCTGGCAAAAAGCGTTCGCTTTCAGCCAGCGCCAGCCCGCACGTGGGCAGCGCTACGCACGCCATCGAATTAGCGCGCAAGCGCGATGAAACGTCCGTCGCGATACCGTGCGCTTTTAAAATCTCATCGATCTTCGGCTTCGCCTTGGCCGAGACTTTGGACATGATGACGTTCTGATTAGACGTCGCGACGAAGTCGCAAATGTTGGCTTCGGCGATCTCGCGCAACGCTTTGCGCAGCGTGTGACCGGGGCGATCTTTGATGCGGCCGTTCTCGACGAACAGCGTCAGGTGCCAGTTTTTTTCTTCGCCCTTTTTCTCGTCCAAGCTTTGGCGCCACCCGAGCGGATCGCCGGTGCCTGCGAACTTGAACGGCTTTGCTTTGCCCAACTTGAACCCAGCGCGCTTTTCAACTTCCGACTTAAAATTCTCAAGGCCGCGGTCTTCGATCGTGTACTTCAAACGGGCGCGGGCGCGGTTCTCGCGATTGCCCCAGTCACGCTGCGTGGTCAGTACGCATTCAGCGACTTTGATCGCTTGCTCCGGCGTGCAGAAGCCGATCACGTCGGCGGTGCGTGGAAATGTGTTGAGATCGCCGTGGGTCATGCCCATGCCGCCGCCGATGCTGACGTTCCAGCCGGCGACTTCGCCCTTTTCGACGATGGCGGTATAGCCAAGATCGTGCGCGAAAATATCGACGTCGTTGTCGGGCGGCACGGCGATGACGGTTTTGAATTTGCGCGGCAGGTAGTGGATGCCGTAAAGCGGCTCTACGTCCGGCTTGGCGGGCCGTGTCGCGTCTTCGACCTTCTCACCGTCGAGCCAAATCTCGTGATAGGCGCCGGTGCGCGGTAGCAGGTGTTCGCTGATCGCTTTGCCCAATTCGTAGGCCGCTTTGTGCGCCTTGGATAAATGCGGATTGGCCGCCGTCATGACGTTGCGGTTGACGTCGCCGCACGCCGCTATGGTGTCGAGCGCTGCGGCATTGATCGCCTGCATCGTGCGGCGCAAATTCGATTTGATGACGCCGTGATACTGGAAGGTCTCGCGCGTCGTCAGCCGCAGCGTACCGTTGGCGTAGGTCGAGGCGATGTCGTCGAGCGCGATCCACTGCTTGGAAGTCATCAGGCCGCCGGGGATACGCAAGCGCAGCATGAACGAGAATGCTTTTTCGAGCTTCTTCTTGGCGCGCTCGCCGCGCACATCGCGGTCGTCTTGAATGTAGGAACCGTGAAACTTGATCAACTGATGATCGTCTTCGGCGATATTGCCGGTGACAACGTCGGCCAAGCCCTCGGCCAGCGTGCCGCGCAGCTGGTGGCTGTTCTCTTTGATGATCTCGTTGCGGGCGCGTTTGTCGACTGTCATATGGGTGGTTCCGAATGTTTCTCTGAGCGCGGCACGGGGCAATGGGTGGCGCAGCTACGCTTCTTCTAATTACCTAATGCCTACTGCCCAATGCCTTGATCAATATACATCGCGTTGATAGCGGCCGGCCTTGCTCAGCTCTTTCAGCTTGGCGCGGCCGACTTCATCGTCGCCCTTGGCACCAGCGCTTAAGATTTTGACAAGCGTGGCATCGACATCTTTCGCCATGCCCTTCTCGTCGCCGCAAACGTAGAGATGAGCGCCGTCTGCAATCCATTTGGTAATTTCAGCGCGCTTTTCCCAGAGCCGGTGCTGCACGTAGATCTTTTCTGGCTGATCGCGCGAGAACGCCACGTCGATGAGAGACAGTGCGCCCGATTCCAAATGGTCCTGCCACTCAAGCTGATAAAGGAAATCGTTGGTGAAGTTGCGCTCACCAAAAAACAACCAGCTTTTACCCTTGGCGCCCGTCTCGGCACGCTCTTCGACAAAGCCGCGATAGGGTGCCACGCCCGTACCAGCGCCAATCATGATGATCGGCTTGTTGCCATCATCTGGCAACCGGAAGTGCCGGTTCGGCTTGACGTAGAGGCGCGTGCTATCGCCAACCTTGCGCCTGTCGGCGAGATAGACCGAGGCAACGCCTTTGCGATTTTTGCCATGCGATCGCCAGCGCACGCCACCGACCGTCAGATGCGCTTCGCCGTGATGGGCTTTCATGCTCGAGGCAACCGAATACAGCCGTCCCGGCAGCGGCCGCAACAAGCTTAGCAACTGCTCAGGCGAAAGCTTCTCTTGGTAGTTTTCAAACAAATCGACGAGCTGGCGGTCGCTCGCAAACTTTGCAAATGCATCGCCCTCAAGCAGCGCTTTGACGTCGCTGCGGCCGGTGAGCTTGGCGTAATTTTCAACCGACGACTTCGACAGCGTGGTGACGTCGTAGCCCTTCATGACTTTGAGCATCAAGGCAGCGTCGGACGACAAACCGCTGGCCGCCAAAATCTGCCCGACGAGTTCGGGATCGTTCTCCGGCACGATGCCGACGGCGTCGCCCGGTTGATAAGTGAAGCCGGGCACGTCGGTTGAGAACTCAACGTGCAGCGTTTCGCGCGTCGAGCCTGTGCCATTCAAGTTGACGATCGTTGCGATCTCGGCTTCGAGCGGATTTTCAGCGGTGTATAACGGCTCGCTGTCGTCGCCCTCCGATTGGAAAGTGCCGCCGGTGAAATCGACGTGCACGACCTTTGCGTTAGCGTCGGGGACGGGGGCCAGTTTGCCAAGGGTGCCTTCGGTCCACTCTGCCGCCTGTTTGGCGAAATCGAGATCGAGATCGGCACGGTCGGCGGCGCGTTTGCCCCCCAACGCTTCGAGCCGTGCGTCGATTTTTTTGCCGACTTCGCAGAACTGCGCATAGGCGGTATCCCCGAGCGACAACACAGCAAAGCGCGTGCCGTCGAGCTTGGGCGCGGCATCGCTCATCAGGCTCGTATAAAAATCGGCGGCGCGGCTCGGCGGGTCGCCCTCGCCCCAGGTCGCGGCGTAGACAACGAGATTTTTGGCTTTCGCCAACAGCGCCATATCGGCGTCAGCCATATCAAACACTTTGGCATCGAGACCGTGCTTCAACGCCGTCTTCTTGGCCTTCATCGCCAGCGTTTCTGAGTTGCCGCTTTCGCTGGCGTAAAGAATGGTCAGTGGCGCGCGCTGCTTAGCGGCGGCAGCTGGTTGAACAGCGCCACCTTGAGCGGCTTCAAAGCCTGCGAAAAAGCCAGCGAGCCAGCTTCTCTGCACCGGCGTCGATTTCGATACGACCTTGTTCAGCGCCTCGATATCTTCCGCAGAGAACGGCGCGTTTTTCGGAAGCATGGGAGTCGTCGTCACACATTATCTCCTACCGGCGGCATCGTTGCGCTTGTCATATGCAGAACGGTCAAGCCTTGCACCCAAAATGATCGCCAAATCAGCTGGAATTAACCGAACCCACGTCAAAGCCGCTGATTTCGGAATATTTTACTAAAAAATAGAACTGTATGCGATATTTATAGCATAAAATACCTAATACTATCGATCCGTAGCATAGAATTGCCACTGTGTCTATGCGACGCTGCCGCGTGACAAGGTTTAGTGACGGGACGTGCCAGTCGATCGATTTCGTTTTGCCAAAGTATTTCTGATCTTACGGCAACCGCCACGGTTCGGAGCTATCCCCGAGAAGCCGCAGCGTGCGAACTGGATTGCCCGTCACACGCAGTCGTGAAAGCGATTGATTTGCCGCCAAGAATTGTTCGTGTTCAAGCTGATGCCAACGCTGCAGGATCTTGACTTCTTAGTCGCGATCCGCAGTTTAGCCGGGCACAAAAACGTGTCTGCCCCAGTTTCTGGCGCTCAAACGCCAGCAGACTTCAAGGACGGCAGCTTAAACACCAATGGAGGAAACTATGAAAGTTTGGACAAAGCCAGAAGTTCGCGAGCAGGAAGTCGGCCTCGAAGTCACGAGCTACCTGCCAGCTGAAATCGACCTCATCTAATTGATGGGTTTCGGGCCCGCTTCACGCGGGTCGCGAGGCGCGGCGGTCGATGCAACATCGGCCGCCGTTTCTTTTTTTATTGGACGGCTTGCGCCCAATTAGGGCAACCCGTCAGGCCATATCTTCATGATCATCAAAATTCTCGGTTCTGCGGCCGGTGGCGGCTTTCCGCAGTGGAATTGCAATGGCCCGCATTCGGCAGCCGTCCGTTCGGGTGCCGCTGGTTATCGCGCGCGCACGCAATCGTCGCTTGCCATCTCGGCCGATGGGCGCAATTGGGTTTTACTCAACGCCTCGCCCGATCTGCGCGAGCAAATCGCGGCCAACCCAGAGCTTCACCCGGATAAAACCGGCGCGCCCCGCAACACGCCCATTAAAGCCGTTGTCGTCACCAACGCCGACGTCGACCACATCATGGGGCTGATCAACTTGCGCGAGGGTCAGCCGTTTTCGATTTACGGATCGGATCGGGTGCTGGCCACCATCAACGGCAATTCCATTTTCAATGTCTGCAAGCCCGATATCGTACCGCGCCGGACGCTCGGCCTCGATCAGCCAACTGAGATCGAAGGCGCGGGCCTTGATCTCGGCCTGACGATCGAAGCCTTCGCCGTTCCGGGCAAAGTTGCGCTATTTCTTGAAAAAGAGGGCGCTGGCGCCAATTTTGGCAGCCGCGACGGCGACACCATCGGTCTTGAGATTACCGCCAAGGCAACTGGCAAACGGTTTTTCTATGTGCCCGGTTGCGCCGAGGTTGACGCACCACTTGCCGAACGGATCAGAGGCGCTGAACTGATCTTTTTCGATGGCACACTGTTTACCGACGATGAGATGCTCGCCCAAGGCCTGATGCCCAAAACGGGCAAACGCATGGGCCATATCTCGGTCTCAGGGCCTGACGGCTCGATCGAGGCGTTTAAACCGCTGAACATCAAGCGGCGTGTTTACGTCCACATCAACAATTCAAATCCGATACTGGACGAGAAATCTGAAGCTCGTAAAGTCGTCGACGCCGCCGGTTGGGAAGTCGGCTACGATGGCATGGAGATCCGCCTATGAGCACGGTTAGCCTGAACAAAGAAAGCGCCGAGCGTCGCGGCAACGAGCCGCCGATGCCGGTCGCGGAGTTCGAAGCCGCCATCCGCGCGGTCGGACCAGAGCGCTATCACGACCTGCACCCGTTTCATCACCTGCTGCACGGCGGCAAGCTCAACAAAGGCCAAGTGCAAGCCTGGGCTTTGAATCGCTACTGCTATCAATCGGCCGTACCGCGCAAAGATGCTGCCCTCATCAGCCGGGTTCACGATCGGGAACTGCGCCGTGCCTGGATGCACCGCATTCAAGACCATGACGGCCAGCCGCCAGACGATCTGGGCGGCATCGAACGCTGGCTCGTTCTGACCGACGGCTTGGGGCTTGACCGCGAATATGTCATTTCGCGCAACGGCGCACTCGCGGCCACGGTGTTCGCCGTTGAAGCGTACGTCACCTTCGTGCGCGAACAACCGCTCACCATCGCTGTCGCATCGTCCTTGACCGAGCTTTTTGCCCCAAAGATCCACAAAGAGCGGATCGTGGGTATGCTCGAGGGCTATGGTTTCATCGACGACAAAGCGATGGCCTATTTCAAGCGCCGCCTGACCCAGGCCCCGCGCGATGCCGACTTCGCACTGCACTACGTGTTGAAGACTGCTAAAACGCGCGACGAACAGGACGCCTGCGTCGAAGCCGTGCGCTTCAAATGCAACGTCCTTTGGGTTCAGCTTGACGCGCTCTATAACGCCTACGTCACGGGCAACATTCCGCCCGGCGCATTCCGGCCGGAGGTTTAAAGATGGCAGCTGCTGGCGAACGCAAACGGCTGATGATTATCGGCAGTATGAAACCTGCCCTGCCAGCCCACATTAAGCTGCGGCACGACGCTGGCCGTGGCCGCTGGCACGTGCTGGCGCCCGAACGCGTGTTCGAACCCGACGAGATCGCTATCGAAGTGTTGAAGCGTTGTGATGGCGTCAAGACTGTCGATCAGATCGTCGAGGAACTAGTTAAAGAGTATAACGCCCCAGTGGACCAAATCACTACGGACGTGATCACCATGCTGCAGGACCTCGCCGACAAGGGTGTGGTTAGAGCTTAATGTCATAAGCCCAATATCGTCAGCCCAGTATCGTAAGCAGAAATAGTAAACCCAATATTGTAAGCCCAATATCGTAAAATGGAGCGGCCGTAGAACATGAATGAGATTGCACCCCTAGAACAGTTTGGCGGAGCGATCGAAGCATGTTCGCGCGCGCCCATCGGCATGTTGTGCGAATTGACCCACCGGTGCCCGCTGCAATGCCCGTACTGCTCCAATCCGCTCGACCTGGACAAGGTCAATCAAGAGTTGACGACCGAGCAGTGGCAGAGCGTCATGCGCCAAGCCGCCAAGCTCGGCATTTTACAAATCCATCTGTCGGGCGGCGAACCGACCGCGCGCAAGGATCTCGAAGAGATCGTCAAAGTTGCCTCCGAAGTCGGGCTTTATACCAACCTCATCACCGCCGGCGTGCTGCTGTCCTTCGACCGTCTCAAGACGTTGAAGGCGTGCGGCCTCGACCACGTCCAGCTGTCCATTCAAGACGTCGACGACGCCAACGCCGAGAAAATTTCAGCCTACAAGGGCGGCCTGCAAAAGAAGCGCGATGTGGCGAAGTGGGTGCGCGAACTCGACATGCCGCTGACGGTCAATGCGCCGATCCATCGCGCCAACATCGAGAATTTGCCCGCGATCATCGATTTCGCGGTCGAACTCGGGGCCGGCCGGCTCGAAGTCGCACACGTTCAATACTATGCCTGGGCGCTAAAAAATCGCGCCGCGCTGATGCCGACACGAGCGCAAGTTTTGAAATCGGCCGAAATCGTCGAAGACGCCAAGAAGCGCCTCAAGGGCATCATGATTTTCGATTTCGTCGTGCCGGACTACTACGCCAAGACACCCAAGCCGTGCATGGGCGGCTGGGGCCGCGGCATCATCAACGTCACGCCGCAAGGCCGCGTTCTGCCGTGTCATGCTTCGGAAATGATCCCAGGCCTGCAGTTCGACAACGTCCGCGACAAGCCGTTGGCCGATATCTGGCTCACCGGTCAGGCCTTCCAAATGTATCGCGGCACCAACTGGATGAAAGAGCCCTGCAAAAGCTGCCCGCGCGCCGAAATCGACTTTGGCGGCTGCCGCTGCCAGGCGATGGCATTCACCGGCGATGCTGCCGCAACCGACCCCGCCTGCAAGTTCTCGCCGCACCACGAAGCGTTCGTCGCCGCTGCCGAAGCCGAAAGCGGCAAAACTCCGCCGCCGTTCATTTACCGGCGCCTTGGCGGGGCCAAAGCGGAAACAGAGACGAAATAATCCTTTCAGCCTTGGAAGCGATCCGGACTGGGCAAACGTTGCGTAGACACGGAGTGTCGCACCCGGTGCGGCATTTCGTTCAGCGGCAGTTCAGAAAAAACCTGCCAAAATCATCTGCCTAGATTATAGGGTTCGGCTAGTTTAAAAGGTTCGGCGCGCTCATAAGCGCCAATGGTTCAACGGCCAATGGTTTAACGGAGAGGAAATAGACGATGCTCAAGTGGGTTCTGGCGACGGCCATGATCGCCGCGATGCCGGTCGGTGCTTCGGCAGCCGATGCGGAAGCTGGCGCAACGGTTTTCAATAAGTGCAAAGCCTGCCACATCCTCGGCAAGAACGCCGTCGGTCCAAACCTCGTCGGCGTCATCGGCCGCAAGGCCGGCACGTCTGAGGGCTTCACCTATTCTGACGCAATGAAGGCTTCCGGGATCACCTGGGACGAAGCTGCTTTGAAGGAATATCTGACCAATCCCAAGGCTAAAGTTCCCGGCAATAAAATGGTGTTTATGGGTCTTGCCGACGCCGCCGATCGCGACAACGTCGTTGAGTACCTGAAAGCGGCAAAATAAGCCGCTTCCGCTCCGTGAGATCGACCTTGAGCCCCGCTGGTGCAAAACCACGGGGCTCTTTCATTTTCACGTTTCTGCGCTGTCAAGATTTGACCGGTGCGGTCAGCGGATGCACGCCGCGTACATCAGCGTGGCCGATCAGTTCACCGAGCGTCGCGCCCCCAATCACGATATCGGGCGCAACTTCGGCCAGCGGCAACAACACAAATGCGCGCTGCGCTACAAAGGGATGCGGCACGGTCAGATCGGCTGTTTCGATCGTCTCGTTGCGGTAGGTCAAAATATCGACGTCGATGACGCGCGGTCCCCATTTCTTGTGCCGCACGCGGCCCATGTCACTTTCCACCTTCTGGCAACGCGCCAGCAACTCATGGGGTAACAGCTGCGTGGCAACTGTGATGCACGCATTGACGAACGCGTCTTGCTCCACGACGCCCCACGGCGGCGAGGCATAATCGCGTGACCGTTTGACCAGCCGAATATCTCCGCCCGCCGTTAGCAAGGCGATCGCGCGCGCAATATTGCCGTCCTTGCCACCAAGGTTTGAGCCAAGCCCGATCGCCGCGTCAAAGGCACTAGTCATATTTGATGTAGGCAAAGCGCTGATCGCCGTGCGGCGTACCTTCTAGTCCTTTGCCTTCAAGCGCTGGCTGCCAATGCACGACCTCTTCGATTTTCTTGGCCAGTTCCAGATCTTTGGACGTGATCCCTTTAGCCGAATGGGTCATGAGGCGAACCTCGACCCAAGCATAGGACGCCGTAATATCAGGGTGGTGCCATGCGACCTCTGCCAAGTGGCCAACGGTGTTGACGACCATCAGCGTACCTTTCCAGGACGCCGTCTTGTAGGTGCGCCGGACCCAGCCGTCTTCAAGCTTCCAGGACGGCAAATTGGCCGCCAACCAAGCCTTGACCTCGGCCTCCGGCATCGATTTCTCTCGTTCGGCTGTCATCTAGTTGCCCTCGCTCAAACTTTAGTGGACATTTAACGCGAGCCTACGCCCTTGTCAGTGGCGAGCGCAAATCAACCAGCCAACATATTTATAGGATCGATTTTCGGTGACCGTGAAACGCCCGTCCTTGACGACCATTGAAGTCACCGCACCGGCGCGCCTGCATTTGGGTTTCCTTGATCTCAACGGCGGCCTCGGGCGCCGCTTTGGCTCCATTGGATTGGCCGTCGATCAACCGGCAACCCGACTTACCGTGGCACGCGCCCCCCAGAACGACGCCTCCGGCCCCGAAAGCGGTCGCGTCATCAAGCTTTTATCGCGCTTTGCAGGGCCGGGCTCGGCCGCCAATTATGCCATCTCAGTCAGGCAAGCCATTCCAGCGCACGCTGGGTTGGGCTCTGGCACGCAATTGGCGCTGGCGGTTGGTGCGGGCATATCGCGGCTCGAGGGGCGCACTTTGAATGCGACTGAAATGGCTCGGCTCGGCGACCGGGGCGCGCGTTCTGGCATCGGGCTTGCGGCCTTTACGGGCGGCGGGTTCCTCGTCGATGGCGGGCGCGGCGCCGCCGACACTGCACCACCGCTGACGCTACGCGCCGATTTTCCTGACGCCTGGCGCGCGCTTTTAATTGTCGACAAAACCAGAACCGGCGTCTCCGGCGCCGACGAATTGCAAGCCTTTGCAGCACTGCCGCCGTTCCCACAGGCGACTGCCGCCCACATCTGCCACCTGGTTTTGATGAAGCTCGTGCCGGGCTTAAAGGAAATCGACATCGGGGCATTCGGCGAAGCTCTCACCGAAATCCAAGCGATCGTCGGCGCCCATTTCGCGTCCCGGCAGGGCGGCAGCCCATGGTCGAGCCCCGCTGTCGGTCGGCTGGCCCAAAAAATGCGCGATCAGGGCGCGACGGGCATCGGCCAGAGTTCGTGGGGGCCGACCGGCGTCGCCTTCGTCGAAAGCCAGATCGCGGCAGAACGCCTCTATCATTCTTTAGTCGAAGACGCTAAAGCCAACGGGCTTGAAATAACCATCGCCAAAGGCCGCAATTCTGGCGCGCGCCTCGAACCGATCTGAGCCAGAAAACCCTTGCGAATTTAGAGGATCTTATGAGCGACGCTACGCCCATCCTGCACATGCTTGACCCGCGTAAACACGTCAGCCCCTTCGACGTCAATATGGCGGCAGATGCCGGCTATAAGGTCATCGTTCCCTACACAAACGTCGAGTTGGCCGACGTCTCGCCGCTGATCCAGGACGCGATCTTCTCACGGCCGCCAAACTACGGCGTGCGGACCGGCTTTTTCATGGGCGGCAAGGACGCCCTGATGGCGCTCGACATGATGGAAGCGGCCCGCAAGGCCATGGTGCCACCGTTCGAGTGCTCGATTTTTGCCGATCCCGCAGGCTCCTTCACGACGGCGGCCGCGATGGTTGCCTGCGTTGAGCGCCAATTGAAACTCAAATTCGGACGTGGCTGGAAGGGCACCAAAGTCGCCGTATTCGGCGCCACCGGCGTCGTCGGCTTTGCCTCTTCGATCATTGCAGCGCTCGAAGGCGCCGACGTTCAGCTCGTCGCCCATCGCGGCGTCGAACGCGTGATCAAGAATGCGTCGATTTCGAAGGAACGCTTTGGCGTCGATCTTGAAGCGGTCAACGGCGAAACCGCCGATCAAAAACGCGACATCATCGCCAACGCCGAAGTGATTTTCGCAGCCGCCGCCGCCGGCGTTCAGGTTGTCACCAAAGAGCACAAAGAACTGGCCAAGAGGTTGCTCGTCATCGCCGACGTCAACGCCGTGCCGCCATCGGGCGTCGAAGGCATGGACCTGTTCATGGATGGCGCACAGCTGCCCGGGTGCGACGCGCTTGGCATTGGACCGCTCGCCATCGGCGACATCAAGTACAAGTGCGAAAGCGGCCTCTTCAAACAGATGATCGCCTCCGACACGCCTTTGGCGCTCGACTTCCGCCACGCTTATGCGCTGGCGAAGACACTTACCGGTCTCGCGTAACCGGATGTGACCGGCGAACCGATACTCATCGCGGCTTTGGCTGGGCGGGCTCTCGCCCAGTCCGCACGGCGGGCTGGCTTCTTGCCGCTCGTCGTCGATGGCTTTGGCGACCAGGACATGCGCGAGGCAGCCGCGCACTTCGAGACATTACCGGACGCGGTCGCACAAGGTTTTCAAGCCGGCCCCCTCGTCAACGCGCTCGATAATTTGTGCGAAAAAGTCGACGGCAACCCGATCGGTCTCGTGCTGGGCTCTGGCTTTGAAGACAAAACGAAACTGATGGCGACGCTGCATCAGCGCTATCGCCTGATCGGCTGTTCGGGCGAGGCCGTTGCCCGCGTCAAAGATCCAGATCAATTGTTCCCGCTATTGGATAAGCTTGGCATAGCCCATCCGGAGACGTCGAGAACGCCGCCGGCTCACGGCCCAGGCTGGCTGTCAAAAGCCATCGGCGGCGCCGGGGGCACGCACGTCCGCGACTGCGAACCCAGCCCGCACGCTGAGCCCAACCGCTATTTCCAGCGGCACATCGAAAATTCCGTTCCCATCTCGGTCATGGCGGTGGTGAGCGCCGACGGCATCGCGCTTGAAATGTCGCGCCAGTGGACAACGCCCAGCGCGCAAAAGCCGTATCGCTATGGCGGTGCCGCGATCATCGAATATTCCGACAGCGGCACCGAGCGCGCCATGGCGGATGCGGCCTCGACGCTCGTCGGCGAGCTGGGCCTCAAAGGCATCGTCTCGTTCGATTTCATGGTGACGGCCGACGGGCCCTTTCTGATCGAGATCAACCCTCGCCCCGGGGCGACGCTCGACATCTTCGACGATCATCGCGGCAACCTGTTCCGCGCTCATGTCGAAGCATTTCGCACACCCGAACTGTGGCAGAAGCGGTTGAAACCGGCATTCCCGTTTCGCGCCGCCGCTATTCTTTATGCCGACAAAGGCCCGCTCAACGTTGCGCCAATCAAATGGCCCGATTGGTCCGCCGACCAGCCCGTGGCGGACAGCGAGATCGGCGAACAACAGCCCATCGCCACCGTCTTGGCCGAGGGCGATACGACGATAGCGGCGCGTGAGCTGTGCGCCAAGCGGCTTTCCAGCCTCGAAGTCCTCGTCTACACGTCTGGCCTGACCCGTTAGGAGACATTCATGCACCACGCCGCCACGCCCAGCGTATCGAAACTCGCCGCCCGCATTGTCGACCAGATCGCAGCCGACGCGGTCGCCTTGCGCGTCGGCGTCTCAACGGGCGCGGCCGGGGAACGCTTGATCGATCTGGGCGCGGCATCACTTGGATGCTTGGAAGCCGGACGGCGTCTCGGCGAGGTCTGCATGGGCGGGCTCGGCACCGTCGCGCTGACGCAATCTTCGCCCTTAGCCCGCTGGCCGCTTGGCGTTTTCGTTCATTCGACCAACCCCGTGATCTCCTGCCTCGGTAGCCAATACGCCGGCTGGACCATCACCGATGATGCGAGCGGGTTCTTCGCACTGGGCTCGGGACCGGCGCGCGCGCTGTCACGCGTCGAAGACCTCTACAAAGAACTCAACTACACCGACCATGCCGGCATGGCCGCTCTCGTTATCGAAGGCGACAAGGCACCGCCCGCCGCGGTCGCGACAAAAGTTGCGACGGCTTGCGGCATCGCACCCGCCAACTTGACCATTCTGTACGCGCCGACGTGGAGCCTGGCTGGCACCGTGCAGATCGCCGCGCGCGTTTTGGAAGTGGCGATCCACAAAGCCCACGCCCTGCATTTCGCGCTCGAAAACATTCTCGACGGCACGGGCAGCTGCCCAATTGCGCCACCGGTTCCAGACTTCGTCAAGGCGATGGGGCGCACCAACGACGGCATCATCTACGGCGGCCGCATCCACCTATTTGTCAAGGGCACCGACGCCGAGGCGGAGCGCTTGGCCATTGGCCTTCCGTCGAGTTCGAGCACGGCTTACGGCAAGCCGTTCGCGGAAATTTTCGGCGAGGTCAATGGCGACTTCTACAAGATCGACCCGATGTTGTTTTCACCGGCTCAGGTCACGGTGTCGAATGTCGAGACCGGCGCATCGTTCCACGCCGGCAAACTAGCTCCCGAGATCGTCGATGCCAGCTTCAGATGATGATTTGGAAACGCCTCTGCTTGTGACGGAAACGCCTCTCCCCTTGGGGTGTGGCCGGCGCACCGGCGCGACAGCGCAGGCGCCGGGTGAGGGGATGGTCGACGTGAGTTCCGGCTCAACAGCCCCACCCCAGCACTCCCCCTCACCACAACACGCCCCCTCACCCGCTTCCCAGCACGCCCCCTCACCCGCTTCCCAGCACGCCCCCTCACCCGCTTCCCAGCACGCCCCCTCACCCGCTTCCCAGCACGCCCCCTCACCCCAGCCCTCTCCCCAAGGGGAGAGGGGGATAGCTTCGCAG
>JANLPU010000066.1:0-8405 GCA_031367425.1 Hyphomicrobium sp.
CGGCTCTCCTCGACCGGCTCACGCATCACTGCGACATCGTCGAGACCGGCAACGACAGCTGGCGCTTCAAAAACCGAGCTTGATGTACCTGATCTGCGAGGTGGCACGCGCGCTGCGCTTCCGGCTCTGATCACTCCGCCGTTCCGCTGCGCTCCACAGCTCCGTTCTAAGAGCCGGACCGTGTACGCACCATGGGGGTCAATTTTACACGCCGGTCCGGGGTCAATGTTCAACGCCGATTGACATCTCTGCGTTCTCCGGTATCTCGGCTCCGGCCGAAAGGTCAGAGCCTTTTTGGAAGTAATCGATCTTCCAGAAGATAGTGTGGCCGTCGACCTCGACACTGCCGAAGTCATGTTCGCCATAGGGGTCATTGTCTGCGGGGAACGCAGTAAAGCCAGCGACGGCGTTGAGAACGCGCAGCACGAACTCCGGGCCTTCGGCGTCCACGCCGCGCGTGAGCATGGTACGGCCGAGCGTATTGTTACCGGCCCAAGGAAATGTGCGCAGCGCATCATTGAGTGCAGCAATCGTGGCCGCACGATCCTTTCCTATCGTCATAGTACACCTCCGTCTCACAGGCGGCGCACCACGATTGATGCGCCGCGGCGTGAGACGGAAGAAAATCGGGACCGCACACGCGTGTACGGTCCCGTGCTAGCCGGGCAGGCCGGTAAAGAGGCGAGCGCGCGGTACCACTCGACATCTCTCGGCAGCTGCATGGCAGGTCGTCACCAGCCATGCGGGCAGACACCGGCCTCCTTGATTTTATCATGCCTGGATGGGCTCGATCGGAGACGACTGCGCGAGGGATCATAGCCCGCAGGGCGAAGACAGCGAACGCAGCGAGCTGACTTCGTTCACGAGAGCCCGGCCCCGAACGCAGAGAGGGGATGCGTCCAATATTTAGGCTGAAGCCTGTGGCGCCCGCGATGTGCCAAATGCCTTGATCTCAAGGTCAGCAACACGGCCTGAAATTTTCTGATCCGGGCGGATGTTAGCTTCTTCATCAAGACGGTGCTCGAGACCAGCGAGTTTGCTGCGCAGCTCGATGTGATGGTCCTCAATTTTGAGGGTGAGGTCGTCGAGTTTGTCATCGAGGTCGGCGATATCGGCGGCGACGGCCGCAAATCCCCTCTCTACCGCTGCGGAAAGGCTTGCCACTGTCGTCGCTAAAATATCGATCTTTGTTTCGATGACGTCTTGCATATGTGATCAGTATACACTCCGAACGCGAGAGATAAAAACCGGCACCTCAACATGAGATGCCGGTATCGATGCGATCGGGTGTCGGCGATCTGGCTATTTCTTGTGCCGTGCTGGCGGCGGCGTGTGGTCAGGTTCGGGCACGTCGTCGCCTTGCGCTTCTTTCTCATCGAGCTCACGGGCGACGAGCTTGGCTTCGCCGGGACCAGTTTGCAACGGCAGACTTTGGAGCAGGATGTTGAATCCTTTTCCATCGCCATGGGCGAACATAGAGCCCAGATTGAGCCACAGGTCCTTTTTGCCTTTGCGCGGCACGATCGAGAACAACCGGTACATTTTTTCAGTGGCCATGACGGCCACTCCTTTCTCCTGCCATCAGGGGCAGGATCGAGCGCGCGGGGTCTTGCGCACTCGGTCCTGGACCCGACACAGTGATCTCTACTCCCAGTGTACGGGGCACTTGAAAGTTGTCCAGGGTGGCGGCTGCGCAGCCGTAACGGAAAAAGGCAGCTTGAGACGCTAAACAGACGGGCCATCGTCTGCCGTCGTGGCTCATATCGGCACACATGCCGTTTTTTTGTTCGGCCGGTAACTGTTTTTCCGTCCCGGCCATGCAGCATTGAGCGGCACGGCGCGCAAGTGGCGGTCAAGGGCGGCGCATTTGCGCCGCTGGTGCAACCCTTGACCGCCGCGAGCACCGTGCGAGCCTTGTCGCGAAATCGGGATCGCGCAAGATCAGATCTTGTCGTCATGCGACTGAGGCTGTTCCTCGGTCCATTCCCGCAGCACGATGCGTCCGTTCACTGCAATACCGGGCGAGATGCTGACAGTCAGTCCCTTGCCATCCTTGTGGGGCCATGCGGCGCCGACTTTGGTCCAGTAGGTCCTGGTATTGCGGCCTTCGGGCATGTCCTCGGTGACGTAGACGCGGTGAGAAGGTTTTGTGTGTGTGTCGGTCATGGTGGTTCTCCGTGGGGGTTTCGTGTTTGGATCGGTAAGTGAAAACCAGTGCGTGATACGCAGAGCGGCCTCGGCAAGCGGGATGCGATCATAGGCAGCAACAAAGTCGACCACGTCTCCGTGGCGATCGCATTTGTTTGAAAAGCAGCGCCAGGTGTTGCGGCTGGGGGTGATACTGAACTGACGCGTGTGCGTGCCGCCGTGGATCGGACACGCACCGACAAGCTCGTCTCCACGTGATCTGAAAGATGAGAGCAGACCGTAGTGATCAAGAATGTCGATGAGGGGAACGCGGGATCTGATGGTTTCAAACGGAAGGTGCTCAGCCACGTGCAGCTCCTTGTAGATATCTGAGTTTCACCGGCCAGATCGGAACCCGTCAAGACGTCCACTACCAGTGGGGGAATGCGCGGACGTTCCCGACGCGGAGTCATGGACGGGACCCGAACGCCGGTGCAGTTCCCCGTTATCAACAAGGTGAGGTTGTTTGAGTGCCGGGTGGGCGATCGGTTGGGCAGGGAAGTGCATGGCTTTGGCAGTCTCATTTTTTGTACTCGACTATATGTGTCATTGAAGGAGCTCATGTGTTTCGCCCCGGCCATTGATCCAGATTGCTGAGAACGGATCGTTGCCAAAGTACGTGTCGCGGTCGGTGAACAGAAAGAGCCGCGAGCCTTTGCCATCGAGATATTTTTGCTGCTTGGCGATCATTTCATCGCGTCGCGCTGGCGTCGAGGTGATGAAGGGAACGAACCACTGGCGGAAACCCCATTGGTTGGCAGCCGTGTCATCGTTATAAGCGGCGTTATAGGTTGCAATCTTGCGAATGATGCTGGTGCCCGTCGTAAAGGAGCGACGCTCGATGGGCATGCTGTGCTCGCCGGTATCCCATTCAAAGGTGAGATTGAGGCGCAAGTTCTCAGGCGTACGGACTGTAATCAATCGATCGGGCGTGACGCTCAAGCTCTTACGTTCGATTTCAGCCGTAAGTTTGAAGGGGTATTTCAGCTCGGCGGTGGTCTGCGGCATGATATCGAGGACATCATAATGATCGTAGATTGTATGGCCGTACGTTACGGCGGCCGTCTGCAGATGCATCACCATGTCAGCGATTTTCAGCGTGTGCTCGACGTGGGCGTTCTTGACCTTTGCGTTCTTTGTCCACCAATCGAGGCGGCGTTGGAACGCGGACGTTGCAGCCATTTCTCTCTGCAACAGACTCCAGCCCGAATTTGCAATGGCGTAGGTCACTGGTGCGTTCATGTCGCGATAGATGCGGCCTTCCACGGTGCCGAGCCGTTCGATGTAGCCGTGATCATAGAGACTGCGGGTACGGTCATAGACGGTACGGGGATGACGCGGATCTAGGCGGACGATTTGATCCGAGGTAAGAAAGCGGAAGCGGGCGATGTTGGCGAGGATGCTCGTGATATCGAGCGATGTGATTTGGAAAGGCGCGCGATCTGGTGAACGAACGTGGCGCTTGCGACGGCGGGCGACCGGTTTATCGACGATGCTCATGTCTTAAAGTGTAACGCAATTTGCGACGGTGATAAGATGACAATGGAAGAAAAAA
Source organism: Hyphomicrobium sp. (assembly GCA_031367425.1). GTDB lineage: Bacteria > Pseudomonadota > Alphaproteobacteria > Rhizobiales > Hyphomicrobiaceae > Hyphomicrobium_B. Next base: position 3,743 of record JANLPU010000066.1, read on the forward strand.
AGCACGTGCATGATTCAGCTCGCGAATATCTTGCTAGCGAGTTTGAACGAGCAAGGAATGCACTTGTTGATTTTGAAAGCGGCGCGCCGCGAATGCGAGAGAGCCAAAAAGAATTTGATGAAACCTGGGGGAACATCATCAGGAACGCCGTGCGGCTATACGGCAAGACAGCGACGCGCGAAGCGCTAATGGCAATGGGCCGTTCGGAAGATGTGACCAAGATGTACTAAGATTTGGTTTGCCAAACTTTTCAACGCATGGCTCTTACGCGGCCGCCGGTGGCGGATCTTCGTCATCGTCATCATCGTTTTTTTTAACGATCGTAAGTTCGGGTTTGCCCTTCTTTGGCGGCGTTGGTGGTTTGGGTTGGATGGGCACGTTTGGCATCGGCGGTGGATCGGGGTAGATGGGAATCTGATCCTTGATGAGATCGCTCCAGGATTCAGGCGTCGTAATGTCGGGCTCGTGTTTCACCTTGCCCGTTTCTGGGGTTGTAGCGTCCTTCAGTTGCGTTGTTCGAAGCTCAGCGGCAGCAGTGATCGCGGCGGCGGATGTGGTGTAGCGCGAGGTATTGAAAGCTTTGGTGATGATCGCCGTGAGTTTGGCGGGCGGAACCTCTGGAGGCGCAACGTAAGGAACGGTTATCCGGGTCGAACGGCCAAGGGCCGTCACGTAGGCTTCGCCAGGCGCAAGGCGAAGCATGGTGCGCGCAATCATATCAATGACAGTGGCTGGGGCGTGCACGGCGGTTGGCAAATTCTCGAAGATTGGCCGCAGCGATTCGCTCCACCCGCGCGAGTTGGTGAGGCCGTCAGTATGAGCTCGCGATTTGGATAGGGTATGTGACAGGCTTTCGACGTCGCTGACGATATATGACTTCGCCCGCCCGGCCGCGACGGTATCGGCGTGGCTATTCATGTTGCTGCGAGATGACGCGTGAGAACGGCTAGATATTTGCGAAGCCGTCATACCGGTTGTGTTCGGTGTCGGCGTTCCGATGATCACGGGCACCGAGGCGCCAAACAAAGACGTATCTGGTAGAATTGATTGACTGAGACTATCGCTGAACGCGAGGCCCGATATTTCACTGTCTGCAGATCCTGTCATGTCGGTTGACGCAGCCATTTCGCTAATGGTATCGGCCTCACCTTGGCCGTGCGCATGGCTGTGACCCTCGCTTTCGTCTTCGCCTGTGGTGTCACTCGACTGAAGGCCCGTGCTCGCGCTTTCGAGGCGAATGATTTCGTGGCCGGCAACAGTCGGCTTGATGAGAATCTGGACCGGCATTTCATAATCGATGCTGGGAAAGAAATTATCGACGACCTGGCGGGCTTCGTCTGTTGAGGTAAGGCGAAAAAATGTTTTAACATTGGTGTTCGCAAACAATGCGCCTTTGATGTCGGGCCCGGCGGTTTCGAGGGCGGCGAGATCCTGGTGTGCCAGGTGCAGACCAACCCGGCGCTTGCGGACTTCGCGCAGCAGTGCGGGAACATCACCGGAGAGATAATTTTGGCACTCATCGACATAGACAAAGAACGGGATTTTGTTTGTGCGCTCGGGAGCTAAGGCGAGAAGATAGCGGAGGAGCATTGTGCCGAGTAGGCGCATGGGGTCGTCGTCGGCTTTGCCGGTTGGCTGCAAATTGACGAGGAGAATGTTGCGCTTATCCATTACCTCGACCATGTCGAGGAGATGTGAGGTTTGTCCGATGATCGCCTTGATGGCACCATTGGATGTGAATTCGTTGATACGATTTCGGGGCCCGACAACGGCGATCTCGAACTCGCTCTTGTTGCGCCGGTGGGAGAGATTTTGGATATGCTGCAAGTTGGTACGCGCGTAGTCGTTTTTGATAGTGGCAATGGCATGGCGGCGGAGGCCATCGGCATCATCTTCGTCCAGCAAGGAATAAATCTCGTTGAGGGTGAGACCGAGTTCGGACAGCGCGATGATGGATGCCCGAAGTGTCGTGCGCAACGTCGGCGTATTGTGGGTGTCCTGCTTCCAGACACGATCGACACACTGAATCATCATGTTCGCAATCACGTCGGGAGCGAAGCCAGGTCGAGCGGCAATGGGGTTGAAACCTACAGCGTGTGTGCTCCGTGCTGGGTCGATAATATGCACACGTCCGGCCGCGATCAGCCCCATGCCGTCGCAAAATTCAACAATCGTTGAAAACAGCGACTCGGATGCCAAGGGCGACATTGGCGAGTTTCCGTGCGGATCAAGCAGCATGACCCCTCGGCCGCGCGCGATGTCCTGTTTGATGAGATGGGCGAGGTAGATCGTTTTCCCGGCGCCGGTCGTTCCAATGGTGTGGCTGTGGCTGAGGCGGGGCTTTTCGTCGAGCGTGAGATCTTCGTCGAGCAAGCCGTCACGGCCGAGGGACACGCGCGCGAAGCGTTCAGCACGGGTTAATTGCTGAAGCTGTTTCGGTAGCACCGGAAGGTTCGCCGCGACTTTCGCATCGAGTTCTGCCTTCAGACGTTCAACGTCGTCGTCAAATGTGTTGCCCATAGCAGGAACCTTGACATATTCCGTGTAAGGTATAGTGTGGAGATGGAAAAGTGTAAGGGGTCCTCACGACCCAGCAGCAACAGTGAGATGTTCAAAATGGATGCCAGTATCCTCAAACTGTAGGCGTGAACACGCGCTTTTCCTAATAACCGCCGGCCTCCTAATAATGGAGGCCGATTTTTTAATCGACTTTTTTGTCGCGGATTTTTCTAGCGGTAGATAGTGCGATTTCCCAATTGCCAACGGCGAGCGGATCTTTGGCTTGAAGCGCAATCTCTTTCAGGTTTTCGTACTGTTCAATGAGTTCGTCGATCTTGCTGTCGGCGGTTCCCGATGTGATCGGCGCCGGCTCCGAAATCTTGCGCAGCACCGCAAAGGTTTTGAGATATTCGTATCGGGTTTTTTCCTCTGTCGTTTGAGCGATCAGGGCCTGTGTTTTGATGATGCTGTCGTTGATCGTCTGGGCAATTATGATGTCGCGGTCGCCCAGCAGTACATGGCGCCTTTTATCCGTCTCAGCCTTTTTATTTGTCAATTGCTCTTGTACTTCTAGTGATGCAGCAGCCTGCTGCCTGCGCTCATACTCTCGTTCCGCATCCCAAATTTTTTGTTGAATATCTTTTGCCGCAAGCTCGGCCTGTCGCGCTTGCATCTCAATGGCCTGCACCTGTGCTTCAAGCGCCGCCTGATCACGAAGTCGAGCCATCGTCCGGTTTAATGCGCTGACGCGAAGATGTTCATTGACGATGTTATCGATATCTTGCAGATCGGCCCTGGCAATGAGATTGCGCTTGAGCGCTTCATGGAGTTGCGTGTCGATGTTCATGTACTCAAGCGTAGCTTTGTGCCGATCGGCGGCGTGCCGTATAGCAACGGCCCGGATGCGTTCAACAAACCCGCTCGTCCACGAATCTAAGGCACTGCCTGGCATAGGCGTCGCGGTGCGTGTCACAGCGGTGGAGCGTTCGGGCGGTAAAATTTCTTGTGATGGTTTCTTTCGATCGGTCATTTGACTTTCTCTTGGGCGGCTAGTCGCGCCTCGGTCTCGCGAAGCTTTTGTTGCAATTCTTCAAGTTCACGCCGGTTCACTTCACGGCACTGGATCGCACGCATCAGGCGATTAGCGACGTTGAACTTATCGAGTAATGATTGTTGGCGGTTCAATGCAGCCTCCGTAGCTTTGGCCCGCGCCGCGAGTTCGGCTGCTTGCCGTTCCGTCTCGGTAATGTAGACGTTGAGGATTCGGCTATCGCTCAACGACTGAAAAGCAGGGGGAGGATTGCGAAGCTGGGCCGGATTAAGCGCGAGGTCTTTGTTCGCTGTTTTCGTATCAATTGGTCCACCCAATCGCAGGGCCGGTTTGAGGGTCTTTTCAATGGGTGGCCGGATGAACAGATGATACCAACCGGCCATCGCAAAGGGCGAAAACAGCAACAAAAACAGACCGAGCGGTACCAGTGTCGCTAAGATCCGCACTGTCGTTTTGGATTGAAGATCGGCTGTATCCGGAATGTAATGCGTACGCATGAGTCTCAGGGCGGATTGGTACGCCTCTTCCGTAAATGGCTCGACGAGCCCATTGCGCACCGTGATCAGGGACGCAAGTTTGGCGCGATCGGCGGCAATGTCACTGACCGCCTGGTGCGCTTGGCCATAAATGTCACGAACAGCGGCTTCGGGATTGTAGGCCGAGACGTATATGCCGGCGAGTGCAGCAAACAGAACTACGAAAAAGCCTGTTCTAGAAGGATTGAGAAATCCGCTCGGATTATGGTAGCGGCCGGTGAAAGCTAAACCGGCATATGACAAAGCGAGCAGCGCGAGTGCGGCTTGAGCGAAAGGTGCTGTATCGGCGAGAATATTGCGCACCGGCGTCGGTTCACGGGGCGGCACACCTACCACGGGGATTCGCGGATTGAAAATGCGGCCATCCAACTGCTCAGGTTTTGCGGCAATCGTATGCGGATCTTGCAGCATCCCGTACCCTGCGGGCAACATATAGCGAGCGATGACCCGATCCGATGCCGGATATATTGGTGTTTCTAAAACAATCAGCGAGTTGCCGGAGCGGGCGAGGCGAACCATGTCAGGCACGTGACTTGTCATGGCGAGTGTCGACATAATGCCGCGCGACAATCAAGAT
>JANLPU010000033.1:0-6055 GCA_031367425.1 Hyphomicrobium sp.
CGGCTCTCAGAAGCGAGTTCATCAAGCTCGGGCGGCCGATCAATGAAGCGGATTTTCGTGTGCTGCGTGATGAAGGGGTGGTGGCATGAACATCAACCTGCATATCGAGCGGCTGGTGCTGGAGGGCGTGGCCGCAGGCCGACCTGGGTTGCTCGAAGCGGCTCTCGCAACCGAGCTCACGCGCTTGCTTCGCGGCGGCCATCTCCCGTCACTGCTTCGTCAGGGTGGCGCAGTCCCCGGTGTGCGCGTCGGCCGCGTCACGTCGGCGGTCGATTCGGCGACGATGGGATCTGAGATTGGCCGGGCAGTGCATGCGAGCTTCTTGCGCGACGCAGTCGCAACGAGAGCGACATGAATCGTTCATCTCGAATCGCGAATAAGGCTTCATCCGCAGCGGATGTCTCGCCCGCTCGGAGCGGCTTGCTGCAACGCAATTGCGCGTGTAAACGCGGTGGCGCGGACGATGCGCCTTGCAAGACCTGCGCGCCTCTCTGGCAGGCAAAGCTTTCTATCGGCGCGACCAGCGATGCGCTGGAGCACGAAGCGGATCGTGTCGCCGATCAGGTTTTGGCGGGCCCAGCGCATGCCCTAATCAAACGCGCACCGCCCCGCATCCAGCGTTTCACGGGACAAGTGAATGCGAGTGCGGATACCGCGCCCGCCAGTGTAGACAGCGTCCTTGCCAGCCCTGGCAGGCCGATGGACGCGGCGCTTCAGCAGGACATGGAGCAGCGTTTCAGCCACGACTTTTCGCAGGTGCGGGTGCATTCCGGCGCGGCCGCTGAACAATCGGCCCGGGATGTGAACGCCAATGCCTACACCGTAGGAGACAACATTGTGTTTGGCGCGGGTCGGTTTTCGCCGGAGACGCGAGAAGGCAGACGGTTGATTGCGCATGAGTTGACGCATGTGGTGCAGCAGTCAGGCTTGGATGATATTCGTGTCGGCCAAAGCAATGAAAAATGTGATCTGTCCTCTAGTCGGTCCGTTTGGCATAACCGGCCGACCGTCCTCGCCCGCCAAGCGGTCAACACCGAGGCAGGCGGGTTACCAAAGCCATCGAGCGTCGAGACTGTGGTCCTTTCCTGCTCCTCCAACGACATCAGTTTCTTCACTAACCAGGGTGTCTTTCGGTATCCGCTTACCATATGCGATCTCTCCGACGGCGAGTACGAGGCGACCGTCACTACCAAGGGCAAGAACGTCGTTTTTGATCTTGGCAAGGCGGCACCCGAGGGTGTCCGATTCCGGTTCCAGTACAACGTGGAGGCAGGTCAGACTGACCCCTCCGAGTTTTTCGCGCATCAGAAAGAAGTGCAGATCATCGCGCGCACGACGGGCACAAGCCTGCCCACGAGCGCGAGCATCGCGCAGCGCCCTTTCGGGGACTACGTGGACCGCTTCGCTGACGTTGTCTACGATCTCGATTACAACAAGCAGGGTACATCGCTCTCCCCATGGCTGCGTGTGCGTTTTGCCGATGGCACCGTCATCGACATCAACATCTACAACCTAGAAGATAAGAAGATGACCTCGCAGGAGGTGCGCGACGCTTTGGCCCAAGGCTACGTGGGCAAAGGGGGCCGCATCTTCCCATTGCGCATGAACGCGCAAACCACGCCGCGGCTTTGGGCCGCGCGCCAGGCGGCCATCGAGGAGATGGAGAAGTCCAATATCGAATTCATGACGCTCTCGCTCGCCGCCGTGATGATCGTCATCACCTTGCCAGCCATGCCGGCGGGGATGGCACCCGGGGGCGGAGGTGGTCCTCCCCGCGCCAACGTCCGCCGCGTGCCTAGGGGGAATGGCGGCATGCCGCCCCCTACGGAAGGAACTGCCGCTCCCAGCCCCGAAGGCGCGCCCGCTCGCACAACTCCCGCCCCCGAGGCCGCTCCCGCACAAGGCGCACAAGCACCAGGACCGAGGCAAACGACGGCCGCGGCGGCTCCAAGTCCGGCGGATATCCTTACGCCCGGAGGTTCCCCAATAGGCCGCCCAGGTGCTTCTGCTGGCATCCGCCGGGTCAATGGCGGCCTTCCGGCGGCACAAAAAATGTTCGATCAACTTAGTGCCGGCGGGAAAGATGTCACCCCGAAAGGGTACCCCGGTAGATTAGTCGATCTGCCGAACGGCGGCCGAGTGGGATTGCGTCCAGTGTCTTCATCTGCCGACCTTTCTCCCTCGATCGATGTCAACATTTCGGGTGTAAAAGTAACGAAGATTCATTTCGAGCCATAGGGTAAGAAGTTATGAATAGAAATCCAGTACTGATCTCGGAATTGATCGCAGAGGCTAAAGAGGACGAAGTCGGGCTGTGGCTAATTGTTGCCAGATTGCGAAATGATTTTGGTATTATCGATCCTGACACGATACGGGCTAGGACGCTGGATTGCGTGCGCGAGCTTCTCGATTCGGGTCAAGTCGTCGCCGGCTATTATAAGCCTGACGGCAGTGGAGTCGCCCCGTGGAACATGCCGATCCAGGAAGTAGTGTCACGCATTGCTCGTGAGTGGGATGAGCTCGGCCACGAGCCAGATATCGGTGAGATCGTCGTATTTTTGGGGCGGCACGGGTACTAAAACATCCGGCTTGATACCTTACCATTTTTGGAATGGGCGGCTTTATGGATATGCCAGTAAGGGGGGGGATAGAAATATTGCCTGAAGAGGAAAGTGCAAGTAGTTTGCCATAGTGGACGGTCCACGTTCCTGAGAAATTTCACCGAGAACATGGATATGAAATGACGGTATTGCTAAAAAATGCGGGACCAAGATTCTGGAGTCAGATATGTTCAAAATCTTCTTATGCAAGACGAATGGGATCAAACAACGTTTTTGTCGGCTGACAACTATCCAATTATTGGGAGGCAGCAACCAGGTACGGCATGGCCAGTAGATTGCAGATCCGAGAATATCCGGAAATGAACAAGACTACCTCGCAACCACAACGTCAAATTATGGCTGCTCCGTTTCTGACATCGGGCATCCTGCAACGCAGGTGCGAGTGTGGCAATCACACGCTTGCGGGTGGGGAGTGCGCGGAATGTGGGAAGGGAAAAAATAATCTACAACGCAAAGCCAACAATCAGAGTGCGCTGGGAGCTGGTTTTACCTTGGCGCACATGCCTGTTCTGCAGCGAAAGCTCACGGTTGGCGCGAGTAACGACCCGCTGGAACAGGAAGCAGACCGGATCGCCGACCAGGTATTGACAAGGCCGGCGCTTTCGGCAGTCAGCAGCACACCACCGCGTATCCAGCGCCGCATGGGGCAAGCGACCGCGGGTACGGATGCCGCGCCCGCCAGCGTGGACAGCGCCCTTGCCAGCCCGGGCAGGCCGCTAGAGCCAGCGCCGCAGCAGGATATGGAGCAGCGATTCAGCCACGATTTTTCGCAGGTGCGAGTGCATTCTGGAACCGCTGCTGAGCACTCGGCGCGGGAGGTAAACGCCAAAGCCTACACCGTGGGGCATGACATTGTGTTTGGTGCAGGCCAGTTCGCGCCTGGGTCGCACGGGGGCAGGCTCTTGCTTGCCCATGAGTTGACGCATGTGGTGCAGCAATCAGGCTCGGATGATATTTGTGTTGGTCAAAGCAATGAAAACCGAGGTCTGTTCCCTATTGTTGCAGTACAGCGCCGCAGCATTTTTGCCGAGATCGCGGGCTTGTTTGCAGGTGAAGATTTCAGTGAACCCGAACTCAAAGCATATTTGAAAAAGCTCAACGACACGGGCAAGATCGAAGATTTCACTGACAGCGATAACAAGGCACGCGCCATCGTTCGGCGTTGGAAATCGGGCGACCCCGCTTTCGCCATTATCAATGCCCCACATAAGGTACTGCTCATCCGCGAGATGCTTTCAGGGGCATTCTCGGGAGATGATGAGAATGGTGTCCTTGACCTCCTCGAGAACAGCGTCAATAGCGATATAGGGCAAATTTTCGCCCCCGCAGGCGTCGGCGCAAAGGCACTCGACGCGCGCTTCGGCAAGGCCGGTCGCGTCCGCTTCGAGGCATTCCTCGATCAGCGTTTCGAGGGAGGGACGAAGGCCGTGCTCGCCGGCAATCTGAAACCCGGTGGTACGCCCATAAGTTCGTCCGAGGTCAGCGCTCGGCTGAAACAACTTACGGTGCTGCTTGAAAGGTTGAAGAGGCAGGCCGATCGGCTCCAGGACGAGTTCGTCGCGACCAAAGCCGACGACGCCGAAAAGAAGTTGGTCTCTGGAGCTGTCACAGGCGCAAAAAAAGATGCGCTCTACGACACCGTGACGCTGGATATGCCGCCCTCTCAGGTGAAGATGCTCAAGAACGTCGTCCACGTCGAGGAAGGGGCGAACCAAATCAAACTCGTGCCGTCGATGCAGATTACCTACCTCTCGCTGGCGGAGCTCGAGGGGCGGGCCAAAGCCGCAGGCGATATCCCCCGGGCCACCGCCAAGATCCAGGAGGTAACCTCAGTGGCAATCGCCAAGGGGTACTACGCGGGGATCGCGTTCAGCATCCTGCCGAAGATCTCGTACCGGCCAACGGCGGCGAACCCTGATTCCAATAGCTGGCAGATCAAAGTACGGGAACCTGGCCCAGACGACAGCTCCAGCGGAGCCAACGGTGTGATCGACCTGGCTCCTGGGCATCTCGAGGGAGACCGGATTATCGTCGTCGCGCACGAAATGCTCCATCTCTTCGGCCCTGGCCGTGTGTTGGGTGTCCTCACGGACACGTATATGACCGAGACCTCCGGCAAGCCGCCTAAGACCCGCCGCGTCGTGGGGCGATCCGATCCAAAGGGTCGGGCGGATCTTATGGGCATGATCGATCCGGCCTTCCTGAAGAACTGGCTCGATGCTGGCGAAATCACCCAGGAGCAATACAAGCTCCAGACAAAAGGCAAGCCAAAGCTCTTCGAAGAGGACGCCACGGTCATCTTGAAGGCGATGAGCATCATGCGACCGAATTTGAAACCGCCCTTCGATCCTGAGAACGACGACCCGGATGAACGCCTTCGGGAAATAGGAACGACCGAAGGTGAGGCGCTGGCCAAAATCCGTGAGCGCAAGAAGGGCGTCGAAAACTCGATCCAGTGGCTGGATATCGTCGAAGCGATCAAGAAGATCGAAGATCAGATCGCAGCGCTTCGCGCGCAGCTTCCCAGCGCGTCCAGAGGTATTTCGCAAGCGACGACGAGACAGGAGCCATGACCACCTTCCTCAGCTCCCCCAAGGTCGTAGCGTCAGACCAGCTCAGACCCCGCCTCGTAACCGTGAGCGGCTAAAGTGATGAAGCAAGCAAATACTGTCTTCGGGAAAGCTCGATCATCGTCGTTTACGCCGACGTCGCACCTTGTTTTGCAACGCAAGTGTGCGTGCGGCAACAGCGCGAGTGCAAGTGGCGAATGCCCGGCGTGCGCGAACAAGACCGAGTCGCTCAATCGCAAGGCGGACAGCAACCGTACGGAGGGCGAAGTTCCCGCGATCGTCGATCAGGTGCTTAGCTCGCCGGGCCGACCGCTCGCCGATGACACGCGCGCCCAAATGGAATCGCGCTTCGGTTATGACTTCAGCCGCGTGCGGGTGCATACCGACGCGAAGGCGGGAGACTCGGCGCGCGCGGTCAGTGCGCTGGCGTATACGGTGGGCAGCGATATGGTGTTTAAAACGGGCCAATACACGCCTGGTACTGAAGCAGGACAACGTTTGCTGGCGCACGAGTTGGCACATGTAGTCCAGCACGGCGGGAGGCGGGTGCAACGTCCGTTGAGTTTGGGGCGGCAGGGAGATACCTATGAACGTGAGGCCGATACCGCCGCTCGGTCTGTAGGATCCGGGTCGGCACGGCAACCGTTTTTTCTCCGGGGCAGATCGAGCGGTCTACAGATTCAGCGCCAGGCTGAATCCGAAGACGATCTGGCCGTGTCCGATATCGGGGCAGAAGAGGACGCTTCAGACGTGCGCGACGGCGATTCGCCGGTGAGCGTCTCGCCCGATACGACAGAAGCCTCGGAAGAGGGGCCAGGCCTTGCAGGGAACTTGCTGTCCGAAGCCGGGGCACTACCGGGAATA
>JANLPU010000007.1:0-3789 GCA_031367425.1 Hyphomicrobium sp.
CAGGGCAGCGCCTTTCAGCACAGGGGGCATGGCCGTGATCTGCCGCTCGCGGTCAAGCTCCCCCTGCCGCTTGTGCAGCCGTTCGACAAGGCGCTGCGCCGTCGCCTCGGCATTCTGGGCGTTGATCCGCTGTTCCTTGCCGGCACGCTCCTCCTCCCGCAACCGTGAGGCGCGGGAATCCCAGTAATTGATCTCGCGGTTCAGGCGGGCGCGGACCTCCCGCTCGATCTTGTCAATCTCAAGAATGCGCCGCCGCTTGACCTCGCCCAGATGGTCGGGGACCAGCGTTGCAATGGCGTAGCCGATCGCGCGGTCCTCGACCCGTCTCGAAAGCCAGGGCGCTTCGATCACGCCGGCGATCAAGGCGGTCTCTTCCGGCGTGAGAGGGCGGCAATCAAGATAAGGCGCCGGGCCGCCGTCAATCGCGCCTCCATCTTCGGTCAAATGAATGAACTGGAGGCGCTGCGAAATGACATGGGGCTCGCCGGATTTTGCGCTGCGGCTGTCGCGGATCGCATGTTCAAGATAGACGAGCAGACGCGGCTCAATTCCATCATCAGCTTCATCGACCAGAATACCGCCCTGGCTCAGAAGCGGCTGGAACCTTTGCAGGATGACATCCACAACCGCGTCAAGCAGCGGATGGCCCGGCGCCAGCAGTTCGGCCTGGGGCTGGCCGTTGATCTGGGTCTTCTCGAAGGTCACGCGCGCATAGCGGTCAAGAACCGGATCGCTCCGCCCTATCAGGCGATCGCGTTCCTTGAGAATGCCAGGCACGCGTAAAATTTCAAAACGGCCCTTCTCACGCTCCGAGATGCGCCCGCCAAGCAGGACAAAAGCCTCCCGGAAAAATGCGTTGATAAAATGCGGTTGCAGCTTGCGGGCCTGCGCCCGTTCCATCTGCTCGCGGATCGCATTGACCGAGTTCGGGTCCATTCCCTCGGAGGTCAGCTTGCGCTCGGCAACGAGCTTCTCGATTGTCTCGACATCGACGGCCCCATCGACCTTCAGGAATAGTTCGGCTTTCTTTTCCGGGCTGTCTCCATACCTGATTGCATCGACCAGCAGGTCGCGCAGGGCCTGGCCCTCGAACAATTCGCCGAGAACGTCATAGACCTTGCCGCCAAGCGCAATGCGGGCCTCCTCGAGTTTTTCGAGCAGCCGCTTGTAGACTTCACCCTCGCGCGTGTTGGCGGCGCAAAGATTCCATAAATGGCAGACTTCGGTCTGGCCGATGCGATGAATGCGGCCAAAGCGCTGCTCGATGCGGTTTGGGTTCCAAGGCAAATCGTAATTGACCATGAGATGCGCGCCGCGCTGAAGGTTCACACCTTCCCCAGCCGCATCGTTGGCAATCATCACACGCACGACGGGATAGCTGTTGAAAGCAGCGATGGCGGCGCGGCGAGCTTCCCGCGCTATGCCGCCGTGAATCACCACAACGGCGGACGGGTCGCCCAACCGGGACGTGATTTTATGAGCGAGATATTCCAGCGTGTCCTTCGGTTCTGTGAAAATCAGAATCTTGCGCCGAAGCCCAGTTATTGGATCGAGGATGATCGGATCATCAAGAATCGAAGCCAGTTCGCGCCATTTTGCGTCCAGCCCCGACAGCTTCAGCCGCAGGGCACGCTCCTCCAGGTCTCTCAAGATAATGATTTCGGCTTCGAGTTCATCGAGGTTCTGCGAGGCAGTGGCCTGATCGACGATTTGCTCCTCGGCAGCTTCCGCCTCCTCGCCTGTGACCTCGTCCATCTCGTCGGGATCATAGACGGGGAGGTCAGGAGCCCGCGCCAGCAGCGCTGAGCCAGACTGGCGCATCATTCGCTCTTCACGCAGCCGCTCTTCAAGCCGCTTGCGGCGGCGTTCGAGCGACCGATGGATGGCAGCGGGCGAAGAGGCAAGGCGGCGCTGCAAGATTTGCAACGCAAAGCCGACGCTTGACTGGCGCTTGCCGTCGCCACGATCCGCCTTGTTCATCTCCTCGCGAACGTAGGTTGTCACGGCTTGATAGAGGTCAGCTTCATTCGGCGACAACGAATAGCTGGCGGTGTAAGCGCAGCGTTCAGGGAACAGCGGCGTTCCATCAAAGCGGTAAAGTTCTTCCTTGGTCAGGCGGCGCATCATGTCGGAGACATCGGCTTTGTGGACGCCCTCACGGAATCTGCCCTCAAAGCGATCAGCGTCGAGCAAGCCCATGAAGAGCTGGAAATCGGCCTCCTTGCCGTTGTGCGGCGTCGCCGACATCAAAAGGAAATTCCGCGTGCGCGTGCCGAGCAACTTGCCGAGCTTGTGGCGGCGGGTCTCCTTCACCTCGCCACTGAAATACGAAGCGGCCATGCGGTGGGCTTCATCGCAGATGATGAGATCCCAGTCCGATGCTGCTTCAAATTTTGCCCTCAGTTCGTCCGATCGCGCCGCCATATCAAGCCTCACGATCAAGCGGTTCCGTTCGATGAACGGGTTGCCGGTGAGCGAGGCTTCAATCTGATCGCGGGACAGAATGTCGAACTTGAGACCGAATTTATCGGCCATTTCCTCCTGCCATTGCTCAACGAGGCCACCTGGCGCGACGATGAGGCATCTTTCCAGATCACCGCGGATTTGGAGTTCCTTGATCAGCAAGCCGGCCATCACGGTTTTGCCCGCTCCAGGGTCGTCAGCGAGCAGAAATCTGAGCGGTTGACGCGGCAGCATCTCGCCGTAAACAGCAGTGATTTGGTGAGGCAGGGCCTCGATCTGTGAAGCGCTTACTGCAAGATAAGGATCAAAGAGATAGGCGAGACGAATTCGGTAAGCTTCAGAGGCCAAACGAAGCAGTCCGCCGTCTGCGTCAAAACCGTATGTGCGACCGGCTTCGACGAATTCAAAGGCGCTTTCCTCACCCCTGTAGACCAAGCGTTCGCCCACGCGCCCATTGACGCGAAACATGAGGTTCAGCGCATCCGGTCCAAAGCGTGCGACGTGAACGATTTCCGCGACGCCGGAGGGGTCCAGACCTCGCAGTCGAGCACCGGGTTTTATTTCTTCAAACATCCCTACCCCCACAGAAGAGGATGGTCGAATAGGTGTTCGAATGCAATCCCGTACACTTCATTGACGCCATTGATGAAGATATAGTGTTCAGGCCTTAACTCAAAAGCCTTTGAAGGTTGGTTCGAACTGCGCCCCCGATCGCATTAGCAGTTAGGTTTCGGACCCGGGCGATGGCCTCGATTCTAACGGCTGAATCTGGAGTTGCCGATGTATGACCTTGACGTGGCAGTGACACACGCAGTCAACGGTTGGGCTGGGCAGCGTGCCACAATTGATCTTCTGATGATCTGGCTCTCGTCGGTTGGCGTTCCGCTCCTGGTCGTGGCGGTGGTCAGCCAATGGTGGGGGCGGGCGGACAGACGGCACACGCGACACGTTCTTCTGGCGGCGGGGTTCTCTTTTCTTCTCGGCCTCGCCCTCAATCAGCTTATCCTACTATTCGTCCATCGGGCGCGGCCATATGACGATGGCGTTAGAAGGGATGCGGCATGGGCTGGATTTACCGATTGCTGATTGACTTGCATTGCAAATCTATTATCAATCGCGCCATGTCAACAGCGCGCCGCATCCTCATTTCGACAGGTTTTTTCTGGGCCAGCCTCGTGGCGGCGGCGGGTCAAGTTGCGCCAAATCCGAGGTCTCCGCAGCAAATGGTGGTGTCGGCTCAAGGGCTGGTCTCGCCAAAGCCCGTGATCGAAGCGACGCCTGTTTGCGAGGTCACATTGGGGCCTGATGAAGTCAGCCAGCTCGTGC
>JANLPU010000021.1:0-119132 GCA_031367425.1 Hyphomicrobium sp.
CCTTTACATCGAAGGCTTCTATAACCCGCAGCGGCGGCATTCGAGCCTTGGCTACAAAAGCCCCGCAGCATTCGAAACAGACTTCAAGACAAACAGCCCGACGGAGAAGATGGCTCTCCACTAAATACGGGGAGGTCCACATTGGTGACGCGAAGAATTTTGTAACCGAGCATTTCAAGCTGACGAGATCGGTCGGCGTCGAACAGAATTTCATGCAACTCCCCGTGCGTCCCGCCATCGGCTTCAACGATCAGGCGCGCCTGATTGCAAAGAAAGTCCGCGAAGAAAATTCCGATTGGAGCTTGTCGCACGAACTTAAAGCCGTTCAGATTCCTATTTCGCAAATGAAACCAGAGCACGTCTTCGGCTGAGGTCGCATTTGACCGCAGCACGCGTGAACGATTTGTCTTCCAAGGTTGAGACCGGCGCATGCGCGTGCCTATTGGTAACGTTCGAATTTTGGCCGCCCCTCACCCTACCCCTCTCCCCGTGAAGACGGGGAGAGGGAAACCATGCGACCGCCCCGGAGCCGTGATCAGAGGTGGTCATACGGGCTAGCGGTTAGCATCACGGGCGAGATTCTCAAACGGGTACCTCCCCGCTGGGGAGGGGTATTCTCAAATGATGGGAACGCCTGCGCTTATGCTCGCCGGTTTCACTCGACCGCCCATGATGCTAAGCGCTTAAGCCATGGCCACGAATGTACACGCCCACAACTTGCACAGCCTCTGGGTCGAGCGCTTGTCGCTTACCAACTTCCGCAATTATGCGGGCATAACGCTCGAAGCGACCGCGCGTCCGCAGGTGATCACTGGCTCGAATGGCTCTGGCAAGACTAACCTGCTTGAAGCCTTGTCGCTGCTCTCGCCCGGCCAGGGAATGCGACGCGCCGCCTTCAGCGATATTCCGCGTGGCCAACGCGATGGCGGGTTTGCGGTGGCAGCTCGCGTACATGGCCTCAACGGCGTCGCGGATATCGGCACGGGACTTCATCCAAGTGCTGGCCCGCGCTCCGGCACTGCCGGTGCGCAAAGCTTTGCGGGCGCAACTCTCAATAGCGATGACGCCGAACAACTCCCCTCCCCCCCCTCCAACCCGCAAGCGGGAACAGATGGCGGGCGTTCAACGACTGGCCGCATCGTGCGGATCGACGGCGTGGCGCAAACCGGCTCCGGCATCCTGGCCGAATATCTCGAAATCGTCTGGGTGACGCCGGCGATGGACGGGCTGTTCACGGGCCCCGCGTCCGAGCGCCGCCGTTTTCTCGATCGCCTGATCCTGTGCTTCGATCCAGCCTACCGCACGATCGCGGGCCGGTTCGAGCGCGCCATGACAATGCGCAACCGGTTGCTCGCCGATGGCAGCCGCGACCATGCGCAATTGACCGGGATCGAACTGGTGATGGCGGAAAACGGCGTCGCGGTCGCGGCCGCGCGCCTCGAAGCCGTCGCGGCGATGGCAGCTCTCATTCAACAGCGCCGCGAGCGCGATGCTGCGTCGGCGTTTCCCTGGTGCTCATTTAGTTTGGAAGGCAAACTCGAATCAGACCTTGCGAGCCAGCCAGCGTTGGAGGCCGAAGACCGCTACGCCCAAGTTTTGCGCGCCGGGCGCGAGCGCGATCGTGGCGCCGGGCGCACGCTCGATGGTCCGCATCGCTCGGACCTCGCCGTTGAGCACGGGCCCAAACACATCGCGGCGCGGCTGTGTTCGACGGGCGAGCAAAAAGCGCTGCTCCTCGGCCTCGTGCTCGCGCACGCCGAGCTTCTGACGCAACGGCAAGAGGGGGCGGCGCCGATTTTATTGCTCGATGAAATTACGGCCCACCTCGACGCGCACCGGCGGGCGGCATTATTCGACGAAATTCTGCGGCTCAAAGCGCAAGCGTGGATGACCGGAACGGATCGCACGGCCTTCGATGCGTTGGCTGGCAAAGCACAATTCTGGAGCGTCGATGACGGCCGGGTCGACGCGCTTTAAGCGCATTTGGCGGTGGTGGCGATCTGCCGCATCGAAAGCCTTGTAATCATTGTCGTTTTTTGAATCGAAAACGCTGAATTTAATGCCGATTTCTTGCCGAGGCCGGATCGCTTCTGTGCTATAAATTCAAGTTGAATTAGCAGGCTACAGAACAGGTCAAAAATGAGCCCCCAATCCGCCAAAAAAGTCCCCTCCGTTGAGGATTACGGCGAAGACAGCATCAAGATGCTGAAGGGTCTCGACGCCGTTCGCAAACGCCCCGGCATGTACATCGGCGACACCGACGACGGCTCGGGTCTGCACCACATGATCTACGAAGTCGTCGACAACGCGATCGATGAAGTTTTGGCGGGTCACGCGAAATCTTGCCAGGTCACGTTGAACCCTGACGGCTCGTGCACGGTGCGCGACGATGGCCGCGGCATTCCTGTCGGCATCAAGCAGGACGACGACCACGATCCCAAGCGCTCGGCTGCCGAAATCGTTTTCACCGAGTTGCACGCCGGCGGAAAGTTCGACCAAAATTCCTACAAAGTGTCCGGCGGCCTGCACGGCGTCGGTGTCTCGGTCGTCAACGCGCTATCGTCGTGGCTCCGCTGCCGCGTCTGGCGCAACGGCAAAGAGCATTTCATCGAGTTCAACCATGGCAACGCCGTTGCGCCGTTGAAAGTTGCCGGCGACGGCAACGGCGAGCGCGGCACCGAGGTGTCGTTTCTGCCGAGCACCGAGACGTTCCACAACGTCATGGAATTCGATTACACCACGCTCGAGCATCGCTTGCGCGAGTTGGCGTTCTTGAATTCGGGCGCCAAGATTTTACTGACCGATCTGCGCCACGCCGACGTTAGGCGTGAAGAGTTCATGTACGATGGCGGCACGTCGGCGTTCGTGCGCTACCTTGATCGCTCGAAAACGGCAGTTCTGCCTGAGCCGATTATGATCCGCTCGGATAAAGACGGCATCGGCGTTGAAGTCGCTCTGTGGTGGAACGACAGCTATCACGAGACTGTGTTGTGCTTCACCAACAACATTCCCCAACGCGACGGCGGCACGCATTTGGCGGGCTTCCGCGGCGCCTTGACCCGCATCGTCAACAAGTACGCTGAAGAAAGCGGCTTGGCGAAAAAGGAAAAAGTCACGCTGTCCGGCGATGATGCGCGCGAAGGCTTGACCTGCGTGCTGTCTGTCAAAGTTCCAGACCCGAAGTTCTCATCCCAGACCAAAGACAAGCTCGTCTCTTCGGAAGTTCGCCCGATCGTCGAGAGCACGGTCGGCGATCAGCTGAGCGCCTGGTTCGAAGAACATCCGCGCGAAGCCAAGTCGATTGTCGGCAAAATTGTCGAAGCAGCGCTCGCCCGCGAAGCTGCCCGCAAAGCGCGCGATCTCACCCGCCGCAAAGGCGCGCTCGACGGCTTGCGGTTGCCAGGCGGCTTGGCTGAGTGCCAGGATCGCGACGCTTCGAAAACAGAACTCTTCATCGTCGAAGGCGACTCGGCCGGCGGTTCGGCAAAGCAGGGTCGTAAGCGCGAGTTCCAGGCGGTGCTGCCGTTGCGCGGCAAGATTTTGAACGTCGAGCGCGCGCGCACCGACAAGATGCTATCGTCCGAGCAGGTGACCAACATCATCGCAGCGCTTGGCACCGGCATCGGGCGCGACGACTTCAAGCTCGAGAAGTTGCGCTATCACAAGATCATCATCATGACCGACGCCGACGTTGACGGCGCACACATCCGCACGCTGCTGTTGACGTTCTTCTATCGCCAGATGCACGAGCTGGTCGAAAAGGGCCACGTCTACATCGCGCAACCGCCGCTCTATCGCGTGGCGCGCGCCAAGTCGCACAGCTATCTAAAAGATCAGCGCGCGCTAGAGGAATACCTGATCGATCAGGGGTTGAACGACGCTGTTCTTGTAACCGGCGATGGCACTGAGCGCGGCGGCCGCGATCTGCGCGAAATCGTCGAACAAGCGCGCCAGATCACCAGCGGCATCAACGGACTGCATTCGCGCTATAACCGCTCGGTGGTCGAGCAAGGCACGATCGGCGGCGTGTTCGACGTCTCCGTGTTGACCGAGCCCAACTCTGAAAAAGCCGCAGCCATTGCCAACCGCATCGCTCAGCGTCTCGACGGCATTGCCGAAGAGATGGAGACCGGCTGGCATGGCCACTACGGCAACGACGGCTACGTCTTTAAACGCGAAGTGCGCGGCGTCACCGAAGTGCACATGCTCGACCGTGCGCTGCTTGGATCGCTCGATGCGCGGCGCTTGAACGAGCGTCACGGTCATCTGGACGAGATCTATTCCAAGTCGGCCAAGCTGCGCCGCAAGGACAAGACCGAGATCATCACCGGGCCGCGCTCGCTGTTGAATGCGGTCTACGAGACCGGCCGCAAGGGCGTCGATATGCAACGCTACAAAGGTTTGGGCGAGATGAATCCGGAGCAGCTGTGGGAAACAACGCTCGACCCCAACGTGCGCACGCTGCTGCAGGTTAAAGTAGGCGACCTCGCCGAGGCGGATGAGATTTTCTCCAAGCTGATGGGCGACGTCGTCGAGCCGCGCCGCGAATTCATCCAGACCAACGCGCTCAACGTCTCGAACTTGGATGTGTGATTTGAATGAAACCCGGGGCCACGCCGTTTGATCGTGCGACACTCGAATTGGCATTCGGGCGGCTCGGTGCTCTTGCTGCTGCGGAAGGGAAGCTCATTGAAATCTCCATTTACGGCGGCTCCGCACTGCTGCTCACGTTCGACCAGCGCGCCGCAACACGCGACGTCGATGCGGTGTTCGATAAGGACCGGGAGTTCGTGCGCCGCGCGGCCGCTCGAGTTGCCGAGGAGTTCGGTTGGACCGGTCATTGGATCAACGATGGCGTAAAAGGTTTTCTCAGCGCTCGCGACGTTCAGCCAGATGCCAAATCGCTCTTTCGATCTTATCCTCCCAACAGAAGCGCGGGGCTGCGGGTCTTTTTGGCTTCGCCGTCTTATCTTTTCGCTATGAAGTGCTTGGCAATGAGGGTTGGCGGCACAGAAACCAGCCAGGATATCAGCGACATTCGTCTCTTGGGCGGCGCGTTAGGCATAAGCACTTTCGATGAAGCCAACGCTGTGGTTTCGCAGTATTATCCAGCTGGGCGGATTTCTCCAAAAACGCAGTTTGGGTTGCAGGAGATATTTGGAAGCGGCGGCGTCAAGGAGCAATGATGATGACCGGTCATGCCCTGCCCCATAGCATCGCGGAGATCGCCCGCCGGGTGGCCGATGGCAGTCAACTCTTCGACTTTGCGGTGCGCGAATTCTTAGACGGCTGGCAGACGATGGATGAGGCCACCAAGCGCGATGCAGTCTTCGCCGAGCCATGCAATGTCAATCGCGTTCAGGACGCTTATTTGGCAGCACTTGCTGAGTATTTGGCGCAAATGGACCTAATGCCGGTACCGGACTGGTCTGAGCGGGCAGAGCGATTTTTAGAGGCGCCATTCTTTGCTGGCGGCCTTCAATCCCTGAAAGCGACGCTTATCGTCGAGAGCCCGGCAGCGTTCCGGCGGCGGTTAATTTTTATAAGCGCGAATGCCCTGTCGCGTGCCCGCCGCGAATTCATCCAAGACAACGCGCTCAACGTCTCGAACTTGGATGTGTGATTGTGCTGCGGGGTGACGGCACCGCATCACCACCCGTCATTCCGGATGCGACGCAGCATCCTTCATGGTGCGGCGCTGATCCGGAATCCTGCCCGCCCATCGAAACGCGTGGCTAAGATCCTGTATCTGCAGCGCACCGTCGACGACGCTGCGCCGCGCACAGGATGACGGTTTTGGTAATTGAATTCACGGCATTTTGGATCAGATGCGGCCTAGTTGTCTAAATCCAGATAGTTGCAGCGTTGTCTCGCCCCCCCCAATTCAAGGCCTAAATGGGGATCGGGGAGGCAGTTCGACAAGCCGCTGATGTTCCCACCGCTCAGCTCCCCTTCCGTTTCGGAAACGCGCGGCTCTCGCGACCGGCTTTTTTGGCAGCACCTTGCAGAGCGGCGCGAAACACGTCGCGCTTTTCGTGGATCGAGGCGATGACAGGCCCGGCGGCCACGCCAAGCCCGATTAAAGCCGCTTCTGATAACTGTAAGCTCGCTTCGATGGTCTCGGGCACGGCATCGGTGACGCCTAGATCGTACAAGTGCCGGGCGTGGTCAGCGTCCTTCGCGCGCGCGACGATAGTCAACGCGGGGTAGGCATCGCGCAGCGCCGACACGATCTCATCGATACCGCCTTGCGTGTGGATGGTGATGATCGCGGCCGTGGCCGTGTCGAGCCCGCAGCGCTTCAAAAATTCGATTTGGCGCACATCGCCGTAGAACACCGGCTTGCCTTGGTTGCGCGCGGAGCTGACGAGGTGCGGCGCGTGATCGACGGCGAAATAGGGCACATTATGCTTTTCCAACATTTCCGCGATCAACTGTCCGACGCGGCCATAGCCGACGACGAGTGCTTTCACGGCCTGGCCGGCAGGCGGCAAAACGGCCAACGCCGGATCGGACGCGACGGCGGGCCGTGCGCGCTTGGCGAGCCAGCGTCCAAGAGCGGCGCACGCCGGAATCAGCGCCATCGTCAGTGACACCGACGTCAGCAGCACGCTGGCCAGATCGGCGGAAATCAGTTTGTAACTGAGAGCCAGCGTCAAAATGATGAAGGCGAACTCGCCGCCGGGAGCCAATAACGCCGCCGTCTCGATGGCGGCTGGCCGCGCGATCGAGAACAAGCGGCACAGGCAATAAATGATGACAGCTTGCAAGATCAAGCAGCCAGCTGTTGTCACAAAAATGCTGATCGGCTGCGAGATCAGCACGCTGGTATCGAGACTGAGGCCAACGGAAAAAAAGAACACGCCCAGCAGCAGCGATTTGATCGGCTCGATCGCGGCCTCGATCGCGCGGCGATATTCCGTCTCGGCGAGCAATAGCCCGGCGACAAACGCGCCCAAGGCCATCGATAGGCCCGCCGCGGCCGTTGCAAAGCTCGTTCCGACCGCTACGAACAGCGTGGTTGCGATGAACATGTCTTGCGATTGCGTTTGCGCGGTTAGCCGGTAGAGCGGCTTCAATACGAACCGCCCGATGATGACGATGGCGCCGAGCGCGACGACGGCTTGGCCTAAAGCTTTGGCGATGCCCGCGGCAATCGAACCGCTGGCGCTCGGATCGAGCACGCCTAGCAGGAAAAGGATCGGCACGACGGCCAAGTCCTGGAACAGCAGGATCGAAAAGCTTGTACGTCCTGAAGCCGATGACAAGCGTTTTTGTTTTGCCAGCACTTCGATCACGATAGCCGTCGATGACAACGACAGAGCCGCGCCGATGACGAGGGCGCTGACGGGCGCGATGCCGAACGCCAGAGCGATCAGCGCGATGAGGCTTGTTGAGACGACGACCTGTGCCGCGCCAAGGCCAAAAACGAGGCGGCGCATGGTCAAAACGCGCTCGAACGAAAGTTCCAGCCCGATTAGGAACAACAGGAAGACGACGCCGAGTTCAGCGATCTTGCCGACCCGTTCGGGGCTCGTAACGGTGACCCATTCGATCGCTGGCCAGGCGTTGGAAAATGAGCCGAGGCCCTTGGGGCTGAGCAACGCCCCGACCGCGAGAAATCCTAAGACCGGGCTGATGCGATAGCGCAGCAGATAAGGTACGGCGACGCCCGCCGTGCCTAAGACCAACAGTGCATCTTTGTAGACTTCAAGATCGGCGGGTGCGGACATTCGTCACTCGTTGCTGCTGCGTGCGGGGGTCGGGTTCGAAACAGATATCATCTTTGTCGCGCGATTTTCGCGGCAAAACTGTTTGTCGAGACTGGGTGGCATCCTCCGTGTGTGTCCCCCCACCCGTCATCCTGTGTGCACGGAATGACCGTTAGGGCGGCATACACACGAAACGACGCTCATGGGTGGCATGCTGATCGGGTTAACTGGACCTTAAGTTCCGTCCGCTAATTTTGCGGACTATCGAGCGCGCCCGCGGGGGGAAAGCGCCCGAAAGAGTTTTGTAACTTGGCGTGGCGTTCGCAAAATATTGGCGCAGTGATGGGCTTGTTCGCTCGCAAGAATGATAGCGCGCGCGCTCACGGCGCCGGCCAGCATGCCGTGCCGCCGCCATTGCCTGGGCCATTCCATATTCTTTCGCACTTCGCCCACGGCTCGCCCTTTGCCCATGTGCCTGGTGCTGAAACGCATTTAGGCCAACCGGCAAATACTCCAGCCCACGTACGCCGCCGGGGTTTGCTCCGCCGCCTGTTTGGCATGCTGCCATTCAAATATCGCTTGATCGTCGGGCTGCCGCTGTTGGGCGGCGGGGCGATCGTTGCCGGCTTGGCCGTGCTGATGGTCTACTACACCATTTCCTTTCCCCACCCGCTTTCTATGAGGGTCAAAGAACGCGCTCCTGTCGTGCGCATTTTGGCGCGTGACGGTTCGGTGCTGGCAGAGCGCGGTGCCGCCGCCGATTACATGCCGCTCGATCTGTTGCCGCGCCACGTCACGGCGGCAGTCGTTGCCACCGAAGACCGCCGCTTCTTTGAACACTACGGGCTCGATCCGGCCGGCCTGGTGCGGGCATTTTTTGCAAACCTTCGCGCGGGTCGCATCGCTCAAGGCGGGTCGACGCTCACCCAACAGCTTGCAAAAAACCTGTTCCTATCGGCCGACCGCACCTTCTCGCGAAAAATCGAAGAGCTGGCGCTGGCGCTGTGGCTCGAGTTGCGGCTGTCAAAGAACGACATCCTTGAGCTTTATCTCAACCGGGTTTATTTTGGCGGCGGTGCCTACGGCATCGAGGCGGCAGCCAAACGCTATTTCGACCGTTCGGCGCGAGAGCTGACGCTCGGCCAATCGGCGCTGATCGCGGGACTGTTGAAAGCGCCCTCGAAATATTCGCCGGCTTCCAGTCCGGGAGCGGCGCGCGCCCGCTCTCAGGTGGTGCTGGCAAAAATGGTAGATTCCGGCGCCATCAGCCGCGCCGATCAGCAGCGCGCGTTGTCCGAGCGGATCATATTCAGCGAACCGAAATCGCAGAAAGACGCCAGCGGCGTCGAATATGCTGTCGATTTTGTGCTCGAACACTTGCCGCCGTTGGTTGGCGGCGGCCACGCTGAGGTCGTTGTTGAGACAACGCTCGACGCCGACCTGCAGCGACGCGCTAACGACATCGTCGCCAAAGGCTTGGCTCACCAAGGCGCGGCTCTGGGTGTCAGCCAAGCGGCCGTCGTACTGCTTGACCATGATGGTGGCATCAGAGCCCTGATCGGCGGGCGCAATTACGCCGAGAGCCAATATAACCGCGCCGTTAAAGCCCGCCGACAGCCGGGCTCGGCTTTCAAACCGTTCGTTTATTTGGCAGCGCTTGAAGCCGGTATGACGCCCGATACCGTCACCTACGATTTGCCGGTGACGATCGATGGCTGGGCGCCGCGCAACGACAGTGGCCAGTTCGTCGGAGAGATCTCGCTGCGCAACGCGTTGGCGCAATCGGTCAACACGGTGGCGGTGCGGCTCAACCAACACGCGGGTCGCGGCCGCTCGATCGCGATCGCGCGTCGGCTGGGTATCAAATCAGAATTACGCGAGGGGCCATCGCTGGCGCTTGGCACGTCTGAAGTCTCGCTGATCGAAATGACCGGCGCTTACGATGTGTTCGCAAACGGGGGCATGAGCGTCGAACCGCACGCCATCCGTCGGGTGCGCATGAGTTCGGGCCGGGTGCTGTTTGCGCGCGAGGCAACCGCCGTCAATCAGATCGTCGACCCGGTGCATGTCGGTGAAATGAACGACATGCTCAACGCCGCGCTTGTGTCGGGCACCGGGCGGCGGGCCGCCATCCCCAACCATCCAGCGGCTGGCAAAACCGGCACTAGCCAAGAATTCCGTGATGCCTGGTTCGTTGGTTACACGGGCCATCTGACCGCCGGCATTTGGATCGGCAACGACAACGGCAAACCGATGAACCGGTCGTTCGGCGGCGGGCTGCCGGCGGAAATCTGGCACGAGCTGATGTTAGCCGCACACGAGGGCAAGGCGCCGCTCGCGCTCCCCGGCACGATCCGGCAGCGATCGCCCTCGACCGGCGTGCCCATCGCCTCGGCGCCCGTATGGCCGGCAGACACCGACCAAGGTACGATCCAATCAGAGTTCCTACCGTGGCAGACGTCGCCGCCTGCGACCCTGCCAGCGCGCAAACCAATTGCAATGCTGCCGGGTCCGTTAGGCATCATCAAGGGACGGATCAAAGTTTCGCCGCCAACGGCGGTCTATCCGACAGATGGAATTTCTGAAGACTTCATCGCCAACGCTTTGGCTGAAATAGAACAGCCGACGGATCAGGGCGCGATTGCGCAGAACACAAGTCCTGCTGTCAAGCGGCCGGCGGGAATGATGTCGCTCGGCGGCTGGTGGTAAAACGCTCAAAAATATTCAACCGGCGGGGTTGGAAGCCGGACCGTAACGATGCAGATCAAGGCCGTAAATCTGTAGCCAACGCTTAGCGGTATCCAAGTCAGGCACGGTCTTTTTCACGAGTGCCCAAAACCGCGGACCGTGGTTCATCTCGGCCAAATGGGCCACTTCATGACCGGCGACGTAGTCGAGGATGGAGGGTGGTGCAAGCACAAGGCGCCACGAGAACGACAGAAGCGCCGTCGTAGAGCACGATCCCCAACGGCTCGTCTGGTCGCGTATGGCTATGCGTTTGCACGTCACGCCTAGGCGTTTGCAGTGGACGGCGACGTGACGCTCGAGGTCGCGTTTGGCTTCCTCGAACAACCATAACCGCAAACGGTTCGGCGCTTGAGCGATGGTGCCCGGCACGCGAACCTCTGGCCGTTGGCCCTTGATCGCCACCACTTCCACAATGCGCGTCGACTTCGCGCCGGTGAACACCACGCGGTGCGGTTCGCCGCGCAACGGCATAGCGACGCCATCTTGAAACGGCACCGGGTCTGGCAAACTATCGAGACGCTCGCGCACCCAATCGATATGGCGGCTGAGAAACGATCCAGCTTCGTCGAGGTCGCATTGCAGCGGTATGGTCACGATCACGGAGCGGCGCGTACGGCTGACACGCAGTGTGAGGCGGCGGGCGCTTGGATGGCGGCGGACCTCGACGCGGGCGCGGATGTCTTCAAGCCTGGCGGTTGGCTTTTTCGAAGACAATGACGCTCTGGTCTTCCGCATATCTTTTCGAACCCCCGGGGAGAACTCTACGCTTGCTGGTTTGTGATGCGACGTCTGCTTATGCAGATCGTGCAATCAGATGCATCACCTAGCAAGGTTCGTGACGCGGCTCTATAAAGAAATCGATGCTGTGTTCGCAGCGTGGCGGACTGTGGCGCGTTGGTCGCATTCCACTGCATCATAACGCCTTGTCGATGATCGCGACAACTTCATCCACATCTGTCGTGTGCGCGATATGTGTAATGAAGTTACCGTCAGCGCCCATCAGATACGTGATCGCAGCGTGATCGAAGGTAAAGTCGGCCGGCGTTTTTGGGTCCGAAATCTTCTGAAAGAAAACGCGATAGGCCGCAGCGGCCGCGGCTGTTTCAGCAGCATTGCCGCTCAGGCCTTTCAAGCGGGGATGGAAACTTTTCACATACGGCGCCAGCTTTTCGGGCGTATCGCGCTCGCTGTCCAAACTGATGAAGACGGGCGTGATGGTCTTACCCTTAGGGCCCAGCTTATCGATGGCGGCGGAAATGACTTGCAACGACGAAGGACATATGTCTGGGCAATGGGTGTAGCCGAAAAAGATCAGCATCGGATGGCCGAGAAAATCTTTCTCGGTGACGCGCTTGCCGGTTTCATCCGTCAGCGTGAACGGGCCACCGATCAATGCCTTGCCTGAAACCTGCGTCGCGGGCGCGTCAGACGAGGGTATGGTCCCCGAGCCGTGCAGCACAAATGCCAGCAGCCCGCCTGCTATTAGTCCGGCAAGGCTTAAGAAGAGGTTGCGGGCGTTCATGCGATATCCTTTAAAGCGATGCGGGAGGAGAGGCAGCACTATGCACGGCTTTGTGAGCGCGCGCGCGCCGCAACGCAAGCCGTGATAATGTGTCGTGAGGCAGATCCAAAATGAAGCCGGGGCACGGGTTTCTATACCGTTTTAACCGCGCTGCGAGCGTAATTCCAATAAGGCAAACGAGACTGTGAACTTTCGTCGAAAACACACACCGGATGCGGCGATCCTTGCCGTCAGCGACAGCCAGCTGCGATTGCAGACGAGCGTGCGTCTGCGCTGGGTTGCCGTTCTCGGCCAGCTGATCGCGATCGGCATCATCACCGGGTTCTACGGGTTTCCAATGGCGGTTGGAAGTTGCCTCGTTCTTGTTGCGATGTCGGCGTGGCTCAATGTCTTTCTGTCGATCCGGTTTCCCGCTCGCCACCGTTTGAGCACGACATTCGCGAGTTTGCTGCTCGCCTACGACAGCGTACAATTGGGCGCACTTTTATACCTCACCGGCGGCATTGAAAATCCGTTCGTCGTCTTGATGGTCGCACCCGTCACCGTCTCGGCCGCGACCTTACCGCTGCGGTCGACAATCCTGTTGGGCCTACTCACATCGACTGTTGCCGCGATCCTCATCACTCAGCACGAGCCGCTGCCTTGGGTTGACGGCGGCCATTTCGATATGCCGCGCGATTTCAAGCTCGGTGTGTTTACGGCCTTATTGGCGTCGACCGTATTTACCGCTTTTTATACGTGGCGGATCAGCAAGGAAGCGCGCCAGATGCAAGCAGCACTCGCCGCGACCGATATGGTTCTGGCCAGCGAACAGCGGCTGCACGCGCTTGATGGTTTGGCGGCCGCCGCCGCCCATGAACTCGGCACGCCGCTATCGACAATCGTTTTGATCGCTAAAGAATTGCAGCGCGATCTTGGTCCCGAAAACAAATACGACGAAGATCTCGAGCTGTTGCGCTCGCAGGCACAGCGCTGCCGCGAGATTCTGCAAAAGCTGACCAAGAGCCCGGACGAACAAGATCCGATGCACAACTATATGAGCGTGCGCGAGATGCTCGAGGAAGCGTCCACCCCCCATCGTTTGAGTGGCAAACGCATCGTCACGACCGCGGGGCCCGAATTGGGCGTCGAAGGTACAGCCCAAGCCGAACCTCTCGGCGAGCGCCGCCCGGGTGTGATCTATGGCTTGGGCAACATCATTGAAAATGCCATCGACTTCGCTGCCGCCGCCATCACGATCGACGCGCGCTGGAGCGAGCACGCCGTCGTCGTCACGATTTCGGACGATGGGCCGGGTTTTCCGCCCGAACTCATGGATACGATTGGGGAACCCTACGTCACCACTCGGCGCCTGGAAGACGAGGGCGAGGACGGCCATTCGGGCTTGGGTTTAGGATTTTTCATCGCAAAAACGCTGATTGAGCGTTCCGGCGCCATCGTCGGATTTGCCAATTTGGCCGAGCCCGCGACCGGTGCCGTGATCCAAATTACCTGGAACCGGACGGCATTCGAAGCCCGCCTGCCGATCCCTTTTATCCGCCCGCAGCCCCCGCAGCCCCGGTCAGATACTCCTAATTCCGCCGTCTGACGTGCGCCGGGCGGCCAAAATAACCTTGTTGGGCGATTTTATCGTCATGAAAGGGTTGCACGCAGGCGCTGCACCTAGACTATAGTGCTCAAGAACACATTTTGCCGGCATTGGCCGTGCGGGAGTTTTTAGGTGACGACAGAAGATCTTTCATTTCGCCAAGACGAATTGCCAGCGGATCGCTCGCTCGTCATCGTCGACGACGACCGGGCGTTTCTGCAGCGCTTGGCGCGCGCGATGGAACTCAGAGGGTTTGAAGTCCGCAGCGGTCACACGGTGGCCGAGGGCGTGGAACTCATCCGCCAAAAAGCGCCAGCGTTCGCAGTCGTCGACATGCGCCTTGAAGACGGCACCGGACTTGATGTGATCGCCGAGCTTTCGCGCGCCAGGCCAGACGCGCGCGCGATCGTATTGACCGGCTACGGCAACATCGCGACCGCCGTCAGCGCGGTCAAACTCGGCGCCGTCGATTATTTGGCCAAACCCGCCGACGCCGACGACGTGACCGATGCGCTGCTCGCTGCGACAGATGAAAAAGCGCCGCCGCCAGAAAATCCAATGTCGGCTGATCGGGTGCGCTGGGAACACATCCAGCGGGTCTACGAGCTCTGCAATCGCAACGTCTCTGAAACCGCGCGTCGGCTCAACATGCATCGCCGCACGCTGCAGCGCATTCTCGCTAAGCGCGCGCCGAAGTGACAAGCCTATCTCAGCAAGCCTATCTCACACAGGCACGTTAGGCGGCATCACGAAGCCGGGATCGAGCGCTGCTCTGTAGCGCATCGCGGCCGCGCGCGCGAAGGCGAGCGTCACGGCTTTGCGCCGCGCCGCCGATATCTTGAGTTCGGGCGCTGGCCGGATGATTTCGCCGCCGAACCTGTCGGCCAGAATCAATCCCGTATCGGCTGGCAAAATTTCAACGGGGAAGTCCGGGTCGACTGCAAAGAACAGCCGGTCGCAGTAGTCGCGATAGTCGGGCCATTTCTGGTCGGACCTGAAATCGGGTATGCTCGACTTGATTTCAACGATCCAGATTTCACCCGAGGCCGCCAACGCGAATGCGTCGGCGCGCCGTCCGTTGGCCAGCGCCATTTCGGCGATGCTCTCTAGCCCATAGGCTGCCAGCAACCTCTGCACACCGCGTAAAATGCCAGCCGCGCCGACTAACGCGTGCTGGCTGTCGCTGTTTGAGCAATCTTTGTTCGTGGCAATCAGAGCGTTGGTCATGTTGCCGCCATTATGCCCGTGAGATGTTGAACTTCAAGTCGTTCGCGGGGACGGCGTTGTTGCTTCCATGTCTGACAGTGGCAATTGCGACGGGGCTCGCACATACATGTTCTTTTGGCGCGCCAAAAAGGATCAGGCTGAGCCTAACCGGCCTGCCGACGATATTGCTGCGGTTGAAAAACCTAGCTCGCCCGCCAACGATGCAGAGGCTTCGGCGCCCTCCTATGCGCAGGCTTCAAGCTCGTCCAGTGCCACGACGGACGCGCAGGTTCTTGAACAAATTCTGGAAGATGCCCCGACATCAAACGTCGTCACGCTGACGCCGTCGCGGCTGACCGATAGATTGGCTCAGACGGCGGCGCGCAACGCCTCGCAGATTGAAGACGCTGTCATCCTGGATGAAACCGCTCTCACCGTCGCACCGGGCCCTGCCGAAACCGCGATGCCGTTTCCCGGCCAGAAACGCGCGCTTGATGTTTTGCACGCAACTTTGAGCGAACCGTTAGCCGCCGCGGGCCATGTGTTGGTGCTGGGCCCTCCTGGAACGGGCCGCCGCAGCGCCGTCGCGAAGGTTTTGGCACAGCATATGGCAGAGCGATCTGCCGTCCAGGACTGGGTATATTTCACCAGTAACGGCGACACCGCCATTAAAGCGTTCGTGCTGCCGGCGGGTGTCGGCCCGCGCTTTGCCCGAGACGTCGAAGCCGCCATCGCGCGCGCCGCTGTGACCTTCGACCGCTTGCTGCAGAGTGACGACTACGCGATCGGGCGCCAGCTTCTCGAAGAAGAGCTAAAGCAAGCGCACGACAGCATTCTAGATGATCTGAAGCGCCGCGCCGAAAGCCAAAATATCGCGTTGGTCAAAACGCCGGACGGATTTGTGTTGGCGCCCATGCACGACGGGCGGGTGGTCAAAACGGAAGTTTTCCGGGCGCTGCCAGAAGGTCTTCAGCGCGAGGTCGAGGCCAAGATCGCAAGCCTCGAGCAGGAATTGAAATCGCTGATTTCGCAAATGCCAGAGCGCGAGGCGATTTTCAGCGGAAAGCTTGAACAGCTCAATCGCGAAGTTGCAATCAGATCGATCGCGCCGGTTTTGGGCGGCCGCGACGGATCGTTTGGTTCAGCACAGGCCACGCAAGCGCTGGCCGAAATCGAAGACGATCTCATTCAGCGCGCCGCAACGTCTGTTCGCACTCAGGCCAGATCGCCGAATGCGTCCGCGTTCGCGGTACGCTTGACAGCCATCGGAGAGGCAGTTGCCGAGAACCCAAGCCCCGCTATCGTGCATGCGTTCGATGTCGGCGCTGCGGGCTTGGTGGGCGAGCTGGGCCGTGATGGGCAAGGGTCTCTAGTGCTGCGGCCGGGCGCTTTGCTCGGCGCAAACGGGGGATTTCTCATCGTTGAAGCTTGGCGGTTGGCCGCAGCACCGGGTGCTTGGGCCACGCTCAGCGCTGTACTCGATCAAGGCTTCGTCACACCTTCCGCGATGCCGGGGCTCGTTGTGCGATCGCAGACGCTGCCGGTCTCGCTTCGCCTGATCGTCATCGCCGATCCAGCATCTTGGCAGCGCCTGCAAGATATTGATCCGGGCATTGGCAAACGGTTTGCAAATACCGCGCGGTTTTCGGCCAATGCTCAGCGCTCCGAGGTGAAAGAGGCTGAGTTTTCCGAGTTGGTTGCATCATTGGCGCACGGCCGATCGCTGCGCGGCTTGGAAAAAAACGCCGCGCGGCCGCTGCTGGAGAATGCCGAGCGCCGTGCCGGTAAGGCGGGCGAGATCTCGCTCGATCTGGCGACGCTGGTACATATTCTGGCCGATGCCGATCAGATCGCGGGCAAAGTCGGCGCGAGCGAAATCCGCAGCCGCGATATCGATGAAGCACTCAAGCGGCGCGGCGCGCGCGAGGTATCATGATCGCTCACGTCGCCGAAGCCTCAGAAGGAAGCGGCCGGGTTTTATTCTGGCTTGAACCGAAGGCGTTGACTTGCGCATCGGCCATCGACGGCGCAACGAGGCTTGCTGCCGCATTCGGTTCTGAAATTGAAACGCTCGTGATCGACGATGGTGCGATTACCAGAGCGCGGCAGATCTCGGTGTCGCGGCTGACCGGCAACACGAGTGGCGGCAGTTCCAGCGAACCTACCGGCCAATCTGCCAACGAATTTGCGGCGAATATCGTGATCGGCGCACGTGGCCGGTCCATCGGCGAAGCGGATCGCGCCATGTCTTTGCTGGGCGAGCGCCAGCGCCGCGTGATCGAAACGCGAGCCAGCGCTTTGGGCGTGCCCGTTCACCACACGATTACAGCGGGCGATGCCATCGACCAGCTGACGGGTTTGTGTTTGATGGCGGGCCCATGGAACGTGATCGCACTGTCGCACGAGCCAACGGCTGAGACGGCCGCGACCGTGAGTTCGATCATGGCCAACGTCAGCGGCGCGACCGGCGTCGTGATCGCGGGGCGCGGCCCAACACGGCAGGCGGGCCCGATCGCGGTTGTCGCTGAAGATTGCGTGCGGCTGCCCTCGATGATCCGGGCGGCGGAACGGCTGCGTACGCCCGGCTGTTCGATCCATTTATTCTTGGCCGCCGAGACAGCGTCGGACCTATGCGAGCTGGAAGCTGGCGCACGGCTGGCGGCAACCGATTTCGATCATCTCATTTTCGAAGCGGCGTCGCCGACGCTGGCGATCCAGGGAACGCTTGATGAAGCGCTCAGGCGCTTGGAGCCTGGCTACGTCATTGCGCGTTTTGGCGGCACGTTGCTGCCCGGTGCCAAGGCATTGATGCGCACGATTGCACTCACCGCCGCGCCATTCTTGCTGGTGCGCTGAAAAAGCAGGCGTCGGTGTTAGTGAAATTCGCCCAGCATCCGCCGCAGTTCGGGCGATAATTCGCCTGAGCGTTCCAGCTCTTCGATCACGGCGCGCAGTTCGCGCTCGGCCGCGCGGACTTCATCGGACGAAGCTGCGCGATTATTTCCAGACCCTTCTGTGGCGCCGACGGGTTCCGCCAGCGGAACGTGGCCATGGTCATTTTCAATGCTGGGAAGCTTGGGCGCCTGCACCGTGCTTTCGACGTTGATTTCGATGTAGGGCACACCAGCGAGCGCCAGCAGCGTCGTGGGCACCCGCTCGTGCATCATGACGGTGATCGATGAGCTGGTCGCTGTCATCGTAAATGGATAGTGCTGATAGTTCTTGCTGAGGTTGGCCTTGAGAAATGCGCCGACCATTCCCTTGAGATCCCCGACCGGACCGTCCAGGCGTTGCGCTGCCGCATTGGCGGCATTGTCGACGGCGTGCTGCAGATGAGCTTTAACGCCCGTCGCGTGATTGTAGTCGTAAGCAGTCAACGCCAGCGCCAAAATCGGAATGAAGATCAGGGCAAACAGCGGCGCGATCGCACCTGATACGTCGCGCGAAAATTTCTGCGGAGCCACCATTCGCGCTCGTCCAATAGCCGTTGAGCCACGACTATCGCTTAAAGTCGGCGACCAAAATGTGTTGCTGACGATGGAATTTGGGCCCGAAGAGCCACTCGTTGCGCGCACGGTAAAGTGCGCCTTGAGAGGTGTATCAAACTGCAACGGGCATTGCGGTCCAGACAGTAAAAAAGCCAGCAGCCCCCCGGCTGCTGGCCTTTACGCTTCCCTCGAACGCGAATTCCGTAAATTCTAAATTATACCTTGGCTGGCACGGGTCTACCAAGGGCTGGTATCTCGATGTCGGTACGTTCGCGGCGGCGCGGAGCTGCCGGTTGGAACGCCCGGCGCGCGTGGAATTCGCAGTAGGGCAACCCTAAAACCTTCGACTTGCCGCAGAAGTGGAACTCGGCGTGTTGCGGATCGCCGATCGGCCAACGGCAACTGCATTCGCCAAGCGTCTGGATCGATTTGCGCTCGGCCATCGGAATGACGAGCTCTTCGGCCGGTGGCGTATAAGGCTCGGCGTCGACGGGGTAGAGCGCGCGCACTGCGGGATTGCCGATCGTGGCCGAGCGCAGCTTCACGGCGCGCTTGGCGTTGGCGAGCCGGGCGCGCGGCCGGTGTGTTTTCATGCGCGATGTGGTGGCCCTGCCCGACAGGCCCAGCCTGTGAACCTTGCCGATGACGGCGTTGCGGGTGACACTGCCAAGCCGCCCAGCAATTTGGCTAGCGCTCAAGCCTTCACTCCAGAGCTTCTTGAGAAGCTCTACGCGTTCTTCCGTCCAGCCCATAATTCGTCCGCTCCCTCTCGAGCCGCGCCTGCGGCGTGCACCCCCCGGTGCCCGCTAGAACGGTCGCAAACCAACGATCTTGAGCAGCACGCAGACGCGCGCCGACAAGGGACATCGATCCCAACCGGATGTGTGACGCTGAACTTGATGGAGACGCAGAACACGTGCCGGAAACTACGCAGGCCAACCGAAAGGGTTGCCTATGGCACGGTAGAGCCCGATTACTGGCGCGACGGCCCTTTGGCCGCCACATCTCGTGGCCCAACAAGGACAAAATACAACATGACGAATTCCGTCTACAAGCCGAGCGTTGCTTTTAGGGGGGTATTGACAGGGATACGTTGCGCATTCGCAACAGATCGATTCGTGGCGGTGGATATGTCGAGAACAGTTTCGGCCCGGCCCGCGCGCTCCCGATGAGATCGACCAAAGCCTCTCGAAAGCCTGCAAACAGGGCCTCCCGAGCGTTGACAGCCATGCCGTGCGCGGCTATCAAAGACGGTGACAGAGCCGCCAGGAATGGGCGGCTTTTTGATTTTCTGCGCGAGGAATTAACAAGACCGATGTCGGGCTCGCAATCTGCGCATGGGGAAAAACCCCGCGCTGTGCAACCTCAAAGCACTCCAACTCCAGCCGTGATGGGAACCTACGCCCGTCAGGACCTCGTCTTCGCGCGCGGCGAAGGATCTTGGCTTTTCACAGCCGACGGCACCCGTTATCTCGACTTCGGATCTGGCGTCGCCGTCAACGCTCTGGGCCACGCCCATCCCCGCCTCATTGCAGCGCTTAGCGGGCAAGCGGCGAAACTCTGGCACACATCGAATTTATATCGCGTCGAAGGTCAGGAAGCGGTCGCCGACAAGCTCGTCGCGCTGACGTTCGCCGAGCGCGTGTTCTTTTGTAATTCCGGCGCTGAAGCCTGCGAGGGCGCGATCAAGATCGCACGGCGCTATCATTTCGTCTCCGGTCACCCAGAGCGCGTGCGCATCGTGACGTTCCAAGGTGCCTTCCACGGCCGCACGCTGGGCACATTGGCCGCTGGCGGCAATGAGAAATATCTCGAAGGGTTCGGTCCCACAGCGCCCGGTTTCGATCAGGTGCCGTTTGGCGATCACGATGCGCTGCAGGCCGCCATCGGTCCTGAAACGGCGGCCGTGATGCTCGAGCCGATCCAAGGCGAGGGCGGTATTCGGTCGGTGCCGCACCACTGCTTGGCGTCGCTGCGAGAGCTGTGTGACGAGCGCGGCGTGCTGCTCATTCTTGATGAAGTGCAGAGCGGCATCGGGCGTTCGGGCCGGCTCTTCGCCCATGAATGGGCGGGCATTACTCCCGATGTTATGGCGGTGGCCAAAGGTCTGGGCGGTGGCTTTCCGGTCGGCGCGATCCTGGCGACGGCGGAGGCTGCAAAAGGCATGACGGCTGGCACGCATGGCTCGACGTTCGGCGGCAATCCGTTGGCGATGGCCGTTGCGAGCGAAGTTCTCGACATTGTTTCACAGCCAGAATTTTTGGAAACCGTGCGTCGCCGTGCCTTACGTCTGAAGCAGGGTTTGGCGGGACTGCGCGATCAGTTTCCCGGCCTCATCGAGGGTTTGCGCGGCGAAGGTTTACTCACCGGCTTGAAGCTCAAACCCTCCGTCACGCCGGCAGATGTTGTCAAAGCGGCCGCGCAGGAAAAACTTCTGCTCGTCGGCGCCGGCGACAATACCGTTCGCGTCATCCCGCCCTTGAACGTTGCCGATAGCGATCTCAGCGAGGGCGTCGAACGCTTGTCGCGCGCTCTAGGTTCGCTGGCAAAAGCAAAGCATTCATAATCAAACGCATTCGCACCAGAGCCAAAGAGAGCTCCACCCCAATGGCCGTTAAATCGATCCCACGTCATTTTTTGGATCTCAACGCGCTCGACGCCAAGACGCTGCGACGCATCCTCGACAATGCGCACGCCATGAAGCGCGCGGGCAAACGCGTGCCAGCCGCCTTGCGGCCCAAGGGCATCGAAGACGCCGTTCTGATCATGATTTTTGAAAAGCCTTCCACCCGCACGCGCGTGTCGTTTGACGTGGCCATGCGGCAGCTGGGCGGACAGGGCTTGTCGCTTAATCACACCGACTTGCAACTGGGGCGGGGTGAATCCGTTGGTGACACCGCGCGCGTTCTGTCGCGCTACGCTGACGCGATCATGATCCGCGCCAATACGCACGCAACGCTGCTCGATCTGGCGGCGAACGCCACGATCCCGGTCATCAACGGCCTGACCGATGCGAGCCACCCCTGTCAGGTGATGGCCGATGTCATGACCTTCGAAGAGCACCTGGGGCCGATCAAGGGCCGCACGGTTGCCTGGGTTGGCGATGGCAACAACGTTGCGATCTCGTGGATGCACGCCGCCGTTCGCTTCGGCTTTACATTGCGGCTCGCCTGCCCCGATAGCTTGAAGCCGGATGCGGCGGCACTGGAATGGGCGCGCAATGAAAAAGGCGCGATCTCGCTCAGCAACGATCCCGAAAAAGCCGCGCACAAAGCTGACTGCGTCGTCACCGATACTTGGGTTTCCATGGGTCAAACCGATGCCGCGCGGCGCAAGAAAGTGCTGGCGCCGTACGCCGTCGATGCCAAACTCATGAGCAAAGCCGCCAAGGGCGCGATCTTCATGCATTGCCTGCCCGCCTATCGCGGCCACGAAGTGACGGCGGACGTGCTTGAAGGTCCCCAGTCGGTCGTGTTCGACGAAGCTGAAAACCGCTTGCACGCGCAAAAGGCAATTTTGGCGTGGTGCTTAGGGGCTTCTTAAACGATGGCGACCCCGCAATCTGTACCGCGTACTGTTGGCTCGCTCGGCGACGACGTCGTCATCACCTTCCGCACCGAACTGTCGCGCATTTCGGGCCGACTGGTCCGCTTGGGTGCGGTCGCCGACACAATTCTGGCGCGCCACAAAATCCCAGAGCCGGCGCTGGCTGAATTGGGTGAAGCTCTAAGCTTGTCGGCGCTGTTGGGTTCGGCATTGCCGGGCGAAGGCAAAATTATCGTCCAGACTAGCACCGACGGACCGGTGACCTTTCTCGTGGCCGACTACGAAGCGCCCGGGCGCATCCGAGGTTATGCGCGCTTCAACAAAGATAAAATGGCGGCGTCGGCGGCAGCTCAACCGAATACTGGCGAGCCCAAGCCCGCTGGACAACCCCGCTTGCTTGGGGCGCGTTTGCTTGGCGTTGGTCATTTGGCCATTACGATTGAAACGGGACCAACGGCCGAGCGCTATCAAGGCGTCGTCGCTCTCGACGGCGGTCCGCTCGCCGACGGTGCTGAACGGTATTTCGAACAAAGCGAAGCCTTGCCGACGTTCGTGCGCTTGGCCGTTGCGCGGCTGTTTCAATCGGGCGCGGGCACGCCAGCCTCGTCGTGGCACTGGCGCGGCGGGGGCATCATGCTGCAGCACGTGCAAGGCGCGCAGGATGGCGATGAGGCAGTATTACCAGGGCATACCCCGCCGGGCTCGCGCGGCGAGACGGATGAAGATTGGGTCCGCGTCCGCACGCTTGCCGAGACCATCGAAGACCACGAGTTACTCGATCCGACATTAACGCCCGAGCGGCTGTTACTGCGCTTGTTCCACGAGGAAGGCGTCGTTATCCTCAACGTGCAGCCGCTGGAGGCGTACTGCCGGTGCTCGCGGAACCGCGTGTTCGACGTGTTGCAGAGTTTCGGCGCGACGCAGTTGTCGGACATGCACGACGACAATGGCCGCATCACCGCCACGTGCGAATTCTGCGCGACGACCTATGATTTCGATCCCGCCGAATTTTCCGACATCAACGTCAAGCCGGAATAATTATTGCCGCGGAATGCCGTCTGACGAATTGCCGCCGGGACGTGAGACCTTGTCTTTAGCGTCGCCGCCGCTCTCTTCCTTTTTGCCCGAGACGTCGTATTGGGTTTTCGAGCGCGCGCCCGCGATCTGCGAGCCGTTGAGCGAGCATGTATTGGCGGTGTCTAGAAGCCGGAACGCTGGGTTTTTCTTCTCGACGAACTCGGCGCGCGAAACTTTTCCGTCGTTGTTGGCATCGAAATATTTGAGATCAGCTGTGTCGAACATCCGATCGATGGCAGCGACCCGGCCCCATTCGCCAGCGTCAAGCATGTCGTCGTGGTTGGCGTCCGCGCCGTTGAAAAGTTCCGTAGCATAGGCTTTCCACTCATCGCAGGTGACGATGTTGTCGTGGTTACGGTCCCAGCTGCCAGCTGCCATCAGAAACACGCGGTCGGTGTCGGCCAGATTGTTGTTGAACGGGTTCATACTTTTCAGTGACGGCGTTGACGAACATGCCGCGACGCTCAAGGCTGCCAAGAAAACTGCCGACCGCGAAAATTTTGGAAACATATCTTGCTCTCGTTTGGCCATGATCGGCTCAGGCCGTTCAACACTGAGTTCGTTTAACCGCTAATTCGCTCGCTGGCATGGCGGACTTGTGGAAGAACATGAGGATTAGGCGAGAGTTTGCCTTAGATGTCGCTAAGGTGTCACACACGGATCAGATGTAACATCATGATTTTCATGACGGATGGGAACCAGGTGGGGCAGCAGGCATGATCGCGACGCTGATTTTATGCACAGCCAACTCGGCGCGCTCGATTTTGGGCGAAGCTATTCTTGGCCGCTTGGGCGAGGGCCGCTTTGCCGCCCATTCCGCTGGCAGTCATCCGCGCGGTAGCGTCAATCCGCGCGCGCTGGAGCTGCTGCAACGCCTTGGATATCCGACGACCAACTTCCACTCCAAATCGTGGGACGTATTCGCCGGGCCGCAGGCAAGCAAACTCGATCTGGTCATCACGGTTTGCGATGCGGCAGCGGGCGAGGCTTGTCCGCTGTGGCGCGACGCGCCCATCGTGGCGCATTGGGGCATTCCAGATCCCGCAGGTGCTCCCGGCGGGATCGAGGCCGAACGCGCAGCTTTCCAATTGGCCTACGATCGGCTGCATGCGCGGTTTGCGGCTCTTGTCGCGCTGCCGGTCGGCTCGATGAGCCACGCTGATCTGCGCCGACAGTTAGCGCTCATAGGCGATCTTGAAGGCGCGACGGATTTGACGCGGCAACATGCCCATCATGGAGACGAGCATTGAAGCATGATAGCGCGCCGCCGAAAGCCTTCAGTGCGGGTCAGCGGACGGCCGCCGAATTTCTCGGCACGGCTTTGCTGTTAGCGGCCGTCGTTGGCTCGGGCATCATGGGCGCCAAGCTTGCAGGCGGCAACACGGCCATCGCGCTGCTCGCCAATTCGATTGCCACGGGCGCCATACTGTTCGTTTTGATCACGATCTTTGGCCCCGTATCGGGCGCGCATTTCAATCCCGCCGTGACGCTCGTGATGACGTGGAAGAAAGACATCGACGCCGCCTCCGCAGCTTCATATGTGATCGCACAAATAGCGGGCGCAATCTCAGGCGTGTTAGCGGCTCATGCGATGTTCGAGCTGCCGTTGCTGCAGATCTCCGGCACTGTGCGATCGGGATCGGGTCAATGGATCGCCGAAGCTTTGGCCGCGTTCGGGCTGATCATGACGATCTTAGGGACTGTAAAGTTCGCGCCCGAGCGCGTCGCGGCAGCGGTGGGATTGTATATTCTGGCGGCATATTGGTTCACGGCATCGACGTCATTTGCCAATCCAGCCGTGACGATCGCGCGCGCACTGACGGATACATTTGCGGGCATCGCTCCAGCCGATGTGGCGTTATTTATTCTCGCGCAGACGGCCGGGGCGCTGGCGGGCTACGCGGTTGGGCAATCGCTTTTTGGCGCCAGCGCTACTTAAGCCGACGCCCACAGCGTGAGGCGTTCGAGGAACGCCATGCATTTGTCGAGCTCGCTGGCCGCAATCCATTCGT
This sequence comes from Hyphomicrobium sp., assembly GCA_031367425.1. Taxonomy (GTDB): domain Bacteria; phylum Pseudomonadota; class Alphaproteobacteria; order Rhizobiales; family Hyphomicrobiaceae; genus Hyphomicrobium_B. Next base: position 24,900 of record JANLPU010000021.1, read on the forward strand.
TTGGTGTGTGCGCCTGAGCAATGTCGCCGGGCCCGCATACGATTGCTGGCGCGCCGCCGCTTTGAAACAACCCGGCTTCGGTCGCGTAAGACACCGTGTGCGTGCGATTGTGTCCCGTCAACTGCAGAGCCAGCGCGGTGATTTCGGAATTGGGATCGGCGGCAAACGGCGGCACAGTGTTGGCGCGCGTGATGGTGATCGCGGCTTCGTCAGCGACAGCGCGCATTTCGGGCAAGCACTCAGTGTCGGCGAACGCGCGCAGGCGGATTTCCAGCCCATCAATGTCGAGCCCTGGCAGGGCGCGGATTTCGAAACCGAAGCGGCAGAAAATTGGGATGATGTTATTCGCCGTCCCGCCTTCGAGCTTGGTCACCTGCAGAGTGACGAACGGGGGATCGAAGCGATCGTCGCGCGTAGAGATTTTAAGCTCAGCTTCGATGCGCGCCAGCTCACTGATCAGCCGGGCGGCATAGGTGATGGCATTGACCCCTAAGTGCGCCATGCTCGAGTGCGCCGCGCGGCCGGTTACTTCCACCTGCCAGCGCACCGGCCCTTTGTGGGCGTCGACGACCTGCATCGACGTCGGCTCGCCGACGATGACAAAACGCGGTGTCGGGATACGCGCGCCGAATTCGGCAATCATTGGGCGCACGCCGAGGCAGCCGACTTCTTCGTCATAGGAAAATGCGATGTGGATCGGCGTCTTGAGCTCGGCGCGTTTGAAATCCGGCACGGCCGCCAATACGCAGGCGAGGAAGCCTTTCATGTCGCAGGCGCCGCGGCCGTAAAGGCGCCCGCCGTGGGCCCGCAAGGTGAAGGGATCGCTGTCCCAGCTTTGGCCATCGACGGGCACGACGTCGGTATGCCCCGAAAGCGCCACGCCGCTTGTGCCGGGAGGCCCGATGGTTGCGAATAGGTTCGCTTTCAAACCATCGTCGCTCGTCACGCGCGCCGAGGTCACGCCATGCCGCGTTAGATAATCTTCGATGAAATCGACGATGGCCAAATTGCTTTTGTGGCTCGTCGTGTCGAACGCGACGAGCCGGCTCAGCAGTTCGGCGGGTGTGGATGTCGGTCCGGGCATGAGGCCTCAGCGACTTGGCGTCTAGTTGACCGAGCGCGACGTGTAGGGGCTGTCGAGCGAGAACGCCGGAATTGCGACGTCGAACAATTTGCCATCCTCGGCCGCCATCTGATAGCTGCCGACCATGATGCCTTGCGGTGTCCGTAACGGGCACCCGGACGTATAACTGAACGAGCTGCCTGGCGCGATCGTCGGCGTTTGACCAACGACGCCGGGTCCGCGCACTTCTTCCGTTCGGCCGAGCGCGTCGGTGATGCGCCAGTAGCGCGTTTTGAGCTGAACAGGCTCGACGCCGTCGTTGCTGATTTCGACCTCGTAGGACCACACGAAGTGACTATCGTCTGGCTGCGACTGTTCTTCGAGATAACGCGGCTCGACGCGGATGCGGATACCGTGGGTGGTGGCCTGATACATGTGGCGGTCCTGGGCTTTCAGACTTTGCTTTCTTGGCACTTTAGTGTCGCTCTTCTTGCGGTCTCTATCAGGGCTTTATCGCCTTGATCGCGGTTGTCAAATCTTCTGCCAGATCTTCGTAGGCTTCGAGCCCGACGGAAAGCCGGATCATGCCGTCGGTGATGCCAAGATCGGTACGAGCTTGCGCCGTTAACCTGAAGTGGGTGGTGGTCGCTGGATGCGTCACCAAGCTCTTGGCATCGCCAAGGTTGTTCGACAGCCGCACGAGCTTTAACGCATTGAGCGCCTTGAATGCGCCCGCTTTACCCCCTGAAACCACGAACGAGACCATTTGCCCGCCACCGGGCATTTGGGCCTGCGCGAGCGCTGCTTGCGGATGGTCCGCCCGGCCTGGGTAGAGCACTTTCTCAACGCCCTTGAGGCCAGCCAGATGATCGGCGATCCTCGCGGCCGTGGCGCACTGGGCGCGGATCCGGATCGGCATCGTCTCAAGGCCCTTCAGCATGACCCAGGCATTGAACGGGCTCATCGACGGGCCGGTTTGACGGACCCAGTCTTGCAGATATTTGGTGACGAAATCGCTTGAGCCGAGCACCGCGCCGCCAAGGCAGCGGCCTTGGCCATCGATGTGCTTGGTCGTTGAATAGACGACGATGTCGGCGCCGAGCGCCAGCGGACGCTGTAACATTGGCGTTGCAAAGACATTGTCGACGACGCTCAAAATGTCGTGCGCTTTGGCGATGTCGCAAACGGCTTTGATGTCGACGAGTTCCAGCGTTGGGTTGGCCGGCGTTTCGAAGAAGAACATCTTCGTATTGGGTCGGATCGCGGCTTTCCAGGCGTCAAGGTCGGTGCCATCGACGAGGGTGCAAGGTATGCCAAAGCGCGGGCATAGCGTTTCAACGATATAGCGGCATGAACCAAACAGCGCGCGCGCGGAGACGATGTGATCGCCGGCTTTCATGTAGCAAAGTAGTGCTGCGGTGACGGCGGCCATGCCCGTCGCCGTGGCGCGGCAATCTTCAGCACCTTCGAATATCCGCAAGCGCTCTTCGAACATCGAGACGGTCGGATTGCCAAACCGGCTATATTGATAGCCCGGATCTTCGTTCTTGAAACGTGCCTCTGCCTGCTCGGCGCTGTCATAGACGTAGCCTTGCGTCAGAAACATTGCTTCGGATGTCTCGGCGAACTGCGAGCGCAGCGTACCGCCGTGCACCAGCTCGGTCTCTGGCCGCCACTTCGGCGCGGCAGGCTTTTTGTCGTTCTTGTTGTCGTTCGCCATCGCTATCTCGGCGCCTCCGCGCAATAAAAAACCCGGTGTTCCATCGCCGCCGGACGAAAAGCCGGGGCGCTGAGAAACCGGGAGCGCACTCGGCCCTTTAGCGAATTATTTAACGTGGCTGCAAGCCGGCCGGCCAAAGGACCACGAAGTCTAGATGCGGGATTAGCGCCGTTCAGGCCTTGGCGTCAAGGGTGGCATCGGCTAGAGCGAACGCTAAGTCGGGGGTCGATATGGTCAAAGCGGCGGCTAAGAAGTCAGGTCTAGCGAACGGGGCGCGCAATGCCGCAGCGCAGGCCGGCGGTATTTTGCCGAGCCAGGAGATCAAGCGCCTGATTGCGGCTGGCGCGTTGATCCTGGCCGAACCCATTGTCGACAATCAATTGCAGCCGGCCAGCTTGGATTTACGGCTTGGTCCCGTCGCCTATCGCGTGCGGGCGAGCTTTCTGCCCCAGCCTGGATCGCGCGTTCAAACCAAGCTCGATGAGCTCAGCCTGCACACCATCAGCCTCAGCCAAGGCGCGGTGCTGGAAACTGGCTGCGTCTATATTGTGCCGCTGCTCGAAAGCCTGGCCTTGCCGGACGGCATTGAAGCGTCGGCCAATCCGAAGAGTTCGACGGGCCGCCTCGACGTGTTCACCCGCGTGATCGCAGACGGCGTCGCCGCCTTCGACCAAGTTCCAGCCGGTTATAAAGGACCGCTGTTTGCGGAAATTTGCCCGCAGACATTCCCAATTGTGGTGCGCAAGGGATCGCGGCTATCTCAGATCCGCTTTCGATCCGGCAGCGCTGCCGATAATGATGTGCACTTGAAAGAGCTGCACTTGCGCGAACGGCTCGTGTCGGGCGAGGACGCAGATATCGCGGGCGGCATTGCGCTGTCCGTCGACCTCAAGGGCGACGACAAGGGCTTGATCGGCTATCGCGCCCGTCGGCATACTGGCGTCGTCGATGTCGATAAGCCCGCCAGCTGTCCCAGGGAAGATTATTGGGATCCGATCTACGCCCGCGGCAAACACCAACTGATCCTCGATCCGGACCAATTTTACATCCTGGCGTCGAAGGAAGAAGTGCACGTGCCGCCAACGCACGCTGCTGAAATGGTGCCGTTCAATCCGCTTGTCGGCGAATTCCGCGTACATTATGCGGGCTTCATGGATCCGGGCTTTGGCCATGCGCCGGCCGGGGGCCACGGTTCGCGCGTCGTGCTGGAAGTGCGCTCGCACAAGGTGCCGTTTATTTTAGAGCACGGTCAGATTATCGGTCGGCTGATCTACGAACGAATGACGCAAACGCCGGACATTATCTATGGCAGTGATTTGAATTCGAACTATCAAGGTCAAGGTTTGAAGCTGTCCAAGCACTTCAAATAAGCCGCGCTCGGCGAGCTTGGCCTGCCAACGCCCATGAAAAATCGGGTTTTTACGCCACAAAACGCCGATTTTCTGGTTGGAAACACAGAAATACCAATAAAACATGGGGTTTTTTCGTGGCTGATATGTATTGTCCGAACCATCTTTCGATTCGTTAGAGGGACTAAAAGACAATGGCAAAAGCTCCTGCCGCCAAAGCCGCGGCCCCTGCCGCGAAATCTGCGGCCGCTAAGGTTGAAACCGTAACGCTCAAGCACATGGCAGCGACGCTGTCTGAAGCTCACGATATGCCCAAGAAGCAGTCGATTGCGCTGCTCGAAGATCTGGTCGCCCAGATTGCTAAGAACCTGAAAAAAGGCGCACGCATCCGTATTGGCGGTCTCGGCGTTCTGCAGGTTCGCAAGCGCCCCGCACGCATGGGCCGCAACCCGGCAACGGGCGAGGCGATCAAGATCAAAGCGTCGAAGAAGATCGCTTTCCGCGCCGCCAAGGAACTCAAAGAGTCGGTCTAATCGACCTTACTTTGAGGCCAGCACATTCAAAGGTCGTCCCGTTCATTCGGGGCGGCCTTTTTTAGTTCAGTTGCTGGCGAAGTAGTTGGTCAGGAAGCGGCCATAGATTTCGGTCAGCATTTCCAGGTCTGCAACTCTGGTGTGCTCATCGACATGATGGATGGTGGCGTTGACGAGGCCAAATTCCACAACCGGGCAATGATCCTTGATGAAGCGCGCGTCAGACGTGCCCCCACCCGTCGTTAGCGCTGGTGTGCGACCCGTCACGGCTTTCACGGCCTGCTGTAAGGTCTCGACCAAGGGGCCGGGCTTGGTGACGAACACATCGCCGGTGCCGGAAAACGACAGATCGAATTTCGCGCCGAGCTCCGCTGCGGCTTTGGTGGCTGTCTCGCGGACCCAGGCCTCCATCGTGGGCCTCTTCCAGTGGTCGTTGTAGCGGACGTTGATGGTCGCCACGGCGTTCGCGGGGATCACGTTGCTCGCCGTGTTGGGCACCGAGATGATCGTCACTTGCAGGTTCGAGGGCTGAAAATCCGCCGTGCCGTCGTCGAGCTTGGCCGAGCACAGCCGGTCGATGATGCGCGCCAATTTGGGGATGGGGTTGTCGGCAATTTGGGGATAAGCGGAGTGCCCCTGGCGGCCGTGAACGATGAGCTCGGCGTTGAGTGATCCGCGGCGGCCGATCCTGATTTCATCGCCAAGCGCGCGCGGATTTGAAGGTTCGCCAACGAGACACGCATCGATCACTTCGTCGCGCTGCTTCAGCCAGTCGAGAACCTTCACCGTGCCGTTGATCGATGGGCCTTCTTCATCGCCCGTAATCAGAAACGACAGCGAGCCGCGCGGCAACTGTCCGCCGTGGTGCTGGATGTAGCGCATGGCAGCCGCCGCGAACGCCGCGATGCAGCCCTTCATGTCGGCGGCGCCACGACCGTAAAGAATGCCGTCGCGGATTTCGGCGGCAAACGGTGGCGATGTCCAGGCGGCTTCGTTACCGGCGGGCACGACGTCGGTGTGGCCGGCAAAGTTCAAATGCGGACGCCCGGTTCCAAGCCGTGCGTAGAGGTTGTCGATGTCCGGCGTGCCGGGTTCCGAGAAGATCATCCGGTGGCAAACAAAGCCGACGGGCTCCAACAAGTTTTGTAACAGCGTCAGCGCGCCGCCCTCGTGCGGGGTGACGCTCTCGCAGCGCACGAGCGCTTGCGTCAAGGCGACAGGGTCGGTGGCGACAATGGTCATGATGCGACCGATCTCACGGGCGCTGCCGGAATTGGCAACGGCATATCTCGGCCTTCTAGGCGTTGGACGAGTGTGATCTTCTGCCAGATCTTGCTCGAAAGGTTAGACGTCAGGCGTTCGATATCGCCAACCGTATCGATGATGACGGGATCTCGCAACTTCTCAGCATAAAGGGCTGCGAGCTTGGCGGTCAGCGACAGCATCTCGGAGCAATAGTCGAGATAGCGCATCAGTTCGAACGACGAAATCTGCCGCTGTGGCGCGCCTTTTTCCGGCACAGCGACGGTCGCGGGGCGGTCGGAACTCGGGTCCTTCGGCAACTGGTGCATGTCGATGACGTGGATGATGGAGCGCAGCTCGTGCAGAGCGTCGAGTGCGCGGTTGCGTTTCCAGCGTTGCTCGACGGTGGTCAGAAAGAATGCCAGGCCGCCCAGGACGATGGCGAGATTGACGCTCGCATCGACGCCTTGCATCGCGTCCGACAGCTGGTCTGAACCTTTGAGCGTCGACGCCATGAATGCGACCATTCCGATGATGGCCAGTGCGGCGGCGACGACGAGCCCGAGGACGAAGCGCATGCCCCAATGGGCGCGCGAAACATCGACGACGCGTTCGCGCGTTTGGCGCGCCAGTCCAATGAGATCGGACGCGACCCGCGACAGGCCGGAGCCCGGGAACCGCGCGACGATGCGTTCGCCGAGCGCTTCGATCGTTTCGGAAATCTTGTCTGGGTCGAGCGTGCGGTACATGGCTGTGTCCTACGCAGTCTTGAACTTGGGGTTCGCGGCCTCTCAGTGCGGAATGAGTAGCAACGTGTCAACGCACAAATCGCGATCTTGCTGCGATCACTCAATCCAAGCCTAAGGTCTCCGGCCGCCGCCGTCCGTGGCGGATGTGCAAGATGATGACCGTTTCGTTCTTAATGCGATAAAAAATCAGATAGGGGTAGGGTGTCGTGACAAGGCGGCGAATGTCGCGATGATCGGTAGGCGTGCCTTGAAGGGTAAAATCCGCCAATCCGTCGATGAGGCTTTTGATACGGGTTCGAACGTCTACCGCGGCTTTTGGGTTGCGGTCGCGAATGTATTTTGCGATGGCTTCGGTGTCGTGGACGGCGCCGCGGTTGTACCGCACAATCACGGATTTTAGCTTCCGTACGCGGCTTTCACCTCGTCTTCGCTGGCAACATCGCCAGCCTCCGACTGAAGCCAAGCCGCTTCCAACGCGCGGCGCTCATCGTCATTCAAGACAATCGGGCTAGTGCCCTGCTCGTCCATGTTCAACGCCATACGCGCCAACTCATCTTGGCGGGATTCCGGCCAATTGCGCACGCGTTCCAGGGCTTTTTCCAACAAGCTCGACATGGCCAGAATATCGCATCGAAACCGCTGTCCGGCAACTCTTTAGTCCCGCAGCAGCTCGTTGATGCTCGTCTTGCTGCGTGTCTTCTCGTCGACGCGTTTGACGATGACGGCGCAATATAAGTTGGGGCCAGGCTCGCCGTTGGGCAAAGGTTTGCCCGGCATCGTGCCAGAGACGATGACGGAATAGGGCGGCACTTTGCCAAACATCCTCTCGCCCGTCGCGCGATCGATGATGGTCGTCGAGGCTCCAAGATATACGCCCATCGACAGCACCGAGCCTTCACCGACCTGCACGCCTTCGGCCACTTCCGCGCGCGCGCCGATGAAACAATTGTCTTCGATGATGACGGGGCCGGCCTGTAACGGTTCAAGCACGCCGCCGATGCCGGCGCCGCCCGAGATGTGACAGTTTTTGCCGATCTGCGCGCATGAGCCGACGGTCGCCCAGGTGTCCACCATCGTTCCGCTATCGACATAAGCGCCAAGATTGATAAAGGCCGGCAGCACCACCGCGCCGGGCGCAATGTAGGCTGACTTGCGGACGACGGCACCGGGCAGCACGCGAAAACCGCTCTTGCGGAAATCGGCTTCCGTCCAGCCGGCGAATTTCGGCTGCACTTTGTCCCAGAAGTAACTCCCTGCCGGACCGCCGGGGATCATCTCATTATCGTTGAGGCGGAACGATACCAGAATGGCCTTTTTCAGCCACTGGTTGACGACCCAAACGCCGTCCTTTTTTTCCGCGACCCGAACTTGGCCCTTGTCGAGCATGTCGAGCGCGGTGTTGACGGCGTCGCGCACGGCACCCTTGGTGGAAAAGGTCAGCGATTCCCTGGCGTCCCAAGCGGTTTCGATGGTCTTTTGCAAATCAGCGTGCGGCATTGAAAGGAGCGCTCCAGATTAAGTTCGAAATTAAGTTCGAAATTCCGGCTCGCGTTGTGGGGCTCTGAACGTTTTGTGTCAATAAATCTAACATGGCGGGGTCTCAACGCCTTGGCCGATTGCGCTAGTGTGCGAATCAGACATTTGTTCCGTTGTCGTCAGGCCGCGCTCACTGCGGCTCTGGGCAACAGGGATATGACCTCCATGGCTAAATCTGAGAGCACGAGCAAAAAAGTATCCTCGGCAGCGTCCAAGATCCTGCACAGCAAGTCCGCGAGCAAAGCCGAGAAATCGGTTGCAGCTTCGGCTTTGACACAGCGCAGAAGCAAAGAAGTAACTGGCGTGCGCGTTGCTTCGTCGGCGTCGAAAGTCTTGAAGGACCCCAAGGCTTCCAAGGCCGCGAAGTCTGTCGCAGCGTCGACCCTGACGCAAAAGGTCAAGCCGAAGAAGAAGTAACGACCCTTACGGTTGCCGTAAACTCAAAGCTCGTCGAGGCCAGCTATTTCAGCGCCGCCTCGATGAGCTTTTTTGCGTCGGGGCTTCCGCTTGCCCGAATATGTGTGTAATGCTATACACACATTTGAGGTGCCAATGAGCGCAGTTTTGGAGCGCAATAGCCGCAAAATTTTAGCCCGCTTGCTTCGCGAAGGCTGGGAGCAGACCGGGATTAGTGGCTCCCATCACAAATTTCGGCACACCGTAACTGGTAAAGTCATCGTTGTACCGCATCCCAAGAAGGATCTGCCGACGGGAACCGCGCGCGCCATCGCCCCGTTTGCGGGCTGGATTTAGGAGGCTTCGTTTGAAAACATATATTGCTCTGGTTCATCAGGAATTGAACAGCGCTTTGGGAATTAGCTTTCCCGATCTTCCCGGTTGTTTTTCGGCAGCCGACACGGAAGACGAAATTTTCGCACAAGCTCAATTGGCGATCGCTCTTTATGCCAGCGATGACGCTGAGTTGGCTGCGCCGCGGTCGATGTCGCAGCTACGCCGAGCCCCAGAAATTCGGCAGGAACTTGCGGATGGCGCGATACTCATCGCCGTCCCTGTCGTCAGAATTGACCGCAAGAGCCGATATAATCTCATGCTTTCATCGGGAGTCGTGAAAGGCGTCGATGCAACAGCGCGCGCACTTGGCATCAGCCGTTCGGAATTTGTCTCTGAAGCAGTCGTTGCAAGGTTGCGCGACGAAGTCGGCACGGTTTTTCTAAAGTCCAAGGCGGGTCGCCGATCTGGCAGCGCGAGCAAAGCGTTCGCAATTACGGCGACGAAAACCCCTAAGGCCAGCAAGGCCGCAAAGTCTGTCGCTGCGTCGACGTCGAGGCAAAAAACGAAGAAGAAGTAACGACCCTAAAGCTTGCCGTAAACTCAAAGCTCGTCGAGGCTAGCTATTTCAGCGCCGCCTCGATGAGCTTTTTTGCGTCGGGGCTGTCCCACTCGGCGGGACCGGTGAGGCGGCCAAGTTCGCGGCCTTGCCTGTCGATGAGGATCGTCGTTGGCATTCCGACAAGGTTCAGCGCAGTGCCCTGCTTGGCTGTTGGATCAACGTAGAGCTTTAAATTCTGCGCTTTCACGTCGGTTAGGAATTTGCGTGCGGCGTCGACGCCTTGCCGGTCCAGGCTCAACGCCACGACCTCGAACTTGTCGCTGCCGAGCGCCTTCTGCAGCCGGTCGAGCGATGGCATTTCCTCGCGGCACGGCGCGCACCACGTCGCCCACAAATTCAACAGTACGGTTTTTCCATTGAATGACGAGAGCGTCAGCGCCTCACCCTTGTCGTTGGTAAATGCGATGTCCGGCAGAGCCTCGGGGACCTTTTTGGTCACGAAAGCTACCAATTTATCGCCTGTTGCCGGGGCGTCAGCTGGTTTTGCGTTAGGTGTTTGGTTCGTCGTTGAGTTCGCTACCGCCAAACGCGCGTTGTCAGGCGTCCTCAAGATAAAGTATACCGCGCCAAACCCGATGACGGCGCTCAACGCCCAAATCAAAAGTGCGCGTGGCTGGCCTGTGGGCTTTTGCTTTTCGCCCGTATTGTTTTCATTCAATGCCATTCTCGGCCCTTTGCTTTGATCCAACGGAGACCTGCCTTGAAAGATAAATCCGCCAACAAGATGTGGGGTGGCCGGTTTGCTATGTCTCCGGCCGAGATCATGCAGGAAATCAACGCGTCTGTCGCGTTTGATAAGCGGTTGGCGCCGCAGGACATCCGCGCTTCAAAGGCGCACGCGGCGATGCTGGCCGAGGCTGGTATCATCACCAAAGCGGACGCGCGTGAGATCGGCCGCGGCCTCGACCAGATCATGGGCGAAATCGACGCCGCCAAATTCGTGTTTTCCAGCGCGCTCGAGGACGTCCACATGAATGTCGAAAGTCGGCTGAAGGACGTCATCGGCGCCGCCGCCGGCCGACTGCATACGGCGCGGTCGCGCAACGATCAGGTGGCGACCGATTTCAAGCTTTACGTGCGCGATCAGATCGATGGATTGGATGAGGCGCTGGCCGAACTTCAGCGCGTTTTAGCAACCAAAGCCGAAGCTCATGCCGCGACCATCATGCCAGGATTTACGCACCTGCAGCCGGCGCAACCGGTGACGTTTGGCCATCATTTGCTCGCTTATGTCGAGATGCTGGGGCGCGATCGCGGCCGGTTCACAGATGCGCGCGCGCGGCTCAACGAATGTCCGCTCGGGTCTGCCGCGTTGGCTGGCACGTCGTTTCCCATTGATCGGGCGATGACGGCCCAGGCGCTCGGCTTCGACCGGCCGTCGGCCAATTCGCTCGACGGCGTGTCTGATCGCGATTTCGCGCTCGAGACGCTTTCAGCGTCCACGATCGCGGCGCTGCACATGTCGCGGCTGGCCGAAGAGATCGTGATTTGGATGACGCCGCAGTTCGGCTTCATCGCGCTGTCGGACCGCTTCACAACTGGCTCTTCGATCATGCCGCAAAAGCGCAATCCGGACGCTGCCGAATTGGCGCGCGCGAAGGTTGGCCGGATCGCAGCCGCGTTCCAGGGCTTGGCCATGGTGATGAAGGGTCTGCCGCTCGCCTATTCCAAAGACATGCAGGAAGACAAGGAGCTGACGTTCGATGCGCTCGACAGCTTGAAACTCGTTTTGGCTGCGATGACGGGCATGGTCGGCGATCTGGAACCCAATGTGGAGCAGATGCGGGCCGCTGCGGGCCGGGGGTATTCAACGGCCACCGATCTTGCCGATTGGCTCGTGCGTGAGCTCAAAATGCCGTTTCGCGACGCCCATCACGTCACGGGCTCTATCGTTAAACTGGCCGAGGCCAAGGGGTTTGATCTCGATCGGCTCCCATTGAGCGACATGCAGGCCGTCGAGCCACGCATCACGAAAGCCGTGTTTTCGGTGCTATCGGTTGAAAATTCGGTCAAAAGCCGGGTGAGCTATGGGGGAACCGCGCCACAGAACGTCGCAAAAAGCGCCAAGATCTGGTTGAAGCGGTTGGAAAAAGAACGCCAGAGGGTCTAGAACCTTGTCTATTAGCGCTGAGGAGCGGCCTTATGGTCGCCACCTCGAGGAGTAAATTGGTTTGATGGCGACGTTGCGCAGACATAGGTCTTGGATTGCTCTGCTGGTATTGGGCTTTGCCGCCGGCGGTCTAGGTGCGTGCGGCGTCAAAGGTGCGCTTGAGCCGCCGCCACTCGCCAAGGCCGAAGGCGAAGCCAAATCCGCCGACAGCGCCGACGCTGGCTCAAATAGCGCCGCCAAGCCAAAGCCACATGAAGGCTTCATCCTCGACCCGCTGTTGCGTTGACTTGATTATTCAGTGCTGCACGGCACCGTTGCAGCCTAGCGTCAGCCCTTGGCCGAGCCCTTGACGAAGCTTTCAAGGACCACTTTTTCGCTCGTTGCGAATTTAATCGACAGCTGGTCGCGTACGATCGCCGTCACTTGGCCCTCGCCAAACGTCGGATGCGTCACGCGGTTGCCGATCTTGTAGGCGCTGACGTGGACGGGTGGCGGCGGCGGCACGACAACCGTGCTTTTCTTAGCCTTCACAACCTTAACCGGCTTACTGGCTGGCGGCGTTTTCTTGGACGAAGTTGCCATAACTTTCCTATCCTGCAAAAACGTGAGCATAGCACGCGCGCCGCTACCGTCGTTGCGACGCTTTCGCGGCTCACGCTGTTGATTTAACGACATATCTGGACGCAAATACAACCGTTTAGTTGGAAAAACTGGGGCCGCCCCTCTCATTTACCGTTTTGGTGGCGGTCGAGGGGGCGATTTTGGGACTTAGAGGCGCGTAAGACGGCACCCCGGTCGCGCTAGCTCTTGCCCTCTAACGCGATCGGTCTAAAAGCGCCTTCGCACCCTAGCCGACCCATTTTTGGATCCAGTTCAGACCCGATGCACCACTTCCATTTTCGCCGTGGCGTCTTGCACGCTGAAGACGTTGATCTGGCGCAGTTGGCAGCTGAGGTCGGCACGCCGTTTTATTGCTATTCGACGGCGACGATCGAGCGGCATTACACGGTGCTGAAAGAAGCCTTCGAGGGCCAGAACGCGCTCATTTGTTTTGCCGTCAAAGCCAACTCCAACCAAGCCGTTCTGGCGACCCTAGCGCGGCTTGGTGCCGGCATGGATGTGGTTTCGGAGGGCGAGTTGCGCCGTGCGCGGGCAGCGGGCGTGCCAGCGGAAAAAATCATTTTTGCAGGCGTTGGCAAAACGCGCACTGAGATGGCTTACGCGCTGTCTGAAAATATTCTGGGCTTTAACGTTGAAAGTGAGCCAGAGCTGCTGGGCTTGAGCGACGTCGCGTCCGCGCGTGGACAAGTCGCCCGCATCGCCATCCGCGTCAATCCGGACGTCGACGCTAAAACGCATGCCAAAATTTCCACCGGCAAGTCGGAAAATAAGTTCGGCGTGCCTTATGCGGCCGCGCGCGATCTCTACCGCCGCGCAGCCAAGCTGCCGGGCATAAAAGTCGCCGGCATCCATATGCACATCGGCAGCCAGATCACCGATTTGAGCCCGTTCCGCGATGCTTTTCGATTGCTGCACGATTTGGCCGTCGATTTGCGAGCCGATGGCCTACAGCTCGAGCATCTCGATATTGGCGGCGGCCTTGGTGTGCCCTATCGCGGCTCCAACGATGTGCCGCCCCATCCGGTCGAATATGCGCGCGTGGTGAAGGAAACGCTCGGGGCCCTAGGTTTAAAGATCGCTCTTGAGCCCGGCCGCATGATCGTGGGCAACGCAGGAATTTTGCTGACCTCCGTCATTTACGTCAAGGAGGGCGCCGACAAGACTTTCACCATCGTCGACGCCGCGATGAACGACCTCATCAGGCCGACGCTTTACGAGGCGTATCACGAGGTCTGGCCGGTGCGCGAAGACCGGCTGGCGATGGCGCCTGTGGCGCAAGATCTCGTCGGCCCCGTGTGCGAGACCGGCGACTATCTCGCGCTCGACCGTGCCCTGCCGCCGTTTCAGGCAGGCGACCTCATGGCTATCATGACCGCTGGCGCCTATGGTTCTGTGATGTCGTCTGAGTACAACACGCGGCCGCTGGTGCCAGAAGTGCTGGTCCACGGCGCGACCTCGTGCGTTGTCAGACCTAGACGTTCGTATGATGAGATCATTTCGGCCGACCGGTTACCGCCCTGGTTGATGCAAGGCTGAGGTCTAGCGAAGGTCTAGATGGCTCCAAACGTTGCGTTTTGTTAAGGTGCGCGATCAAGTCGTCATGTTAGGTTTTGAGAATGGCTGACAAGATAAGCGAAAAGACCCTGACCCCGCTTGAGCGCACGTTTGAGCGCAAGGTGCGCTTGAGTTCGTGGGCCTTGTTCTTCGAACGCTTGTGGCCAAGGCTGTGGCTTGCCCTCGGCATCGCGATCATATTTGCGGCGTTGTCTTTGGCTGGCGTTTGGCCGCTGGTGCCGGAGATTTTTCACAAGCTCAGCGTCGCCCTCATCGCCGCCGCCATTTTGGCAGCTCTCGTCTACGCCGTTCGCGTGCCCTGGCCACACCGCGATGAAGCCGTTCGCCGAATTGAGCGCCGCTCCGGCGTCGCCCACCGGCCGGCGTCGTCCTACGAAGACAACGTCACGGCTTTTTCGGACAATCCCGAAACGGCGGCGTTATGGAGCGCGCATAAAGAACGTTTGGCGCGCGCCATCGAGCGTTTGAAGGTTGGCAACCCCAGCCCGCGCGCTGACCGGTTTGATAAGTTCGCCCTGCGCGCGCTGGCCGTGCTGGCGCTGATACCGGCCGCACTGCTGGTGCACGGAAGTTTGGGCGACCGGCTCGCCTCGGCATTTCGTTTCGGCAAGCCCATTCCAGGCAATGAGACGCGCGTCGATGCGTGGGTGACGCCACCGCCTTACACTTCGCTTCCCCCCATCATGCTGGCCGACGGCGCACAGCCAGCTGCTGTTCCCGTCGATGACGGCAAGGCCGTGCACAAGCCGCTGATCGGAATTCCCGAACGCAGCTTGATGACCTTGCGTGGCACCGGCTTCAAGAACGACGCGATTGCGATTGAAGTTTTTTCCGAAGGCTCAAAAGAGCCGGTCAGAACCGTCGCCGATCCGCCCAAAGGCAAGAACGACGCGGCAGAAGTTCGCTTGGAGATTAGGAAATCGGCCCGCGTGCGGGCACTGGCCGGGTCGGTGGAACTTGGACAGTGGACGTTCGACGTCACGCCGGACCTGCCACCCAAGATCACCCTCGACAAAAATATCGAGCGCACGCCTAAAGGCTCGCTCAAGCTCGCTTACAAAGCGGAAGACGATTATGGCGTGGCCTCAGCCGCTGCCAAGCTATCGCAACTGCGCCTGAAACCGGGCGATGGCGGGCCCAGAGCCTGGGCCATGCCCGCGCCTGTGAAGGGTCCGCGGTTGCCATTAGAGCGGCCGCCAGAATTGTCTTTGAAATTATCTCGTACCGGCGCCAAGGCGGTCGAAGGCACGACGCTCCTAGAACTGGGAGCCCATCCTTGGGCTGGCCAGCGCGTTGCGTTGCGTCTCGAGGCAACCGACGTCGGGGGCCAAATCGGCCGCAACGAGCCCGTCGAAATCGTGCTGCCGGCGCGCCGCTTTGCCAAACCGTTGGCGCGTGCCGTCATAGAACAGCGCCGCAAGCTCGCCGAGGACAGCCGCAACCGGCCGCTTGTGGCGCGCTCGCTCGACGCTCTGACGCTTGAGCCTGAAGGTTTCATCACCTCATCGTCGATTTTCATCGGCCTGCGCACGGTTTATCACCGCCTCGAGCACGAAAAATCCCGCGCCGCGATTACCAGTTCGATCAATCAGCTGTGGTCGCTTGCCCTCAAAATTGAAGATGGCGCGCTGGCGGACGCTGAAGCGACTTTAAAAGATGTCCAGGACCGGTTGTCGAAAGCGCTCGAACAGGGTGCCGACGATAAGGACATTCAGGACCTCATTCAGGAGTTGCGGCAAGCTCTCAATAAATACCTCGAAGAGATGCAAAAGACCGCCGAAGACGAGACGGCACCTGAGTCCCAGGATCCAAATCAGCAACAGACGAGCCAGCAAGATCTCGACAAGATGATGCAGGAGCTCGAGAAGAACGCCAAGAACGGTTCGCGCGAGGAAGCCGAGAAGATGCTCGCCGAGCTGCGCGAGTTGATGGAAAAATTGCAATCGGGCAAAAGCAAAGAGGCACAAGAGAACGACAAAAAAGCCAAAGAGGCGATGAAGAAGCTCAACGCTCTGAGCGATCTTGCCGGTAAGCAGCGCAAGCTGATGGACGATACGTTTAAAGAGCAGAACAAGCCCGGTGGCGATAAGCCCGGCGGTGAGGATGGTCAAAGCGGCGAGGATCAGCAGGGCGATCCAAAACCCGGACAGAAGGGTCAGCAAGGCAAGTCTGCTCAGGGCAAAAAAGGCCAGCCTGGCAAAAACGGCGAGCCGGGCCAAGGCAAGAAGCAACCAGGCGAGGCCAGCGCGTTGCTGCGTGACCGGCAATCTGGCCTGCGCAAGGATCTCGACGAGCTGAAGAAAGAGCTCGGCGAAATGGGCGCTGGTGATCCAGAAAAACTGGCGCAAGCACAAAACGCAATGAAGCAAGCCGAAGACGCGATCGAAAAAGGCGACATGGACAACGCCACCGAGCAGCAGTCGCAGGCGCTCGAACAAATGCGCCAGACGGCTCAGCAGATGTCCGAGCAAATGAGTAAGCAGAATCAGAAACGGCTCGGGCGCGGCGATAGTCCGCGCGATCCGCTCGACCGGCCGCAACGCTCGGAGGGGCCAGATCTGGGCAACTCGGTCAAAGTGCCAAATGCGATCGATGCACAGCGGGCGCGCGAAATTCTCGACGAGCTGCGTCGCCGCTCGGGCGAAGCTTTGCGCCCGCCGACGGAACTCGATTACATCGAGCGGCTGTTGCGCAAATTTTAAATCTTGCCTCACGATGATCAAAGTTGCCGTTTAGCCCAACGGGTAATGAGAGTTCATAGTCAACGGGATGCGCAGCTGCGGCGCGCGTCTGCGACCCTGCAGTGGCGGCACATGTGCGCTGCAGGCCTCGCCTTTACCCTTATTTTTGCAATGACGAGCTTGGCGGGCACGAGCCCCGCTCGCTCACAAGATTGCGCCATGAGCGTCGATGAGACTACAGCGCTGTGTGGCACGGCGTTGCCTGACGTGACGTTCGATCAGTTCTCAAACGCTTACGCGGCGCCCGCTCCGCAACCGGCAAAGCCCAAAGAGGCTACCCTGTCGGCCCCGGAGCAGACGCCAGCACCGATACCGTTTTCGCTTAACGCGACGGATAAAGGCGTAACCGCCCGTACGAGCCTTGGCAGTTGGCGCGATTATAATTCGAAACTTACCGCGCGAAAAATTGAGGAGGCCAAGGCCTCGGCGCAACAGCCACTTGCGGTGCCAAGTTCCGCTGCGGCGTCCGCATCTCCGTTCGAGATCTGGAGCAGTGTCGACGCTCAAGGAAATGACAACGACACCGAACGCGTCAAAACGAGCGCGGGGGCCGATTATAAATTCGGGGGCAGCACAACTGTGGGCGTTATCGCCGAGCGCGGCGGCACGAGCGGCACGGCGGTGTCATCACCTCAGACCAACGAGAAGATTGGCGCTTATGTCACCACCAAACCGGCAACCGCTTTCAGCATCGACGCCAGAACGCAGTGGGAAAGAAACGATAGCGGCGCAGCGGTCTCAGGCCCTGGAGCGCTTGAAAAAAGTTCGCTGATCGTCGCCCCCAGCATCAAGCAACCGTTTGCGATTGGCGGGGGCAAGACGGTTGAACCTTATGTGACGCTGAGGCGCGAATTTGATGTCGGCGGCGGATTGCAGGGTTCGCAAAACGGCGCTGTGACGAGCGTCGATAGCGCAGGCGTCGGCGTCACTTTCGCCAAGCCCGATGCCTATTCGCTGAATTTATCGACTGATGTCGATGGCATTGGCGGCCAACAATCGGCCGACGTCAAAAGCCAGATGCAGTTCAAGCTGCCGTTACGGTAAGCCTCGCAGGCACGATGTGGCGATCAGCGCGCGGGCGCGCCAGAAGCTGGCGCAAAGCGCACGATGAATCCGCCGATCACTTGATGGCTGGCAAGCCGCGATGAGAGCCACCCACCGGGGGGATCAGCGCCAGCCCACCAGCGCGAAAACTGATTCCACAGATCGATGGGCAGCAAAGATCCGTCGCGGTGCGTCACCGGCATCAGGTAATCTGCGATGGTGAATTTATACTCGATGAAAATCGATCCCGTTTTCAAGCGCAGTTCGATGCCGGCGAGCGCTTGCGCGTTGGGGCCGGTATATTGGTATTCGTAGGTGCGATGGGGATCGGCCGCCATGTGCACTTCAGCGTGGGGCAGCGAAATGCCCGCACCCAAACCCGCGTAGGGCTGGATGCGATTTGAAAATCCGAACACCCGAACGAGGCCGTTGAGCGTCAGCATGTTGTGGCCGTGAGTGAATTCCAGGCGCTTGAAAAAATCCGAAATTTGCGCGGTCTCGGGGATTGGATTGCCGGCGTACGTTCCCCGCCCGCCGTTGAGCCCTTCGAACTTCGCCGTTTGTTTCATCGGCGCGTAGGCTTTCGAATGGGTGAAGTCGACCATCGTGCCGGTGCGGCCGTTGGCAAACCAGCGCTGAATGCGCGCGCCGTAGTAAAGCGGGTTTTCGAACGGGTGCGTGAACCACTCGACGTCTTTGACGGTGAAGTCGTTTTGCTTTGGCTTTTCGACGCGAACGTCGCTTGGGTAATGATAAGGCGCGCCAAGATAAGCGCCAAACGTCGTCTCGCGCCCAGGCAGCGTTATGATACCGGCACCGGTTGTGGCGGCTGTGCCGGCGAGCGTTGCAGCCAAATCCAAGTTGCGGTCGTCGTCAGACATGGCGGCAGAAACAATGATCAGGCTCATGGCGGCAACGACAGCGCATTTTTCAAACGCGGCTGCCGGGCATAAATGTGCCAACCGCCGCGCCACGGCACGAATGCTCAGTGGGCTCCAGACCGCTCGGGTTTGCATCATCGAGTTTTGATCCTCAAGCGAACTTTGAGCGCTTGTATTGGCAGATTGGGGATGCCGCGTAAACCGGGCGGTTATATTGAGCGATACTGTGGTGCCTCAACGCGACGCCAGAGTGTCAATCATCCGTTTCACGGCGACGATTTGCATCGCATCGCGCGTGAGGAAGTTGTGGCCGGTGTAGCCCCACCAATCCCAGCACGCCTGCGGGTTAAAGGCGCTGATTTGGGTTTGCGGAAATAGCACGACGAGATCGTTGCTGTCGGCCCATCGCGCAAACCCTGTCGATTTGAAAAACGCGTCGCCGACCTGTGCGCGGTTTTGGGCGCAACCGTGAAAAGCAATGTGCACGCTGCAGCCGACGTGGTCGGCGCACGATTTCGGGATATAGACGATGCCGTGATCGTCCAGGCCGTGCCCGGTAAACCCTTGCGTAAAGGGGCGCTGGTCGAATTCGTAATAATCGCCTGTCGGGTTTTCAACGCGCGGTTTGAGCGTACCGTAAATGTGACGTAGCAATTCGCCCGCCTGGTCGTAGTGACAATTGACCACGTAAGGATCGCCATTGCGTTCGCACACGGCTGAGCTGTTGTCGGTCACGAAGGCATGGCCGGCCGGAATATTTTTCACGAATTTGATGTTGCCGTCGGCGACGCCAAGCTCGCGATAAAAGTTGACGGCTGCTTCCACGATCGGCTCGGCGACGATCGTGTCCGAGGTTCCCGAAAATAGATAGATCTTGTCTGCCGTGATATCGGCGATCGGATCGATCTCGCCTTTTTCGGCGCGGCTTTTGGCCTTGGATGCCAGATCATGCGGGTTGGCCGCCCCCCAAGCTCCAAGCAGGTTGAGCATGCAGCCATTGATCGCTTTGGAGAGATTTATGAAAGCTCCGCCAGGGCCCGGCATCGCGTCGGCGAAAATGCTTTCGGAGCACCCGTAAGGTCCCCCGGCAATGATCGCGGCGCCTTTGACGATTTTAGCGTGCGCCATTTGGAACTGCCCGGCCATGTAGGCGCCGGACGAAATTCCAGAAACCGACGTCTGGTCGATTTTCACGCCGAGTCTTGGCAAGCCATCGGACGGTGTCTTCGAGCAAGCAACCAGAATGGCCGCGCATGCGAGCAACACTGCCATAATGTAGGACGGACGGCAGTTGGCCAGCGGCAGCATGAATTTCCCCGGGTTCTAACTTTGAGCGCTCGGCGCAAAGCTTAGAGTACCCCCGCGGGTCAGCGATGCCAACGGTCACTTAAGGCGGATCGAAACTCTGTCGACTTTGCCGCTGGCATCGATGACGGTGAGTTTTGCAAATCCTTGGCCCCGAGGGGTCCACGCGACATCGCGGCCGTGCGGATCTGACGTGATCGGCGCGCCGTCGATCAGCCAGGTGAGCGGCAAAGCGCCGCCCTCGGCCTTCAATGTCAAAGGCTCGCCGTCGAGTTCGGCTATGTCGAGTTCGGCGCGGTCGGGGGGAAATGCTATGGCGATACCCGGTTCGAGATAAGGGCCGGACGGGGCTTCTTCGCCCGGGTCGCGCCAGTGCTTCAAGGGCGGTGGCAAATTAGCGGATGCGACTTTCAATGCGCCCTGCGGCGCTGAGCGCAAAGCGACGCGCGTTTCAGACAGGCGTTGGAACGCATCGAACAAAATCGGCGCAGCGGCTGTGCGCCCCATCATGCCGGGTACGCTCGTGCCGTCGGGCCGGCCAACCCAGACGGCCACAACATGACGGCCGTCGTAGCCAACAGCCCAGGCGTCGCGATAGCCGTAGGACGTGCCGGTCTTGTAGGCAAAACGCCCGCCCTTGGCGTTGAGCGGCGGTGGTGCATCTTTCAGCACGTCGGTTACATACCAGGCAGCGAGCGGCGACATGAGGCGTCGCGCATTGACCAGCGGTTTCAGTCGGCCCTGAGCTGCGATTTGCGCGCGTTCTTCAGGGCGATGATAGAGCGTGATGGCTTCGCCGCCGCGCGCCAAGCCGGAATAGAGTTGCGCCAAATCCTGCAGCGTCATGCCGGTGCCGCCGAGCGCCATGGCCAAAGTCGGTTCTGATTTGTCGGGGAAACGCGCGGTCACGCCAGCGCGGCGAAAGCGTCCGACAAGTTTGCCGGGGCCGACGCGCGCCAGCACGCGCACCGCTGGAATATTTAGCGATTGCGACAAGGCTTCGCGGATGGTGACGGTGCCATGATAATCTTCGTCGAAGTTTTTGGGTTGATAATTGCCAAAGCGCACGGGCCGGTCTTCGATCATCGTTTCGGGATGCGCCAGCCCCGCCTCGAACGCCAAGCCATAGATAAACGGTTTCAACGTCGAGCCCGGAGAGCGCACGGCTGAGACCATATCGATGGCGCCCATGCGGCCAGCATCGAGATATCCGGCCGAGCCGACGTGCGCCAAAATTTCGCCCGTCGTGTGATCGGTAACGAGGATCGCGGCTGAAATTTTTTCGCCCGTGAGGCGCGCCTGATCGTGCGCCAGCACCTCAAGGCTCGCCTGCAAATCGCGATTGATCGTCACTTTGTGAACGTTCATGTCTGGATGAAGCAGCACTTCATCTTCGGCCAGATGCGGAGCGATCTTGGGAAACTCAAGACGCGCCAAGGGCACGCGTTCGGACTTTGCCTTCTCGGCTTCTGCCTGACTGATCACATGCGCTGCGACGGCGCGGTCGAGCACACGATCGCGCGCGCGCCGGGCAGCATTAGGATTGCGATCAGGCCGACGGATTTCGGGCGACTGCGGGAGCGCCACGAGTAACGCTGCTTCCGCGACAGACAACCGGCGCGGCTCCTTGCCGAAATAGGCCAGCGACGCGGCTCTGATGCCTTCGATGTTGCCGCCGAACGGCGCGAGCCGAAGATAGAGCCGCAAAATTTCGGTTTTCGATAGCCCATGCTCGATCTGGACGGCGCGCGCCATCTGGCGCAGCTTGCTAGCGCCGGTGCGCTCATGCTTGCCCTCGACAAGTCGCGCAACCTGCATCGTTAGCGTCGAAGCGCCGGACACGAGGCGGCCGTGCGCCAAAAATTGCACAACAGCGCGGCCGACGGCTTTGCCGTCGATGCCGTGATGCTGATAAAAATGCTGATCTTCGAACGCGAAGAGAATTTTTAAATAACGCTGGTCGACATCTTGTGGATCTAGTGGCAATCGCCAGCGGCCATCTGACGTTGTGAACGGACGCAGTAGACGGTCGTCGCGATCAATCACGGTTGCGGACAATTCTTGCGCTTGGGTCAGCGATAGCGGTCCGATATCTGCAAAGGTTTTTTTGTAGAGGCCAAAGAGCGCCGCCGCCCCGATTGCCGCGAACGACGCGACGACCAGAGCGGCTCTGCGCAAACGTGATGTTTTCAATAACATGAAACGCATCTGTGCCGTGTCCTACTTCACGCCGACGACGAGTGTGCCGGCGGCGGTGCGCGCGTAACGCTCCGGCCGATACATGTCTTCAACCGTGGCCGCGGGATGCACAAACGTTCCGGGCGTCACGGCGCGGACGATATAGGCGACCGAGGCGATCAGCGCAGGTGGCTTGGCGTTGGGATCGGCAGGCGCTGCAGCCGACGGCGGTGTCGCGGTGTTGGCTTGCGGGATCACAAGCCCGGGCGCTGAGCCCGCGCCGTCGCCTTCGGCTTCGCCGGCTGTCGCTTCTGGCTCGCTCACAGCTCCGTTCCCGGTTGCGCTACCTTCGTTCGCGACGTTCTTGCCAGAGAAGTTGAACGCTGCGACGAACCGGTCATCGCGGAATTCGGTGTGCTCTGGTTGCGCCGTTGATTTGATCCAGTCGAGCCCGGCTATCGCGCCGCTCTCGACCAAGTGCGGGTTTTCGATTTCAAGTCCGGCGGGAAGGTGATCGACGAGCATCACCCGGCCGCCCGCCTCGTTGGATTGGATCTTCAAGACGATGACGAAGCGATCGTTTTGTTTCACGTCCGACTTGCCGCCGGTCAGGCTCTTGAGTTCGGCTTTCTTGCCATCGAGCGTGTAAGCTTGGCGCTCGATCTTGAAGCCCTTCGAGATCGCGGGCTCGGGCGTTAGCGCCGCGCCGATGACAGACACCACGGCATCGACCGCTGCGTCACCGGTGTTGGTGATGACGAGCGCGCCGTTTTTCAATTCAGCCGGCGTCAAGCCGCGCAATACAGGGCCTGTGACGGGCCGACCGTCGATCGTAAGCCGCGTGGACTTGACCTCGTCGTTGAGGGCTTTGGCCGCGAGCAGCATCCACGCTTGTTCTTGCGTCGAGGTGTAACGGCGCGTCTCGTAAAATTTCGAGATGACACTTGCGAGCCGCGGCGTTTCGCTTTTGGCAATTCCGGTTTCGGCGGCCAGCGTGATCAGCGCCGCGCCGTCGCGCAAGCTCGAGCCATAGTCGTGGCGGTAGCCGGCATCTGGAACGTCGGACAGCATCGTCAGTGCGGCGGCGAAGACCTTCTCAGCGCGCTCTTTGTCGCCCATCATGGCGAGAGCTGCGCCGATCTGGGCTTTGGATAGCGACGTTGCGAAGCGATCGAGGCGCGTGTCGGCGTAGTAGCGCAATTCTCCCATCGGCGCGCGGCCGTTGCGGGCGAGAACATATAGCGCGTAGGCGCGATCCTCGCCGCCTTTTTGGAAATCTTCGGCATAAGAGAGAAAGTTATGCAGCCGGTCGAGGCCGCGATTGAAGGCTTCCTTGCGCACGTTCGTGCCGGTTTCTTTGGCGCGCGTGAGGAAGTCCATGACGTAAGCCGAGAGCCAAAGATCCGCGTCCGATGGTCCCCAGACGCCGAAGGCACCGGAAGAATCCTGCATCTCGAAAACGCGTTCGGCGGCTTTCTGCACGCGGTCTTTGAGTGCCTTGTCTTGCGCGATGCCGACTTGGGCTGCGACCGTATTGGCGTAGAGCAGCGGCAACGCGCGCGACACGGTTTGCTCGGCGCAGCCGTATGGGTAGCGGTCGAGTTCGGTCAACAGCGTCGGTACGTCAAAGCGCGCGGTTGGCCCAACAGAGACGTTGACGCGCGTGCGCGACGCGATGAGGTCGTGGACGAGATCGCTCGAAACCGTCAACTTGCCGCCGTTCTCTTTGATGGACGATATGACGGTGCGCTTGATGTCGCCGGCTGGCGGCAACACTTCAAACGTCATTTCGCGTTTGACGAGAATGTCGCCGGGGCCAGAGACGATAGCTTTTAAAGTAACGGTGCCAACGTCGGTCGGCTTGTAAGCGATGCGTTCGATTTTCTTGTCGCCGGTTTTGAGCTCCAGCGTGCGTTCTGCTAGCGACGTCAGGCGTTCCGAGGCGCTCGTGCCCTGCTTGTCGAACAGCGCAATCTTATAGCCCGCCGCCGCGCCTTCGATGTTGTAGACGTCGAAGGCCAACTGCGCTTCATCGCCAAGCGTGAGGAAGCGCGGCACCGTTGTTGTCAGCGCAATCGCATCGCGCATGATGAGATCGCCTGAGGTGTGCCCGACCTTGTCGTGGCTCCAAGCCACGGCATTGACGCGCACGGTACCGTTGAAATCTGGCATCTCGAATTCGATCGTCGCTTTACCGTCCATGCCGACTTTGACGATGCCGGAATAGAGCGACACGATCGTCTCGACCGTTGGGTTGCCCTGCATGGCCAAGCCGCCAGAACCGTCGCCGCCGGATTTCAACTTGCCGCGTTCGGCGCGCATGCCATCGATCAGGCGGCCGTAAAAGTCGCGCACCTCGAAGCCGAGTTTGCGCTGCGCATTGAACCAGCTTTCGGGGGCAGGAGTTTCATATTTGGTGAGATTGAGAATGCCAAGATCCACCGCCGAGACAGCGACGCGTGCGTCCTCGCCGGCGGCTAAGCCTTCGACCTTGATGGGGAAGCTTAGCTTCGTGCCGGATTTAATTTTGGCGGGCAGGTCGGCTGTGACTTTGAGATTATTGCCACTCTGGTCGAGGCCAAGCCACTTGATGCCAATGGCGCGTCCCGGCATCCGCTTTTGACCCTCGTCAATGGGCCGGTACAGCAGCGCCATGACGTAAGCGCCAGGACCCCAATCGGCTGCGACGTCGATTGCGATTTCGCCGCCGCCCTTGGCGATGTCGACTTCTTTGGTTTGATGCAATCCGCCGCCCAGCACCGTGATCAGCGCTTTGCCGCCAGCTTTAGAGGCAATGCGCAATTTCGCGACATCGCCTACGTGATAGCTTGGCTTGTCGAGCGCGATATCGAGCTGCTCTGGACTGTCGATGGCTTCGCCAGACGTGTACCAGCCCGCGTTAAAAACCATACTCGATGCCGGGCCGCTTGGCGCTGTCGAGGCGACGTCGAGGCGATAGCGTCCATAGCCAACTTTTTGTGAGATTTGGCCCGGGGCATCGCTCAGCGTTGCAAGCGCGCCGTTGCCGATCTTGCGTTTCACGGTCACAGCTTCGTAGGTCCACTGGCCGTCTCGGCGATACCACTGCCAGTTGCTGTCGAGGCGGGTCAGCGTCCATTCGAGTTTGTCGGTGGGCGTTGCCTTGCCTGCAGCGTCAAGCAGAACGACGTTGAAATTGGCGTTGTCATCTTCGCCAACGGCGCCGCCTTCGAACAGCGGCTTGATGCCGATGCGTTGCGCTTTTAGATCGACCGGCAGCGTGATCGAACGTTCGATCATGCGTCCGCCTTCTTCGCGCAGCTTGACCAGCATTTGCGCCTCTAACGGCCGCGCTGTTTTCTGGATCGCCGGCAATAGGATCGCCAAATCGGTTTTACCTTCGGTGTTGGTGACAAGATTGGCGTCGAGCGGTTTGCGCACGGCGTTGATCATCTCGTCGGATTGGCCGAAGCGATAGCCCGGGAAGTTAGGCACATCGGCGTTGGAAAGTTTGACGATGATTTCGCCTTCAAGGCCAAGGCCGGCGGCGGGCGGGCCATAGAGATAGCGGCCAGCGGCTTTGACGATGCCGGTCTCGTCAGGCGTCAGCGCGGCAGAAACAGCTTCAAGTTTCAGGTCAAGCCGCTCGGGCACGAAATCTTCAACAAGAAAGGCGCGCTCTGCGATGGCGTTCTGTTTGGGGTCGGTGTGCAGCCAAAGCCGCCACGTTCCCGTCATCGCGGATTTGGCGAGCGGCAGCGCGAGCGAGCGGCCACCAAGACCCTGGTCGTTGAGAATGAAACGCGCGTGCTCGACGCCGTCTGGGCGGCTGACGATGAGCGTCGTCGGCAGGCCGGCTGCTTTTCCTAAGCGGTCGCGTACGAGTGCGGTGACGTTGACTTCCTCGCCGGCGCGATAGACGCCGCGCTCTGTGTAGACAAACGCGTCGATGGGGCCTGGCACATCGCGGCCCTTGACGCCGCGGTCCGATAGATCGAACGCGCCCATGTTGAGATCGAGGAAGGCGTATTCGCCAGAGCCTTTTTCAGCAACCAGCATCGATGGCTGTGTTCCGCCTTCGCCTTTGGCAAGCGCATGATCAAAGCGCGCGTAACCCTTGGCGTCGGTCGTCGCGGTGCCCAGCACTTCGTTGTTGCGCGCGACGAGTTTGACTTGGGCGCCGGCGATCGCTCCCGTATCGGCGAGCGAGCGCACGAATGCGTGGATGCCATCTTCTCCCGAGAACGCCGTTAGTCCAAGATCGGAGACGATGAACCACTGGGTCGCGCGCTGGCCATCGTCGCCGCGTACTTTTTCAGACGGCTTCGCTACAAGAATGTAAGCGCCAGGCTCAAGCTTGCCGGTCGCATCGGTGACGGGCACGGCGGTGGTCACGTCTTCGTTGAGCTTGGAAGCGATATCCATGTCACCGCTGTAGACCTTAAAGCCCGTACGCTCGCGGATGACATCGACTTCGTAGTTCGAAAGCTGGCGCTGGAATTCGCCCGACTGCAAGGTGGCCGCGAGGCTGCGGTCGCCGATGCGATAAACTTCGACATCGATCTTCGTGGTGTTGGTCGTGACGACAGGAATGCCTTGCTGACCACGGCTTGGCAGCACGTAAGCTTTGCCCGTAAAGCGCACGAGGGCTGCACGATCTGGCACATAGATGCCGAGATCGGCGGTTTTGTTCAAAGTCTCGCCGACTTCGGAGGGCAGTCCGGCGCGGATTTGTATGATGTAGCGTTGGCCGTGCGCCAAGCCTTCGACGCACAGCTGTTTGCCTTCCTGCACGAGGTTCTGGGGATCTTTGCCGTCGATAGAGACAAACTTTGCAACATCAGATTGGGTGCGCGCGAGATCTTCCGAGAATTGCAGGCAGACGCGGGGCGGTGTCGCCTCGGCGTCGGTCTTGTAGTCCATCATCCGGAAGCCGTGCTCGGCGCGCAGTTTGTCGTAATATTCGCGCACCGGCTGGTTGTCGGCGAGGTCGATGCTCATTTTCATGGCGTCGATGGCTGGGCGCCAGTACGAGCGGCGTTCTAAGGTTTGGCCGAGCACCGCGAGCGCGCGCGCTTGGGCGGCTACATCTTTCGCCAATTCATAACCGCGGTAGGCCGCAGCCGATGCGTTGACGGGCAAGT
This sequence comes from Hyphomicrobium sp., assembly GCA_031367425.1. Lineage (GTDB taxonomy): Bacteria > Pseudomonadota > Alphaproteobacteria > Rhizobiales > Hyphomicrobiaceae > Hyphomicrobium_B. The sequence goes on from JANLPU010000021.1 coordinate 52,021, forward strand.
CGTAGCGTTCCTGGCTTTTGTCAGGGTCAGGTTTGATGGCAAGGAGAGCTTGGGCCAGTTTGATCCACGATTCGCCATCCTTGGGCTCGGCCGCGACAATGCTCACCAGCATCCGGCTTGCGGCGCGCGGATCGGCGGCGAGTGTCTTGGCCGCTTCCAATTTCAACTCGCCGGGTTTTTTTCCATCCGGTTTCCAGCTGGCTTTTAAAGTTGCCTCGTAACGTTTGGCGTCGGCGGCGACGCCCTGATGCGCGAAGCTTTTATCGGCGGCAGTGCTTGGCTGAGGCGCCAACACGGCCAAAAGCAATATGAGAACGAGGCGCGCGAACGATTGCATGGAATGCCATCCTGAAAAAATTGGACCTCGCGAACGGCGGACGAAAAATCCGGCCCGTTCCAAATCACTATGGTTTGCCGACAATGACACGAACAGCCCATCAGGGGGGAAGGGCGGAAGCGCGGCGGTATTTAACGGATTGCTGACAGTTGCCTTTATTTTCCGCTTTTTTCCTGTCGGCGAAACGCGAAACGGCTTCGGGCGGCCATGAGCCGCCCGAAGCACTGAATTTCCGTGGAGATTAAAGAAGTCTTAACGGCGCGTGGTGGCCGGCGCGCTTGTCGGCTGATCCGGCTGGCCAGCGATCACCAATTCAGGCGCCGCAGTTGCCGCAGATTTGATCCGCTCGACGGGTTTGGCGTGCGCCCAGAGCCGGTTGAACGATGCCGTTGCATGTTGTTCGGCAACTTTATTGCCGTCGTGGAACCACTCGAACGCGTCGCGCTTGGATGGGTCGCGGCGCATACAATCGCCGAGCCAGACTCGGCCTTCGTGCAAAACGAGCTGTTCGTGGGCGGCGGCAAATCTCTGGTCGCGCAGAACGCGGCAGGTGACGCCTGGAATTTCCATGAGGGACAGCGCCTGAGGCGTTTCTTCAAATGTCGTCTCGGATTCGAAAAGAATGGCCGAAACTTCGATTCCCGCCGCAGCCATGTCGGCCGCCGACGAAATCAATGCCTGCGCAACCACACTGTCGGTAGCACGCGCTATCACGGTATAACGTGGGGGTGCAGCTGCATTCGGTGTGTCTCTGCGCGTTTGGAGGTCTTGGGCAATCAAGTCTTTTAGTTTTGCTTCCTTGCCGTCGCGCGTGTTCAAGACAACGGTGGGCGAAGCGGTCAATCGCATAATTGTCATTCCCAATTTCTCCCGTTGCAAGCCGTCGTCAAGGCCTGTGGTTCGGGACGATTTTTGCTATGTCCCATTAAGGCGCGAAGAACGTTAAGCAACAGTTTCCGGCTGCTTCAATTTCAGCCAAGGCGGCCTGTAGTTTGTGGTGCAGGCGTACAAAAATTTATTCCGCTGCCGGGGGCGCCATGCGCCGCAACAGTGCGATATCTTGTGGCGTTAGGCCGTAGCCGGGTGCGATGGCATCGTGCGCATCGCCTGGCTGCCAATCACCGGCATCCTCCAGCGGCTCGAGTTCGAGATAGTCCGTGACTGTACTCGCAGTGTAGCGATCGGTCTGATCGGCTTTGGCCTGAGAGGCGGCGACGCGCAGACCATCTGGCATGACAGCCTCGCTGACGGGCACGGAAAATGTTGCCGTCTCACGGCTGAGCGTCACATCGACCATGCCGGGAACAGCGCCCGGAACGACGCTTTGGGCACGCGTCAGCGCGCTCATCAAAGATTGTGACGAGAAAGATTGAATCTGTGGCGACTGAGCTTGCGGCGCGGCTAAAGTGAGTTCGCTCTGCAGCGGCCGCATCATCGGCACGACAACGCCCGCGTTATCCGAGCCCTCATCGGCAGAGGTATCGCGCTGCGTGGGGCTCGCCGTGTTGCTGTTGGCGGCGCGGACGGTGACTTCGGCCTCCGGCATCGGCGGCGGGGGAGACCGTGGCACGCGGGGCGACTGCGGCGCCGCGGGATTGCGCGGCGGCATCGGTGCGTAGGTCTGAGCGTAGGGCCCAAATCGCGCGGCATGTTCGGGATCGAGCGATAGCGATGGCGCGGCCGTCGCGCCACTGCGGGTTTTGCGCTGACCGCTGCGGGTGAGGACGTTGAAAAAAGACGCCGACGCGGCCGCCGCAGCAGGTTGGACATTCGGCGCTGTGCCCGTTGGCACGTCGTTGCCTGCAGCAACGCTGCTTGCAGGTATCGGTCGCATGACACTGGCATCGGGTGGCCGCTGCTGCGACTGAGACTGAGATTGAAATTGAGACGGCTGAGGCATTTGTGGGCCGACCGGGGGCCGCGTTGTCCCCGTGCGCGGCGCTGATGTTTGTGCTGACATTTTGGCATCTTCGATGCGGCGGGCGGCACCCATGACTGCGCCCAAGATAATGTCTGACCAGGCGCCATCGGTGAATTTGTAAACGCGGAAGGCTTCAGCGCCCGCGAATTTCGAGCCCTGACGTTTCAAACGCTTCTGAATGCTGCCAGTCGTCGGCAACAATGTGCGCCTGAAGATTTTCTCTTTTTCAAAACTCGCAAATAAGTTGCCGAGCAGCTGGGCCTCGACGCGCAAATTCTCGCGCTCCTGCGGATTCAAGCGCGGCGGCGCGTCGAGCGGCACGGCGACATAGTAATCACCATTCATGTCGAACACGACGTGACGGAAAATTTCGAAGTTCTCGCGGATCTGGCGATCTTTATGGATATCGTTGAAGCGCGACAGGATTTGGATCACCGGACCGCGCTCGGCGGCCTGCATCTTAGGGAGCAGTCCCGACAACCGGTTGGTGGAACGCGAAACCATCGAGACGAGGAACAAGCAAAGGTCGACGAACAACGCGACCGCGAGCGGAACGTAATCGCGCTTCGACAGTCCGCCCTGGTCGGCGGCCCATTGTCGGCTCTGGGTGGAACTCGCCTCGACGGATTGCACGGCCTTCTTTTGCAGCTCGCGCAATTCGTCAGCCGATGGCGGCATTTTGAATGCCAGCATGCCGTAGAAGGTTGTGGTCAGGCGGCGGAAGGCTTCAATGGTTGCCTCCGATCCTTCAACGGCCGCGATCTGCGGCTTTTCAAGTTCCGGTAATTGGTCGATCGCCTTGACGACGCCGCGCAACGCCATTTGCAGCTGCGCGTCGGGGCACACGATCGCGCTCTTGGCGTCGCCAAATGTCGATCTTTCCGCGCGGTCGGCAAGATCGGTTCTGATCTGGCGCAGCTGAGGGTCGGTTCTGAAGGCGTTAAAACCGGTCACCGTCATATCGAGCTTGCGGCCAAGTCCGCGCATGAATTCGTTGCGCGTGCCGCTTTTCAAATCGACTGTCGATTTATCGTCCGAGACGATTTTTACGAGATCGCCATCGAGCGCTGCCATGTCGCCTTTGACAGCCGACACGCGACCTTCGACGAATTTGGAGGCGAACGAAAACCGTTGCGCATCGTCTTCGCGCATTTTGCGACGCGGTCCGTCGCCCGGCTTCGAGTTCGGGCACGATGTGCCCTTGGTGCGTTCGATTTCGGCTTTTTGCGTCGAGATGCCGGTCAGCTGCACAAGCGTCGATTGCAGTTGTTCAAGCCGCGTCGAAGCGGCGTTGAGTGCGCCTTGAACTTGAGTGACGGCGCTTTCGGCCGAACGTGATGATTCCGAACGGCTCTCCAACACCTTCCAATAAAAGCCAAAGCCAAAACCGATTGAGATCAGCGACAGGAATATATATCCGCCCGCATAGAATACTTTGGTGATGAAGGGATGCGGTTTGAACAACTGGTCGAGCAGCCAGATGATCATCGTCATCAGCATCGCGACCGAAAACCCGATAATGAGGCGATGGACGAGCGGCAGATCGCCCATGTTCGCTTCGATCAACTCGAGCATGCCAACGTACGTCGCGACCCACGACAACGCGCCAAGGCCGATGATGAGAATTGCCCGTTTCCAATCGCGCGCCGGTTTGTCGGGCTGATCGCCACCTTGCGGCATCGTAAAGCGTTGCCGCCGCGCCGCCGTGTCGTGCGGGCCGCCGTTGCCAAAACTCGCCGAAAAATCAGTACTGTTATCCATGGCATCCTAACCCAGCAAGGGTGCTCGGGGAGACCACAGTCGCTTTGCGTTCGGAGTTTTTGATGTTTGAACTACGGCTGGCCGATGGCGAATACCGGAGTGTTTTTGTGACTGACGCTTGCAGACCCACTGCTCAAATTCGGCTCAATTGGGATTGAGCGCGCGTAGTTGCTGGTCGCCGACTGTCAGCTTTTTAAACTTCTGAGCGGTTGCAGGCGAGGGCGTCGGCGTGCCTGGCGGCGGGGCTGGTTGAGCGCGCGCGGTCACAACCGGCCGGGGCGGCATCAGATCGCGGCGCGGATTAGATTTGGCGTGCGCGGCCAAATCGCCGAGCAGCTCTTCCAGCAGCGGCGCTGCAACCTGCGCGGCGTGCAGGCTGTGCGCCCAGGGTTCTGACGCCGAACCTGTTCCAACAAGCACGACATAGGAATAGGCCGCGCCGGTGCTAAATTGCAGGCCGCCCGAAATCCACGCATCGACCGTCGCGTTTGGATCGCTCGTCACTTGCGTGCCGGTTTTGGCGAAATGGAAGCGCAAGTCTGGCCGGCCCGTGGCGCACCAGTGGTGCAGCGACTTCAACGTGCCATAAGCTGTACCGTTCGCCTGATAGCACAGGGGCGCTTCGAGGAATGTCTTGAGCAGCGGCGTGGCCGACCGTTTGATCATGGCGTTCGAGATGATCGGTGCGCTCTCTTGCGCCGTCACGCCGCCGCCGCCGTCGCCTTTAAAGGTGTAATCGTAGCTCTTGATCAGGCTCGGCGGTTTAACGGTTTTTGTACCCCGGCCCAACAGGGCCGACAGCACAACGCCAGACATCTGATGCACCCGGCGCGGCGACCCTGAGATTTGCCCAAGAACGACGGCGGTCGAGGGTGGTGTGCCCCCGCCTTCAGCGGCTGGCGGCATCGTGAACCCGAAGCCATCGATTAATTTCTTGATGCGCGCCTGGCCGATGAGAGCCGTCCGGTTGAGCAATGGCCCGTTGAGCGAGCAGGCAAACGCGACGACGGCCTTGCGGCCGTGGCGTTCTCCGCCGCCTTTTTCACATGTCTCTAGGCCACCCGCCGGCGCGGTCGTGTCGAGGTAGAGGCTGTCGGCAGTGTCGCGGCCCTCGTTGGCGATCGCGATGGCGGCTAACATTTTGCCGGTGGAGGCAATCATGCGGCTCTCGCGCGCCGGCTCGTAGAGCCCGGTGGTGCCGCTGCGGGCGTTCGACGAGCCGAAATAAGGTGCGGTTTCGCCAGTTTCATAATAGCGCACGATGTTGCCGTTGCTATCGGCGGCAACGACGACGACGTTGGGCATCTTTTTATCGGCTGCGATTTTCTTCGGGTCGAGCGTGAACGCCGGATCGATCTTGGCCGTCCACTTGGCATCGATGAGGCCAAGCTGCGTATCGATCTTTTGTTTGAAAGCGAGGTTCTCTCCAACATCGAGCGTCGTAGTGATGCCGCGCACATAATCGCGCCAGCTGAACCCATAGAGCTGCTTCATTTCTTCGCGCAGACCATAGCGCGCCGTCGGCAGCAGCACGTTGGCGCGGGTCACGGGATTGGCCTGCGCGCGCTTGGCAAGATCGGGCGCGTATTTGTCGAGCGCTTCCTGCAGCTTCGGCTTGACTTTGGGGTCGGGCGGACCACCGGCCAGTTCCATCAACTCGAACACGATCTGCTTTTGTTGGGCTTCGTCGGTGATGAGTTTTTCAGCGCACGTGCGGGCGCGCACTTCCGTGATGTAGCGCCAGCGGTCGAGCCGCACTGCATTCAGCTTGTCGTTGCCTTCAAGCAGAATGATCGGCTTGTTGACGGCCGACGCCAGCACGAATTGTTCGGCGACCGACAAATCCTTGGCTTCCTTGCCGAATACGATGCGGCTTGTCACTTCAACGCCGTGCAGCGGTTGGCCGCCCGTGCGTTGGGCGAGCCAGATGTGGTTTGCCGCCCACTGTTTCAGAAGCGTATCGTCGCCGCCCTTGGTGAGTTCGCGATAAATGACGGGCGCCAGCCACCACTCGCGGATTTTACGCCGGAGCTTGGTGAAGCCGCCTTCGTCTGAGCGGGGTGGGGTTTGATAGATGACGCGCGCGAACTGCATCGGCAGCGTCGATCCGCCAACGCCGAGACTCGGCCGGCGCAGGGCAATCGATCGCTTGATGGTCGAGATCGGAATTTTGAGAACGCCCGTCAGGTCGATGCCGAACGGGTTCAACACACCGCCGAGATAGCGGTCCTCGTGGTAGACGAGGCATTGCCAGTAGTGTTCGGGCACCTCGCGCACGGGGATCGATTTGTGATCGGGGTTGGCGGTGTAGTCGCCAACTTCGATGGCGCTATCGGTGTAGTTGACGTCGCGCAGGCTATCGAGGCGCGCGTCGAACGTGCCGACGAAGTTGCCTTTGGGGTCATAGATCGCGGTGGCAAGCCAGCGCTCGGCATCGTAGCCCAATTTGTCGTGCATCGTCATTTGGCCGGCGATGCCGCGTAACGGGGCGATCACGTAGACGAGCACGAGCGCGAAAAGCACATAGAGGATGGCCGCGGTCGCCACATGGCGCAGCGGGCCGAGCTTCGGATTGAAGGCGACGGTCTGGCTCAGCAGACGAAAAAAGCGAAACGGAAGCTCGAGCAAAAGCTCAAGACCCGATTGCAAACGTCTGAGCAGCTCCAACATCGCGAGCGAAAAACCGGGCTAATGCTGCGCGCAAGCCTGATGGCGCACGCGGGGTTCACACCCGATAGCTCTGGTTTATGGCCGGATTTGCCCTGAGGAGCGGCGGCATTGCGACGGTTACGCGTAACCCGGGGCCTGATTAGGCCTGGGGGCTACGCAAACCGGGGCGTTGCTACCATCAGAAATTATTCAACAACACGAATAGACCGATGCCGATGGCAGGGCCCATGAGAGTCGCGAATACCATCATTACGTATGACCTTGCAGCCATGACACATTACCCCGCACTTACCGCATAAAACTCGCGCCATTCCGCCGCAAAACGGGATGGCACGCCGTGACGTGATCGCGGAATGTTGGGAAGCCGCCTTCCCTAAACTCCGAGGCCGGGTCAACCCCCATTGACCCAACAACCACACTTTACATCTTCTTAAAGTGCTTGACACGAACTATTGCTGATTTGGTTCGGGGTGTTGGAGGCGTCCGTGAACGCGAATCGGGCGCAATCCGCCACACAGGCCAAATGCCGGTCCCTGACTGCATCGGCACGATAAAGATGTTATCTTGCAGCCACTTACACGATGTCCGCTAAGCCGGATTTGGCAAAAGAGCCTGTGGATAACCGGTTGGTAGTGTGGATTACCTGCTAAAGCACTGAAACACAATTTGAACGGCGCGTGATGCATTTGCATCACGCAAGTGCGGTGCAATAAGATCTCGACGGACTATTTCAGATCAAACAGCCGAAGCTGCTGCTCGTCTTGCCCGCGCGTCTCGGCGGCAAGTTGCTCGATCCGGTCGAACGGCACCTGTTCGGCCGAGATCAGCGAGCGTTGTGCCTTCATCGGCCGCACAAGGCCTTCTTGTACAAGGTGGAATTCGCCGACCGTCTGGCCCGGCAGAGCGCTGGCAGGATCAAGCCCCGATTCAGATGCGAATGCCGCCTTCAATTTACGCAGCGCGGTGTCTTCACGCACGCGCCCAATGAACCAGCTCGTGATCTGATCGCGGCTCTTGTAATCAAGGTCGCCCGGCGACTGCGTCGCCAACATCATGCCCAGCCCCGCCGAACGGGCGCGCTTCAACAGGCTCTGCAGCGGTTCGGCGGTCGCAGGTTTTGAACTCGCCGGAATGTAGAGGTCTGCTTCGTCGAACATGACCACGGCTTGCAGCTCGTCGTTCGGGTTGCGCTGGCAGAACCGGAGCGCTTCCGACAAGAACTGCGAGACCCAGAATAGAATGTTTTCGTTGTCGCCCAAGAAGCCGGTGTAAATGACGGAAAGCCGCGTGCGGTTGGGGCGCTGGTAGCGCCCAAGTCCGAGCAGGCTCTCCATCCGCAGGCTTTCGCCGCCGCCTTCGAATAGGGCAGCGTTGCGTAAGCGCAAACTGTCGAGCTGAGCGACGAGATCGCGTCGCAACTTGCCTGACGGGTCCATGCGCTGGGTTTGATCGGTGAGTTCGGGATGCTCGTCTTCGAGCAGGTGAATGAGATCGGCGAGCGTCACTTCATTGGTGCTGAGCGCTCCCAGGATGCGCAATGCCACGGCGAGCACGCCGGACTGCTTTTGATGGGTCGCTGAATTCTTCAGATGCAGCATGTCGCCAAGCGCAGCGGCTGACAAATTGGCGAGTAGCTGCTGTTCGTGCTCCGGCAGTTCGTTGATGCCGTTGGGCAGCAGCGTGATCGAGATCGGCCGGCCGGACGCGCGCCCTGGCGTATAAACCGCGACGTCGATCGCGTCGGCAAGCTTCTCGCGCTCGGAGCGGCGCTCTGGCGTTTCGTTGTCCTGCGCCCGCCACACGTCGGGGTTGGCATAGCTCGCCAGATCGCCCTTACGATCGATTAAAACGGCTGGAATTCCGCGTAGCAAAAGCTGTTCGATCAGCGACAGCGCGAGCGTCGTCTTGCCCGAGCCCGAGCCGCCAAGGAACGCCGCGTGGCGTTTCAGAACGCTCTTGTTCAAGGTCACGGGCCGCGCGCGATTGCCGATCTCGCGGCCCGATAGAATGCTCGATCCGTAGGTGCCGTTCTCGTCGAGAATGACAGACAGCGGCAGATCGTCGTCGTTGGCCGCCGCGCCGTCTGCGGCAGCAGGCGGTTTTTGATCCGGTACGACGATTTCGCGGCCACCGTCAAAGCCAGCCAGCGAGCTCTGCGGATCGTCCAGGTGGGCTGCCACGAGTTTGGGAACCGGGCGGCCAAGCAGATCGAGGCGCAACAAATGGATGATCGACAGCAGACTCGATAACGGCTTGGCACCTTCAAGCCACTGCGCCATACCGCTGTCGCCGCGATGATGCGCGGTGAATTCGCGCACCGTCATCATGCGTTCCCACTCTGGGATCGGCACGAGCAGCTGGCGGCCGCCGCCGTCGCGGAATTTGCGAAACGCTTGCGCTGTTTGGTTTTTGCGATTGGGCGGAAAGTCGCTGGCGCGCAGCATGAAGCAAGGCTTGCCCTGCATCGAGCCTAGAACTTTATCGAGCTGACGTTTCAAGCCGCCGCCCTGCGTCGGGCGATTGCACAGGAACACGCGCACGTCGCTGGCAAACCCGGTGCGGTGGCGCACGGTCAGGTCGAACGCTGGCAGTTCGTCGCCAAGTTCGAGCCGCTTGACCGTCACGTCGATGGCGCGGCCCCATTCGTCGCGGGCGAGCAGCAGTGCGGAGGAGAGCACGTCGACCAGCTCTTGATCGTCGGCTGGCATTTCAGCTTCGGATTCGTTGGCGAACCGCTCCCACATCTCGCGGAATTGCACAGCTGAGATAGCGTATGGCTGTGGATCTTCATAGCCGCTGGCTTGGCCCAACGCTTCAGCCAGAGTGCTAACGAACGCTGGCGTGTCCGCGTCGGTATCGCGATCGTCGCGGTCGGTGCTTGTCGCTTCGCGCAATCTCGTCTGCGCATGTTCGAGTAAGCGCCGCGTCGACAAACCGCCGAATTCTTCAAAGAACTGCGGACCGAAAAACGCCGTCGGATCTGGGAAGCTGAGGCCGCCGCCCTGCTGTTCGGCTTGATACTCAAGCCGCTTGGAAATGATCAGCTTGGCTTCTTCTGGCGTCCGGCTTTCGCGCAGTAGCACGGGGCCGGATTTTTCAATTCTGTCGATGTAGGATTGGGCGACGACGCCGCGCACCTGGCTGTAGAAATCTTCCAAGCAGGAGATCACGACAATCGAGTTCGTCAGCCTATTGGCGATCTGAATGAGATCGCGCACGGCGCGCTGAAACCGCTCTTCGGCGTTTTCGAAAAAGCGTAAATCTTCAACCTGGTCGATGCAGAACACCAGCGCCGAGCGCTCAACCGTCCACACCAATGCGCCGAGCGCGGTGATGATCTCAAACGAACGGTCTTCGCCCGAATTCGGATCGAGCGCGCACACCGCTTCGTGGGCGAGTGGCGTCAGCTGCCGACCGTGCAGGTATTGGCGGATGCGTTGATCGATGCGCGGATCGCGGCGCTGCAGATAAAGAAGGGCGCGGACAATGTTGATGTCCATTTCCTGCGTCTGGAATTTGTCACTGGCGACGATGTCGTCGGAGAGCCGCAGGATCAGCCGCGCGAGCCCCTGCTCGTCCAGCGTATCCTCGCGCAGGATGTCGAGGTCTTTCGACGAGATGACTTCCGAATCCAGCACCATGCGGTTGGTCAGACGCGACAGCGCGCTCTCGCCAAAGCGATCCGGGTCGTAGGGCTTCTCGAACGAGTGGACGAGGCGGCGCAGATAGAAGTCGGCGTAATTGGCGACATCGGGCGTCATTTGCGCATAGCCGAAATAGGCCCGGCCGGCGCGATGCGTATCGGTTCGCAACGCCCTGATAAGATGGGTTTTTCCAGCGCCGGACTGGCCATGAAACAGCAACATGCGGTGCTGCACGTGGAAGCCGCGGCCCGACACGATGGTGGTTATGAGGTCGTTGAATTTTCGGCGTGCTTTCGCGTGGACCTCGGGCACGTCCACCGGATCGGCGCGCCACAGATCGTCTTCCCACGTAATCGAGTGCTCGAACGCCTCGCTCAGCTTATCGGGCGCTAGCGGGGGTGCAATTGGCATCTTTTTCAATGGACCGCCTTCGACGCCCATCTCGACCTTTTGGATAAAAACAGCTTCAGTCTTCAACGCGGACGTAATGCCAAACCGTGTTTTTGTAGTGGATTTTGGAGTCCTCGATCTCCTTCAGAGCGTTCTTGTCTTTGAGATCGGCGCTCGCCAACACTAGCCCGCCAGAGCGGTGTGCTTCGGCCAGCATGCTTTTGAAAGCAATCTCAGAGAGTTCCCACTCAGGACGGGCGTTACGAATCGCCCCCCATACCCGAGAGATAAACGCCTTGCGGTTGCCTGGCCAGCCCTCAGACACGGGCCGTGCTGCTTGAAGCACAGCGCCAGCGAATTCCGCCATGTCCGGCCTTGCAATTGCCGGGCGTGGCAGATCGAGCGGTCCAGCATCGTTGGCGGGCAAACGCCCCCTTATACTCGAAAGCCCATGATCGGAGTTGCTAGGTTTTGCAATCTCATCGGGCTCGCCAGCTGGGCTTGTCAGGCGCCTCAGGACGCTGAGGCGTAGCCCGTCGAGCGTGTCCGACGGCGCGTCGAAGATTTCCGCCGCCAGCAATGTCAGCAGTTTGCCGTCGGAAGTAATATCGCGGGGCTTGCCGAAAAGTTGGCCCGCCAGCATCCGGCCAGTTTTCGCTGGCAGTCCCGCGCCCTTGCCCAAGCCGGTTTTGATTTTGTTTCCAAACGCCTTCTCGAGCGCAATGACGGCGAGCTGATTGCGCATATCGTTGGGCGACAGGGCACGCGTCACCGGCAAGTTGTAATGGCTCTGTAACATGATTGCTGCGAGCCCTTCGGCCCGCTCTAAGGCTTTGATGAGGACTGGATTATCGCCAGGGATCGCCAACGCACTGAACATCAGTGCGTCGTTGCGTAAGTCGTCCCAATCGCCATTGATGCTGCGGGTTAGGGATACCAGCGCCGCTGCAGCGCGCGATCCCGTCGGCGTCGACGTCAGCCGACCTTTGGTTTCGGATATCAGCTGGTGGGCGACGTGCTGGCCGATCGCGACTTCGGCGGCGCGCCGGAAAGCCGTGCCTGGAACTTTCGGCGCGACGAGTGCGGCCAGATCTCGTTGTAACTCAGCCCGCGTTGCGCTGCCGGAGGCGACGCGCAGGAGGATAAGGTCAGCGATCGCCAAGTGCGGCGTGCGTGCCAGCTGCATGCGGCCCGCCCGATTTTGTGCCGTCGCCATGAGAACCGTCTCCGTTCCAACCATCGTCCAAAAGAATCAGTCAAAGCCTCGCAACTATAGTGCCTCACAAAGCGCCACGACGACCGCCCACTCCCCAACTTCCTTGTTCCTGTTGATAGCCGTCTTTTGCGCGCCGACGTTGTTTGGCCGCGCCTCGGTCAAAATGGCGACAACTTATAGGAGCGAAATGGAGGTTGGGATGCACGGACCAAAGGTGCGTAACGGCTCGTCGGTGCCGGGGGGCATGGGCAGTTTTCGAGGGAAGAGATCAATGCGCGATTGTGCCGATTGTGCGCTGGCCACCCCGCGGAGGCTTTCAGCTCGCGTTAGCGTTAACGTCCAGTTAACGGATTTCAGCCAATGATGCCCTGGTGTACCGCACGTCGTGTGCCGGGAGTAGCTGTTATGTATCGCGTCGCGCTCGCCGCAGGATTTGCAACCGCATTGGCCGGATGCAGTCTCGGTTCGTCTTCCATCTCATCGGGCTTGGACGAAAGCCCCAAATCGACAAGTTCGCTATCGGCCAAGTCCACTGTCAAAAGTGCAGCGCTCGGCGGTGAGCCCAAGGCTGATCGCAACATCCAGTTGGCCAGCCTCGACAAGGCTCCAACCGGCACGTTTGAGAAAGCGCCGACGGGATCGCTTACCGATCGCGATTATTCGCAAACCAATCTCAATGCTGAGATGGCGCGCGATTTGATCAATGCGTATCGCAAGGAAAAAGGTTTGAAGCCGCTGAAGCTCAACCCAGAGCTCACGGAAGCGGCCAAAGGCCATTCGCGCGATCTGGCCAAGTGGGACCGGATTTCGCATTACGGGTCGGACGGTTCCAATCCTTGGGACCGCGTCAAACGCTCCGGCTACAAGGCGCGGTTAGCGGCTGAGAACGTCGGCACAGGCCAAGTCGATTTCGGCGAAGTCATGAGGGGCTGGAAAGACAGCCCCGGCCACAACAAGAATTTGTTGTTGGCCGATGCCGACCACATGGGTATCGCGCTGGTGCAGGACCCTAAGACCGAATTCAAATCGTTCTGGACCATGGTCATCGGCGCTCCGATGTGAGCCAGCACTTATCTTGACTTAAATTTGAAAAGGCAGGGGTTTCCCGGCCTTTTTTGTTTGCGAGCGGAAAAATCGTCTAAGTCATTGACATAAAAGGCGTTGGTACAAAGCTATTGATTTTTAAAATGACATGTACCAACCCGTTCAAAATCAATGAGTTAGGTGATGCCGATGCGACATCACATGCAAAACCTCGCGGCAAGACATGAACGTCCTCAACTTTTTTCTTATGCGGTCGCGCCGCGCGAAATCGCGCGACGGATTTTTACAGGCCGTCCGTTTCTACAACCAGTGACGGCGTAAAACCCTGCCCCCGCCCTGGCGCCGTCGCTAGAATAGTGGATCGGAACCCTGACGCGCCCCCGTGCAGGGTGTTTCAGTTCCACCTACGGCGCGGCTCGGAGAGGCCATCTCCGGGCCGCAACTGTTCGCGCGGCTCAATGGATTAGGCATTATTTCCGGCCAGGATCGTAGCCGTGCTTCTGGCGCCATTCGGAGAAAAAATAGGATAGGCTCTCGTCGATCTCGTCCGGCATCACGATGCGAACTGAAATCAGTGCGTCGCCCGGCGTGGCACCGGGCTTGGCCTGCACGCCTTTGCCCTTCAGCCGGAAGGTGCGGCCTGAACTCGTGCTCTTCGGGATCGACAGTTGAACCCGGCCTTTGATCGTTGAAACCTCGATCTTGGCGCCAAGAACCGCTTCGTCGATCGTAATCGGCACTTCGGAGACAATGTCGTCGCCCTGGCGCTTGAACTGGGGATGCGGGCGCACTTTGATCTCAACGAGCGCATCGCCTGCCTCGCCGCCTTTTTGGCCCACAGCACCCTTACCTTTGAGGCGCAAAGTCTGGCCGTCGGTCACGCCTTCGGGAACCGAAAGATCAAGCGCGCCGCCCTCTGGCAGGGTTACGCGTTTGCGCGCGCCGGTGACAGATTCCAGAAAGTCGATTTCGAGCGTGTAGCGCAAGTCCTGGCCGCGGGCCGAGAATCCACGGGCTCTAGGGTCGCCGCGGCCGCCGCCGAAAACGTCCGAGAAGATGTCGGAAAAGCCGAATTCGTCGAACGATCCGCTTTGCGTGCGCGCCCGTGGAGCGCCTGCCGCGCCTTGATTGGGATTGCGCCAATGCTGACGGCGCGCCTCGCCTTTGGCGTCGATTTCGCCGGCATCATACTGGCGGCGCTTTTCCGGATCGCTCAAGATCTCGTTGGCGCTGGTAATTTTTTTAAAACGCTCAACCGATCCCGCGTTATCGGGATTGAGGTCGGGGTGATGCTCCTTTGCGAGCTTCCTGAAAGCACGCCGGATCTCATCCTCCGAAGCGCGCTTAGAGACGCCCAGAATGTCGTAGAGATCATCAGCCATGGTCGCGTTTAATGCCCGGCAAATTAAAATTCCTGATTGAGAGTGTAACAGAACCCGCAGCCAAACGGCCAACCTTATGCCGGGCAACGTTATCCGTGTTTGCTGCGAAGGTGGGCGGACGTCACCCGAACCTCAGATTGGCGGCCAACGAGCGTCGCCAATATGTCCAGCCGACGCCGCAGCCGCTCGCCGTCCAATCCAGCATAAGCTTGCGGAATAGTCAGCACCAGTTTGCCGTTTTCCAGCGTCAATGGCGTCTCATCGATCACACCTGGCATGCCGATCGAGAGCATGTGCGCAGTGCGGACGGCCGCGCCGACGATCCGGGCACGCTTTTGCACGCGCTTCGGAATGAGGTTGCGCAATTGTTCGGAAAAGGCGTCCGTTACCGTCTCTGCGGCCTCGTGCCGGTGATAGACGGCAAGGGCTAGAAAAATGCGGCCTGTGTGGTCAACGCCGCCAAGACCCGAATGCGCAATCATATTGAGGCTTTGCTCGCCGCGATAATCGGGGTGCGCGCGCCAGCCCACATCAGACAGCAGGCAGGCCGCATGGCGAAGCCGGCGTTCGTCCGGCGTTTCCTCCAGAGCCGGATCGGCAAAGATCTGGTCGGTCCACCGGCACAGCTCGCGCGCGTGATCGATCGAGCGCGACCGGAGTTTCGCGTAATCCTCGCAAAAACTGATCAGCGGATCGCGTCGGCGCTCGTGCGCTGGCAATAGGCCGTAGATCAAGCCTTCGCGAATTCCGAAGACCGAAAACACCACGTCGCTCGGTTGCAACTGGCGCAGCAGCCGTTCCAACACCAGCGCGCCAAACGGCAGCACTTCGCGCCGCGCTTTATTGATCTTGGCGACGCCCGGCATGCTGCCGGGCTTTTTGGCTTTGCGGGTAAACTCGGCGAACTCCTGCGCGTCGCGCGCACTCAACTGGTAGCCTTGCGTGACGTGCAGCGGGTAGTTCGTCATTTCCATATGCAGTTTGGCCAAAGCGCGCCACGTGCCGCCAACAGCATAAAACGTGCGGCCTCGGCCGCGCTGCAGCCACGGCAAACCGGCGATCGCTTGATCGATGATATCGACGGCGCGTTCCAGTTTGCCTTCCGTGACGTCGATTAGCCTGAGTCCACCAAGCGGCAGTGTTGCAGCTTCCCGCAGCTGTTCGCCCGCGATGTCGATCAGCTCAAGGCTGCCGCCGCCTAAGTCGCCGGCAACGCCATCGTCGCCGACAAACCCCATCATGATGCCTTGGGCCGCCAGTTCGGCTTCTTTTTCGCCAGACAAAACTTCGATGGCACAGCCGGCCGCCTGTTGCCCGCGCGCGATGAAATCGGCGCCGTTGCGGGCTTCGCGCACGGCCGCGGTTGCGATCGCCGTTATGCTTTTGACGCGTAAGACGCGAGCTATGGTCTTGAACCGCACCAGAGCGACGATCGCCCGCTCCACTGCCTCGGGGTCGAGGCTTCCCGTCGAGGCCACGTTGCGACCAAGACCGCACAGGACTTTTTCGTTAAACAGCGGCGTCAACGCGCGCACCGCGCCTTCATAAACGACGAGGCGCACAGAATTCGACCCGATATCGATGACACCGATCGGTTCCAATCCTGGGCTATCTCCGGACGCGGCGAGGAGCTCTCTCAGCAGGGTCACTCGAACTCCCTCATGATCATCGCGTCGGGCTGAATTGGCGTGGGAAGCTCTCTTTCAGAGATTGTCCGCGGCCTGAGAGGCTAGGGTTGGTCATAAAATAGTTGTGGGCGTTAAATGGTTCCTCGCCAGCCGCCGGCTTCATGCGGGTCGAGCTGCCGTCGGCGTTGATCTGCCAGCTTTGTTGATTGTCTTTCAGATTGGCAACCATGATCTGGTCGAGCACCTGCTGATGAACGGTTAGGTTCTTGACCGGGACCATCGCTTCCACCCGACGGTCAAGGTTGCGCGGCATCATGTCTGCCGAACTGACATACACAGCCGCGTCCGGCGAGGGCAAAGCGTGGCCACTGCCGAAACAATAAATGCGTGCGTGCTCTAAGAAGCGGCCGATGATGCTTTTAACCCGGATATTATCTGATAGCCCTGGAATGCCCGGGCGCAAGCAACACACACCGCGCACAACCAGTTCGATGGGAACGCCAGCGTTGCTCGCTTCATAAAGTGCGGTGATGATCTTCGCATCGACCAGCGCATTCATTTTCATCCAGATGCCGCACGGCTTGCCGGCCTTGGCGTTTTTTGTTTCTTCGTCGATGTGGCTCATGATGCGGTTGCGGATGCCGTGCGGGCTGGCAGCTAAGCACTCGAGTTCTGCGGGCACGCCGTAGCCGGTGACGAAGTTCATGAGCCGTGTCACGTCGCGCCCGATCGCGGGGTCTGTGGTGAACACCGACAGATCGGTATAAACGCGCGCCGTCTGTGGATGATAATTGCCGGTTCCGATGTGGCAGTAGGTCGTCAGTTCCGTGCCCTCGCGGCGCACGATGAGACCGAGTTTGGCGTGCGTCTTGAGTTCGGTGAAACCGTAGACAACATGGACGCCTGAGCTTTCAAGATCGCGCGCCCAGCGGATGTTGGCTGCTTCATCGAAGCGCGCTTTGAGTTCGACGACGGCGGTGACGGACTTACCCGCTTCCACCGCTTCTTTCAAAGCCTGCACGATGGGGCTGTCGCGCGATGTGCGGTAGAGCGTCCATTTGATCGCCATGACGTTGGGGTCGGCCACCGCTTGGCGCAGGTATTGGACGACGACGTCGAAGCTCTCATAGGGGTGGTGGACGACAAGATCTTTCTTGCGGATCGCGGCGAAGCAATCGCCGTTGAACTCGCGGATGCGTTCGGGAAAGCGTGCGTTAAAAGGTTTGAACAGCAGGTCCGGACGATCCATCACGATCAGTTGCGAGGTATCGGCGAGCGCCAGCAACCCGTCTTTGACGAACACGCTCTCATCGCGAACTTCAAGTTCCTCGATGACGAAGCGGCGCAACCGCTCGGGCATCCGCGCTTCGAGTTCAAGCCTGATGACGTTGCCGCGTCGGCGCCGCTTCAATTGGCTCTCGTAGGCCAGCACGAGGTCCTCGGCCTCTTCTTGCAGTTCGATATCGCTGTCGCGCAGCAGGCGGAAGGCACCTTGGCTTTTGATTTTGAAGCCGGTGAAAAGCTCAGACAAAAACATGCCGATCATCGCTTCGAGCTGAATGAAGCGGATGTTTTTGGGTTGGTCCTTTTCGCCGGGCAATCTGATGAACCGTTCGAGCTGGCTTGGGATCGGGATTAAGCCATTGAGGGCGCGGTTGTCGGTGATGCGCAGCATCTCGACGACGATCGTCAGGCCTTTGTTCAAAATGAACGGGAACGGATGCGCTGGGTCGGCAGCGATGGGAGTGAGGATAGGGAAAATATGGGTGAGGAAAATATTCTCCAACCATTTTTGCTCAGCTGGCGCCAGATCGCTAGGCTGCACGACATGGTGGCCAACGGCCGCCAGTTCAGCCTGGAGTTCGCGCCAACAGGCCTGTTTATCGGCCACCAGTCCGGCGGCGAACTTGTTGATCGCGGCGAGCTGCTGCATCGGCGTTTGCCCGTCTTGCGACAGCGTCGAGATGCCAGCTTTTACCTGGCCGTAAACGCCAGCCGCGCGCACCATATAGAATTCGTCAAGGTTGGACGCCGAGATGGATAAAAACCGCAACCGTTCGAGCAGCGGATGGTTCTTGTTCTGAGCTTCTTCCAAGACCCGGCGATTGAACTGCAGCCACGAAAGCTCGCGATTGTAGAACCGCTCAGGGCCCGTGGGCAGCTCGGCTGGTTGAACCTTGTCGCTTACTCGCGCCCGTGTCGTCGCCATATTCATCTCCTGATCGAGGCATTCCACGGATCGGCCGCTAATGTATCACAACAGTGACGGTCTAGAGGATTGTCATGAGGTCCGCTGTCCTGCCGAACGGCCGACCGCATCGAGTGCTGCGGAGGCGACCGCCCTGGTAACGCCGCGCTGCATCGCCAGCGCCTGCCGGTCGACCTCGCCAACGACTAGGCGAGCCGATTCCATAGATCGCTCCATGCGCACGAGCAAGTAGTCGATGACCGGGGGATCAACAGCCAACTGACGGTCCGCGAACAGCTTGACGAGCACGGCGCGCAACAAGCCGTCGTCCGGCGGGTCGATCCGGGCAACCGCCAACGCGCGCAGCCGCGAGCGCAAATCCGGCAGCGCGATCGTGAGATCGCCCGGCTCACGGGCGCTCGTGATCAGGATCGCCAAGCGCTGTTCGCGCACCAGATTGAGCAGATGGAACAGCGCTTGTTCGCTGGCAGCGCCTTGATCCAGATCTTCGATGACGATGGCACCGGCCGACGCCAGCTCGGGCACGCCCTGAACTTCGATGGTGTTGGCTGGCACAATGCAAGCGTTCGATTTCACCCGCCAGACATTGGCCAAGTGCGTCTTGCCCGAACCCGGCGGGCCCGAAATCACGGCCGCACCGGCGGGCCAATCGGGCCAGCGGTCGATCAGAGCAACGGCTTGCTGGTTGGACGATGATACCAAGAAATCTTCCCAGCCGAGCGCTGGCCGGTGGGGGATGTCGAACGCCAATTGCTTTGATGCTGCCGTCGTCATGATCGATTGAGTGCCTTAAATGGCATCCGGGCCTTGGTAGACCGAAGAATGCAAATACGTGTCGAGCGCGAAGCGCACGAGGACGCCAATGGCGGCTGCCACCGGAACGGCAACCAGCAACCCTAAGAATCCAAAAAGATAGCTGAATACTAACAAGGCAAAAATCAGCCAGACGGGATGCAATCCGATTTTAGAGCCGACGATTTGCGGGCTGAGGATTGCCGCATCCAGGACTTGGCCTCCGAAAAATACGGCGACGACACTGAGCACCGATGTAAGATCGGGCCAGAATTGCGCTAATGCGAGACCCGAAGCGGTGAGCAGCCCGAGCGCCCATCCAGCGAACGGCACAAAGCTCAAAAATCCGGTGATCATGCCGACGAGCAAGCCATAGCGCAGCCCCAAGGCGCTCAGCGCCAAGGCATAGAACGCAGCCAGCACCATGCATACCAGGCCTTGTCCGCGAATGAATGCCGACACGCGGCTGTCGATGTCGCTCGCCAGTCGACGCAGCACGGCAGCGTTGCGACGCGGCAGCCAGCTATCTACTTTGGCAAGCAATTTCGGCCAATCGAGCAGGGCATAGAATGTGACGAGCGGCGTCACCAGCATCAGCGATAGAAAGCTGAAGGCTGCCGTACCGTGGCTCCATACCGATTGCGCAATGCCGCTGACGACGCTCGGCAGAGCCTCGGACATGCCAGCAAGACCGCGGTTCAGAGCTTGTTCGGCTTCCGGAAAGCGCGGCCCTAAGCGCTCGCGCGCCAGTTGCTCGATCAAGGTTCGCAGGTGGGCCGCTTCGGCTGGCAGGGCGGTCATCAACTGCTGGGCCTGCTCGACGACGACGGGGATCAGAAATACGAACGCTGCGATCAGCGCGACCGTTGCCAATAGCATCAATACAATCGTGGAAACGATGCGCGGCAAGCCGATGGCGCTGAGGGCATCGACAATCGGATTGAGAAAGTAGGCGAGCGTCAGCCCGACAACGAAGGGCAATAGAACAGGCGCCAACACGTTGATCGAGAGCGCCAACAGTACGGCCGCCGCGATCCAGAAAATGAAATGCCGTTCGAGCTGCATCTTCCCCACCTCAGCTGTCCCAATCCTAAGGCAAGTTCTGCCTTAGCCCCACTTGGCCGACAGCTATATCACGATTGTCGGATCAGGGCTTGGAGGGCGTCGTCCCGTAGAGCGTCATGTGCCGCAGCCAAATTCTGAGATACGCAGTCAAAGACGCCACCGTCAGCGCGGCGGTCAGCCAGATCAAAACGATTGTCGGCCCTTTGAGGTTGAGATGGAACGCTTTATCGGCAAGCACGGTCGCTGCGAGCCCAATCTGGGCAACGGTATTGGCTTTGCTGATGACGATTGGGCGCATCGGCGTTGGATGACCGAGCAGCCACGATAAAACGATTGCGATAACGATGAGAACATCGCGCGAGACGACCGCGATCACAATCCACGACGGCAAGTCTCCCGAGACGCCGAGCGCGATGAAGATGCAGACGATCAAAAGTTTGTCGGCGATGGGATCGAGATAGGCGCCAAGCTCCGTTTCCCAGCCAAAGCGCTTGGCGAGAAAGCCGTCCACGGCATCTGAAATACCCGCCACAATAAACGCGAGAAACGCCGGCTTTGGCTGGCCCGAAACTAGGAACCAGAACACCACCGGCACAAGTATCACCCGGCCGAGCGTGATGAGATTGGGGATGCTCACTCCAAACAAACCTTGTCCGTTCACATGATTGCGGGTCGAACCTTGCCGCTCACAGCCGTGAACGCAAAGCCGCGCGTACCTAATCTTACCGCGCGAACTTCGTCGAGGGTATTGATGGAATTAGCTGTTATCGCCCCGAGATAGACATTTCAGTGGTGGGGCAGCTGCGGGCAGAATAAATGCGGCTTGTTTAAAAGCCCGCGTGAAGGACCCATCCCGCGCTGCCATTTTGCAAACTGAGGCCACGGCCGCCAACCGCGTTGGCCAGAGCATGGGCGCCGCCGGGATAGCTCAGCGTCACGTCGGCATCGCGCGCCGAGACGGTTGCAATCTCCATATTTTCAACCCCTGGTGTATCCAGCAGCTGCGTCCGGATACTATTCCATTGGCCCAAGCTCGTGAACTCGGCCAGGAATCGGACCGGCTCACCGCCCTCTGCAGCCCCGGCATTGGCTGACCAAGACGGCGCGCCTCCCCCCGATGCTCCCGATCCAGCCGCCATTGCTTCAGAACGCGCTTTCGTGACTTTCCAGCGGCCCTCCAAAACCCCGAGCGCCACCACTGCGGCCAACTCCGAAACGTAGTTGAGATCACCGTCGGCAACCTTGTAGTTGCGGCGCAGCAAAATCGGACCAGACGCATCCTGGCCCGCGAGCGTGACAAGAATTTTCTTGTTGGCGAGATCCGGCTCGGCGATGGCCAGGACGATGCGGTCGTTTTTGTATTCGCTCGCCAGAATGCGAATGGCGTTGCCGTCGCCGTCGGTCAGCATTTTGACGGTATCGTTATGGATGGTGGATTTCAGGTCTTCGAGCTTGACCGGCGTCAGCGTGTGTTCGAGATCGAGGCCTTTCCAAGCATCGCGCCACGGGCCGGCGTCGCCTTTGGCCTCGCCAGGATTACCTTGCCGTTGCACGGGCACGATTGTCACGGCAGGCGCCTGCGTCTCGATGAAGGGAATGGCTTCACGCCGCAGCAGACTGCGCACCGCTTCGGGCTGGAACGAGAAATCTAGCGTGGCGATATAGTCGGTCGATGAATTGCGCTCGGAGCGCACGGCCACGCCCGAGACCAGATCCCCGGCTTTGACCTTCGATAACCGCGAAAGCTGTTTGTAGGACGTCACCGGCACGATGCGTTTGAGCAACGAGCGGAATGCCGCCTGCTGGCCGTCGGCCATGCCTTTTTCTTTCGCCGCAACCGCGTTCTTGTCGCTGGCTTCGACCGGATAGTTGGCGACTGTGAAGACCTGATCTTCCTTCGCCGCAGCGCCCCGATGCGCGGTCGCGATTGCTCCGCCCCAAATCAGAACGAAGGCGAGGAGTGTTCCCAGCACAGCCTGTAGGTATGTCCGCAAGGTAAGGTCGCTCCACGCCGCTCAGCTGACCGTCCGCCACGAGTTGCCGCGCCCGTTGCCGCGAACGTTCTCGTCTGCTACGACCCCCATCTCTGGATAGCAATGGGGCAAAAGTGAGTATTACCGGGGGATGAGAACCTTCTTTCCCGCGCCCGCTTTCCGCCCAAATCTGGCTTCGCCAACGCTTGAGGACTGATGTCGAAATCCCACGGATCGTCCGATACGCCGATCACCTACGCGCAGGCTGGCGTCGATATCGATGCCGGCAACAGCCTCGTCGAGGCGATCAAGCCGCTGGCTAAAGCGACGCGCCGTCCCGGCGCCGATGTTGATCTTGGTGGTTTCGGTGGCCTTTTCGATCTCAAGCGCGCTGGCTTCATCGATCCGATTTTGGTGGCGGCTAACGACGGTGTCGGCACCAAACTCAAAATCGCAATCGATACCGGCCGACACGGAACGATCGGCATCGATCTCGTCGCCATGTGTGTCAACGACCTCGTCGTGCAAGGCGCTGAGCCATTATTTTTTCTCGACTATTTCGCGGTTGGAAAGCTGAGCGTGCCGGTCGCGCGCGAAGTCATCGCGGGCATTGCCGATGGTTGTAAGCTCGCAGGCTGCGCATTGATCGGGGGCGAGACGGCCGAGATGCCCGGCATGTACAAAGATGGCGATTACGATCTGGCAGGCTTTGCCGTCGGCGCAGTCGAACGCGGGCAAATTTTGCCGCGCGCTGATATCGCGATTGGAGATGTGCTGATCGGACTGCCATCTTCGGGCGTGCATTCCAACGGCTATTCTCTGGTGCGCAAACTGGTTAGCCACGAAAAATTGCAATGGGATCAGCTGGCTCCGTGGGACGAGCGCCAGACGGTGGCGGATGCTCTGCTGGCGCCCACCCGGATCTACGTCAGGCCATTGCTGGCGGCGATCCGCGCGACGGGCGGCGGTGCCACGGGCGCGATTAAAGCTTTGTCGCACATCACCGGCGGGGGATTATCTGAAAACATTCCGCGCGTCATGCCGGCCGATAAGTCGGCGCGCGTCAACCTTGGCGCGCTCCTGATGCCGCCGGTGTTTGGCTGGTTGACCAAAGCCGGGCGTCTTGACGACGTCGAGATGCTGCGAACCTTCAACTGCGGTATCGGCATGGTTTTGGTCGTCGAAAAAGCCCGCGCCGATGCTGTGCTTAAAGCTTTACAGGTCGCGGGCGAGGCGCCCGTCATCATCGGCGATGTCGGGCCGCCATCGGGTGAAAAATCCTCAGCCAAAGGTAAAGGCGAGGCCTGGGCCGTGAAATTCGAAGGCCGCTTGACGCCTGTTGCCTGAGCAAGCCCCGCCCTTGAAGCCTTAACTTGCCAGCCCGTACTTGTACGTCGCGCGTTCAATCCCAACTTAGGTGGCACGATGCTGCAACGCAGGTTTGCAGTCAGATGGAGTTTGCACCGATGACCCCAGACGAACAGCAAATGATCAGCGCTCTGTTTGAGCGGATCGGCAACGTGGGACGTGTCGACAAAGATTATGACGCGGAGAAATTGATCAAGGATCAGGTCCGCAGAATGCCTGACGCGCCTTATGTGCTGGTGCAGTCGGTTCTGGTTCAAGAAGAAGCTCTGGCTCAGGCCGATGCCCGCATTCAAGAGCTGGAGAGCCAACTCGCGCAATTACAGCCGCCTGAGCGGCAGCGCGGCGGAGGCAGCTTTTTAAGGCGCGGCGGGGCAAGCCCTAATCGCGAACAGCCACCCTTTGTGTCGGCATCTGGTGCCCGGCCGTCAAGCGGAACCCAATCGCCGTGGGGCGCACAGCCTGCCGATCAACCACCACCGCAGCGTGGAGGTGGCGGCTTTTTGGCGTCAGCGCTATCAACTGCGGCTGGCGTGACCGGCGGCATGCTTGCCGCTGAATCGCTGCGCGGAATTTTTGGCGGTGGCGGCGGTGGTTTATTCGGCGGCCATGCCCATGCCGATGATGGCGCTCTGCAACGCTCCGAAGATCGTGCGCAAGACGCGGAACAGGATCTGAGTGACGCGCAATCTGATTTGGCAGCTGACGACGCGGCACTCGATGAGCAGCAGGATAACTCCGACGATCAAGGCGGCGGCGACGATGGCGGCGGCATTGACGTCTAAAACAGTCAGCGCATAAAAAAAGCGGCCCCGCTCTCTCGATCGGGGCCGCTTCTCATTGCTGGCAATTAGCTCTTCGGAACGGTCAATGGCTTTCCTGGCATCGTCTTGGGCGTCATCTTGGGTGCTTCGGTTGCCTTAGGCGCTTCGCCCTTCTTCATTTTGGCTTTGCATTCCGAGCGGAATTTCTTGCGCTCTTGGCCATGAAGATTTTTGGCATCCGCTTCTTTCGAACATTCAATCGATTCCGGCGTGTGGACTTTCGCCGACTTCGTAGTGTCTTTGGTTGCATCGAGAGCCATGGCTGCGCTGGCACCCAGTACGAGCGCCGCTGATGCAGCCAGTATTGTCTTAAGAGACGTCATTGGTGTTCTCCATTTCAAGTCCCGGCAATCTGTTGCTCGGTCTCGTGGTGTTAGTCGTTTCAACTGTGTATCGGCCAGCAGACGACGCCAGACCAAACACGGCGAGACCCTAGCAACATTTCCCATTAACGCGATGTGAACGGACATCGTCGCAGGCGCGATACTTTTGGCGAATTGTCGCGATCGCTGACACTGTTAAAGTTTGCCGATCCGTAATGTGGAAGCCGCTGCTGAATTTAAGCGCCGGCAAAGATGGAGGCAGTCCGTCATGTCGCTTTGGATCAAGACTGAGAACTACAAACTCGGGCTGCAGGATCGCAACGAAGCAGCGGAGGTTGATAATCTCCTGCCCGTCCCAAGCCAAGTTCTGTCGAACGGCGAATTCAATCCCTCGCCGCAGAACGACACGCAGCGCCATATCAAAGCGGAAATTTTGGCCGCGGCCGATACGATCGCGAAAAAGAACAACGTCGCGCGACGAACGTTCCTGCGATCGGCTGCCGGCTTTGCATTGTCGTTTTCGGTCATGAACGATCATTACGGCCAAGTATTTGGTGCCTCGCGCGCGGAAGCCGCCGACATCGAGCGCGCCGAGGAGCGTGCGTTGGCCTTGCGCGATCAATTCATCTTCGATGATCAACTGCATTTCGTCTACGAAGGCTTTAACTTCGAAGGCCTCAAGGGCTTACGCAAATACGGCATGGAAAAATGGGTGCCGGACAAATATCGCGACAAGACGACCGAGTTCGAACAACTGCAGTTCGCCAATTTCTTGAAAGAAGTTTATTTCGACAGCGATACCAAAATCGGAATTCTCTCTGGCGCGCCGGCCGACAATCCAGACAACTGGTTTCTGTCCAACCCTGAAATGAAGCGCGCGCAAGATCTAATGGATCAGCTGTGCGGATCGCGCCGGATGTGGAGCCAAGCGATCATCAATCCGAGCGTGCCCGGGTGGCTCGAAGAGATGGATCGCTGTATCGCCGAACAACAGCCGATCGCTTGGAAGGGCTACACCGTCGGCGATCCGCTTTCCAACAGTGAATTCCCCTATCGCTTGGACGATCAAAAGCTGATGTATCCGGCTTACGAAAAAATGATGAAATCGGGCATCCGCACATTCTGCATCCATAAGGGTCTACTGCCCAACGATTACGCCGATACCTTCCACGCCTGGAAGCACGCCATGGTCGACGACGTCGGCAAGGCAGCGAAGGATTGGCCGGGCATCAACTTCGTCATCTTTCATTCCGGCTTGAAGCCGCTCAACGATTATCCCCAAGCCCATCTCGATAAATTCATGAAGACCGGCCGCATTGATTGGGTGAGCGACCTGGCTGAAATCCCCAAAGCGTTCGGCGTGAAGAACGTCTACGCGGAGCTTGGCAGCTGCTTTGCCAATTGCGTGATCTCTCATCCCCAACACGCCGCCGGCCTGTTAGGCACGCTGATCCAAGGCATGGGCGAAGACAACGTCGTGTGGGGCACGGACAGCGTTTGGTACGGTTCACCGCAGTGGCAGATCGAGGCATTCAGGCGCATGGAAATCCCCGAGGAGATGCGCGAGAATTTCGCTTTTAAACCGCTGGGCGGCGACAACTCGGTTGTGAAGCAGAAGATATTCGGGCTCAACACAGCGCGCATTCATGGGCTTGATCTGGCCAACCTCGCTAAGCACAACGTCAACCTTAAGGATGACAAGTTGCAGCAAGCCAAAGAGGCCTACCTCAAGGACGGGGCCGAGCGCAGCAATTCGTTCTACGGCTTCATCGACAACAAGGACATTTCGTTCAAGCGCAAGGCCTGAACCCCGCGACACTCTTCAGCCTGAACGTTGCTGTGGAGTTCGTTTCGCCACGAGGTTTTGGCACGGCCCGGTTCGTGCTAAGCCTTGCGGCCATGACCCAGATTAAAAAGCTTCGCACGGCGATCCTGATATCGGGCCGCGGCTCCAATATGATGAGCTTGGTCGAGGCCGCGCGCGCCCCGGCATATCCGGCCGAGATCGTTACTGTGATTTCCAACCGCCCCGATGCTGCCGGGCTCGCCTGGGCCAAGTCGCAAGGCATCCCCACGCTCGCCATCGATCATAAAATTTTTGCGTCGCGTGGCGCTTTTGAAGCCGAGCTGCACAAGGCGCTTCTGGCGGCCAACGCAGACCTCGTCGCGCTCGCTGGTTTCATGCGCCTGATGACGGCGGACTTTGTGGGCCTGTGGCACAATCGGATGATTAATATCCATCCCTCGCTGCTGCCATCGTTCAAGGGCCTCGATACGCATCAGCGCGCGCTGGCTGGTGGGGTAAAAGTGGCGGGCTGCACGGTACACTTCGTGCGTGCCGAAATGGACAGCGGGCCCATCATTGCCCAGGCTGCCGTACCGGTACATTCGGGCGACACTCCCGATATTTTAGCCGCACGCGTACTTGCCGCAGAACATCGGGTGTATCCTCACGCCTTGGCCTTGCTGGGTTCTCGCCGAGTTCACGTCGAAGGGGAAAAAACGACTATTATTGAAGATGTTAACCCAGACTCATGGCTATTCTCGCCAGCTCTGTGAAGGGCCGCTAAAGGTAAACGTGCCGACCATCAGTACGTGAGCTTAGACGCAGTGCGCGGGTCGCCGCATGGACATAACGGTGCTGGCTCCTATTATTGACTGGCTCAACCCCCCTCAGGGTCGCGTCCAGCCAAGCCTGGAACAGAGTTTGCACCATCTGGGCAGATCTTAGATCCGGCACGATACGGTTGGCTTTGAAGCCGCTGCCGCTGGCAATGTTTGCGCCTGCGGTTTTGGCGTTGGGCCCGATACCGGGAGAAAGTTACGTATGACCACAACCGCCAGCCCGTCTCAAGGTCTCGGCGACGAGAGTAGCATCTGGTTTAAACTGACACCGCTGTTGCGCGGCGATCCAGAAAACCCGATGCGCATCTTGATGCAAATGACGCAGCGCTACGGGCCCGTCATCCCGGTCAACCTTGCCAATCAACGCATCGTGGTCATCTCGGAGCCCGAATATTTCAAGCACGTGCTGGTCACGAAGGCCGACAACTACATCAAATATTTCGACGGTCTGAAGCCGATCTTCGGCAAGTCGATGATCACCAACGATGGCGCGCTGTGGCAGAAAATCAGGATGCCGCAACAGCCCGCGTTCCACCCGGATATGTTTGCCGAATACATCCCCTATTTCCTGCAGGCCATTCAATCGAAAATGGATCTGTGGTCGACGCTGGCTAAAACCGGCGAAACGTTTGAAATGGTCGAGCAGACTTGGACGCTGGCCGCCGATATGATTTGCAAAGCGCTGTTTGATCGCGACATGCCGTTCAACCCGCACGTCGTCTTCAAGTGCGTGAAAACCTACACCGACGTGATGAACCATCGCGACATTCGCCTGCGCAAGCAGGCTGGCGAGATTTTCGAAGTCGGCGACGAAGATGCGGCCAAATCGATGGAAGTTTGGGCAAGCGTGCCGCCCGCCGTCATGGGTGCCGATCCGCGCGAAATGCGCGAGCGCACGCTGTTGCAGATGATCGAAGCCGCAGTCGCCGATCCAACTGTGCCAGAGTTTGATCACCAGCAGGCCATCGACGAGCTCAAACAGTATCTGTGGGCTGGCACCGAGACGACGGCATTGACGCTTGCGTGGGCGTTATACGAAACCTCGCGCCGTCCTGAGTTTGCCGAGCGCATCCGCCGCGAGGGCGAGCAGGTTTACGGCGACCGCGCACCAACGGCGGCTGACTATTCGGGTTTGGCTTACACGCGCGCTGTCATTCAGGAAACGATGCGGATCTATCCCCCGATTTGGGGCTTAATCCGCGTGGCCGTGGCCGAAGACGAAATCGGCGGCGTCGCGATCAAGCCAGGCGACCGCGTCACGCTGTTTGCTTACGGCGCGCATCACAACCCGAAATTCTGGGAAGAGCCCGAAGAGTTCCGTCCAGATCGGTGGATGGCCGGCAACGCCAAGAAGCAAGTGAAATACAGCTACATTCCGTTCGGTGGCGGCAAACGCGCGTGCATCGGCGGCGCGATGAGCCAAGTCGAGAATACGCTGGCTTTGTCGATCCTGCTGCGCCGTTTCCGCCCCGAGTACGTCGGCCTTGAGCCGCCTGGCATCAGCGCCACCGTCACCCTGACGCCGAAAAACGGCCTGCTGTTTAAGGTCAGGGAACTCAGCTGATAATTTTTGCAGGGCGCTCCGGCGTTCACCCTCCAGATCTGCCATACTCTCAGCGCCGGTCGAGGGCGCACGGCGCGAAGGCCAGGATCCAGCGCCAAGATTTTCCATCGTAAAAATTTGGAAGGTGCGAAATTGCCAATAATCACCGCGCCTCCAACCGTCAAACCTTTGGCTATAAAAGTTGAGCCGAAGACGAAGTCAGATGAGCTACGTTTGCGAATTGCGCTAACCGAGTTCGCGGCGGCTGACCCGAGCTTCGGTTTTTTTGTTGATACTGAATCAGGCGAGACGATCCTCGAGGGGCAAAGCGAACTCCATCTCGAAATGAAAGTTCATGCCCTAATGAAAGATCGTGTAATTCCCGTCGTAATGGGAGCGCCATGCATCGCTTACAGAGAGACGCTGAGAAGGCCGGCCAGTAGCGAGTTCACTAGTCACCGTAATCAGGAATTTGCCCGCGTGGTGCTTCAAGTCGTTCCTGGCGTCCGTGGCACCGGCGAGATTTATTCAAGCGCAATTGCAGATACGTCCTCTTGCGCAAAGTATGCGCCAAGCGTTGAGAAAGGTGTGCGCTCCGTTTTAGCGAATGGAATGCTGCTCGGCTATCCGATGATGGACGTCGCTGTTTCTTGGACGGATGGCTCCGCGGATAAGCACAGCACAAGTGCTGCGGCGTTCGAAATTGCTGCACGCGGAGCGATGAAGGAAGCATGTAGTTCAGCAGGCATTGAACTTCTTGAGCCGGTCATGAAAGTGAACGTCAAATCGTCAGTTGAGTATAAGAGCGTCATCATCTCAGACTTACATAGCCGCCGCGCCAGCAACATTGCCCATGTAACGGATTCTGGCTCCGTCACGATTTCAGCGGATGTGCCGTTAGCACTCTTGTTCGGTTATGTCAGCCAACTCGCTAGCTGCACTCATGGTAGCGCTCAGCCCACCATGCAGTACGATCACTACGCTGTTGTTCCGAGGAACATGAGTAGCGGTCCCGGAGATTATCTATCTGATATCGATAAGCGCGCTTGAAACTAAAAAAGCACGCCGAGTTTCCCTGGCGTGCTTTTTAAGGGAGATGGCTGCGCAGTTGCGCGCCTCCTCCGCTAGGAACGGCGCGGCCCACCTAAGCAATGTATCCTCGGGCTTGTCCCACGGCTGTCCGGTTGGGTTTTGATGGACAAGGACCATGGCGTTGATTCTTCTGTGATTCGAGAGCTTGGCGGCTTCATCGAACACGGAAAGGACCAAACGCCATGCGCCACAAGAATACGCTGTTGCACGAGATTCTAAAGCCTGTGCCTTGGGGACGGTTCGACAAGCTGGTGGATAAGCACGCCAGCGACAAAGGCGTGCGCACGCTCTCGACCAAGAGCCAGTTCGTGGCGCTCGTGCACGCTCAACTTTCAGGTGCGACGAGCTTGCGCGAGATCGAGGCAACGCTCGAGAGCCACAGCACGCGGCTGTATCACTTAGGTGTCACGCCGCCCAAGCGATCAACCTTAGCCGATGCCAACCGCGACCGGTCCGCTGAGGTGTTTGTCGATCTGTGCACGCATCTGCTGGCGCAAGCGCATTGTGGTTTGCGGCGCGCTACGAAAGACGCGATCCGCTTGATCGATTCAACCAGCCTGCCTCTTAACGCGTTCTCGAACAGCTGGGCCTCTTATGGTGCGCACGGGGCTGGCGCCAAGCTGCATGTAGGGTACATTTTGCCGTCACGGCGCAACGCATGCAAGATATCACCGCCGCTAAAGCCATGCCCATCGAGGCAGGTGCCACTTACGTTTTTGACCTTGGATACTACGATTTTAGCTGGTGGGCCGGGCTCGATGCCAAGGGCTGCAGGTTCGTCACGCGGCTGAAGAAGAACACGCCAACGCGTATCATCTCAGAGTACATGGTCGCCGCCGGTGGCACCGTTTTAGCGGACCGCACAGTGCGCTTGCCGGAGCGCCTCAAAGCGAGCCGCCGCAACCCGTGCTCTCGTGAGCTACGTGAGATTCACGTCGTCATTGAAACGGGCAAGACGCTACGCCTCGTCACCAATGATCTTGAAGCAACAGCTGAAGAGATCGCCGGGCTCTACGAAACCAGATGGCAGATCGAACTGTACTTCCGATGGGTCAAGCAGACGCTCAAAATCCGCCGGTTCGTTGGAACGTCAAAGAATGCCGTGCGGATCCAGCTCGCTGCCGCATTGATCGCATATCTGCTGCTGCGCATCACGCATGCGGCCCAGACCGCCGTAGCAAGCCTGCTGACGTTTGCCCGGCTCGTGCGGTCCAATCTCATGATCTTCAAATCGATCCGTGACCTCGCTGTCCCAGAACCGCCGCCGCGCCTGATCTTCGCAGATCAGCTCGGATTTATCCTATGATCAAGCAAACCGGACAGCCGTGGAATAAATCCGAGGATCCATTACGCCGCTTGCTCGGGAGTTCGAGGCACGATGGATCCTCGGGACCAAGCCCGAGGATGACAGCCACGCAAAAAAAAGCACGCCGGGTTGCCGTGGCGTGCTTTTTTCAGGCGGATGTTCCGCGCAGGAACTTGAGGATCAGCTGCCGCCGGCGATTTTGTTGGCGGCGTCGAGTGCATCCTTGAAGCGGCGATAGTTTTCTAAGTCTTTGCTGAGCGAGGCGGCCTGCGCGCCGAGGCGTTCGATTTCGGCGGCATGGCCCGCGTGGAATTTGCGCAATTGCTCAAGCTCTGGTCCAACGTCATAGAGAGCTTTTTCAGCTTTGACGTTGTCGGACTTGAGCTTCTCGTAGGCGGCGCGCGCTTCGTGCATGTCGCGCTTGAGCTGATCGCGTTCGGCCACGACCTCGGAACCGGCGCCTGCGCCCCCACTGCCGTGGCTGCCGCTCGTAGCAGATGATGTATGAGTGGCTAGCAGTTTCTCAAGCCGGTCGAGTTCGGCGTCACGCACAGCGATCAGGCGGGCTGAATTTTCAAGCTCAGTCGTCTTAGCTTGCAGCTCGGCTTTGGCGCTCGTCAGATGTGCGGCAGCTTCAGGGCTAGCCGTTGTTGTCGTTTGCGCCGCCCCTTGTTTTTCGAGCCGGTCGATTTCGGCATCGCGCAGGGCCAGGAACTGAGACTTGTTGGCAAGCTCGGTTGCGTGCGTCGCCAGCTGCGCGTTCAACCCCGTCAGTTCGGTTTTGAACTTCGCTGCCTCAGCGCTCGCCGCATTGGCAATCGCTTGCCATCTGGCGATCTCCGCTTTCTGCGGAGACGCGTCGCCATTGGCTGTGTTGAGGGCTGCTTGCAGTCTTGCAACTTCGGATTTCAGTTGCGCCGTTTCCAAGCCAGATGCTGCAACTGTGCTCGCTTGATTTTGCAGCCGCGCCGCTTCTTCGGATTTCAATGCGACCGCGCGGGCGGCCTGCTGCGTCTCGGCGTTAAGGCGCGCGATCTCTGCCTCGTAGCTGCGCACTTTCGACGTCTGCGCATCGAGCTCTTTGCGCAGCGGCGTGATTTCGGTGCTGAGGTCGGCGATGTGGTTGCGGTTCAGAATGTCGGCGCGGCGGATCTTTTCCAGTTCGGCCTGTAAATCTGGAACGATGCTTGGCGTCGTCTTGGCAACGCGCAGTTCGGTTTCAAGGCGCGCCTTATCGTTGGCAAAGCGCATCGCTTCGGTTTTGGCCGCGCCCAAGTCGTCTTCAAACCGCGCGGTGTGTTCGGCCAGCTGCTGATCGGCATCGGACACCAGCGCTTGTTGGTCAGCCAAGCGCTCAGGCATTTCGATCGCGGGACCGCTTTGGCGCGACAATAGTCGGCGCAGCCAGGTGAGGATGAGAGTGGTCAGTACGCCGGCAATAAACCAGGGGATCGCGCCGGAAAGATCGAAATAAAAAGTACTCGGGGACATGATCGTCTTGAACTTTCCTCAGCGAACAGCCGAACTGATGTGAACTTCCAACCGCCGCTGACGCCAAGGAGCGGCCCTTGCTTACGCGCGACGATCGCAACCTTGATACCATAGCGACGGGGGGTTTTGAAAAGCCATCAACGTCCTGTCAGTGCGTTGCTTTCCATTATTTTTCCCATTTGTGTTTTGCTGCCACGGTGGCAATACCGGTTGCGACGATGGCAGATGAATGACCCTAAAGTGCCGAATTTGGCGTCCCGTTCGCAGTTGCGAAGCTAGCCAGTAGAGATTAGGCCCACGCGCTGTCATACTCACGCCATTAGACGTTTGTAGGACACTGTCGCTGCTAAAGTTTATTTGTTCTGCTTTACTCACAGTAGCTCGTACTCCAGGAGGGCCATCATGGAGAGAATGAGGACTATTTTGAAAACAGTCGTGCATGGAAAAACCGTGATTTTACTCAATGGCGCGCGTGCCGAAAGACGCACTGGGCGTGCCGTTGATGTTGTGTCCCCCGACAAACTTTTAGAAACAGCCCGCCGCAACCCCGATGCTGTCGCGTTCGGTTACGTATCGGAGCGCTGGGTCGCCTCGGCATAAGCCAGAGCGCAAGGCTGTAGAAATTCAAAATAGCGGCCAGCGGCAACGCTGGCCGCTATTTTTTTGGAGAGCCGCGTTTCGCAAAGCCCGTTCGTGCTTTAGGAACTAAATTGCGCCCCTCGATACCGGCGCGTGGCCGGTGCGGGGAATAAAATGACGCCAGCAGCGACGACGATAGCGCCGGACGTGCCCGCCGAGCCATTTTACAAACATTTATACGTGCAAGTTCTGACCGCGATCGTTTTGGGCGCGCTGCTTGGGCATTTTTATCCAGCGCGCGGCGAGGCCATGCAGCCGCTCGGCGATGCCTTCATCAAACTGATCAAAATGGTGATCGCGCCGATCATCTTCGTCACCGTGGTGCACGGCATCGCCGCCATGCGCGATTTGAAGAAGGTGGGCCGTGTCGGTTTGAAGGCGCTCATTTATTTTGAGATCGTGACGACGCTTGCACTCGTTATCGGCATGCTTGTGGCTAACGGTTTGCAGCCGGGCGCTGGCATGCACATTGATCTTTCCACCGTTGATACCTCGAAGATCGAGGGCTATGTGGCGCGTTCGAAAGAGCAGGGCGTTTTCCAGTTTCTGATGGACATCATTCCAACGACGATTGTCGGCGCGTTTGCCGAAGGCAATATCTTGCAAGTTCTGCTGGTCGCCTTGTTGTTTGCATTCGGGTTGCAGAGTTTAGGACAACGCGGCGAGCCGCTGGTGGCGTTTTTCGATACTGTGGCCCAGGTTCTGTTCCGCATCGTCGCCATGATCATGCGGCTGGCACCCCTCGGCGCGTTTGGGGCGATGGCCTTCACCGTCGGCAAGTATGGCGTCGGCAAGCTCAAGGAACTGGCGTTCCTAATGGGCTCGTTCTATCTGACCGCTGCGATTTTCATCGTCGTCGTTTTGGGCGCTATTGCGCGCTACAACGGTTTTTCTATTTTCAAATTCATCCGCTACATCAAGGACGAGATCTTGATTGTGGTTGGCACCTCGTCGTCTGAAAGCGTGCTGCCGCGGATGATCGGTAAAATGGAGAAGGTCGGCTGCGATCAATCCGTCGTCGGCCTCGTCATCCCAACCGGGTACTCGTTCAATCTCGATGGTACGTGTATTTATTTGACGATGGCGTCGCTGTTTCTGGCGCAAGCGACCAACACGGCGTTGTCTCTCTCCGAACAGCTGTCAATGCTGGGCGTGCTGTTGTTGACATCGAAGGGCGCGGCGGGCGTCACGGGATCGGGGTTTGTCACACTTGCTGCGACGCTATCGGCGACGGGCACTATTCCGGTTGCCTCGATTGCATTGATCCTGGGCATCGACCGCTTCATGTCTGAGGCCCGTGCCGTCACCAACCTGATCGGCAACGGCGTGGCGACCATTGTCATCGCCCGCTCCGAAGGCGCGCTCGACGAGGAACAGTTCGCGCGTGAGCTGAATGGCGGGTAGGGCCGGTCAAACGAAAAAAGGGCCCATAGCGGGGCCCTTTAAAAGATTTCGCAGCAGCCAAGCCTTGTTAGCCGACGATCTCATCGGGCTGAAAGTTCATCCCGATCTCGCGCTCGGCGGCGGCAGCGCTGTCTGATCCGTGGGTCGAATTGGACCCTTTTGATTCGGCGAAAAGCTTGCGAACGGTGCCGTCCTTGGCGTCCTTTGGATCGGTCGCGCCCATTACGTCGCGATATTTTGCGATCGCATCTTCGCCTTCCAGTACCTGCAATACGACCGGCCCCGACGTCATGAAGTCGCACAGCTCGCCGTAGAACGGCCGCGCCTTGTGCTCTTCGTAGAATTTTTCGGCCTGCGCGCGGGTCCAGCGAACGCGCTTTTGCGCCACAATCTTCAAGCCGGAAGCCTCGATCACAGCATTGATTTTGCCCGTCAAGTTGCGGCGCGTCGCGTCAGGCTTCAGGATCGAAAATGTACGTTCAATGGCCATCTGGCTGTCTCTCTGTGAAAATCGTCAAGCGGTGGCGCGGGTTATAGCGACGCGCTGGCCAGCCAGCAAGCGCCCTGGCCGTGCACCTTGGGTTAGCCGCACCGCGGTCGAAATGGCGATACAATTTTCCTGCAAAAACACTTCATTGACGGGCGCGTGCACGTGTGAGCATTTTTGCTTCGCGCGGGGGGCGCACGGTGAAGCTCGGGACTGCAAAGTCTCTTCGTGTGCTATCGGACGGTTATGACCGGACAGAACAACGACTCGCAATGGTACATCGCTCGTGAAGGTAAACAGCACGGGCCGCTGACCGACGTGGAAATGCGGACGTTCGTAGCGCACAGCTACTTGCGGCCAACGGATTTGATTTGGCGCGCGGGCATGCCCGAATGGCTGCCTGCGCCGACGATGTTCCCGGCTGTATTCCAGCAGGCGGTGCCCAACCCGCAAGCGGTGCCGCAACCGCAACAGCAACCGAGCACTCAGCCGCAGACAGCTCGCCCTGCGCCGCAAGCTCATGGCTCCGATTTCGATGCTGTCGAAAGCGAGGGGAATGTTGGTGGCCGGTCGCGCGCCAAGCGTCTGGCGATTGCCGCAGTTCTTGTCACGCTCGTGGGCGGGGGGGCGTTGGCATTGACGGTCTACCGCGAACCGCTGTCCAAAATGTTTCCTAAACGGACCGAGATGGCCGCGATCTCCAAGGGCGAGACCAGCACCAAGTCCGCCGACCAAGTCAAAGCGGCAGACGATGGTGGCAAAGCTATCGCGCCGCAAGCGGCTGTCACCGAGCCGCCGACAAGTACCGGCTCACTATCGATTGACGGTTCGGCGATCGACGCGCGGTTGCAGAAAATTCCGGTCTGGGGCCTGATCAAAAAAGAATATCCAGACTGGTATATCAACAATGTCGCCGCCGCCGAC
The DNA here is from genome assembly GCA_031367425.1 of Hyphomicrobium sp. GTDB lineage: Bacteria > Pseudomonadota > Alphaproteobacteria > Rhizobiales > Hyphomicrobiaceae > Hyphomicrobium_B. The sequence goes on from JANLPU010000021.1 coordinate 88,076, forward strand.
AAGCTCGCCTCCGAGAAGAAGCCAGAAGTAGAGATCGCAGCCCAGCTAGCCCAGGGCTTGAGCGCGCTCAGGCGTCAGAATGCAGACAAGGCGCTGGCTGCTAGCCCCGATCAATTGAAGCGCGTCGCGTCCGCGTTCCTCGAAAACCTCAAAGCCCTGCGCGCGATGTCGATTGGCGCCTGCTACGGCTTCATCTCCAAGGGTGAAACGAGCCCGGCGGTCGTCGAGCTATTGCAAACGCCGGAAAATGCGGTGGCGTTCAACACCCAGGCCGCCGCCATTTTCGAAGCGGCCGTGCAGGGCGCAAAGACGCCGGCCAAGCACGAGCCGGCCGTTAAGGGCGATTACGAGTTGTTGATCAAGGAACTGGGCAAACTCGGCTGGAAAGACGAAGATTTGCAGGTGTTTTCTAATCCTAGATTGCTTGCCAAACGTGAACCTTCGCAAGTCTGCCAGATGGTGCAGGATTGGTTCGTCGCGCATTTGGCCATTGCCGACCGAGGCGCTCAAGACCGCCTGCTTTTTGAAACGTTGAAGCCCGTGGTCCAAGGTTAGGGACCTGACAGCCCAAGGCCAGCCCGTGCAGTACGTTCTGAAGGTCATCCTGACCGCACTTCTCGTTGTCGCCATATCGGAAACTGGCAAGCGTTCGACGCCACTGGCAGCCGTTCTGGCGTCGCTGCCGCTGACCTCGATCCTGGCCTTCATCTGGCTTTATAGTGAAACGGGCGATGCGACCCGTGTCGGCGCGCTGGCCGGCAGCATTTTCTGGTACGTGTTGCCGTCATTGGTATTGTTTCTGGCGATGCCGGCAATGATCAGCCGGGGCTTTGGGTTTTGGCCAAGCTTGACGGTCGGCTGCGGCTTAACCTTCCTGGCGTACCTTGGCATGGCCGCCGCACTGCAGCGCTTCGGCGTGGCTCTTTAGAGCATCGCGTGACAGCAAAGCTTAAAGGCGCTATCGGGTCACCCGATGCTTCATATCAATGATCTGACATTTCGCATCGAGGGCAAGATGATCCTCGATGCCGCCACTGCTGCTATTGCGCCCGGCCACAAGGTTGGGCTCGTCGGCCGCAATGGCGCTGGCAAAACTACGCTGCTCCGCCTGCTGATGGGCGAAGCTACGCCCGATGACGGCTCGATCTCGACGCCGCGTTCGGCCCGCATCGGCCATGTCGCGCAGGAAGCGCCGGGCGGCGACCATACGCTGATCGAATGGGTGCTCGACGCCGATACTGAGCGGGCGAGCCTGCTGGCGGAAGCAGAAACCGCCACCGACCCGCACCGCATCGGCGATATTCAGCTGCGCCTCATCGATATCGATGCGCACTCGGCGCCGGCGCGTGCCGCCCAGATTTTATCGGGTCTAGGATTTGATGAGACAGCGCAGCGGCGCGCGTGCCGCGAATTTTCCGGCGGCTGGCGGATGCGCGTGGCGCTGGCCTCGATTTTGTTTCTTGAGCCTGAAATTCTCTTGCTCGATGAGCCCACCAACTATCTCGACCTCGAAGGCACGCTGTGGCTTGAGAACCATTTGAAGAACTATCCCCATACGGTGGTCATCGTCAGCCACGACCGCGATTTGCTCAATCGCGCAGTCGACAGCATCCTGCATCTGGAACGCGGCAAGCTGACGCTATACACCGGCGGCTATGACGACTTCGAAGAAGCGCGGCGCGAAAAGCAGCGGCTCGAACTGAAGCTCAAGAAGAAGCAGGACGATCAGCGCCGCCACATTCAAGCGTTCATCGATCGCTTCAAGGCGAAAGCAACGAAGGCAAGCCAAGCCCAGAGCCGCATCAAAACGCTCGCCAAAATGCGCCCGATTGCAGCGCAGGTCGACGAGCGCGTCATTCCGTTCAATCTGCCCCAGCCGGTCAAGCCGATTGCCAGTCCGCTGTTGCGCATCGAGGGCGCGACGGCCGGCTATCAGGCCGACAAGCCAATTTTGCAGGGGCTCGATCTGCGTATCGATAACGACGACCGGATCGCACTGTTGGGCCAGAACGGCAATGGCAAGTCGACGTTTGCCAAATTGATAGCTGGGCGCTTGGCGCCGCTGCGGGGCAATGTGTTCGGGGCGCAGAAAGTTGAGGTTGGATACTTCGCGCAACATCAGCTTGACGACCTCAACCCGCAATCGACGCCTTACGATTACATCGTCAAGCTGATGCCGGATGGCACGGAAGCGCAGCGCCGCACGCGCCTTGGCACCTACGGATTTGGTGCCGATAAGGCCGATACCAAGTGCCAGAAACTATCGGGCGGAGAAAAAGCGCGTCTGCTGCTGGCGCTCACGGCCTTCCATGGCCCAAACATTTTGATCTTGGACGAGCCGACCAACCATCTTGATGTCGATAGCCGCGAAGCGTTGATCCACGCACTGACCGAATACGACGGTGCGGTCATCTTGATCAGCCACGACCGGCACTTGGTCGAAGCGACCGCCGACCGGCTGTGGCTCGTCAAGAATGGCACTGTCACCAATTACGACGGCGACATGGAAAGCTATCGCGAGGAGCTGCTGGCCGACCGCGGCGGTAAAACGAAGCCTGCAAAGTCGGAGATTTCTGAAGCCGATGGCCCAACGCGCGCTGATCAGCGGCGCGCTGCGGCGGATCGGCGCGTCGAACTCGCGCCGCTGAAAAAAGCGATGCAGGTGGCGGAAAAGTCGGTCGAGAAATTGGCAGTCGAGATTGCCAAGCTTGACACGATTTTGGCTGATGCTGAAATTTACGTAGTCGATCCAGCACGCGCGCAAGCTGCAATTCTAGAACGCGGCCGGCTCGCGAAATCGATGAGCGACGCTGAGGAAGCTTGGCTTTTTGCCACCGAAGCTTACGAAGCTGCATCGCACTGATTACCGCGATTGCGCGATAATGTTACCGCCACGCCACTGCGAAAAATTGTGTGCGGCGTACGCTATTGAGCGCGTGAAAAAAGTTCCAAGAACAAACTGGGATTTCTACAGCGTTGTGGGAATAAGTGCATCCCGCCTAACTATGGTGATCATTGGCTACAATTTGGTAAGCAGACTGGTCGGGAGCTGATGGAGCCGCTGCGAGCGGGGTTCGCGCGCTGGAAGGTGAGGGCCTTCCAGAAAGTTCTGTCAGCTCCCTAAGCCTTTCCCGATTGTGCTGATCGGTTAGAAGGACGGCGCGTGCCATCTGCTCAAAGGAATTCGTAAAATTCCGGCCGGCACGCGCCGAATTTGCAAGCTGCACAAAACCTTCCACGATGCCGCGTTCTTGCCTTAGGGTCGGCAAAACAGGCACCTGCGACATTGTTGGTGTGCGCACAGCGGCGGCAGCCCCTTTGCACTATCCCCAACAAAGCAAGCAATTCGTCCCATTTCCACACAATCCGTTGGAACTGATAGTCGCCCGGGCTGTTGAAGCTTTAAGGCAATCGGCTACGACAGCATGACAAACACAAAAAGGCGCACACCGTGACAGCGACGATCAACGCATTGAAGAACTCACCCGCGGTTGAAGGCGTGGTGCAGAATTTTGCGTACATCGCTCTGATTTGTGCCGCCGTTGTGATCGCGACTGTGACAATCGTTTACTCGGCGCAGGCGGCTTTGGTTTGGGTTGACCGGGCGGCATACCCTGGTGGCAAGATCGAAGCTTTGCGGCCAGCGACCAATGGCAGTTTCGCGATGTTGCCAGCGTCCGCGCCCGTGGCCTTGGCGGCGACTTCCGAGGCGATCGCCACCTTCCGCCAGTGGATTTCGTTTCAGGTGCTCACGCCCTGCGCAGTTCAGTCATCAGCCGGCGATTTTTGAAAAGTCGGCGACGGTCAGCGTTGTCGAGCGGATTTCAGACAACATCGCTAAGCGGTTTCGGCGTAGACCTGCGTCGTCGGCATTGACCAGAATTTTATCGAAGAACGCATCGACCGACGGGCGTAACTCAGCCAGCGCCCGCATTGCGCCAGCGAAATTCTCGACGTTGATCGCCGCCACCGTATCCTGCTTGATTTCCTCGATCTTGGCGGCGAGCGCTATTTCTTCTTTTTCCTTGAGCAGAGCCAGATCGTACGTCGCGGTGTAGGAGATCTTGTCCTTTTTTTCTTCGATGGCGAGAATGTTGGCGGCGCGTTTGACACCGCTGAGCAGGTTGGCACCGTCATCGGTTTTAAGGAATGCGTCGAGCGCGTCGACGCGGCGGACAATGAGAGCCAGATCATCCTGGCCACCAAGCGAGAACACGGCGTCGATAAGGTCGTGGCGCTTGCCTTGGTCGCGCAGGAACACTTTCAGGCGGTCAGCGAAGAAGGAGAGCAGGTCTGGAGAATTTACAGAGACGTTTTGCCCGTTCCAATCGGTTCGCAAAGTTGCTGGCGCGGAGATTGATTTCGACTTTCCGGTTGCTCTGGCTACTTCTCGTTCCGCAATTGATCTGTAAACCGGATTGCTTGCTGCTTCAAAAACGGGAATTAGCGGCAACCTGAGATCATTCTCCAGCACGATGCGGATCACGCCCAACGCGGCGCGCCGCAACTGATAGGGATCGCCGGAGCCCGTCGGCTTTTCGTTGATCGCCCAAAATCCAACCAGCGTGTCGAGCTTGTCGGCGAGGGCCACAGCAATTGCGACGGCGTCGCCCTGATCGGAGCGCGGCAACGTATCCGTTGGCCCCTTGGGCTTGTAGTGCAGCTCGATGGCGCGGGCGATCTCTGGCTTGGTGCCGGCGTGCTCTGCATAGTAGCGCCCCATCAAGCCTTGCAGCTCGGGGAACTCGCCGACCATGCCTGAGACGAGATCGGCTTTGCACAATTGCGCGGCGCGGCGCGCGTCTTCTGGAACGGCATCGACCGCGCCGGCGATCTGGAAGCTGAGCTCCGCCACGCGCTCGACGCGGTCTCTCTGCGACCCTAGTTTTTCATGGAACGTGATGCCCGACAGTTGGCTCGCCATCTCATCGAGCGGCTTTTTCAGATCCTGGTCCCAGAAGAATTTGGCGTCCGACAGCCGGGCCCGGATGACCGTTTCGTTGCCGTGCGTGATTTCAGCGCCGCCGTCTTTGGCAATGAGGTTCGACACCAGCAGGAATTTATTCGCTAGCTTTTTTGTTTTTGGATCGCGCAGGGAAAAGCATTTCTGATGTGCCTTCATCGACGTCATCAGGCACTCGGCTGGAACAGCGAGGAACGACGTGTCGAACGAGCCCAGCAACACGACGGGCCATTCGGTGAGACCGGCGTTCTCGTTGAGCAGCGCCTCGTCTTCAACCAATTCGAGTTTTGCCGTTTTGGCCAACGCCAGCGCTTGTCCGCCGATCGAGGCGGCGCGCCGGGCGGGATCGAGCATGACGTGATGTTTTTCGAGCTTGGCTTCGTAGTCAGCGAAATTTGTGACTTTAAAAGCGTCCGCTCCGAGAAAGCGGTGGCCGCACGTCATATCTGCGGACGGCAGGCCCGCAATCGTTAGCGGCACGGTTCTGCCGCCGAGCAGGCACAGCATCGATTGCAGCGGCCGCACCCATTGAAACGGCTCGGAACCCCACCGCATCGATTTGGGCCAGGGAAATTTTCCGCACACCTCAATCACCGTTTCGGCAATGATCTCGGCGGCCGCGCGTCCCGGCTTGTCGATTCGGGCGATATAGTAGTCGCCCTTCTTCTCGTCCTTGACGATGGTCGCCTCGCTAAGTGTTGCGAGCCCCGCCGATTTCAAAAAGCCGCCGACGGCCTGTTCGGGTGCACCGACCCGCGGGCCCTTTTTCTCTTCCTGTATTGCTGGCGATTGCGCGGGCACTTTATCGATCACCAGCACCAGTCGGCGCGGCGTCGAAAAACTGCGCGCGTCGCCCGTTTCGAGACCGCGCGCCTTTAAACCCTCAGTGACAAGACGGCGCAAGTCGTCAGCCGCCTTGACCTGCATGCGGGCTGGAATTTCTTCACTGAACAATTCGAGTAGGAACTCAGACATTCAATTCCGATCTTCGTGACGAGAGAGACTTGTCCCCTCTCCCCGTTCTTTACGGGGAGAGGGTAAGGGTGAGGGGCGGCAACATGAGACCAAGCCGCCGCCCCTCACCCCCGGCTTCGCCGGACCCTCTCCCCATTTTAGTGCAGGAAATGGGGCGAGGGAGTCCGTTATGGCTTGGCGATAACCGGAACCGTCGCTGGGTCTTTTAACATCACTGGTTTATGCATCAGCACTTGCGCGCCGATGTCGTTGATCGCGCCGGTCGCTGTGAGATAACCGAGCCCGACCAGAAGCATCGCCAGGAAAAATCTAAATATCGAAGCTTGCTTGCGTAGCATCAGATATCCGGCCACAAACAGCGGCACGAACGTTACGACTAATCCGACGATCATTTCTTTATTCACGCCCGTCCTCCGTCTGTGTTGAGCCATGCGCCGCAGCAGGCCTTCGCCAACTCGCGCACGCGTAAAATATAACTTTGCCGTTCGGTCACCGAGATCACGCCGCGCGCATCGAGCAGATTAAAGACGTGGCTCGCCTTGATGCACTGATCGTAGGCCGGCAGCGCCATCTGATGTTTATCGGCGTGCGCGCCTTTAGCGAGCAGCGATTGGCACTCGGCCTCTGCATCCTTGAAATGCTGCAACAGAACGGCCGTGTTAGCGTGCTCGAAGTTGAAGCGGCTGTATTCCTGTTCGGCTTGCAAGAAAACATCGCCGTAGTTGAGGCGGCGGCTATCGTCGCGGCCGTTGAAGTTGAGATCGAACACCCGGTCGACGCCCTGGACGTACATCGCCAAGCGTTCCAAACCGTATGTGATTTCGCCAGCGACGGGGTTGCAGTCGTAGCCGCCGACTTGCTGGAAGTAAGTGAACTGCGACACTTCCATGCCGTTGCACCACACTTCCCACCCGAGCCCCCACGCGCCGAGCGTCGGGCTTTCCCAATCGTCTTCAACAAAGCGGATATCGTTGACGTGCGTGTCGATGCCGATCGCTTCCAAGCTCGCCAGATAGAGCTCTTGGATGTTGGCGGGTGACGGCTTCATGATCACTTGGAACTGGTAGTAATGCTGCATCCGATTTGGGTTCTCGCCATATCGCCCATCCTTGGGACGGCGCGAAGGCTGAACGTAGGCGGCCGACCAGGGCTTGGGCCCCAGTGCGCGCAAGGTCGTCGCCGGGTGGAACGTGCCCGCGCCCACTTCCATGTCGTAGGGCTGGAGAATGACGCAGCCCTGCGCACCCCAAAACTGCTGCAGAGTTAGGATGAGATCCTGGAACGATTGTTTGGGCCGTAACGGCTCAAGCGCGGCGGTCGTTGGGGAGGCGGGCTTTGATGCCATTGGGCGGGCTACTCTAGGCTCGATTTGGCCCGCACTATACGCGTTCGCCGTGCCGTGTCACGGCTTCACTGGGGAGGTCTGAAGCTTCGGCACGGCACCATCAGGCCTCTTTCTTGGGGACATAGGCGCCGACCTTCTCGTCCCACTCGAGCTCGCCCAGATCCTTGGTGCCAACTTTGGCGGTCTGGCCGCGCTTGGCGCTGCTTTCGGCCTGTTTGCGGCTCGGCGTCTGCGCCTGCTCGATCAGTTTGGAAAACAGCCTGAAGCCGGCGTACAGGCCGACGCCCGCGGCTGCGAGTATGATCAGTGGCGGCATGTGTCAGCTCCCCTCTTTGGGGTACGGTGGTGGGGTGCAGTGTTGGGGTACAGTGTTGGAGTTATAATCCGTAACGCGACCAAAGCGCCCTAGTTTCGACAGCCGACACCAGATCATCGGCGAATGCAAGAGCCGGGCGGTCGAAGGCGGTGCCCGGCGTCAAGCGCCTGAGACGGCCGAGCAGCCCAGGCTTCGAAGGCTCGACAACGCGCAAACGGACGTCGGCGCCGTGCAGCTGCTGCATCTTGGAGCGCAGATCTGAGATGCCGTCGATCAGGCCAAGCTCTAGCGCTTTGGGGCCAGACCAAAACGCGCCGGAAAACATTTCGCTGTCGAGCGCTTTGAGTTTGCCAAGTCGGCGCTCTTTGACGACGCCGATGAAAACGTCGTGCACATCGCGTTGAATGGCGAGCAGACGTTCGATGTCTTCGGCGTTTTCCGGCTTGAACGGGTCAAGCGTGCTTTTGGAATGACCCGAGGTGTACACGCGTCGATCGATACCGAGCTTCTCGATTGCTTTGTCGAAGCCGAAGCCTTGGCTGATGACGCCGATCGAGCCGATGATGGATGATGGGTCGGCGTAGATTTCATCGCCCGCGATCGCCAGATAATATCCGCCAGACGCCGCCACGTCTTCGCAGAACACATAAACTTTCTTGCCTTTCTCTTCAGCGAGCTGGCGGATGCGCTTGAAGATGAGGCTTGATTGCACCGGCGATCCGCCAGGCGAATTGATCAGAACCGCGACCGAGGGCAACTTCGACAGCGTAAAGGCGCGCTCGATGGCACTGGCGGTCGCGGCAAGCGAAACACCGGCCCGCAGAGGCGTCGCCATTCCAATGGGGCCAGTGAAGCGCAAAACGGGAACGACGGGATGACGAGTAAACGGCCACATAGCGAATGGCTCCAGTGAGTGACGGGTTTTTTGAGATATTGATCCTGCCGGATATTGATCTTGCCGGATATTGTGTCTTGGCCGCGTCGTTCAACGGCGGCAAACTGCCTTGGATCAATGCCAGCTGGACTTAATACGTGCTGGCTGGAACCAAACGTACCTCGCCGTTTTTCAGCGTCAAAGCCATTTCGCCACGCTTCAGCCGTAAAGCATCTTCCCCGAATAGCTTGCGCCGCCAGCCTTTCAACGCTGGAATATCAGGCTCGCCTGCCGTCGCCAGCAATTCGAGATCTTCAGCGTCTGCAATAAGTCTGGGCGCGACGCGATGTTCGGCGGCGGATGCGCGCAGCAAAACTTTGAGCAGCTCAAGCGTGGCCGTCGCTTCAGCCGACAGCGGTTGGCCATGCTCGAGCTTGGGTAAAGTTTTGCCGTCGCGAGCCAACCCGCGCTGCACAACTTCGACGATTTCCTTGGCGCGCTGCGAGCGCGCAAAGCCGTCTGACAGAGTGCGAAGTGCGCCAAGCGCTTCGGCGTTGGCGGGCAGCTGATTGGCGATGTCGTAGAGGGCTTCGTCGCGCAAGATGCGCCCGCGCGGAACGTCTTGGGCCTGTGCAATGCGCTCGCGCCAAGCTGCAAGCTCGATCAGGACGGCGAGCGACTTGCGACCTTTGACGCGCAGCTTCAAGCGCTGCCAGGCCTTCTCGGGATCGGTATCGTAAGTTGCCGGGTTGGTCAGCGTTGCCATTTCCTCGGCCAGCCAAGACATGCGGTCGCTGGACGCAATTTCGGTTTTTAAAGCTTGGTAGACGTCGCGCAGATGGGTGACGTCGCCCAACGCGTAAACGAGTTGCTTTTCGGTCAGCGGCCTGCGGCTCCAGTCGGTGAAGCGCGAGGACTTGTCGATATCGGCGCCGGTGATGCGTTTGACGAGGTTGACGTAGCTGATGCTCTCGCCAAAGCCGCAGACCATGGCGGCCACCTGCGTATCGAACACTGGGCTCGGAACCGCGCCGGTTTTGCAGTAGACAATTTCGATGTCTTGACGCGCCGCGTGGAAAACCTTGACGATGTCCGGGTTGGTCATCAGCTGGTAGAACGGATCGAGATCAAGGCCGGGCGCCAACGGGTCGATGATCGCCTCACCCGCAGGACCTGCAATCTGGATCAGGCAGAGCTGGGGCCAAAAGGTCTGCTCGCGCAGAAACTCCGTGTCGACCGTCATAAACTCGGCCGAGGAGAGGTCGCTGCACAGGGATTGGAGGTCTGAAGTGGTAGAGATGACACGCATGCGTTGACGGCTATAGCGCAACATTTGAGAGTTGTCGCCTACCACTGTGAAGCCTTATGGGTGAGTGCTTTGAACCAGGATAAGACCCAGGTTAACGCAACGTTTGGTACGTGCATGGAATAGACGGGCGGGCACGGCCGGGCGGCCCGCTACCGAGGGTCTAGCTAATGAAGTGTTAAGGGGGCCTGGCAGACACCCGAGCCAGTTACTCTTAGCAGTCACTCCTAGCAATCACTCCGGGCGGGTCGAATGAGTGCCGTGAGATAAGCGCAACTTCGCGGGCTTGATAAGCTGTTGTTGTTGCCGATTGGCGATTTTGGAGGAGCGAGGGCATCATGGCGCAGCTTAGCGAGTATGACCAACTTCTGCTGGAACTCGTCAACCGGGCGCGTCTGGACCCGCTGGGAGAAGCCAAGAGGCTTGGCATCGGCCTGAACGACGGGTTGCCTGCCGACACGATCTCGGCGGCATCCAAACAACCGTTGGCTGGCAATCCTTTGTTGGGCGACGCAGCCCGCGGCCATAGCGCCTATATGCTCGCTCATAACCAATTTGCCCACAGCGGTATCGGTGACGGCGACCCGACCTCGCGCATAGTCGCGGCAAACTACGGGCTCACTGGATCTTGGGCAACCGGCGAAAACATTGCTTGGACTGGCACAACTGGCGCGCTTGATCAGCTGCAATTCACGCGCGCACTGCACGACAATCTGGTCCACAGTGCCGGCCACCGCGAAAACATGATGGCCGACATGTTCCGCGAGCTCGGCACGGGCGTTCTGTTTGGACCGTTCACCTCGGGCGGTACGACCTTTAATGCCGCGATGGCCACCGAAAATTTCGGCCTGTCGGGCAGCGCGATCTTTGTAACGGGCGTTGCCATTCATGACGCCAACCACAACAATTTCTACGATCTCGGCGAGGCTCAGGCCAATATCTCGGTTTCTGTTACAACTGCTGGCGCGGCCGACGGCACAGCTACGACGGCGACGGCCGGGGGCTATTCGGCCGCAACAGGCGCCGGTGTCCATCACGTCACCTTCTCCGGCGGCGGACTTGCGAGTTCCGTTTCGGCCGCCATCACAGGAGGCGCCAGAAACGTCAAAGTCGATCTCGTCGATGGCAATAAGATTTTGAGTTCAGCTTCGGCTGCTCTGGGATCGGGCACCAAGGATCTCGTTTTACTCGGCATCGATAAGATTAGCGGCACTGGCAACGACGTCGCCAACGCGATTGTCGGCAACAAAGCTGGCAACGTCCTTTCGGGCCTCGGCGGCAACGACGTACTGACCGGCGCGCTTGGCCGCGATGTCTTGACGGGCGGCGCTGGCAATGACCGTTTCGATTTCAACGCCATTGGTGAAACCAGCAAGGCCGCCGCGACGAGAGACGTGGTAACGGACTTTTCGCACGGCCACGACAAGATTGACTTAGCGACAATCGACGCGCGGACGACGGCGGCTGGCAATCAGGCGTTCAAGTTCATTGCCCAACAGGCTTTCCACCACAAGGCTGGCGAATTGCATGTCGTCAAGGCAACTGGTCACAGCGTCGTCGAAGGCGACGTCAACGGCGATGGCCACGCCGATTTCCAGATTGACCTCAAAGGCGCGGTTGTTTTGACTGCGGTCGACTTCGTTTTGTGATTGGCGTCGTAGAAATAAAAACCCCGCGACCGGGCCAGGTCGCGGGGCTTTCGTTTGCTCGGATTGTCGTCTGATGGTTCGCTCTTAGAAGATGATGAAGTCGGCGTTCGTCAATGCCGCATGGGTACCATTGTTTGCACTGGTCAGCGTTGCAAATTGCACCGCAGCGCCTGCTCCGCTGCCATCCGCGTCGTAGAACAACGCCCCGGTCGCGCTATTGTAGAGGATATGCTGGTCTGCCGTCGTCGCCGCCATCGCTGCCGCACCCGCGCCGGCATGGAAGCCAATCCCCGCCAAGGTGCCGATCGGGGTATTTCCAAAAATATTGTGATCAAGGCGAATGGTATCGGCCGCAAGGTTGTAGTCGTTGATGAGGTCGATGTTTTGCGGCACCAATGCCGTATTGAAGACGAAGGAGTCGATACCGCCTCCGCCCGTCAGGATGTCGTTGCCGGCACCACCGTTGATAACATCGCTGTTCGCACCACCGTTGATGGTGTCTGAGCCTTTGCCGCCGTAGATCGTATCGTTGCCGCCCTCACCGTTGAGGGTATCGGCACCAGCGCCGCCGAGCATCAGGTCATTGCCGCCAGCGCCGCTCAACGTGTCGATGCCCGTACCACCCTTCATGATGTTGTCCGAGCCGTTGCCAAAGCCAGTGAAGGCGCTCGAGCCTTTGTGGATGAGGTTTTCGACCGTACCATTATTGAGGATCGCGCTGTTTATAATTGAGGCGTCGAGTGAGAAACCATTCAGCGTTGTAATGACGGTGTCATTGCCATTGCTTTCGCTAATCGTATCTCCGGCGTTGTCGACGACATAAGTATCGTTGCCCGCGCCGCCGTTCATGAGATCGGCACCAGTGCCGCCATCGATGTAATCGTTCCCGCCTAAAGCTAGGATGATATCGTCGCCCGCTGTTCCGTGGATGCGGTCGATACCGGCCGTTCCCGTGATCGGCGACGGACCACCATTGATGGTGAACGCTTCGGGCAAGTTGTTGACGCGGATCGTGATATCTTTGCTGGTGCTCGCACCAGAGCTGTCGGTCGCCATCACTTTGATGACGTGCGAACTCTCGGCTTCGAAGTCGAGCAGCGAAGTATGGGCGACCTGGATCTGATTGCCGACGAGAATGAAGCGGCTCTCAGCGCTATTGGTCAGCGAGTAGGTGATCGCGATGCCATCGGGGTCGATAGCCGACAGCGTGCCGACGACCGTGTTGTCGGCTGCGTTTTCGTTGACCGAGGTATTCGACAGCTGCAGATTGATCGGCGCGTCGTTGACAGCGGCCAGCGAGAAGCTCCGGCTTTGTCCGCCGATCGTTCCACCATGGCCATCCGTTACGGCGTACGTCAGATTGACGGGGCCGTTGTAGTTGAGGCCTGGCGTCACGATGAACGTGCCGTTAGGGCCAGCCGCCACGGTGCCATTCGATGAAACCAAGTTGGTGACCGAAAGTTTGTCCAGCGTATCTACGTCGCTGAAGCCCTGCAGAAGCGAGGCGGCAGTGACTACGTAAGGTACATCTTCCGTACCGTTGGCCAACACGGCGGTCGGCGCTCCGGTCGGAGCATCGTTGGTGCCCGTGATATCGAATGCGACCGTCGTCAAAGCCGTCGCCGTGCCAGATGTCACAGTGTATGTCGCCTGCACAGTCTGATGCTGGCCAACTGCGAGCGAGTTGTAAGCCGCGTTCGTTGGATCGAGCGAGAAAGTGTGGGTGAGGGGATCAAATGTCACGCCGGCTGGCGGCGATGCCGGTACGCCGCTGACGGAGGCCACACCGACGGCGTTGGCGAGTGCATTGAGCGTGACGATGGCGCCACCTTCAGAAGCGAGCCCCTGAACCACACCACCGCCCGCCGTATTGGTAACGCCGGTGACGTCGAATGCCACCGTTGCGAGTGTCGTCGCGATGCCGTCGGTGATGCCGTAGTTGACGGTGACGACTTGGTGCACGCCGCCAGCCAGATTAAAATAAGCAAGGTCGCTCGGATTGAAGGTGAAGGCGTGCGTTTCGGGGTTATAGGTTACGCCCGCAGGCAATGTCGCTGGGATATTGACGATCGACATGACACTGCCGAGAGGGCCGGTGTCGGCGTCGGACGCATTCGTCAAAGCATCGACTGTCACCGGTGCTCCCGCTTCCGTCACCGCAATAGTAACCGGTGCCGAGACGACAGGCGCATCGTTGACGCCGTTGACGGTGATGTTGAGCGTATTGGGCGTTGTCAATTGCGTGTCGGTGACGTTGAAGTTGAACGTCACGGTCTCAACCTGGCCTTGCGACAGACTGTTGAATAGGCCGTAGGCATGCGGGGTGAAGGCAAAATTATTGCCGCCGATCGTGTAGTCGATGCCTAGGGTCAGTGTGTGACCGGCGGCAGTACCGATCAAAGACGTCGCCGTTGCATCAAAGCCGGTGATGATGAGCGGATCGCCGTTGGGATCGATAGCGCCGGTCAGCAAAGCTTTGACGTAAGGCGCTGGAGTGCCGTTCTCGTTTAGAACTCCGTTGAGCGCATTGACCGTTGGTGCAGCGTTGCCAGCGAGACCTGTGACGCCAGCCGTCGCGGCACTCGTCACATGCTCAAAGTAGCCCTGTCCGTCCTTATAATCAGCGCTGACGGTGATAGCGTGACCGACATCAGACGCGGTGACGTTGTAGACCGCCGCCGTTTTACCCAAGACCGCCGTGCCATCGCGTAACCATTGGAAGTGCGGCGCTGTGCCAGGATGCGTTGGCGAATTGTCGGGATCGGGCGTTGCTCCAAAGACGGCTGAGAGTTGCTGTCCTTGCGTTGGCGTGCCCGAGATCGTCAGCGAAGCAGCGCCGTCGTTGGCGGGAATAACGTTGATCTGGAAAGTGTCTTGAACGGACAACCCGCCTGTATCCGTTGCCGTGACGCGGATGTTGACCGCGCCGGCAAAGCCGTTGGACACGATCGCAGAACCGTTGACGGGATCAAGGGTGACGAAGTTCGGCGTGCCGGTGATGCGGCCACCAACGATGGCGCCTAGCGCGGCGGTTGGGCTAAGGTCGGGGATCGTGCTGAACGTCAGCCCAAACTCCGACAAGGGGTGGCCATCGACATTGACGCCGTCGATCGTGCCCGCAAGTGTCGCTGAGTACAGCAGGAGGTTCGACGGTGTCGTATCGTCGATAAACACTTTTGTTAGATTAAGCGGCAAATTGGCAATCACCCGGTCTTCCATCGCCGACGTGTCGGGTAAGCCTGGCGATGCCACCTGCGTGGCGATGGTCGGCGCGTGATTAACGCCAGCTGCTGAGAATGTCACAACGGCGGTCGGCGCCGAGAACACCGTTTCCTTGTGGCCGAGACCGTCGATCCATGAGGTCGATAACCGCAGTTGCTGACCGGCGAGTGCATCCGTCGGCGTAAAGCTCGACGACGTGGCACCAGTTATGTTGACCCAATCTTTGCCAGCGACGCTGAAAGTTTGCCATTGCAGATTGAGTTCGCCGATCGGGATATTCTCGCCCGAGTTTCCAACGGTCGCCGCATCGACGACGCCGTTGACCTTCACGCCGTCGAGGTCGAAGACTTGGCTCAATGCCGCGCCGGTGATGGCGTCGAACAGCGGCGCGCCCGTGGTGGGATCGGTTCCTTGCGCAATCGTCAACGTGTCGCCGACGTTGATGACGGTGGCAGCCGCGACTGCGACCGCAGCGCCGCCGCCTATGCGAGCATCAAACAAGGATACGATGCCGCCGGGAACTGCATCTTTGGACGCTCCGCCGAAGAATAGATTGAGGTCGATCGTGACGTCGGCGAACTGCGCCCGTTCCACATTCCAAAGCAAGTCTGTGCCGTCGCTGACGCCGGTCAGCGCGCCCGGAGTGCCGGGGAGCGGCGTGTGTGTAACTTGGATAACCGCTGTCCCATCAGGCGCAAACCGCGCGATGCCGTGGATGTCGACGGCTTGTGCAATGACGTATTCGCCGCTTGTTAAATTACCCCGGAATACGGCCGTATCGATATCGCCGGCAGTAAGTTGCAGTGGCAGCGGCAGGAGGGTATTCGGATCGACATGGTTCGGGTTCGGATCGAGAAGGACAGGGTCGAATGTCGCCACCGTGGCATCGTTGACAATCTCGCGCAGAATAGGCGCGCCGGCGTGGTGTCCGCCGATCAGCGCGACGTGGAGACGAGCATCGCCATCGATGATGTCGTTGCCGCCGCCGCCGGTGATCTGGTCGCTGCCGGCACCGCCAAGCAGAATATTGCCGCCCGAGAACGCGACCGGCCCAGCCAGCGGATCGAAGTAGGCATCGATACCAAAGATGAGATTGGTATTTGTCAGCTCATTGAACGTATCGACTTTGTTGTCGTTCGTTCCCAGGATGAAGTCGTCGAATCTGCTGCCGCTCGCGCCTTCGGTGGCGATGAAGAAGTCGCGTACGGCGTCGCCCGCCGGTGCAGCGGGATTGGGAATAAATTCGCGGCGGTTCATGTCGACGTCGACGCCTTGGGAATTGTTTTCCCAGGATGCCCAATCGAACCCTAACCGGCCTTCGAATTTATCAAAGCCGCCTTGTCCCAGCATGATGTCGTCGCCGGAGAAGCCCTGCATGCGGTCGCCACCGGCGCCGCCGTCGAGAACGTCGTTGCCCTGGATCAGTGGCTGCTGACCCGTCGGCGCACCTTGGTCGCCGATCAGCGTGTCGCCGTTAGCGCCGCCTTCGAGCCAATCGTCGCCTTCGTTGCCTTCCAACGTGTCGGCACCAACGCCGCCAACGATGATGTCGTTGCCAAGGCCGCCGATGGCGCTGTCGCCAAGCAAACCGGCATCGCCAGTTTCGATGTAGTCGTTGCCGTCGCCACCGAACAAGATGTCGTCGCCACGGCCGGCGATGATCGTGTCATCGCCCTGGTCGCCGTGAATGACGTTATCGCCGACGACGTCATGAATAAAGTCGTCGCCCGTGCCGCCGAACAGGAAGTCGTTGCCGCCACCGCCGTCGATCGTGTCGTTACCGGCGTCGCCGTAAACGGTGTCGTCGTCGGCGTGGCCCGCTTCCAACTTGTCGTCGAACTGGGTGCCGCCCAGAACCATCGTGTTGCCGAGGAAGTTGTCGTCGCCGATAAACCTAATCGTGCCATCGTTCAAAACATCGACCAGGTGTGCGCCGGTAACCGGATTGTGCGCCCAAGTTGCCGGATCGGTCGTGATGATATTGCCGTTGACGTCATATTGCAGATTGCCGTTAATATCGCGAACGATGATGTTCTTGGCTTCGACAGTGTATTCCGGCGTTAGGAAAATACTTCCAGGAAGGTGCGTGGCGCCCGTATTGCGGGTTATGAGATCTGCGAACGAATTGCCCTCGATCTCGGAGCCCCAGTGCGTGCCTTCGATGCGCGGCAGGTAATACAGCCGGTCGGCATCCTGCAGATGCTCCAACTGAAGTTTGAAGACGAAGTTGAAGGTCGAGCCGAGCAGGCCACCGAACAGATTTTGCTTTTCGGCGAGGCCGCCGATCCACAGGTCAACGTTGTCGAGGCCGGTTATCGAGCCGGTGGTCCACGTGGCGTGGACGGCGTTGGCGTTTGCGGCATCGTTGATGTAGGCACCCGTTGAATGCATGAAGTCGTAGCTATCAACCGGTGCGTTGACGACCGTGCCGTCGGCCAACGTTACGGATTGGCCGCTGACGATCGCGGATGCCACGGCGCGCTTCATGTCCAACGTCGTTGCGGCGTCCAGCGCTGCGTGATGTCCGTAAGCTGCAACGAAGTTGATCAGCGAAGCCGGGTGCTTCAAGTAATTGCCGAAATCATTCCAGCTTTCGTAAGGACGCAAGCCCTGATCATGGGTCGTGCTGAAGATCTGGGCGCGCAACAGATTGAGCGGCGCAACGCCGGTTTCGCGGCCGCGTGCGATGTTGAGCGCGGCGAGGTCGAGCGGCTGGCCCAGCAGGTTATTGCGCAGTGCGCCGGTAACGAACTCGTCGATTTCGTTGCTGACTTGATGCGTCGAGCCTTGAATGATTTCAGCCGCAGCCGACGTGCCATGGCTGGCGTAGGCGAGAGGATTGGTGAAAGCTTCGATGAGGCCGATGCTGTCTTGGATTGGTTTGCCATTGACATCGAGTTGCGGGCTGCCGTCGGGGTTCAATTTATAGCGCGCCACCTGCTCATCGAGCATCGAGTGACCAAAGCGATAAACGGCATGGGCAAATTCGGCGAAGATGCCCGGGTCAAGCGAGATATCGTTGTTGCCGAAGACGTGAATGTCTGGCGCGATCTTGCGCGCGAACTCTTCGAACACGAGATGCTGATATTGCGTCTCGGTGCCGAACTTGGCGGCTTGAAAAAGCCGTTCGCCGTTCCATTCGTTGTCCGCAATTTGATGACCAGCGACCAGGGGGACCGGGCCAGATAAAACCCAATTCTGAGCAAACGAGACGTTGCCGTTGTTGAGTTCGTTTTGGACCAGCGCTTTGGTTTCGGCGGTCAAGCGGTTGTGTTCGGAGTGGAAGACCTCGTGAACGGCCGTGAGGCCGATGTTCTCGTTCAGGCGGCCGTCGCCGGCGACGTAGTGCGCGTTGAGCAGTTCATCGTCGTAAACAGTATTTTGACCCTGAGCATTCGGTATGATGGTATTGCCTGCAACGTTGTCCAAATCGGCGGTGAGCGGCGCACCGAAATCGTTGAACGGGTTAGCGTTGTGGGCGATGTCGTTCAGGAATTGCGTGCCAGCGCCAACTGTCGTCACAGTGTAGGTGTGATCGATCTGAGGAGCGACAGGATTTGGCGGGGCGTCGAGATCGATCGTAAAGTTCCCAGCGGCGGCTTCGACAAACACCGTCGTTTTGGTAATTGTCGTCACACCCGCGACCGTTACTGAATCGGAGACTTCGACAGCGATGCGCGCGTGGCCGTTGGTGCCTAGACGCACGTTGCCGTAGGCATCGGTGTCGAGCAGCGGCACCTTGCCGACGTCGTCGTCATTGAGTTTGATGCCGAGCGTTGCGGCGTTCGCCTTGACATCGGCCCAAGTCGCCATGCCGCCGGTGGCGCTCGTCAAAAGCTTGCCAGTCGAATGCAGCTTGCCATCGACGCCCATGATATATTCGCGCAGGAAAACCTGGTGCGATGGGTGGGATGCGTAAGTCTGGCTTTGATCGACAAACGGTGTGATCGCATTGGTGGCATCGTGGCCGTTGACCATCGTGGCGCGCGTCAGCGTCATGAAATTACTATGACCACCCGGCACATAAAGCGGGTCATCTGGCTGCAGCGTGATAAGGACTTTGCCACTGCCGCCCTTGTTGACGAGATCGAGGCCGTGATCGAAAAACTGGCCGAAGAACGTGAACCACTCGTTCGATGGCGCCGAGAGGCCGTTATCTGGCGTGACGTTGTTGATGAAAAGATTACCGGCGGCGTCGACGTTTGTTGGCGTCGTCGCGTTGCTGAGGATGAACTGTGGGACGTTCGGGTTGGTGAGCGCATTGTAAGCGGGGTTGGGCACTTCGTGCTGATAACCGGCGCCTAGAAACGAAAAAGCTTTGGCCTGGGCTGCGAGCGCGGCCGGGTTGTTCGCCGTCTGATCGGAAATCAAATTGCTGATGGTGCGCGGGGCAGCATCATAAACCCTAGACGTGGCCCCGGTACTTAAATAGCTTGTCGGGGTGGTCGTACCGGGTTTGACATCAGCAGTCTGGAATACCTGGTCTCCAAGGTGCAGGAACGTTTGATCGGCAGATCCAAAAGCGGCCTGCCCAGGCACCGTGCTATTGTTTGTGCCGGCGACTTCCCGCAATCCGAAGGCCAAATGCGGACTGTCAGGCGCTTGACCGGTCTCCGCCATCTTGATCTGCGTCAGGATATATTCCAGATCGCTAACATTGAAATCAGCCATGTTCGTTACTCCCAGACCCGAATAATGTGTTTTCGGCAACGACGCCGACGGCGCTATGCCCACAAAAATCATTGAATACTGTCGGGAGAATACGGTTGGACCCGGCGGGGCGCAGGGGCCTAGCAGCGCCTATTATGAGGCGACTGGAGACGGAGCCCGGTGCGACCAACGATTGGTGTCTGGGTCAGACTTTGGTCTGATCGCCGGCACGACCGAAGTATAATTTGGGCAAGCACGATGCTCGCTGGTGCTGGTTAAATCGGCGCGAACCAAGACCGCACATCAGCGTGTTTTGTCTGGATAAAGCACGAGCTGGACGCGCTGCCCGCTGCCCTCGACCACAACGTGGTCGGCATTCACTTCGCTCAACCGCCACCCGGCGATCTCGTCGCCAATGTCGATCCACTTAGCGGTTGGCGCATTTTCAACCCGGATCAGCGCGCGCGCTTTGGAACTGCCGTTGCGCATCATCCCGATCAAATGCAATTGCGCTGGTGGTGGCGTGGCTTGCGGCGGCGGCGGAGCAGAAGCCTCGGTTGCTTTAGCGATGGCGGCTTCGGTTGTGCGCGGCCGCCTGTTAGCGTTGAACAACGGCCGCGCCAACGTCTGCGATAGATCGGCGATGGCAACCTTGCTTTCGCCAAGTTTTGGTGAGTTTTCGAGCGATTCCAGTGTTGGCGCGGCAGCGCCGTTCGGTGCCGCGATCGCGGCTGTCTCGATGGGGATGACCGAGGCTTGCCAATTGGCAAAGCCCAGTGCCGTCAAGAGCGCGGCCCACATTGTCATGCCGAGAATGCCGCGCGCCTGGCTCATGGTTGATCCATGATCGCTGGCGCCGCTGGTGCTTTCCCGCTTGGCTCCGAGTTGACTTTCCCACTTGGCTCCGCCAAGGCCGGTGCCGCGCCATAGACCGACAGCGTAACATCGAGCGCGGCTAAACCCTGGCCAGCGGCTTGCGGCGAGCGCGCGATGTGGAGAGCGTCCACGAGCAGATTGGGTTGTTGCTTCTCCAAATTGAAAAGAAATTTCTGCAGTTGTTCGAGGTCGGTGCTGAGCTGCGTTTGAACGCCAAGCAGACGCACTCCGGCGCGCTCAGCCGCGTCCAGTGTGCGCGTGCTCGCAAGCCGGATGTTGGCAGTGCGCGCGGCCGTGTTCAGCACGGATTGCAGGCCGGAAATGCGGATAGAATCATTTTCACCGGGCAGGAAGCTGCGTTCCGCGGTGCCGGTTGGAGCTAAGGTTTGCTGGTTGATTGCTGCCGCATCGTCCTTGGCTTTTGCAATCAAGCGGCCCAGTAGCACGCGCTGCGCTTCGATCCGGTCTTGCGCATCATCGAGCCTGGCGGCGAGCGGGCGGACAACCCAATTCCAAATGCCGACCACAACAACGGCGAGGATCGCCAGCGCCGCCAATTTGGAAATTGCGGCTTTGATGGCAATGCCGAGCTGGCTCGTTGAATTGGCGATCATGGCGTTGGTACCTCGCCTTTTGCGGCCGCCGCTTGCAGCCCATGGCGAAGTTTTACGCGCAAGCTGAAGCGCTCTTTATCTTCCGTCGTATCGAAGGTGACGGGGGCCGTCAGAGTTGCGTCTTTGAACATCTCAGAGCGTTCAAGGATGGGAATGACGTCAGCTGCGGCACGCGCGTAGCCCGATAGGTCAACAGCGTCCGTCGCGATCGTGAGATCTGACAGGTAAACGGTATCCGGCAACAGCCTGGTCAATTCATCGATGATTGCGATCGCGGCCGGCCGGCTGGTTTTCAATTGCCGCATCGCCGAACTTTGGCTGTTGGCGGCAATGAGCGTGTCGCGCCGGGACTGTCCCGCAGAAGCTGATGCGCGTGCACTTTCCACCTGTTTATCCAGGGTTTCCAGCGCTGCTTCGCGCCGTGAAATGAGGATTGCGGCGGCTGAAATGGCCAGCGCCGCAGCAAACAGTGGTAGTGCGATGCGCGCCCGGTGCTGGCCTTCGCGCTGAGCGGTGGCGTCGCCAAGAGATTGCAAAAAATCCACTGGCAACGTGGTTTTTCCATCCGCCGCCGCGCAGCTGATGCTGGCGACCTTGAGACCGGAGGCTTCGACATCGGCGATGAATTTTTGAACTTGGCTGCGTTTGGCAACGAGCTGGCTGGCGTTGAGCCAACCTTTGCGGGCCGGTGCATCTTCAATGTAATGGGCAAGGTAAACGTCGCTGGCTTTGAACGGCGTCGCGCGCTCCAGATCGAGCGCTAAAATTGATGCGGCTTGTCGGCGGGCGGCAGCTGGAATTTCGACCCGGCGCTGGTAACACGCAGACCACGGCAACCTGAGGCCGACCTGCGCATCGGGGCGCGATCGCCCCAGCCCGTTCAAATAGTCCCAAACATCAGCTTCCCCCGACGCCGCTCGCACGCCCTTGGGTAACCGGCCTGAGGTGCCTTCCGCGAGACGGACAGACCCGTCGTCTGCAATTGCCACGACAACGTCGAGCTTGCCGCCGTCGCCTTGACGGGCGGTCGGCCAAAAGCTGCGCAGCTCGTCGCGCCACCAGCGGATGGCGCGGCCAACAATTCCAGAGGTGTCACTCAGCAGCGCATTCATGTTGAAATAGCCAGACAGAAACGATCGCTCGAACACGTCACCCAGGCGGCCTACTAGCAGTCAAGTAAGGTTGTCTATCGATGTTGACGTCTGAAACTCGATGGCAGCGCGATTCAAATGCTTGCAGTATGTTATAATACGATACCCGGTCGCATGCTGTGAACAGATATTGTGATGATAGTTTAGCCCGAGGCCTCGATGCTCAGATTTAATTCTCAAAGCGCGCAGCAGTTGCCCGATCCGCGCAGCGAAGAGTTCATCGAACGATTGAGCGCCGCGCTGCGCGACCAAAACC
The DNA here is from genome assembly GCA_031367425.1 of Hyphomicrobium sp. GTDB lineage: Bacteria > Pseudomonadota > Alphaproteobacteria > Rhizobiales > Hyphomicrobiaceae > Hyphomicrobium_B. The sequence goes on from JANLPU010000021.1 coordinate 110,273, forward strand.
TGCTCGACGATCTGGCCGCGCGCCGGGCACGGCGGGCACAATCGCAGGCAAACGAGAGATTTGACATCGTACTGACCCGGCTTGGCCTCGTCACGGATGTGGCACTGGCCGGCGTGCTATCTCAGCTTTTGGACATTCCGCTCGCGCAGGCGCGCGATTACCCGGACGTGGCCTTGTTTGCCAAGGAGCTACAACCCGCATTTCTCAAAGCCAATCGGCTGCTGCCGTTATCAGACGGCGTCGACGGCGTTGTGTTCGCGACAGCCGACCCGTTCAACGCAGAGGCGTTGACAGCACTTTCGTATCTGCTCGAGCGGCCAATTTCGTTGCGGCTGGCACCTGCGGGCGAACTCGACCGCCGCATTGAGCGGCTGTACGGCCCCAAAGACCCCAAGGAAAACTCCAACACTTTCGCCGTGCCCGCGCAAAGCGACGATGCGGGCGCGGAAGATGTCCGCCGTCTCGAAGACATGGCGAGCGAGGCGCCGGTCATTAAACTGGTCCACAATCTCATCGCCAAAGCAGTCGAAGCACAGGCCTCCGACATACACATCGAGCCGCGCGAAGATAGCATTCGCGTGCGCTACCGCATCGACGGCGTGCTGCACACGGCCGAGACGCTGCCACTGTCTGTGCGCGCCGCCTTGAGTTCGCGCGTCAAGATCATGGCGCAATTGAACATTGCAGAACGCCGCCTGCCCCAGGATGGGCGCATAAAAATCACCGTACGCGGCCACGAGATCGACTTGCGCGTGTCGACCATGCCGACGCTGAACGGCGAAAGCGTGGTGCTGCGTATTCTCGATCGCTCGACTGTCAATCTGGAATTTCCAGCGCTCGGCTTTTCGGGCGCGGGGCTTGAGGGATTTGAACGGCTGCTGCGCGAGCCCAACGGCATCATCCTCGTCACCGGCCCAACCGGCAGCGGCAAGACGACAACGCTTTACACCGCGCTCAGCACTTTGAACGACAGCGGCCGTAAGCTGTTCACGGTTGAAGATCCGATCGAATATCAGCTCGCGGGCGTCAATCAGATCCAGGTCAACCCGAAAATCGGTTTGAATTTCGCCACCGCCTTGCGCTCGATCCTCAGGCAAGACCCAGACATCGTCATGGTCGGCGAAATCCGCGATCTAGAAACCGCTGAAATGGCGATCCGTGCGTCGCTCACCGGCCATCTGGTGTTGTCGACCGTTCACACCAATTCTGCCGCCGCCACCATCACGCGATTGCTCGACATGGGCGTGCAAGATTACCTGCTGGCGTCGAGTTTGAAAGGCGTTCTGGCGCAGCGCCTTGTACGTAAATTGTGCCGCCACTGCGCGTCGCCCGATGAAGTGCCGGCCGCGATCATTGCGAAGCTTGCAGGCCCCGGACACGGGCCTATCGATCTCAGCGGCGCGCGTAACGCCAAGGGCTGCGACAAATGTCGGCAGACCGGATTTTCCGGCCGCACCACGATTTATGAACTCTTGCCAATGACCAAGAGTGTGCGCGATGTCGTCGTCCAATCCGGCACCGAGCGCGCCATCGAAGACATGGCGCTGACTGAAGGCATGGAGGCGATGCGCCATAACGGCTTGCAAAAAATCTTAGATGGCGAGACGACCGTCGATGAAGTTCTGCGGGTGAGCGGGGGCGAATAATGCCGCGTTTTGCCTTTAAAGCGTTTGACGATTCCGGCGCGCTGGCAGCCGGCGAAGTGGCCGCCGCCAACCGCGAAAGCGCGCTCGAAGTGCTCGCCCGGCGCGGTCAAATACCGTTCGATCTTACTGAAGCTATAGCTGAAAGTTCGCTCCCTTGGTGGCAGCGGGAAGTTTTCGGGACCGGGCGGCTGTCGAGCCAGAACCTCGCCGTATTCACGCGCGAGTTGGCATCTCTCGTCAAAGCCGAGTTGCCCATCGACGAAGCGTTGCGCATCGTCGCCGTACAGCCGATGCTGCCAGCGCGGCTTCGTCGCATTACCAACGCGACGCTTGAGCGCGTGCTGGAAGGCGAGGCGCTCTCGGATGCGTTCACGGCGCAGGGCAACGCGTTCCCAGAGTTCTACGCTCGTCTCGTTAAATCGGGCGAGATGACCGGCTCGCTGTCGGAAGTCCTCGACGACCTGGCAAAAGTTCTCGAGCGTACCGCCGAAACGCGCTCACGCGTCGGCTCGGCGCTGGTCTATCCGGCCGTGCTGATGATTGCCGCGGTTGTCGCCATGGGCGTCATTCTGGGCGTGCTGATCCCGACATTGCTGCCGATCTTTGAAGATGCTGGCGTGCAGCCGCCGGTATTGATCCGCGTTCTGTCGGGCGCGCAGAAGTTCGTCGCGGCCCATTGGCTCGTCATCGCCATCCTCGCTGGCGCTGGTATTGTAGCGCTCGCCATCGCCGCGCGTAGTCCCCAGCTGCGGCTGGCGATTGATCGCGCGATACTGAGGTTGCCGCTCATCGGCAGTCTGATCGAGCGGCGCGAGACGGCGCGGCTGGCGCGCACGCTGGCCGTTCTAACGCGCAATGGCGTGCCCATCCTCGACACGATGCGGATCGCATCCGGCGTGCTGTCGAACCGGGCATACGCGCTGGCTGTGCGGCAGGCCGGCGAAGAGATCAAAGAGGGCGGCACGTTGTCTGGTCCGCTGACGCGATCGGGGCTGTTTCCAGATTTATTCTTGCGGCTGACGGCGGTCGGCGAAAAAACCGGTCAAATGGATATGATGCAGATCAGGGTCGCCGAAATATTCGAGACCGCCGTCGAACGGCAAGTCGAACGCCTGACGGGCCTCATCACGCCGGTGCTGACGTTGCTGATTGGCGGCGTTGTCGGGGGCCTCATCATATCCGTGATGGGGGCAATCTTCTCGGTCAACGATCTGGCACTCAAATGAGACAAGGCATACGGCTCAAGCCGCAGATCAAGCCGCAGCACGAGCAAGGCTTCACGCTGTTGGAAATGATCGCCGTGCTGGGGATCGTTGCGCTCGCCGCTGGTGTTGCCATGCCGCGTCTCAGCGCGATGCGGCAGAACTTGAAAGTGAAATCGGCGGCCGTACAACTCGTTTCCAGCCTGAAATTGACGCGCGCTGCGGCTATGCGCAGCAACGACGATCACGCTTTGATTGTCGACACGCAACGGCGGCGCTACTGGGCCGACGGCGCGGTACGGCCACAAGCTCTGCCGCGCGATGTGGCAATGGCGTTTGAGGGCCAAGACGGCAGCGCCGACGGGTCTGGAATCCCAAGTTTTCGGTTTCGGCCCGATGGCACAGCGAGCGGGGGCCGGATCAAACTTGGCTCGGGCAAACAGGGCGCCGTCATCAGCGTCGACTGGTTGACGGGAAATATCGCCTTGCGGTGGCAGTAGCACACATGCGCATTTTTCGCCCTGCCGCTCGCACTCGTGACGCTGCTGATGATGCCGGCTTCACGCTCGTCGAATCGCTGGTGGCACTGGCGATTTTCGTGGCCGTGATCTCAGCTCTTTATCAGGGGCTGTCCGTCGGCTGGCGCGGTTTGCGGCGCGCCGATGCAGAAGAAATTGTGCTGGCTATGGCGCAAAATAAGCTCGCCTCGACCGGCGTTGAGACACCTCTTATCGCCTCTACCCAATCGGGCGTCGCCGCTGACGGCATGGTCTGGCAGGCCGATATTCGTGCCTATGCGTCAGCCTCTGAGGCCGCTCAATCAGCGCCAGACCTGCACGGCTTCTGGGTGACCGTAACGGTGCGCTGGAAAGAAGGACCGCGCCGCCCGGAACAGTCGTTGCAATTACAAACCATCAAACTGCGGCGGGGACCATAACATGGCGGGACATTTGCCAAACCGCTGCGACGCCGGGTTCACGCTCGTCGAATTACTCGTGTCGCTGACCATTTTGGCGCTGCTGTTGGCGATGGTTCCAGGCACGCTGCGGTTGGGGCGGCGTGCTTGGGAGACGCCTGGTCAGCTTGATCAAGCCTCCGACGAGCTCGCGGCGTTGGGGTTCGTGCAAACGCACATCAAGAGCGCCGTGCCGATTTTCGAGCGCGATGCCCAGGGCGTATCCCGCATCGCATTCTCGGGCGCACCGCTGAGCGTCAGCTTCATCGTGCCGCTGAGCGGTGGCCCTTACGGCGGCGGCCTCTACAGGATAGAGCTCGGGTCGGCGCTGCGGGTGTCGCTCTATCAGGGTGCGAGCACTTCAGGGCAGAGCGCGCTGCCGGCAGAAGAGCGGCCTTTAGGAAATCTTTCGGGTCGTTTGCAGTTTCGCTATTTCGGGTCACCGCAGTATGGTCAAGCTCCGCTCTGGCAAGCGGCCTGGCCGCGAACCGACCGGTTACCAGACCTCGTCGAAATCGCTTCATCGCCCGGGGGCAACGCGCTCAAAGCTCCGCCGCTTTTTCGCTCTGAATTGAAGTTGAGGCCGGTTAACTAACGTCAATTGGTAACGTCTTGGTCTTCATCGCTGCCGCCTGGAGCGTTGTCGCGACCAAGAGTGAATACGTCTGGCTGACCGGCCTTGCCAGGATAGCGGTATTGGTAAGGCCGTCCCCACGGATCGATCAGCCCTTCAGCCTTTTTAAGGTATGGGCCTTTCCACTTGGTGGCACCCGCTGGCGGCTGCACGAGCGCTGCCAGTCCGCTTTGCTGGTTTGGAAATCCGCCGCTGTCGAGCGCATAAAGTTCAAGCGCCGTCGATATCGAGCCGATTTGCGCTTTGGCGGTCTGCGTGCGCGCGGTGCCGAGATAGCGCAGAACCTGCGGCGCGACGAGCGTTGCCAGCAGCACGATGATGCCGAGCACAACGAGCAATTCAAGCAGCGTGAAGCCGTCCTCGCCGCAGCGTTTGTGCGCGCGCCGGGCTCGCGTATTGCTATGCTTAAAGCTGTGCAGCGCTGGCATGTTGCCGAAGGTCCCGACCCAATAATTTCGCCCGCGAGTATTATTTGTCCCCTCAAGGGTGAGCAAGCCCATTCGCACGCCTCCGCTCGATGCAGATCATTGGGGGCGCCTTAGAGCGTGACCGGACCCCAGATCCAAACGAGCCAAATGCCGGAGCCAAGAAACGGGCCGAACGCAATGCGTTGCGTCGCAGTCATGGTGCGGCCGGAAAGCTGGCACGCCGCGACAAACACAATGGCCGCCGCACAAGCGTAAAGGAGAGTAGTTGGCAGACCTTCCGGCCCGAGCCAAGCGCCCGCTGAGGCAAACAATTTCGCGTCGCCCTGGCCGATACCTTGGTGGCCGCGCACGAACTCATAGGCGAAATCGATGGCACGGATGAAGGTGTAGCCGCCAACGGCCGCCGCCGCCCGCCACCACAGCGTTGGTTCCCAATGCAACGCCCACGCGAGAGCCAAGCCAGCGGCGGCGAGCGTTAAAGTTATCGCGTCCGGCAATCGGAAACTTCGTAAATCGATCGCGGACGCCAGCGCTAGCCCAATGCCCAGCAAGACAGACGCGGCAACCGTCTCGGCTGCCATCTCGCCGCGCGCGACGACGGGGGCGGCAACTGCTGCGTAAAGAGCCGCGATTGCAGCAGCGGCGGTTGCAGTGGGCACAGCTTTGGTGTCGCTCGTCGGCATCATGTTCCCGGCTGGGCGTGCTATCCTGATCGTTCTATATATAGACCTCTGGCTCGATTCGGGACGCTGGCTGGTGCCGGATGCGCCAAGTTGAGATTTCTGCCAAGATTGCAGTCATCGTGCCGGGAAAAGGAGGGCTCGCGTGAAAAAGGTTATTTTGTCCGCGTGTGCAGCAAGCTTTCTTGTGGTGCTTGCTGCACCTGCTCAAAGTCGGCCGTTGCGTCGGCACTTTGCTCAGCCCGTGCCGATTATCGTGCTGCCGCCGCTCGAAGCTAAAGGATGCTATTTCTATCGCGGGCGGCGCCATTGCGGCAGTTTTTGTTATTGGGAAATCAATGGCAAACGCTATTGCCAACAGCGCGAGCGCGAGGCTTTTCCCCAAGCCGATATTTGGATAGATGACGGCCAGCCGGTGCGCGAGGCTCCGCGCGTCCATGGCCGCCAAGGCCTGAAATAACCCCGAAGTATTTACGAACTTCTGATCCTTGATCGACCCGTAACCGGCGATTGGAGGCGGCGGAAATCTGTCGTCGACGAACCGCGCTCACGGTCCAAAAATGTGGCTGCAAGGCGCCAGAATTCATCATCTGAAGTTAAAACAGTTTCGGCCCGCAATTTGCATTTACCCGAGATAATTTAAATGTATAAGATGCAACTACTATTCGACGAGGTTTAAATTTGTTGTCGGCGTTGCGGGTTTGCTCCGTGTCCAACACTACTTTGCGGTCCGATTTTTTAGGCAGTACTTTGTACGAAAGAGAAAGCAATCTTTCTCTATCGTCAAAAGCTTGGCTCTTTCTTTCCCGCAATCATTCGATCGTTCTTGCACTCATCGCATCAGCGACGGCGGTTCTGGCCGTCATGGGCGCGGTTGATCTGCGCTGGACGCTGCCAGCGTCTGCAGCCGCTTTTATTTCGCTGCTGATCGAACGCGGGCACTCGGGCGCAGGCCTCAAATGGGCGGCAGACCACGCGCAATCGGACGCCCAAGCTGACGCCAAACTGCAGCGCGAGGCTGAACTCAACCGCCTGCAATTCGTCGAATATAGCGACCAGGTTATGAAGCGCGTGGGCGCCGACCTGCACGACGGTCCAGCGCAACTTATCGGTTTGTCTCTGCTGCGCCTTGATGCCGGCCACGCCTACGCCGAGATGCGCGCGGGCAAGCAAGCCGAGCCCGCTGAAATTGAAGGCGGCGAACTCGATGCTACGCGCCAAGCTCTGCGCGATGCCCTATCCGAGATCCGCAATCTGGCGCACGGTCTGGTGCTGCCCGAGATCGAAAAATTGTCTCTCGAAGAGGCGGTCGATCTCGCCGTCCGCAAGCACGAGCAAAGAACGGGAACGACGGTCGAGTTGAAGGTATCGCAGCTCGAAGGCCCAGTACCGGCATGGTTGAAGCGGTTCGTCTATCGCTTTGCGCAAGAAGGTTTGATGAACGCCTACCGTCACGCTGGCGGTGTTGGTCAATGCTTGGAAGTCGTGCAGGGAGGTTCCGCACTTGAAGTCAAAGTTTCCGATCAAGGGCCAGGTTATGTTGCCAATATTGCGAACGAAGGACGGACGAGTTTAGGCTTAGCGGGATTGCGTGAACGAGCTGGCGCTATCGGAGCGGTGATCGACATTCAGTCGGCGCCGGGCGTTGGAACATGCATGAGGACCCGGATTCCATTTTCAGTAAGGCGGGAGTATTCAAGTGTCCCAGAAGTATAAGGTCGCGATCATCGACGACCACCCTTTGATGCGGGAAGGCATTGCGGCCACATTCATGGCTGCAGGCTGCTTCACCGTCGTCGGGCAAGGTTGTACCGCAGACGACGCGGTGCGTATTACGAAGGACAAGCGGCCGGATATCGTGCTGCTTGATATGTGTTTGCCGGGCTGCAGCGTCGAGGCGACGCGGTCGATCGGGTTAACGGCACCCGAGACCAAGGTTATCATTTTTACAAACTCCGAAGAGCCCCACCACGTCACGCGCGCTCTCGAAGCGTCGGCGCGCGGCTATGTTCTGAAGGGCATCAGCGGAGCCGATCTGATCAGGGTGACGGAAATTGTTCTGTCTGGCCGGTCTTACGTCACGCCGGAACTTGCAGCGCGGCTGCTCGTTCAAAGCACTGTGCGGCCTGTGAAGGAAAAGTCGGCTGACGTTCCCCATAAAGAATTGACGGTCCGGGAAGAAGAAATTATTGGCGGTGTCGCCAACGGCAAGACCAACAAAGAAATCGCCCGGACGCTGAATTTAAGCGAAAAGACCGTGAAGCATCACATGAGCAACATCATGCAAAAGCTGCACGTTAGAAATCGTGTCGAAGCTGTTCTGTACATGCGCAAATACGATAATAACCGCGGTTAAGTTTGTACGAAGAATAAAGTATGAGCGAGAACGTTGTGTGCGCGCACATTGCTAGAGAACTCTAACAACTGAGCTGATGGCCTTGAACGTATTATGGGAAACGGGCCGAACAGCCCTAGACCTTAAGTCCGGTGCGAATCAGACTTCTGCTTTTCCCCGGACCACAGATGTCAGGCTACTGTCAGGAAAGAACGTATAATGTTTCAGTCCATGAGTAGTGTCATCGACAAATATGCCCTGTTAATCCAGCCAGATGCACTGGCGGCGGCCGCGTTGACCGAAAGTTTCGAGTTGGCCGGGTTTGCCAGCGTGCGCGTTGTGGCGACCATCGAGGGCGCAGAAGTGCTGATGCAGCACTGGAAACCCGACATCGTTGTCGTCGGCCCTGAACTCGCGCAAGACGAACGTTTGAAACTACTTTCTGTCGGTAACGCCGTCGATCAGCCCGTTGTGGTGACATCTGGTTATGGCCAACAGTCCGACCCGCAGCTGACGTGGGGTGTGGGCAACCTGGGCCAACCGTTAAGCAGTCTGGATTTGGCCGTGCGCGCCGCATTCGCGGTCGTCTCGAAATCGGTTGGCGCCGCCGCAGACGCCGAGAACATTCACTGAAGCCAGTCGTTCGCTTCAATCCAGTCGTTTGCTAAAACCAGTCTAGGTCATAAACTCATAAACCGGATTCCCAAACGGCTCGAACAGTGATTCATGATTCCAACCGTGGGAGGTTGGGATGGCACAGCTACGTCGCTACGAACTCACCGACGCCGAGTGGGCAATCATCGATCCGTTGCTGCCGCGCAAGTCGCGTGGCGTGGCGAGGGTGGATGATCGGCGCGTCATGAATGGCATTTTCTGGCGGCTTCGATCAGGCTCGCCTTGGGCCGATGTGCCCGAGCGCTATGGTCCCTATACGACCTGCTACAATCGCTTCGTGCGATGGCGGAAAGCGGGCGTTTGGG
>JANLPU010000067.1:0-40392 GCA_031367425.1 Hyphomicrobium sp.
CCGCTCGTCGCCAAAATCCGCACGGCTTCCCGCCTGAAGGCCTCGTCAAATACCGGCTGATTGCCATTCTTCTTGGTCATGTCGCTCCCCTGATCTCATCAATCTATCAGAAAAGCCCTCCACTTTTGCCGGGGAAGTCCAATGGCGATATCTACGACAATATCGAAGGGGTGTTGGACCACATCGTTGCGGCGCTAGAACGGCGAGATTTCTGACGCAAGGCTCTCAGAAAGCACCGGCGCATCTCTCCCTCTCCCCGTTCTCGACGGGGAGAGGGTAGGGTGAGGGGCGGCACCACGAGGGTGTGGGGCGGCAACAAACGAACACGCGGCCGCCCCTCACCCCCGGCTTCGCCGGACCCTCTCCCCGTCGAGAATGGGGAGAGGGGATTCGCGCGCCCGCCGATGCGAACAGTGCGCCAGACAGAGGCGCGCGTCGCCGCCCGTCCGTCGTTTGGAGAAATAAGCATTTTTCCCTCTCCCCTTGGGGAGAGGGCTGGGGTGAGGGGATGGGCTCGCAATATATACGATGACGATAACTGCCCCTCACCCGGCGCGGCAGCAATGCCCTCGCGACATTACCTTTAGCCACAATTGACTCGCCCGTAACCGTTTGAAATGCCTTGGTAACGAATGGGTAACTTGAATCGGCGAGTCTTAGAGAGTATTTTTGACTGTACGACTAGTAAACGCATGATCTGTCGATGTGTAAAACTCAGTAGGAAAATTATGAACCATCCCGTGATTGGCAAGAGAGATACCCGCCGGATATCGATCCGTACTCTTCGACATCAATCCACCGGCATGCTTGTTGCCGTTAGCGACGTGATGAAGGGACTTTACGTGCACGGTGATACAGAAGATGAATTGATGGAACGAGTTCCCTTGGCGATCCAAGCTTTGCTTGAGGCAGAGGGTTTTCAAGTATTTGGAGTGGTCGAAGTTGAACCTGCGATTGAGGCCAAACTGGGCTTTGTCGATTCTGAGCGCACCTACAATGCTAGTGTTGGCGCCTAATGTCTCGGTCCCCAATTTAAACGACTTCGAAGCAAATCTAAGAACGCACGGCGCCTTCCAGGCGACAAGCTATCAGCATCAGGAATCGAGTGATGCTGGCCATCGCGGTCCACATAAATCGTCGCGCCCTGATAAGAAGGCCTCACCGGAGTCATGCCTAGTGACCTTATTTCAGCACGATAATCTTGACTTGTGAGTTCGTCGTCGTCGGTATTCGACACTTAGCCTCCTAAACCCGCATGGGCATGAGGACGTAGAGGGCGCCGTCGTCGTTGCTGTCGCGGACCATGGTGGGGGAGCCGGGATCGGCCAGCATAAAGCGCGCGTCTTCGCCTTCGAGCTGGCCGGCGATGTCGAGCAAATAGCGCGCGTTGAAACCGATTTCGAGCGGCGCGCCGCCGTAGGCGACCTCGATCTCTTCCGTCGCGCTGCCGCCCTCCGGATTATTGACCGAGAGCACGAGCTTGTCCTTGGCGAGGTTCAACTTCACCGCGCGGCCGCGCTCGCTCGCAATTGTCGAGACGCGATCGACAGCGCTTTTGAACGCACCGTTGGAAACCTTCATTTCCTTGTCGTTGGCGTGCGGGATGACGCGGCCGTAATCTGGGAACGTGCCGTCGATCAGCTTCGAGGTCAGCACGACGTTGCCGATTTCAAAGCGAACTTTGGTCTGAGAAACGCCGACCTTCACCTTGGCGCTGCTGTCTTCCATCAAACGACCAAGCTCGTGCACGGTCTTGCGCGGAATGATGACGCCCGGCATGCCGTCGGCACCTTTAGGGCGCGCCAGTTCTACTTGCGCCAAGCGGTGGCCATCTGTTGCGACCGCGCGCAAGGTCTTGGACTTGTTGGTCTCGGCGATGTGGAAATAGATGCCGTTCAAATAATAGCGCGTCTCTTCGGTCGAAATCGCAAAGCGGGTTTTGTCGATGAGGCGTTTCAAGTCCGCCGCTTCGATGGTGAACTCGTGGCCGATTTCGCCGACCGCCAGATCTGGAAAATCTTCCGCCGACAATGTCTGCAGCGAAAATCGCGAATGGCCAGACGTCAGCGTCAGGCGCTCTTTCTCGGCATCGCGACGGATATCGATTTGCGCGCCCTCAGGCAGCTTGCGAACGATGTCGTGCAGCATGTGGGCTGGCACGGTCAGCGCGCCGCCCGCCTCGACCTTGGCTGCAACGCTCTCGCTTACTTCGCGTTCAAGGTCGGTCGCCTTGAACATCAAGTTGGCGCCGGACGCGCGCAGCATCACGTTGGAAAGAATGGGTATGGTGGTGCGCCGCTCGACGACGCTCGTCACGTGGCTCAGCGCCTTCAACAACTCTCCACGTTCGATTTCCAGACGCATGATGCTCCTCGGGAAGTGCTTGTCAGGAGCGCGGCGAAACATCAGGGGGTTAATCGCCCCCAAGCCAATTCCGGCGCGCGGGATTGAAACTAGGAATGCTGCGCGGTCGGCCTGCTTGGGAATCGCGCGCGGGATGCGATGAGAGCCGAATGGCACACAGATTTCAAGCACTGATCTGTTTGGGTGCAGGCTATTTCGCCCGCATTTACGAGCTCTCGGGCATGAATTGGGGCCGGGACAGGCAAATGCCCGTTCCAGCCCCTGTCATTGATCTATTCACCGCGCCCAGGGGGCACGTGAAAATTAGTGGTTGAGCAGCTTCTTCAGCTCGTCCAGCTCATCGCGCAGGCGCGGATTGCCTGTGATTTCGCCCTCGATCTTGCGGATCGCGTGCAGAACCGTGGTGTGATCGCGGTTGCCGAACCGGCGGCCGATTTCAGGCAGCGAACGCGCCGTCAATTGCTTGGCCAGATACATCCCGATTTGGCGCGGCCAGACGACCGAACGGTGGCGGCGTTGCGACAGCAGATCGTGCTTTGAGACGCCAAAGTGCCGCGAGATGATGCGAAGAATATCTTCGATCTTGATGCGGCGCGGCTCGATGCCCTGCACGAGATCGCGGATGACGGTTTCAGCGATGTCGAGCGTGATCGGTGTGCGCATATACTGCCACGTCGCGTAAAGCCGCGTTACCGCGCCTTCTAGCTCGCGGCCGCTTTCGGTCAAGCGTGAGGCGAGCAGTTCGAGCACATCGCGCGATAGCGCGAACGAGCTATCGCCGGCGCGCTTTTCCGCCAGTCGCTTTTCGAGAACTTTGTGGCGTAGCTCGTGGTCGAAGGCACCGAGTTCCGTGACCAGACCCCGTTGCAGGCGCGACCGCATCCGCTCGTTGAGCCGGTCGATGTGGTTGGGCGCACGGGCGGAGGCGACGACGACTTGCTTGCCGCCATCGAGCAGCGAGTTGATGATGTGATCGAACTCTTGCTCGGTCCGCTCACCGTGCAGGAATTCGAGATCGTCAATCAGCAGCATATTGATGTTGCGGAAACGCTCTTTGAACGCGAGCGGATCCGAGCTGCGCAGCGCTTCGACGAACTGATAGCGAAAGCGTTCAGCCGTCAGATAAAGCACCTGAGCATTGGCCGAGCGGCGCTTCACTTCCCAGGCGATGGCGTGCAGAAGATGGGTTTTTCCCAGGCCGACGGACGAGTGAATATAGAGCGGGTTGAAGCTTGGGTTATCCGTCAGTGCGGTTTCGGCGACCTGGGTCGCACCAGCATGTGCCATGCGATTAGTGCCACCGACGACGAAGCTGTCGAAGGTATAGCGCGGATCGAGCGGTGAGCCCTCAAGACCACCGGCAGACGTACGGGTGCCCGCCGACATAACCGGGCGAACGGTTGTCGACTTGGCCATCATATCTGGCGCCGTGGTGCGCTGCGGCTCGCCGAACTCGCGGCTCGAGTCTGTGTTGCGCGGCTCGGGCTGACGTTGGACGGCATTGCCGGGTTGGCGCCAAATCACCTCGACCCGTTCGGTACCTTTAAACTCGGCCTGACAGGCGGCCACGAGTTGATCGGCATAGTGGGCCTGAATCCAGTTGCGCACGAACTTGACCGGCACTGAGACCTTGATCATCCGGCCGTCGAAACTATCAAACTCCATGGCGTTGAACCAACTGCCATAAATGTCGTCGCCGAGCTGGGCCTTGAGCATCGCGCGAACTTTTTGCCCGCGTCCTTCGACGCCGGGAATTCCTGTGTCGCCGCCGAAATGTGTCCCCTCGGCAGTCGCTGATCCGTTGTCCGTCTTCTTGGCTGGCTGCATGCTACTTCTCCCCGCATTACTAGTTTAGGAAAACTCAAATCGCCTCTGTTTTCGGTTACGGCTCTCATCCCCCCTCAAACTGGGACGCCACCGCCTGTATGCAAAACTGTCCTTGTTGAGTGCTTAGCCCTGCACCCAAGCCAAACCGGAAGCTTTCCAGCCCGCCGTTCGGCCTCGGTGGCGGTCGCGATCGAGTGGTCCCTCGAATCCCTCCGCCACGTTACGGCAACGAGTATAGCCCGCTCCCGCCATTGCTTCGGCAGCCATGCGGCTGCGTCCACCAGACCGGCATATGAAAAAGACCTCATCCTCTTTGTTCACGCCGGACGATTGCAGAGCAGCGGCAAGCCGCTCTGGGAACTGCGCGTCTATTCTGCTGTCAGGAAAGGTTTGCCACTCGACGGTTACAACCGGCTTGCCGATCTGACTGAGATCTGGCAGTCCGACAAAGGCCCACTCGGCCCGTGTTCTGACATCGACAAGCACTGCGCGAGGGTCTGCCGAAAGGCTGGCCCACGTTTGGTCAACAGGCACGTCGATGACGTCAACAGATTGCAACTGCTCCAAGAGCTTACCCCGACACTGCGGCCGCGATTGCTATCGCAGACGCCCCCCTTCATTAGACAAGACGTCGAGCACACTTCATCTTGCCGCCGGGCCGCTTAAGCCCGAGACTTTGAGTCGAATGCTCAATGTTGACGATGAAACCAGGAACGCAGATTTATCTGCGCCCCGACACTCTACGCTCGTCTACTGGCAGGCCGGACAACCAGATGGCCTCGGGTACGTCCGTGCAGTTATTAACTAACGATTAACCGTTTTAATGCAACCCGCCGCCGCGCGCCGAAGGCGTCGAGCGGTCTCGAAAAATATTTCCACAGCGCTAGTGCATAACCTCAAAAATTTATCCGTGGCTGTGGATAAAAGCCCTGAATCCACAGCAGTTTCGGCTACGGTCCGGCTGAACTGAACGATGAATTTCAGACCCCGGGGCAGTGTCGTCAATTTGTCATTTTCTGTTAGGAGCTCTTACGAAGGATGATGTCTTCGATCATGCGCGAACGCCGCACCTTAGAACCCAAACCGCTTGAATCCAGCGACTTAGCGTACTCAAAAAAAAAACGGACCCCGATGGGGCCCGCTGTTCTTTGGTGCGCTTTTGCAACAGGGAGGAAAAGTCGCCCCGAGCTAAGAAATCCTAAGGACTAACTCGCCATTGCCTTCAGGCGTTTGGTGAGGCGCGAGATCTTCCGGCTCGCGGTCTTCTTGTGCATCAATCCAGCTTGAGCTGTGCGCATCAAGATTGGGCCAGCAGCCTGCAGTGCGGCAGCAGCCTTCGTCCGGTCGCCACCCGAAAGTGCTTCCTCGACGGCGCGAACTTCGGTTTTAAGACGCGAGCGGCGAGCCTTATTGATTTCGGTGCGCCGGATCATTTTGCGTGCGGCTTTCTTTGCCGACGACGTATTAGCCATGGTATTTCCTCATCAAACTAGCCGGCCCGTGCGCGCGTTGAGCTGCTTTCGGGCTGCTCCGGCGATCCATCAGGGTGGCCACAAATGCGTCTACCGCCCGGAACGGAGATCCCGAGCGGCGTGGATGGCGGTTCTATAGCCTTGGAGTTGCATCAGGTCAACGGCGCTAGTTGGCCGAAAGATGCATTTTTCGGGCGAATTGCATGGAACGAGCCCGTGTTTTTGATCGAATACATGTAAGGTCCGCCGCGTTGACGGGAGCGGGGGGCTTCCCGTTCGAACTTGGAGCAGACGCGCATGTCTTCACTGACAGCTTGGATGATCAGTCTAACGCTCAGCCTGTGCACCATCATTTTAGCGGCTGGAGCGAGCATGCCAGGCGCACACATGGCCGCCTCGGGCGCTGTTAGTTTCGTTTTCGCGGTGCTCGCCATACGCGAACACAACGCGCTGGTGGCGGCGGGAGCGAACAAATTTACCATCGGCGGTTCGACAGCCCGCCATATCGGGCTGGTGTGGGCCTGGGGCGCGTTAGGCATTCTGGTGACGTACTGTCTGATCCTCGAACAACGCTGGCCTGAATGGCCGGCATTTTTTACAGCCTTCCTGTTCGCAGGTGCTGGTTCCTTGTTGTTTGCCGGCATGCTCGACCGGGACGCGCAGGACGGTTCGAAAGATGAATCGGTAATGAAATTCGGGCGCACGCTGGTGCTGCTTCAGCTCGCCGGCGTTGTCGTTGGGATTGTGAGCCTGATCGTAGACGGCAAATTCCCCCGTGACGTCAGCCACGCCGATTGGGCTGCGTGCAATATTTTCTTCTTTGGCGCACTTGCCATCACCGCAATCAGTCTCAATGCACTGCTGTCTACGAAAAAATGATGCCATCGCATGAGCTGAGCAGAGGTAACGCTTTTAAATCCGCTTTTGTGTTGGCGATGCTTGGTGCAATCTTGTCCGCGGCCGTTCTGGGCTACGCTGCAGCGCAAGCCGACAAGGAATTGTCTGCGACCGCCGCCGGACTCTTCGCATTGACGATTGCACTTGCAGCTATCGTACTCGTTCTCCGCGTGCTGAAATCGCCAGAGCACGACGGGCCGATCATGAATGCACGCCCGGCGTTGCGTATGATGGCGGCAATGACCGCCATCGTTTACGGCTGGGCGGCAGCCGCTTTGTTTCTCGTGTATCTAGGCTCGGGGCTAACGTGGCGGCACGGCTGGCAATACGGCTCGCTATTCGCCGTGGTCGCATTTGGCTTAGTCGGCTATGTTCGCAATCTGCAGCACCCCGATCATCCCGCAAGCACCAAAACTGCGCTAACGGCATCGGTCCAGATCGCCGCGATCCACGCAGCAGCCGCGTTGGCAATCGCGGTATGGATCATCATTTCTGGCAAGCTCTACACGATCAAAGGCGACTGGGCCGCCAATCATATCTTTTTGGCGGGCGCCATCGCTTCAGCGATTTTAGGCGGTCTGACAGTGGTAACCCAAGATGTTTTGAAAAATCGCGCGCCCCGCTAAGTCAAGCCGTGCGCACGCGCTCTATTTTTGACATTTCGGACAATAGAAGGTGGACCGCCCGGTCTGCACGATACGTTTTATAATGCCGCTGCACCCCGGCCGCAAACACGGCTCGTCGGCGCGATCGTAAACGCGGAACGTTTTTTGATAGAGGCCCGATTTGCCGTCGGCATGGCGATAATCCTTCAACGTCGAACCGCCGGCTTTGATGGCGTCGCGCAACACCGATTTCACGGCAGCAGCCAGTTTGTCACACCGCATATGGGCTTGACCATTGCGGGCGCATAACGATTTGGCCGGACGCAACGGTGAAAGGTCGGCACAGAACAGCGCTTCGCAAACGTAGATGTTGCCCAAGCCTGCAATGACGCGCTGGTCCATCAGCAGGGACTTTAAGTTGACCTTCTTTCCCATGGCGCGCGCTGCCAGATATGCTGCGTCAAATTCAGGCCCGAGAGGTTCAGGCCCCATTCCGGCAAACATGGCATGGGCGGCCAGGTCGGCGGACTTAACGAGCAGCATGAAACCAAACCGGCGCGGGTCGTTGTAGGTCACGACGTGATCATCACCGGTATGGAAGACGATATGATCATGCTTGCCATCAGCGCCGGTTTCGCGGTCGTACATACCGATGATTTCGGGAGTACCCGAGCGGCTGATTGTGAAGCGGCCGGTCATACCCAGATGCATCACCAACGCTTCGCCGCTCGACAGCTCCGCGATCAGATATTTTGCGCGCCGGTTCAGGCTGACGACGGTTGTGCCGGTCAGCCGTTCGACAAATTTGTCGGGCAAGGCAAACCGCAAATCGGCGCGCCGGTTTTCGACCCGTGCCAATAGACGCCCGACCAAAACTGGCGCGAGCCCTAACCTGACGGTCTCGACTTCAGGCAACTCGGGCACGCTCGGTCGCTCCTGAGATTAAGGCTCCAAGCATACCGGCGGCTTGGCTCCGATACCGTACAAATTGGATTGTCATAAAGGTGTGCGATGTACACCGTTCATTATTGCTTGATGGCTATGCTTACGCCAATAACCCCTCTTTTAGGGATTTGCCGACGGTGGCCGTTTCTACAACAACAAGCTCAGATGCAACGCCACGGGCGGGTAATCGCTCGCGCGTTCTGAAGTCTGCAATGATTTCGTTTTCCGGCGGTCAAGCAACGCTAGAATGCGTGGTGCGAGATTATTCCGCCACGGGTGCCCGTTTGCGCCTGCAAGGCTTCGGCGGCCCGCCGGACACGTTTGAGCTGCTGATTGAGCTCGACGGCATCAAGGTCGACTGCGAAGTCACTTGGCGCCGCGGCCAGGATTGCGGTGTGAAATTCATTTCTCCCATCCAGCGCGTGGTGCCTCAGCGTAAACAGGTTGTCAGCGCGCCAACAGATCCGAACGCCAAGATCTCGTTGCGACGGGTCCCTCGCGGCACAAAATAGTCGCAAGGAGCGCCGCGCAATCGCGTCAGCAGGCGATTGGCTGCGACCCGAAGTTTGCGCTAAGGTCAGGCCATGTCGAACCCAACGCCAGACCAAGCGCCCGAGCCGACAACCAGTTTCGGCTTCAAAGACGTGCCCGAGAGCAACCGGCAGGGCCTCGTCAATCAGGTGTTCGCCGCCGTCGCCGAGCGCTATGACCTGATGAACGACCTCATGTCGGGCGGGCTCCACCGGCTCTGGAAAAACGATTTTATCGCCTGGCTCAATCCGCCGCGCGCCGGTCGGCCGTTCCGATTGTTGGATGTCGCTGGCGGCACCGGAGACGTTGCCTTGAAATTTGCCCGCGCCAGCGGTGCCGCGTCGACTGCCGTGATCTGCGATATCAGCCCTGAAATGTTGGCAGTTGGCGAGCGCCGTATCGCTGAAGCAAACTTGGCCGATCGCATTACCTGCGTCGAGGGCAACGCCGAAAGCTTAAGCTTCGCTAACTCAAGCTTTGACGCTTACACGATCGCCTTCGGCATTCGCAACGTCACCCACATCGATGCGGCATTAAAAGAAGCCTATCGCGTTTTGAAGCCAGGCGGCCGCTTTCTGTGTCTGGAGTTTTCGCACGTCCAAGTGCCCGTGCTCGATCAACTGTACGATTTTCATTCCTTTGAGGTAATCCCCAGGCTTGGCCAATTGGCCGCGGGCGATCGCGATGCCTATCAATATCTCGTCGAAAGCATCCGCAAATTTCCAAGCCAGGAAGCGTTTGCCCAAATGGTGCGGACGGCGGGTTTTGAGCGCGTCACCTATCGCAACTTGACGGGTGGTATCGCGGCGATGCACTCGGGCTGGAAAATCTAGCCGCCCAACGAGGTAACAGGGTAGCCGCTTGGTATTAGTACCAACATTGCCCAGCACTGACATTGACCTTCACCGTGGAAGCAGAATACCTTGCTCGCAGGGGCTTGGATAACGCCCCCGGTCTTGGCTGGAGGGGAGATTATTTCATGAGAACTTTTCGTCGTTGTTTGGTCGCGGTTGCAGCGTTCTCGATGATCGGAACGGGCTCGGCATTTGCTGGCTGTGTTGGCAAGGGTGCAGTGGCGACCTCTGGGTCCGAAAAGGATGCCAAATGGTACGCCATGGAAACGATGGTGCAGGCCGTTAGCTGGGGGCTGTGGCCGGGTTGGCTGCAAAATGGCAAGGTCGCGGGCTATAGCGTGAAAGACGAGCGTTATAAGTGCAACGCCGACGGCGGCCAGGTGACTTGCCATGGCCGGGCCACTTTTTGCACCGCAGGCAAATAAGCGGTTGGCATCGTTGAAGCCGGTGGCGGCGCCAAACACGTTTCGCCGCCGGCCAATCACAGCCGTACGACTTCTAATTTAACCAGCGCCGAATTTACCGCGGCCAAATTTACCGCAGCCTGGCGGCACGCTTGACCTCGCCGTGCGGCCGGGCAAAGTGCGCGTTTGAAGCTGGAGAGCCAACGCGCGCATCATGGCTGGAGTTTTACTCAACAGTTTGCGGCTCGCCCGCGCCGGTCTCGTACTCGCACAACATGGCGTCCGCTTCGTCCCCAAAGGCATCGCCGTACCTTGGCCGCTGAAGCTGGCGCGGATCGTCACGCTGCCGTTGCGCTTCATCATGGCGCCGTTCCGGTGGGGTAAACCGAAGCAATCGCGCATCGCGGCCGCGCTGACGGAATTGGGCCCGAGCTATATCAAGCTTGGCCAGTTTTTGGCCACCCGCGCCGACGTCATCGGCCCCGAACTCGCCGCCGATCTAAGCCAGCTGCAAGATAAGCTGCCGCCGTTTCCGATGCGCCAAGCAATTGATGCTGTGGAATTTGAGCTTGGCGGCAAACTGGCCGACCATTTCGTCGAATTCGGACCAGCCGTGGCCGCCGCATCAATCGCTCAAGTACATAAAGCCGTTGTGATCGAAAATGGAGTGCGCAAGTCCGTCGCCGTCAAAATCTTGCGCCCTGGGGTCGAGAAAAGGTTCAAGCGCGATCTCGACAGCTATTACTTTGCCGCCCGCATCGTCGAGCGTTTGCACGCACCGACGCGCCGCTTGAAGCCGGTTGCGGTCATCGCCAATCTCGCGCACACCACCGACCTCGAAATGGATCTGCGGCTCGAAGCGGCCGCCATTTCCGAGATGGCCGATAACATCAGCCAAGATGAAAATTTCCGCGTGCCCGTCGTCGATTGGCGCCGCACGTCAAAGCGCGTTCTGACGCTGGAATGGATCGACGGCACGCCGATCGCCGATCACGCGACGCTCAGAGCACGCGGTTTTGATCTGGCGCATTTGGGCCTGACGGTGATGCGGACGTTTTTGCGTCACGCCATGCGCGATGGATTTTTTCACGCCGACATGCACCAGGGAAACCTGTTCGTCGACGACGCCGGCACTATCGTGGCCGTCGACTTTGGCATCATGGGGCGACTTGGACTGGCGGAGCGGCGCTTTCTCGCTGAAATCCTGCACGGTCTCATCACGCGCGATTACACCCGGGCCGCCGCGATCCACTTTGAAGCCGGTTACGTGCCCGCCCACTTCCGCATCGAGGAATTTGCGCAAGCGATGCGCGCCATCGGCGAGCCTATTCATGGCCGCACGGCTGAAGAGATTTCGATGGCAGGATTGCTCGGCCAGCTCTTCGCCTACACGGAAGTCTTCGACATGGAGACGCGGCCGGAGCTGATCCTGCTGCAAAAGAGCATGGTAATTGTTGAAGGCGTAGCGCGCGGCCTCGATCCCAGATTGAACGTGTGGACGGCATCGGAGCCGGTCGCGCGCGAATGGGTCGAGACCAATCTCAGTCCACTTGGCCGTCTCAAAGCCGCAAGCGGTGGTGCGCAGACGATCGGTGAATTTTTGCTCAATACGCCGGGCCTCCTGCAACAATTACAAACCGCTTCGGTTGGATTTGCGAACATGGCAAGTTCGGGCATCAAGCTCGATGACGACACGATTAAAAAAATCGCGGTTGAACAAGCACGCGAGAACAAGCGTGGCCGCGTAGCCGGGCTTTTGATCTGGACTGTTACGCTTGGCGTTCTGTGGCTTCTCTACAGAAAATTCGGCATGTGATGACGCCGCTGGCACGGGCTTTGATCCGAAGTCATTTCCGTAGAAAGTAGCAGTCGGCTGCGATCCGACTGACGATTGAAAAGCCCTTGCCCGATAATAATTTGAACACGCCATCTTCTTCGTTGTCGGAGGTCTCGACCTGAATAACGATCGTGTTACGCTCAAGAAACGTTGCCATGCCCTCGAGCACATCGACGGCACGCCCCTCGACATCGATTTTCACGAAGGCGCGCCGGTCGTTCAAATCGCAGATATCATCAAACCGCGCGACGCGGACGCTTTCCTGATCGAAAAATTTAGCTTTATCGCGATGTGCGTCCGCCAAATCGAGACGCGAAACGCCCGTTGAGGTTGGATCAACAAAGATCACGGTTTCATCCGCGCTAGAACCGAGCGCCAGTCGATGCACTTCAACTTTGCCCGCTAACCCGTTGAGGAACACGTTGCCCAATATCTGAGCGTAGTTCCGCCGCACCGGCTCGAACGCGACCACGTTCTTGATCTCAGGCATCTGTCCAAGCAAAATCGAATAGAGGCCAATGTTGGCGCCAATATCGATCACGAGATCGAGGTGCTGCTCTCGGATGAGTGCTTGTGCGGCGGAAATTTGCTCGTCCTCGAACGGCGCTCCAGCGAGCAGGCGATTGTCGATCCAGTTGCGCGGGTGCAAAATAAACCTGGCACCCCGGCGGCGCGCCAGCACCGGCTCCGGCCATAGGCGGATCACCTGCTTGGCAAGTCGTTTTAGAGGATTGCGCAAAAGTTCAAATCCATTATCAAAACTTGGCAAAGCCGCAGCGTCAGACACCAGCGTCAGGCACGCAATTAAATGCGCTCGGTCTATAGGCCGAAAAGATAACCCCTTCACGCTTTCTTGCGCGCGCCAACGAGATGCGTGCCATGAGCGATGGCGGCAGTGGCGCGCATCGCCGATGCCACGAAAATGACCTCGGCCAATTCGGCATCCGTCGCACCCGCGTTGACGGCATTGATGCGGTGAACCTCGAGACTGTAAGGGCACTGCGTCGTCAGCGCGACGGCGACCGCTATCAGTTCCTTGAATTTGCGCGGGATCGCACCGGGCGCCATCGCTGCACGGTCAAACGCTTCGAACGCGCCCATCGCCGATGGCGAAAGCGATTTCAGATGCGGCAACTGCGCCAAGTTCGCAGTGTCGTAGAGCGTATTTCGTTCGTTCATGGTGAACCGTCCCTCTGGTTTCGCTGTCGGCATATCTAGTTTAGACGCACGCTGACGGCTTCCCCAGCCATCAGCACGAAGACAGCTCCTGGTTGCACAATAGACTACGCGAAAGCGCTCGTGCGACCTGCCACGCAATTTATGCCCAGCCCATCCTTAACGCGCGCGCCGATCTGTCGTCTTGTTTTTGCCCTTTTGGAATGGGGAATTCCAGCTGTCTGTGAATGCAAAGTAGGAGCGTAAAGAATGCGACCAAGTTTTCTGGCAGTTGCCGTTTGTGTGATCTCAATCGCGGGCGTGCAAGGCGCTGAAGCAAGACACCGCAGAGCCAACGGCGATGATATCGGCGGACGTCCCAGCCAATGGTGCGGCTGGTGGATGCGCACGCAGCTCGGTGGCGGTCCCGAAATGAATCTCGCTGCCAACTGGCGCAGCTGGGGAAGCCGCGCATCTGGCCCGCAGGTTGGCGCGGTTGTTGTGTGGCCCCATCACGTCGGCCTGATCACGGGCCAATCTTCAAACGGCAAATGGATTGTGAAATCGGGTAACGACGGTGGCGCCGTGCGCGAGCGCGTCAGATCCGTTTCAGGGGCTGTCTTCCGCCTCGGCTGAAATCGAACGACATCATCGCGGTGGTGATGCCCTCGTCACCGCGATGATGATGTTTGCATCCAGCCATTGTCCGATAGTTCAAACTTCGCGCGCACGTCGCTGGCGCGCGAAGCAAAAGTTTTGCGCCAACCGCGCCGCATAGCGACTACTTGCGAGCCTACCTGTCACAATTGGCAATCAGATGTGAAGATGCCACAACAAGTCATCTTTACAAGCCTTTCGCCAAACTCGCGAAATCTATCCGGAACTATCCCTGCCCCGACAAGTTGTGCCTGAAACCGGACATTTGTGGAGAGCGGGCATGGACGGATCAGATTTTGAAGAGACCCGGGATGTCGTGCTTCAACTAAGCCAACGCGATCTTGCATCAGAGTTAGCCCGACGGGCCGCCCCGCTGTGCTACTCTAAAATTGAGAAGCGGGAAGCTAAGGTTATTGCACCCCGCTACGACTTGCTCGTCGCCGCTGTGACGGTTTCGGCAGCCGTAGGCTTCGTAACTCTGTGCTTAGCGATCGCCTAAGGCAAGGAAGTTGCCGACGATGAAAGGCAATTCGAATTTCCAAAGTTTTGAGGAGTTTTGGCCTGCATATTTGCAAGCCCACTCTAAACCTGCGACTCGGATGGTTCATTTCGCCGGCGGCTTGATTGCACTCGGAATGGTCGCTGCATTTTTTGCCACCTTCGATCCAACATTTCTTTTGGCAGCAATCGTGACGATCTACGCGTTTGCGTGGATTAGTCATTTCGCAATTCAACACAACAAGCCAGCGTCTTTCCAACATCCGTTGTGGTCGGCGTTGAGCGGCTGCCGGATGTTCGGCTTATGGATCAGCGGCGGCTTGAACTCCGAACTCGTCAAAGCTGGCTTGCCGGCAAGCAAAGTATAATACCGGCTTGGTCCAATCATTCACGCAACTTCCTTCGTTTTGACGGTTGCTATGGTTTCAGCTTTTGCACGACCTACAGCTTGCAAGCATAGCTGCATCGCATCCCCCAAGGAACCAGTTGCATAGTCGGCGCCGGAGCGGTTCTTCCAATCCTCGATTTTTGCCGGATCATCGCGCAGCATCCAAAATCCAACTATGACTGGCGTATTGGGCGCAACGCGCCGCAAGGTGCGGACGAGATAGCGCACGTGAAACGGATTATCGTCGCCGAAAAATGAAACGCATATTGCGTCAGCAGTCTCACTCGCGTCGCCTCGATTGAGCTTTGCGGTCGCGGCCCGATCCAACACAACCGCCTCGACGTGCTCCTTGCCAAGAAGTTGCGCCAGAAGATGGGCTGCCGCTTCGTCCAGAATGCCGCGCGCCGAC
Source organism: Hyphomicrobium sp. (assembly GCA_031367425.1). Classification (GTDB taxonomy): domain Bacteria; phylum Pseudomonadota; class Alphaproteobacteria; order Rhizobiales; family Hyphomicrobiaceae; genus Hyphomicrobium_B. The sequence continues at coordinate 14,844 of JANLPU010000067.1, forward strand.
ACACACATCACTTTACTTGCCACTTGCCCGGTGGTCGGCAGCATGCTGGTCGCTGCGGACTCAGGTGCGGGCTGCTTAGCCGCCGCGACGTATTGCAAAGGATAATCATCTAGTTCGGTCGCCACGTCTCGCATGGTTGCGAGCAAGTCGCCCTGCTCATCCCTTGGCAACCGGCCGCGTGCCACATCGATGTGGGCGAGCTTTAAAGACTTCATCGCGACGTCGTCATAAAACGTCGTGAGGCCAGTACTTTTAAGCTGCTCTTCGGCGAGCGCTGCGCCCTCGGCCGCATCCTCCGCCAATAAACGCTGGTAAAGTCGCTGTTCTGGGGCGAGTGCGGGCTCGTCTCCCAACAGTACGGCGATGAATTCGAGAGCTGGGACATGTTTGCCCAAGACTACGAGACAAACTGTCAAAGGTGTCGACAGCACCAAGCCCACAGGTCCCCAGAGCAACGTCCAAAACAATGCTGAGACGACGACCGCAACCGGTGAGATGCCGGTGTTCTGCCCATAAAGAACCGGCTCCACGACCTGGCCCGCGATCGGTTCTGTGATCACAAAGAGTGCGAGGGTTGCTAAAAACATCGACCAGCTTGGATCAACAGCAGCAGCAAGGGCCACTGGCATGATGCCAGACAATACCGAACCGATATAGGGCACGAACCGCATCAACGCTGCAACGATGCCCCATAATACCGGGCTCGGTACCCCGATCAACGCCAAGCCCACGCCGATCACGACGCCAAACCCGACGTTGAGGAGCAGCTGGGTCAAGAAAAACTTGCTGAGCCGTTCGGCGGCATCGTCCATCGCCAGCGTCGATCTCTTCAGGTCGCTGTCGCCAACGATGCGAAGCAGGCGGTCGCGCAAGTCTTCTCGTTCAAGCAATATGAAAATAAGAAACAAGATCACCAGGGCGAGCGTCATGATCGGCGACAGAATAGGTTTTACAATATCCTCATAGGTCTGCCGAAACGATGGTGCCGCCTCTTTCACTTCGACCACCACGGGATGCGCAGCATCGCCCGTAACTGGGGCGGCAGCAGGCGCTACGCCATCCGGCACGAGAGGCGTTGGCGTCAAAACTGGGTCGGCGGGCGGCGCAGTCTTTTTGATCTCGTTCTGGATGCCCTGAATAGTATCAGCGGCCTTCTCTAAAACCCCGGGCGTCGATGCGCCTTTTATGCTTCTGACCTTTTCTCGCAGGTTTAATTCATAGCGCGGCAATTCGGTAAGCAAATTTCCAATCTGGCTGGTGAGCAGATAGCCAAGACCTGCCACGCTTGCGAGCATAAGTACGACGGCGGCGAGCACGGAACCTACTCTGCCGAATTTCCAACGCCTGAATAACTTGATGACCGGCCACAGCACAAAACTAAGCAGCGAAGCGAGTGCCAGCGGCACCAGGATTTCCCGGCCGAAATATAAAAAGCACACGACAACTGCCGCAATTATCACCGAATACGCGACGCGCTCGATAGAAGTCCCGGACTTCAAAGACATCGGTCGACCGCTGACAATTGGTAGTTGCATGGACGTCCCCTAGCGCACCGCGCGACGCAGTCCGCCACGCGTCTGGTAACGAAAAAGTTCGAATTTAGTTCCACGGGAGGACGGGTTTGCGTTTGGCTGAAAGTTCAAGTTCCCCAATACGCCATTACCAAACCAACGACGGTCAGGCTGGCCGAAATTGCCATAAGTATGGGGACGCGCGCGGACAAAGGAATGTGACTCACAAGTGCGGAAGTTAGGGTGTGAACCAGAAGTCATAACTCGCCGTTTTGTTCCTGTTTGAGAAATACGTTCGGGAACAAATACCCGGGCCGCTCCGTTCAATCCGTTCAATCCGTGAGCTTCTCAAACCACATGCCCTGAGGCACCCAACCTAAATCTCTACACGTGCCTGGTCATCCGCTACCAGTTCTGGGACGGTTTTAAGAAACTTACATTAACTCTAACGCTGGAACCAAAGGATGAAAATGTCAGTAGTGCAAAAAGATGCGCGCCAAAAATCCGCCCCGCCGCTGGCGACACCGACCGATCTCAGCAACGACGCGGTGACGAAAGTTGCTACTGCGCTGAACGTGCTCGTGGCCGATTCCTTCGCTCTTTATACGAAGACGAAGAACTTTCACTGGCACGTCAGCGGACCGCACTTCCGCGACTATCACGTCATGCTCGATGAGCAAGCCGACCAGATCTTTGCGGCCACCGACCCGCTCGCCGAGCGCGTCCGCAAACTCGGGCGCAAAACTCTGCACTCGATCTCCGAAATTTCGAAGTTGCAAACGTTGTCCGACAATAACGACGATTTCGTCGAACCGGGCGCCATGCTGACCGAACTCATGGAAGACAACAAGAAAGTTGCCCACGCCATGCGCGAGGCACACAAGCTGTGCGATGATGCCGACGATGTAGCAACCGCGAGCCTGCTTGAGATCTACATTGACGAAACGGAGCGGCGCACTTGGTTCTTGTTCGAAGCCAGCCGCGGCCAGGACGGATCAGGCCACTAACCGCATTTCACTCCCTTAAGGATATGCAATGTACCAACCTCCAATCAAAGTAGGTGACGGCACGTTCCTCGCCGACGGCAAAGTGCCGTTCGGCGCGGTTCGGAAAGTTTCTCCAGATGGCCGCGATGAACTGCTCGTGTACATGGAGAATGCGGGCGAATTCGCCGTGCCGACATCTGCTGTTGAAAGCGTCCATTCCGGAAAAGTGGTCTTGAAGGGCGAGCAACTTGCCGCCGATTTGCGCGATGCCATCCGCCATGCGCACGACGCTGAAATAGATGTTGGCCCGATGAACCCCTCCTGAACTTTTTCGTAAGTGGTAGTGGTCTTCGATGGCTGAAATATCAGTTTTTCACGTGCGATAAACAATGCTCACCAGAGTGCGAGATTTAAGCGACGGCCGGACGCTTTGGCAGGACAGTCCGCGCGGCCGCGTACGCCATCGGACCAAACTCAGATCGGAAACGTGCGACGTTGCTGTCATCGGTGCGGGCGTATCGGGCGCGCTGATAGCGCTTCAACTGGTCACCGCTGGTTACGACGTCGTGGTGATCGATAGGCGCGAACCAATTTCGGGCAGCACATCGGCGAGCACGGCACTAATTCAATTCGAAATCGACACGCCACTGATAGAGCTCAGTGACAAGATAGGTCCAGCCCGCGCGGCGCGCGCGTATCGCCGATCTTATGCTGCGGTCAGCGACTTGGCTGAAATTATCCAGCGACAACGGTTGAAGGTGCAATGGCGCAAGCGGCGCGCCTTGTATCTTGCGGGCTCGCGATTGGGATCGAGAGCGCTGCGTCAGGAAGCTCAGTTGCGCGCCAAAAACGGTCTGCCCTCAGAATTCATCGATCGCGCAGACCTGCAGCGCATCTATGGTATCGATCGCACCGGCGCCATCATCTCGGAAGGGGCCGGCGAACTTAATCCGGTGCAGCTCGCCGCCAGCTGCTTTGCCACCGTACAAAGAAAAGGTGGACGGATCTATGCGCCGTTCGAAGTTACGAGCGTGGTTTCAGAAGCTGGCGGTGTTGTTATTTTAACCGCTAATGGCGGGCACATCGCGGCAAAAAAGGCGATCTTCGCGACCGGCTATGAGGTCGTCAAGGGCGTTCCAAGAACCGCTTTTGAAATTACCTCATCTTGGGCGATCGCCACCAAGCCAGTCGCTGTGGAAAAATTCTGGCGCGGCAGATGTCTCATCTGGGAAGCGGCCGATCCTTATCTCTATTTGCGCACCACTGCGGATAATCGCGTTGTTATCGGCGGCGAAGATTCATCTTTGAAAAGTCCGTCAAAACGCGCCGATTCCATTCCAGCAAAGGCTAAAAAATTAATTGATAGTCTGAACGCGCTGTTGCCCGGCCGGCAATTCGAACTCGACTACTCTTGGGCCGGCACGTTTGCGGAAAGCGACACCGGTTTGCCTTACATCGCACCCGTTGAGGGAATGAAGAATTGCTTGACGACGGTCGGGTGCGGCGGCAACGGCATTACCTTTTCGATGGTTGCGGCACAATTATCGGTATCATGGGTTGCTGGCAATAGAGATCCAGACGGCTCTCTCTTTCGCGGCAGCAAATCCTGATGAGACAACGTTAGGAGCAAAGGCGATGCGAAAAAAGCGCCGGGCTAGAACCCGGCGCTTAAACGTTCGAACCGTTTCAACTAGACTACTGTTCGATGGCAGCTGGCGGCGGGACGATTTCTACATTGGGCTCATCGTGTTCGATGACCCTGCCGCCATCGATGATACCGGGCGCGCTGTAATCGGGATCGACATTCACCGCGTCTGAATCTGGTGTCTCGGTGTTGGCCGGACCTGTTACTGACGCATCGTCGTTATTGTTGCCCGGCGGATCGGAGTAAATATCTGCCATCGCTGTCGCTGCCGAAAACGTACTGGCAGCTGCGATACGTAACAACGGTCTCAAAGTCTTCATATCAAATCTCCTTACAGGTCATCGCTCTAGCGGATAACGGCACAACGCGACGGATGTTCCGAAGAGAGTGGCTGATCAGCCAACATGAACCCGAACCGATTGTCCCAAAATCTCAGGCAGTCTCTGAGCCGTTTGCCAAATCGTGCGGACGTGGCCGCGATCAGCTGTCATGATTTGAGCGCTTGGCACGATGTCTCGCACGGCATCAAGCAATGCAACGCGCCGAGCTTTCGGCACAAACATGTCTCGTTCGGCGGCAATGAAAACACTGTCTGACGCGATGTTCGATAAATTATCGATCGGGTTTAGGCCGGTTAAAGCCTGCCTGAAATCGCCGATCTGATAACCCTTGCGTCGAGCCAGATGTTTGATGGCAACGGCCGCATTGCTCTGCCACAACATGAGGTCACCGCGATCGGCCGAAGTGACCGAACACAACCTGGCATGGGATTTGTTCGCCAACACGGTGGCTGGCCCGTTGCCCATGCTGAACCCCACCGACGTAATTGTCTCCGGGGAGATCGCCAGCCGCTCCAGCAGGCAAAGCGCATCGTCAACCAAAACTTCAACGGCTTTGGCACACAGTGCCGGCTCGGAGCTCACGATCGCAGACGGCAGCTGATAGCAGGCTAAGAAATCATTCGGGATGATCTTCATTCGCCGCGCCGATGTTATCGTCGCTTTCCAAGGTAGAAAGCAGATGACGCGCGACGACAAATCGCCCAGCACGCGCTCGAAAGTCAAGCTGTCGTCGGCTTGCGCGGACGTCGCATTCAACAACACATAATCTAACGCATCCATCATACAATTTTTAACGGAGTGTAGCGGACTTTGGTTCCGGAACGGCCTGAAGCTCTACGACGGACGTTGTCCGTTCGTTCACCCCGTACACCGCGCAACTCTGGCAAGCACACTGGAACTAAGCCAGCCACTGCGACCTTATGGTTCAAACCGTAAACCCTCGAGTAGTGAGAGTATCCCCATGGCCGCGTCGGTGCGTTCGTTTTGGAAGGGGCATCTTAGGCTGGCCCTCGTTACCATCCCCATCCGGCTCGTGAGCGCCACGGCGTCGGAAGACAAGATCGCGTTTCATCAAGTCGATCGCGAGAGCAAACAGCGCATCCGGTATCAGAAAGTCACAGCGGGAAGCGGCAAGGTCGTTAAGCAAGATGATATCATGCAAGGCTTCGAGGTTGAGCCGGGCAATTTTATATTATTGGAGGAGGACGAGCTTGACGCTCTGAAGCTCTCGACGCGGCACACGGTGGAGCTGCTCGAATTCGTCGACGCATGCAGCATCGATCCGTTGTACTTCGACCGGCCTTATTACGTCTTGCCTGATGGGGATGTCGCCGAAGAAGGCTACCGCGTCATCCGCGACGCGCTGCAAGCGTCGAAAAAATATGGCATCGGTCAACTCGCCATGCGCGGTCGGGAGAACCTCGTTGCACTCAAACCGTGCGGCGCAGGCTTGCTGCTGGAGACAATGCGGTACGAGTCCGAGATCAAGGCCGCTGATGCAGTATTTGCCGATATCGGCAATGAGAAGTTGAAATCAGGCTTGATCGAGATGGCGCAAAAACTTATTGAAGAACGCTCAAGTGAATTCGACCCATCGGGCTACAAGAACCACTACGCGCAAGCCGTGAAGGAATTGGTTGCCCGCAAAAAAGCAGGCGGCCAGTCTGTTGCGGTATCGGGCGGAGAAGACACGCAAAGCGGCGGCACTGTCATCGACTTTATGGATGCGCTCCGCCGATCGACGGAGCAAAGCAAGAGTTCGCCCAAAGCAACCGTTGCGAAAAAATCAGCCGTTGCATCCGCGGCCGCCCACAAAGTATCGCATTCGAAACGGACAGCTAAGCCATCGGGAGCCAAGACTTCGGGAGATGTCAAAGTTAAGCCAAAGCGTCGGCGAGGTTGAGGGTTCGTCAGTATTATCTCGTATTCACCGATTGTTTGGTCGGCGCACCCTGGACGCGCCAGACCGTGTTGCCAACGTCGTCAGCGACAAGCAGCGCGCCGGTCTTATCCAAGGTCACGCCCACCGGACGCCCAAGAGCTTCTCCGCTATCGTTCAAAAAGCCTGTCAGCACGTCTATTGGCATTCCCGATGGATTGCCATCTTTGAACGGCACGAAAATGACTTTGTAGCCGCTGCGCGGTTTGCGATTCCAGGATCCGTGTTGGCCGATAAACGCGCCGCCAGAGAACTTCGCTGGTAAGCCCGACCCGTCGTTGAATACCAAACCAAGCGACGCCGTATGAGCCCCAAGCGCGTAATCTGGCGCAACAGCGGTTTTTACAAGTTCTGGCTTTTGTGGTTGCACGCGATCGTCGACATGCGCGCCGTAATACGAATAGGGCCAGCCGTAAAACCCGCCTTCATGCACCGAGGTCAGATAGTCGGGCACCAAGTCGTTGCCCAGCTCATCGCGCTCATTGACGACTGTCCACAATACACCACTTTGAGGTTGCCAGGCCAGACCGTTTGGATTTCTGAGGCCGCTTGCAAAAACTTTTGTCACGCCGCTTTTTACGTCGATCTCGAGAATGGCGGCGCGATTTTCCTCAGCGGCCATGCCGTTTTCAGCAACGTTGCTGTTAGAACCGACGGTTGCGTAGAGCTTGGATCCGTCGCGGCTCGCAATGATATTCTTCGTCCAATGATGATTGATCGTTCCGGCGGGAAGATCTCCAACCTTCGTTCCCGCACCCGTAATTTTGGTGTCACCCTCTTTATAGGAAAAGCGCATCACCGCGTCGGTGTTGGCGACAAATAATTGATCGCCCACCAGTGCCATCCCAAACGGTGAATTGAGACCCTCGAGGAACACAGTACGCACTTCCGCAACGCCGTCTTTATCGGCGTCTCTCAGCAAAATGATACGGTTCTCGCTGGCAACTCCGGCACCTGCGCGCGACATGACTAAGCGCATCGCCCACCCTCTGAAGCCCTTGCCGTCGTCAGGCCGCTTGGGCGCGTTGGTTTCGGCGACGAGAACGTCGCCATTAGGCAACGTATAAAGCCACCGCGGGTGGGACAGGTCTGAGGCAAAGGCCGCCACGCTCAAGCCTTCCCCGACTTGTGGCTTCGTGCCCTTTGGCCACTGTTTTGCTGTTGCGATGTTGACCGTCGGAATGATTGAGTGCTGCGGGTCTGGCAAACGCGGTGCCGGCCCAAACCCGATCTCTGGTTCAGCTGCCGTGGCGGCCGTTCGAAATCCAAAACCGCCCAATGCAAAAAGACTCAGCGCCAAAATCCTAAAGGCAAATTTTTTCGACATCTCGAAATCTTTCACTGGCTGCTTAAATGGCCAACGCGGTATCAACGATCAAGTTCCGAGATCGAATTGCAGCGTCATTCGCTTAACGCGGCAAAACAAAGGGTCCAGCAAACCCGCTGAACCCTTCGGTCATTATCCATGCATGAGCTGTAATCACCCAAAGCTACTCGATGACGCCGCAAGCGATGCGCTTGCCACCGCCGCCAGCTTCGGGAGCGTCGGAATAATTGTCACCACCCTCGTGAATGACAAGAGCGTGCGCCTTCACATCGGCTAGTTTCAAGTGCGGTGCCACGATGCTGATTTTACCATCGGCCGATACGACAAGCTTAGGCAGGTCGCCTAAGTGGCCGTTGCCGTCGGGGCCGGCGTGTTTCTTGGTTGCCTTGGGATCGAAGTGGCTGCCCGCGGCAATGCCGGGGCTTACCTTGCCGTCTTTCTCGCCGGGACCACAATTTGGTTTCTCATGAATGTGGAACCCATGCTCACCGGCGGTGAGATTTGTGAGTTGGCCGCTGATGCTAAGCCCTTGTGCACTTTCTGCCAGATCGAGCGCCCCCATGCTGGCACCTACGCCCTCAGCGCTAATCTGGTGCATATCAACTTTCACGCCTTCGGCTTTCGACGTTGACGCTGCCACGAATGGCAAGACCGCCAAACTTGCGAGTTTGATAATGGTTCTCATGCCGCATAATCCTTTCACTACGCATCGGATAAAAAACTACGACGAGAGCGTGAAGTTCCCAACATTGACCGGAACGCTCAAGGGTCGTCGGCGTTTGCCTTGCGATGATTAGACACCTTGGGCCACAGCGACGGTCCAAATGAAAAATAAACCAGATCGCACGATGCACAACACCTATTGGGACGATGACAAAGTATTCTTTTTATTCGTCGGGTTCAGCATTGTGTTCGCCGTGCTTCTCGTCAGCGTCACTGTGTTGTCCGTGTTGTGACATGAGTTAACGTAGCGGGTGGGCGCTATGAAAATAGAAAACTCAATGCTGACGCCTGCAATCGGTTGAACAGGCTTTGACCTCTCCAACGGAGCGCGCATCGGACAAAATTATGAGCCGGGGTGAGCAACGTCCGTTCGACGCGATGCACGGAATAATTTTCTAGCTTGTTGTTTAGGAACAGGTTCAATCTCGTCACCTTTATAATCTGTTTCTCCTGGCGAGCTTAGCTCTCGTTGATTACATGTCTGCGACTTGAGATCTACCGCAAGCCCAGTTGGTGATATGCCATCCTGGATGTTCTTCAGACCACTGCGGCAACAGTGGTGGTGCAGCCACAATGCAAGAAAACGTGCTGTCCTGCTCATTAACGGCCAAGCGGAACGTCTTACAAGATTGCGGGTCCGATACGAGACATGCGGATACGATAAGAGTTATCATTTCTGTGCTCCGGTCTTTTGCGATGGCTCCCGCTCGACGTTCGGCGAATTGAAATAAGTGCCGTACAAAACCAAACCAACAATCATCGCCAGCACTAACGAACCCAAAAGGACACGAAAGTTCATCAACCGCGGCGAAGCTTGACGGGCGTCTGTCGTCGACAGTTTTTGTTTTGAGTGTTCCAAAATTATCTCATTGTTATTGTGCTAACGTTGGTAGCGAACCGGAGTTCCAGAGCAGCTAACCGCTGCTTGAATACATTCTGCGTCTTGTTGAAAAGGTGTCGCCCTAGCGCGGCGTGCTAAACGAGAGCGACCCGCAGCTCGGGGGGGACGATGCTACGGGTCGCGCGGCAATCTGCAGGGAATGACAGACGCCGAGCCCTGTGGGCCAGTGCGAAAGTATTGCTGGTCTGGAAGGTTCCGCCAAAATTGTGATAAGTCAGCCCGCGATATTTGCTCGCGGTGACATCTTCATACAGATGAGTTAACGGTCAGCGTAATCCGTTGGCGACTGTCCGCCGCTCGAAAAGCTTGCGTGGTGGGGCTGGAACTGTCTTTTGTATCGAGCGTTTCAGACCCGGTCTTAATAAAGCGTGCGCGGGCAAAATCGTGAGAATTCAACTTCCTTTTCGCCCCGGCCTCACACTTCAGATGTCGGAGTTCGGCTCGGGCGCAAAAAACAAAATCGAAATTCATTTGATTACGTTTGACGAACACCTCGATGATATCTTTCGCCTGCGCTATCAGGGTTACCAAGAGGCCGGACACATCGAGCCTGCTGAAGCGCTGAGCTATTCTGACGCTTTCGACGAGCTCCCGTCGACTTTTCAAGTCGCTGTGTTCGACGGCAAGCGCTATGTTGCAGCGATGCGGATATGCTTTTCCGAGTTGGCCATCGACGGGCCTTCGTTGCCTTGCGAGCTGTTTTATCCCGAAGTGCAAGATATCAAAAAGCGCGCGAACGGACCGGTCGTTGAAGTCGGCCGACTTGCCATTGACCCCTCGCTACAAAACTATTCCTATCGCACCACGGTTTACGCAGCACTGGTGCGATCGGCCTTGCTAACGTGCTTTGCATCCGACGTAAAAGTGTTGCTGGCTGGGGCACAGCTCAAATCCCAGAATTTTTACCAGAAGATTTTAGGGTTCAAAATCGCAGCCAAACCGCGGCTATATCCGCCGGGCAACGAGCCGATCATTTTGTTATCGCGCGAGTTGGCGGCAAGCAGTCCGGCGCGAACGGGATTGAACCCGTTCTTCAGAATTTCGCCGGCAGATCGGGATAGAGCCCAGCAACTTCTCACGCCGCTGCTGGCTTGGCGGCAATATCAGCACGCGCGTGAACCTGCCCCCGTCAGCTGAAATCGTCAGTTAGCTGCGACCGTAGCTGCCTTCTTGCCATGCGCCTCCACAAGGGTGCGAGCAATCGCGATGGCGGCCTTGGTGCCTTCGGCCGCTGCGACGATGACGAGCAGCACATCGCGTAATGCGTCGTCGGCCGCGAATACTCCGGCCACACTCGTCGCTTCGGTAACCGGGTTGATGATCAGTGCGCCGTCTTCGTTCCGCTCGCCACCCAATTGATCAGATAGAGTGCTGCGGCGGTCCAAGCCCAGTGCCGTGAACACCGTCGCGCAATCGCGACGCGAGCCATCGCGGAAGATAATGCCATCGAGTTTGCTACCAGATCCCGAGAGAGTTGCGATTTTCTTTTCGTTGAGGGTAGTCCCGCAGGATTGGAGAACGCCACTGGTCCATGATTAGATGATCAGCCCGCGTCGTTGCTTTCTTTAAGAATCGTTAAACGCGGCAGTTCCACCGTCGGATCGCTGGGCCCAACAACCCCACACAGGAAAGGGGAACCGTTTTCAGCATCCAGAAGTTAGTCTCGCAATGTACCATTCAGCGGGTTCTTGAGCTTACAAGTCTTGCAATGGAAGGTTTTGGAGATAAAACAATGGAAGTTTGGCGCCGATCGCAGAGTAAATTTTATGGCGAGGTTCTGATTCAACCTTTGCCTGACCACATTCTAGATTTGGTGAGTGCGCTTCATTGGGAAGAAGTCTTCGAGCAGAAGCCCAACGAATAGAGCCCTTAAAACCACGCTTTTGGAACAAACGTGACTGCGCCTCTGTATCAGCGCAGCGACGGCGATGATTTGCCGTCGGTCTTGTTTGACCAGTCCCGGAGACAGCAATGGCCACACCAGAAAACACCCGTGAGCATCTGTACAAACTGCTCAAAGGTTTCGACACAGCAATGCTTGTGACGCAGGCATCAAATGACGATCTTCACGGTCGTCCCATGGCAATCGCCGAGCTGTCGGAAGATGGCGACACGTATTTTGCAACCAGCATCGATTCGCCTAAAGTCGACGAGGTCGAAAAAGCGCAGAAGTGCCTCATCACGTTTCAAAGCAGTTCACAGTACGCTGCTGGAACGTTTGGTTTCCCGAAGGCAAGACCGATCCGAAGCTGTGCCTGCTAAAAGTTGACGCCGATCGCGCCGAGTATTGGGACAATAGCGGCATGCAAGGGCTGAAGTATTTGTTTGAAGGGTTGAAATCGGTCGTGCAAAAGAAGCGGCCGGAAACCGATGAAATACAAAATGCCAAGGTCACTTTTTAGCTGTCGCGACAACTACAGTAAGGCATCGTACCGCCAAGACACGATCCTCAGATTGCTCTCTTGTTTAGATTGCTCGCGCGCCAGATTCTGACCCGTGAGCAATCCGCTTTGCGTATCAGCAAATCCGATGACGGACGCGGCGTTGACAGTTGCATTCTTCAAGGCGTCGTCTCGTCCACTGCCAGATGCATAAAACGCAGTGAACGTCGATGTAAACGCATCACCAGCTCCCGCGGTGCCGATGACTTTTGTTTCCAACGATGGACAAAAGCTTATCCCCTCCGCATCGGCCGCATACGCTCCTTTTTTGCCATCGGTGACAAGAACGCAGCGCGGCCCCGACGCTAACAGCGTTTCGAAGAAACGTGCGAGCGACATTGTAAAACCGCTCACTACAAAACCGCGTCGCATCAAATCGGCGTAGTCGGCTTTCTGCGATGGCGAGACAGTGCGCGAGGGCTTCGAACTACTCGCCAGAAGGCGCGGCAGCAGCGCTGCTGCCTCGTCTCGGTTCATCGACAGGAGCGAAATACCCTCCAGCGCCGATTCAAAATCTTCGCCACGGTCGGCCAACTGCCGGATGCCAGGATTAACAGCAACAAAGGTGCCGTTCCCGACCGCTTTTTTCACGATATCTGGAAACAAAAGCGCGGACGCCTCACTCAGGGTGCTGACATAAACGATGTTAGCGGCGAATGCTTCATCTGACAGATCGTCAGCCTTGAGCAAACTGTTCGAGCCGCGAAAAGTGAAGATCGCGGCATTGCGATCGTGTGCTGAAATTAACACTGACGCGCCACTGCCTGCCTGATCAGTATACGCGAGACGATCCGTGCGCACGCCCTCTTTGGTCAACGTTCCTTGCACAAACGCGGCCCTATCATCCGCACCAAGTTTTACGATGACAGAAACATCAAAGCCCAACCGCGCGAAGCACACAGCCGCATTAACAGCACCGCCGCCAGCGTGCGTGGAGATTACCGCTGCTTCTGTCTTGCGTCCCTCTTCGAGCAATAAGTAAGCGCGATCAGCGTTGTTCATGCTCATGCGCTCGATCAGATCATCGTCGATGACCGCGATGGTATCTACCATTGCGCCGCCAATAGTCAGCACGGTCTTGGGAGCGGGAATGACCTTTGGAATTGTGCAAATACCTTGCAAGCCACCAGTCGTTTCAAGCGATATTCAACTTTGCACAAGTTACGCGATTTAAGTTCTACGAAAAATGCGGCCAGTCAGCGCAAAGCAGATCATAACGACTGAAAACCAGAATAAAACTTTGGCGGCTGGCGCCGCAGTTCCCGCCCCGCCGCCATACCCTAAAATGCCGGCTAATATCGCGATCACGGCAAAAGCGGCTGCCCAATGTGTCAGCTTGCCCATGTTATCTCTCGATTTAAATTGGTGAAGTCATGATACAACGGCTCTGTGCGCTTGGAGTTCCACGCTTCGACCGCAACTGCAAAAATTTCACCCGCTTGAAGCGGAACATAGCGTGTTCGAGCGCGTTGAGGAAGGTTACAATGATGTGCATCAACGCGGCGGGCGGGGCGGGAGTTGATTGCCGATGTTAGACTGGCGCATCTTTTCGAGCGGATCGAACACGCCTCCCTGGGACAATGAAAATCCAATTCGAGAAGAGGTGTTCGGTCAGGAGCGCTTAGAGGAACATGGCGATAGCTTAGCACGCGCTCAAAGAATTACTGCCTATCCCCGGCGCGTTTTTAGCCTGCACCGCCGACTGGAACACAACGAACAAGAACTGCTGACCGCGCATCAGGTGATAGCGAAAGCGATAACCGAAGGCCGCGCGGTGACGCCTGGCGCTGAGTGGCTCGTCAACAATTCCCACGTCGTCGAAGACCAGATCCGCGACATCCGAAAGAATTTGCCGCCCGCTTACTACCAGCAACTGCCGAAGTTGGCAGAAGGACCACTGGCTGGCTATCCGCGCATTCTGGGCGTTGCCTGGGCGTTTGTTGCGCACTCTGACAGTCGGTTCGATCAGACCATGCTCGAAGCGTTCGTCGGTGCCTATCAAAAAGTGCAGCCTTTAACAATCGGCGAATTGTGGGCTCTTCCCGTCACCCTGCGTTTGGTGCTAGTTGAAAACTTGCGGCGCGCGGGACGGCGCATCGTCAAGAGCCGCGACGAGCGCCGCGACGCCGATGCATTCGCCGATAGGCTTGTTCAACAGCCATTAGAACCTCAAGCGTCGAGCATCGAACCTATCTCCGTTTTTAATGCGAGCGGCGCTTTGCGCACGGCTTTCATCTCCCAGCTCATTCATCGGCTCGGCGACGGCACCGGAGAGGTGAAGGCGGGTCGCGAATGGCTGCAAGCCCAACTCGTCGGCTCCGATATGACGGCCGAAGACGTGGTGCGCCACGAACATCAATCGATCGCTGCGACCAACAACAGCGTGCGGCACATCGTTCGCAGCATGCGCGTGATGCCAGATGTCGATTGGCCGGAGTTTTTTGAAAGCGTCAGCCTCGTCGATGCAGCGCTCAATGAAGATCCAATTTTTTCAGCGATGGATTTCGCCAGCCGCAACTCTTATCGCAACGTCATTGAAAAGCTGGCGCGCCGTTCGCCATTGTCCGAGATCGACATTGCCAAGCGCGCCGTATCGATGGCGGCCGAAGAACGCCAGCGTATCCCCGACCGGGAAACCGGGTATTTCCTGTTGGGCGAAGGGGGTGAAAAACTTAAATCGGCCATCTCGTTTCGCCGCATTATACGCGATATCCCGGCCCAGATCACGCTTCGGGGCGGACTGCCTGGATACATCGGCAGCATTGCATTCCTGGCGCTATTAATTCTGGCGGTGCCGTGCCTCGCCCTCATTGGGCAAGGAATTTCACCACTGCTTTTGGTCGTCCTCGCCGTCACAGGGATTATGCCTGCAATCGACCTAGCAACCGCGATTGTCAATCAGGCGATCACTCACGAGGTTCAACCGCAAATCATACCCGGTTTGGAACTGATCGACGGCGTCCCGGATACGGCGCGCACGCTGATCGTTATGCCTGCGCTGATTGCCGATAATAAAAGTATCGATGAACTCTTAAGCCGCCTCGAGATCCATCACCTCGCCAGCCATCAGGAAAATGTATTCTACGCGCTACTTTCAGACTGGACCGATAGCGGCGAAGAAAAGACGAGCGCGGATCAGGAGCTGCACAAAACCGCCCAACGCGGCATTGACCGCTTGAATCAACAACACCCAACGCAATCGGAAGCGCAACGCTTCTACCTTTTCCACCGCAAACGTTTGTGGAATGAGCAAGAGGGCGTGTGGATGGGTTGGGAGCGCAAGCGCGGCAAGCTGCACGAACTCAACCGGCTTCTACGCGGCAACCGCGACACCTCTTTCATCAGCACCGACCGACGCGATATGGAATATCCAGATCGCGTAAAATACGTCATCACGCTCGATGCCGATACGCGCTTGCCGCGCGAAAGTGCCCGCCGCCTCATCGGCAAGATGGTACATCCGTTCAACCGTCCCGTTTACTCAGAGCACCTTAAACGCAACGTGACGGGTTACGGCATCCTGCAACCAAGGGTGACGCCGAGCTTGCCCACCGACCAAGACGCATCCCTCTATCAGAGATTATTTTCGACCGCCGGCGGCATCGAGCCCTACGCTGGCACCATTTCCGATCTCTATCAGGATATATTCAAAGAAGGATCGTTCGCTGGCAAAGGCATCTACGATGTCGATGCCTTCGAGGAACGTCTCGCGGGACGTATCGGCGATAACTCTGTGCTGAGCCACGATCTGCTCGAAGGGCTGTACGCGCGCGCCGGCTTGGCGACCGACGTCGAAGTTGTCGAGGATTTCCCGAGCCGTTACGACGTGGCCCGGGCCCGCGAGCATCGATGGGTGCGCGGCGATTGGCAGCTGCTGCCATGGATCGTATCCGGCCGCGGCGACTACAGCCGCGACCACGGCGGCGATCGGCTGGCGACGCTGGGACGCTGGAAGCTCGCGGACAACCTGCGCCGCTCGCTCACCCCTATCGCCATCATCGCATCGCTCATTCTAGGCTGGATGATGCCAGCGCCTGCTGCGCTCATTTGGACGATCTATATCGTCGTTTCAATTGTGGTGCCGACGTTTCTCGCAATTGCTGCCGCTCTCTATGGCAATTCCAATAACTCGACTTTGCAAAGCCACTTTGAAGCGCTCGGAGCAGACGCGCGCCTCGCCGCCGCTCAGTCCGCCCTGCATCTCGCCTTCATTGCCGACAAAGCCTACGCGATGCTCGACGCAATCGTGCGCACGGTCTATCGGCTGTTTTTCAGTCGTCGGCACTTGCTCGAATGGACAACGGCTGCGCAAGCAAAGTCCATGGCAGCGCTCACGACGCTTAGCTACTACCACCGGATGAGCGGCGGGGTTTTGGTCGGAATAGTTGCCTTATTGAGCACGCTCGCGTTCTCGTCGGGCGGACTGCGCGTCGCACTGCCGGTGATCTCGCTTTGGCTCATCGCGCCAGCCATCGCCAGATGGGTGAGTTTCACGCCGGCTGGCGGTCCGCGCGAGCAGCTGACAGCCGACAATGAGCAGCGCCTTCGGCTGACGGCGCGCAGAACGTGGCGTTTTTTCGAAGACTTCGTCACCGCAGATAACCACTATCTGCCACCAGATAACTTTCAAGAAATGCCCAAGGCTGTGGTTGCCAATCGCACGTCGCCCACCAACGTCGGGCTCTATCTGTTGTCGACCGTCAGTGCCTATGACTTCGGCTGGATTTCGCAGAGCGACGCTGCCGAACGGCTCGAGCAAACGATGCGGGCGTTGGGCGAACTCGCCCGTTATCGCGGTCATTTTTTCAATTGGTACGACACACAATCCATGGCCGTGCTCGAGCCAAAGTATGTGTCGTCCGTCGACAGCGGAAATTTGGCTGGTCACTTAATTGCAGTTGCCAGCGCTTGCCGACAATGGGCTCAGACCAACGGCCAAAGCGTCGCCGCCAGAGACGGCATTGCAGATGCCATGGGGCTGCTGGAAGAAACAATTCCTGCGGCAAAACGCAACCCGGCCGTTGCCGATGGCTTGGCCCGGTTACAAGCGGTTATGAAATTCTCAACCGTTTCGCTTTCCCAACAGCCGTGCGAAAGCGAGTGGGAACGTGTGCGAGACGTCGCGCTTGAACTCGCCTTACTTCTCGACCACGCGGTCAGCACCCCGATGGCAAGCGTATGGGCCCGCGCCGTCGCCGATACAGCCGATTGCCACCGGCGCGCCTGCATCGTCGATGGTGACGGCAAGCGCGCGCTCTGTCGCCGGTTGACGGCAATCGCCGATGCTGCAGAATACATGGCGTTCTCGATGGAGTTCGGCTTTCTGCTCGACAAAGAACGCGAACTCTTATCGATCGGTTATTCGGTCGATGCAGACCGGCTCGACGAGAGCTGTTACGATTTGCTGGCATCGGAAGCGCGCCTTGCTAGCTTTATCGCCATTGCCAAGGGCGACCTTGAAACGCGCCACTGGTTCCGCCTCGGCCGCACGGCGATCCCCGTTGGCCGCACCTCGGTGCTCGTCTCGTGGTCTGGATCGATGTTTGAATATTTGATGCCAGACATCGTCACACTGACACCGACGAACAGCTTGCTCGGCACCACCGCGCGCGCCGCCGTGCGCGAACAAATGCGCTTTGGCGAGCGCAACGGCACGCCATGGGGCGTGTCCGAATCTGCTTTTAACGCCCGCGATATCGAATTCACGTATCAGTATTCGAGCTTCGGCGTTCCCGAACTGGGGTTAAAAAGAGGCTTAGGCGAGAACCTCGTCATTGCGCCTTACGCCACAGGTTTGGCCAGCATGGTCGCGCCCAATCATGCGGCTGAAAATTTTTACGAGCTAGCCAAACTCGGCGGTTGCGGCGCCTACGGCTTCTACGAGGCGATTGATTTCACGCCAACGCGGGTCGCCCATTCCGAGAAGTACGAGGTCGTCAAAGCCTACATGGCCCATCATCAGGGCATGACCATCGTCGCGCTCGCCAACACCGTTCTAGATAGCGCGATCGCACGCCACTTCCACGCTTCGCCGATGGTGCAAGCAACCGAGCTGTTGTTGCAAGAGCGCGCGCCGCGTCTCGTTCCAAAGCGCGTTCCGCGTGCAACGCTCATGCGCGATTATCAAGACGACGACGAACTCGGGTTAGCAGCCGTGCGCCGCGTTTCCGTGCGCTCCGGCGCATCGCCAGACTGCCACTTCCTAGGCAACGGCCGCTTGAGCGTCATGACGACGGCGGCCGGCTCTGGCTACACACGTTGGAAGGGCTTGGCCATCACGCGCTGGCAGGGCGACGGTACTCTCGACAACCTCGGATCGTTTATCTATCTGCGCGACCGGACGACGGGCACTGTATGGTCGGCGGGACATCAGCCTATTGGCATCGACGCCGCCAGTGCGCAAGCTGCCTTCACGGAAGATCGCGTCCAACTTAACCGCATCGACGGCAGCCTGACCACGACGCTCGACGTCATCGTCTCGCCGGAAGACGACGCGACATGCCGACGCGTTTCGCTCCGCAATAGTGGCAAAAAGCCTCGCACCATCGATGTGACGAGTTACGAAGAGCTTGTGCTGGGCGCGCCTGACGCCGATGCCGCCCATCCAGCATTCTCCAAACTGTTCGTCGAAACGGCATTCGATGCAGACAAGGGGTACCTGCTGGCCCACCGCCGCCGCCGCAGCCCGCATGATCGCAAAATTTGCGTCGCCGGATTTGTAACCTGCGATCAACCGCTAGCGGCCGATTTTGAATACGAAACCGACCGCGCGAAGTTCATCGGCAGAGGTCGAACCCTGGCCTCGCCCATTTCGGTTATCAACGGCCGCCCACTGAACGGTACGGTCGGCTCCGTGCTCGACCCCATTTTCGCTATCCGCCAGAGATTGATCGTGCCGCCACGCTCGACGGTTCGCTTGTCGTTCTGGACAGCCGTCGCCGAGGAGCGCGAATTTTTAGAGCCGCTGATCGAGAAATATAAAGACGCCTCGGCGTTCTCGCGCTCGGCGACGCTGGCGTGGACGCACGGCTTGGTGGAACTCCGTCATCTTGGCATCGACGCTGACGATGCGATGCTGTTCCAGCAAATCGCCGGCGCGCTTGCCTACGCCTCGCCAGCCTTCCGCGCCTCCGATCCGACGCTAAAAGCCGGTGCCCTCGGGTACGGCGCGCTGTGGCCGGTCGGTGTGTCTGGAGATTTACCGATCGTTCTGGTCAGAATCGACGAGATCGAAGACATCGGTCTCGTGCGCCAATTGCTGCACGCATACGAATACTGGCGCAGCAAAGGCATTGAAGCGGACCTCGTCATCCTCAACGATCATTCCGCTTCATATCAGCAAGAACTGCAGACGGCTTTGGAAACACTTTGCCAATCTGTGCCGAGCCGACACCGGCTTGGACGCGACAATTCAAAAGGCTCGGTCTATCTCTTGCGCTCCGATTTGCTGCAACCGGCGACGCTCGCCGCACTGCCATCGGCCGCACGCGCGGTTTTCCACGCCCGGCGCGGGGCGTTAACGGAGCAGGTCACGCGGCTGTTGTCGCGCGCGCCGGTCATTGCCGCACTTCCACGCCGGCAGGCGCCGCCGGAAATTTCCACCGAGCGGGCAGATACCCGCAACCTAGAATTTTTCAACGGCTATGGCGGTTTCCGCGAGGATGGGCGGGAGTATGTCGTCATTCTCGACGGCGGACAAACGACGCCAGCGCCATGGATCAACGTCATCGCCAATAAAACATTCGGCTTTCAAGTTTCCGCCGAGGGCGCCGGCTACACATGGTGCACGAACAGCAAAGAGCGCCAGATTACCCCGTGGTCGAATGATCCCGTCATCAACCGACCGGGCGAAGTCTTTTATGTGCGCGACGAAGAAACGGGCGAGCTATGGAGCCCGACGGCTTCGCCGTTGCGCGACCACGCCGCGCCCTACGTTATCGCCCACGGCCAGGGCTACACGCGCTTTGAACATACCTCGCGCGGCATTGAATTGGTGCTCGAGCAATATCTGGCGGGCGATGATCCGGTGAAAGTCTCGCGCCTGACCTTGCGCAATGTCTCGGGCAAACCGCGCCGCTTGTCGGTGACGAGTTACGTCGAATGGGTTCTGGGATCGTCGCGGCAAACAACGGCCGCCAACATCAACACCGAATTCGACAGTCAGCGCCGGATGATTTCTGCAAAGAACGCCTGGCATCCCTTCTTTCCAGAACGCGTCGCCTTCGCAACTCTGTCTGGAAAAATATCGGCTTGGACTGCAGATCGCGGCGACTTCATCGGTCACGATGGTACGATCGACAATCCAGCCGGCCTGGCGTTCGGCCGCCGCATGCGCGGAACAGTCGGCACAGGCCACGATCCCTGCTCGGTGCTGCAGTCGGAGATCATCTTGCCGGCTGCCTCGGAAGCAGAAATTGTCGCACTGCTTGGCGATGCTGCGAACAAAACGGAGGCTTTGGCGCTCGCCGACAAGTTCGCTGGTTTCGACACCGGAGCTCAGCTTAAAGCGAGCGTGCAAGGCTGGGACGACTTCCTTTCGACCATCGAAATCAAAACACCCGATCGCGCGCTCGATCTGCTGGTCAACCGCTGGCTTCCTTATCAAACATTATCGTGCCGACTGTGGGGACGCTCAGGCCTCTATCAGGCCGGCGGCGCCTACGGCTATCGCGATCAGCTGCAAGACGTGATGGCGCTGGCGATGACGCAGCCGGATTTGACGCGCGCCCACTTGCTTGTGGCGGCTGGCCGACAGTTTCCGCAAGGCGACGTGCAACATTGGTGGCTGGCGCCATCGGGACACGGCATTCGCACGCGCATCGCCGATAGCTGCCTTTGGTTGGCTTACGCCACGGCCCACTACGTCAAAACCACACGCGACCTCGGAGTGCTTGACGAGATCGTGCCCTTCATCGACGGGCCGATGCTGAAAGAGCACGAGCACGAAGTCTATTTCCTGCCAGCTGAATCCGACGAGCAGGCGAGCGTGTACGAACACTGCGCGCGCGCCATCGACAAATCGTTGAGCGTTGGAAGTCATGGTTTGGCTTTGTTTGGCGGCGGCGATTGGAACGACGGCATGAACCGCGTCGGCATCGAAGGTCGCGGCGAGAGCATCTGGCTCAGCTGGTTCATCATCACCTGCATCAAAGATATGCTGCCGCACGCCCAGGCCTTGGGCGATAAACAGCGGATCGAACGTTGGCAAAACGCGTCTGAAAAATTGGCGCGCGCGATTGAAGAGCACGGCTGGGATGGCGAGTGGTACCGGCGCGGCTACTTTGACGACGGCAGCGTGTTGGGCAGCAGCACGGCCGAAGAATGCCAGATCGACTCCATCGCGCAGTCTTGGAGCGTTCTATCGGGCGCGGGAAATATCGATCGATCCCGCAAGGCCATGGCCTCAATGCGCGCGCGGCTGATCGATCGCGACGCAAGCCTGGCGCTGTTGTTCACGCCACCGTTCGATCAAACCAAACTCGACCCCGGATACATCAAAGGATATCCGCCAGGCATTCGCGAGAACGGCGGGCAATACACGCACGCTGCCGCGTGGTGCGCCATCGCCCTTGCAGAACTCGGCGACGGCGACGCTGCTGGCGACCTGCTTTCGATGATCAATCCAATCAACCTGTCCGCCACACGTGCCGACAGCCGCAAATATCGCGTTGAGCCTTACATCGTCGCCGCAGATGTCTACTCAGTCGGGCAAAATCGCGGGCGCGGCGGCTGGTCCTGGTATACAGGCGCTGCAGGTTGGATATATCGCGCGGCTATCGAACACGTTCTGGGCGTGCGCAAAGAAGGCGACGCGTTGATCATTTCGCCGTCCATTCCTAGTCACTGGAAGGAATTCGAAATCACCTATCGGCACAAGGGCGTAGCTTATCGCATCAGCGTAACGAACCCAGGCGCGGTATCGCGCGGCTTGGTCGCCGCCACCGACAACGCCGGCGTCTTGCAAATTCGCGACGATCGAACGGCCATCGTGCCCCTCACTTCCGCCACTGACCAGCACATTAAGTTGACGATGGGTTTACAGACGCGGTCTGCCCGCGCCGGATAGCCGCCCAAACAGAATGTCGTCTTCGATTTAGCACCGCACTGCGCGCGCGAACAATCGTTGCTGCAGCGCATGGGGAACGATTGCCTCTTCAAGCTGTTCTTCGCTCGAACGGTCACAGACAAACTTCGAAGGAGAATAACGATGTTAAAAGTTTTTATGGCAACCACCGGCATTCTCGCTGGCGTTATGGCGGCAGCGGCATATGCCGATACCAACCCGCCAGCGGGCGCGAACTCGCCAGCCGATATGAAGTTGACAAAGTTTCAGTGCGACACGCTTTGGAGCCAGGCTTCCGATGGCGAGACGGGCGATGTTGCAATGGACAAGGCAAAACCTTTTACCAAGGACTTCAAAAAAGTCGATACGAACAGCGACGGCAAAGTGTCCGCAGATGAGTTCCAAACCGGGTGCACCAACGGCTTAGTGCAGATGTCGCAAGCGAATACGCCATCTCAGCAGCCTGTACCCGATGCACAACCGGCGGGAAAAACTTCTGATCGCTCGCCTGAAGCTACTAGCCCCGATCGCACACCCGCAAAGTAATTCAACGATCGAATTGACACTGCTGCGGCGTCTGAAGCAATTCAAACGCCGCTTATTCTTGGTTCATCTTCACGTCGTCGGCTGATGCGGGACAACGGCAAGCGTTTCCGAAAGATCTGCTGGCTGGCGTCTACTCTTCAACGCGATCCAGCGCGAGATGACATAGAACACCGGCGTGAAGATGAGGCCGAAAATCGTCACGCCGATCATGCCTGAGAAAACCGCTGTGCCCAGAGCTTGCCGCAGCTCGGCACCAGCGCCCGTCGCCCACACCAGCGGCGCCACTCCTAGAATGAATGCCAGCGACGTCATGAGAATGGGCCTGATACGCAAGCGTGCAGCATCGGTCGCAGCCGCGAACCTGTCGCGGCCTTGCTTTTCCAATTGCTCTGCAAATTCGACAATTAGGATGGCATTCTTGGCTGCCAGGCCGATGAGAACGATGAAGCCAACTTGCGTCAGAATATTATTGTCTTGCCCCCGCAGCAGCACGCCGGTGATCGACGCGATGAGCGACATCGGCACGATCAAGATGACAGCCAGCGGCAGCGTCAAGCTTTCAAATTGCGCGGCCAAAACGAGAAACACGAACGCGACGCCGAGAGCGAACGCAAACACGGCAGTATTGCCCGCGCGGATTTGCTGGAATGCAAGATCTGTCCACTCATAGCTGAACCCTGGCGGCAAAGTTTCAGCTGCAAGCTTCTGCATTTCGTCAATCGCTTGACCTTGCGAAAAACCAGGGGCTGCCGAACCATCGAGCGCAGCGGCCGGATACAAGTTGTAACGCGGCACGCGCGCTGGACCCGACACATTCTTCAATGTCGTGAATGAGCCAAGCGGAACGACATCGCCCTTGTCGTTGCGAACCCTGATCTTGAGAACGTCGTCATTGGTCAAGCGAAAGTCACTGTCGGCCTGCGCGACGACGCGGTACGTCCGCCCCAGCAAATTAAAATCGTTGACGTAAGCTGAGCCTAGATACGTCTGCAGCGAGCTGAAAACTTCGGAAATGTTGACGCCGAGCATCTGGGCTTTAGGGCGGTCGATCTCGAGATAAAGCTGCGGCGTCGACGTTTCAAACAACGAGAAGACCTGCTTGAGCTTGGGGTTTTGCGCCGCTTTGCCCATCATCGCACCGACCGCTGCTTGCAAGGCGACTGGTCCGTTGCCGCCGCAATCCTGCACCATCATGCGAAAACCGCCCGACGAGCCGATGCCGCGCACCGAGGGCGGCGCGATAACAAGCACAAGGGCTTCTTGGATCGTTGAAAATTTTGCAAACAACGCGGCTTGAATGGCGGGCCCTGACTTCTGGGGATCGAGCGCGCGCGACTCAAAGGGGTCCAAGGTGACAAACACGGCTCCGGCATTGGACGCATTGGTGCGCGTCGCGCCGGAAAATCCGACGATGTTGACTGCGTGCGCGACGCCTGGAACTTCCAGTGCCAATTCAACAATACGGCGGTTGACCGCATCGGTTCGCGCCAGTGACGCGGCAGCTGGCAATTGCGCAACGGTGATCAGATAACCGCCGTCGAGTTGCGGGATGAAGCCAATGGGCGTTTTGCGGAATTCGTTGGCGCCCAAACCGATTACCACAGCGTAGACGATCAGGACAACGACAGCCATTCGCACCAGCTTCGAGACGAGCCAACCGTAACCAGCCGACAATTTTTCAAACGACCAGTTGAACAGCGCGAAGAAGCCATTGATCGGCCGCATGAACCATGTGGGAGAGGCGTCTTTATCGTGCGGCTTTAACAACAGCGCGCATGCCGCGGGCGACAACGTTAGCGATACGATCAGCGAAATGAAGGTCGCGCCAGCAATCGTCAGCGCGAATTGCTGATAAAATTGACCGCTGATGCCGGTGATAAAAGCGGACGGCACGAACACCGCAGTCAATACCAGAGCAATCGCAATCAGCGCCGAGCCGACCTCTTCCATCGTCTTGTAGGCCGCGTCGCGCGGCGATAGCCCTAACGCGATATTTCTCTCGACGTTTTCGACCACGACAATGGCGTCGTCGACGACGATGCCGATCGCGAGCACCAGACCAAAGAGTGAGAGATTGTTGAAAGAAAAGCCAAACAGGCTCATGAAAAAGAATGTGCCGATCAGCGAAACCGGGATCGCGACAATCGGAATGATCGCTGCCCGCCACGTTTGCAGGAACACGACAACAACAAGCACGACGAGGGCGACGGCCTCGAAGATGGTGCGCACAACTGCGTCGACGGATTGCTGAATGAAGTCGGTCGGATTGTAGACGATGGTGTACTTCACGCCATCTGGAAAGTTTTTCGACAGATCGTCCATCGTCTTTTTAATTGCGGCCGCGGTGGCGATGGCGTTCGAGCCGGGCAATTGAAAAATGCCCAGCCCCACCGCTGGGTCCTTATCGAGATAGGAGTTCACGCTGACGACGATGTTGCCGAATTCAGCAGGGTCCGTGAGCCGACCGAGGGTCTGCACAGATATCTGGAACGCGCCCTGCTTATCAACCGGCGGCTGGTTCAAAATCCCGGCTGCGACCTGCACGTTCTGCCGCTGCAGCGCTGACACGACATCGCTCGTCGTCATTGCCAGAGATTGCAGCCGGTCCGGATCGAGCCAGACACGCATCGAATAATCGCGCCCGCCGAAAACGGTGATTGAGCCGACGCCATCAAGCCGGCTTAATGTGTCCGTCACGGTCAAGTTGGCGTAATTCGAGATAAACAGCGTGTCGCGAGATTTATCGGGCGAAAACAAGTGCACGACCATCATCAAGTCGGGCGACGCCTTGGCGACCGTGACGCCGATGTTGCGCACGTCTTGCGGCAATCTTGGCTGGGCGATCGCAACGCGGTTCTGAACTTGGACTTGCGCGGTGTCGAGGTTTGTACCCAGATCGAACGTCACAGAAATCGAGAACCGGCCATCGCCCGTCGAATTCGACGAAATGAACAGCATATGCTCGACACCGTTGATCTGCTGCTCGAGCGGCGTCACCACGGTCGCGGCGACCACCTCGGCATTAGCACCTGGATACTGTCTGCCGCGCGACAATCAAGATGAGAGCCAGCGTCAATCAGGATGAGAATGCGCCGGGGGTGGGCTGACGGAGGGAGGGCGGAGCCC
>JANLPU010000035.1:0-95356 GCA_031367425.1 Hyphomicrobium sp.
CCAGGCAGCGTGCTGCACTGTGGCGGCGATGGCAAAGGTGGCTGGAATGACAGCAGCAAGGCCGATGGCTAAAGCGAGCTTGCGCGATATTTTCATCATCGAAACGTCTCCTATGAAATCGGGATGGCGGGGATCAAGCTCACGGGGGAGAAAGTTCAAAGCACGCCGATCACTGAGTAGAACGGGGCCATCGTGCAAATCCGTCGCGCGGCATGCGCCAGATGGCGAGCCGTTCGCTAGCGCACGGCTCTATCGAGGTTTTTAGCCGTCGATATGCCCATCGCCGTCTCAAGACCGGTCGCGCCTGACAAGATCGCGCCGTCGAAATCTGCGCCCGTCAGATCGGCGCCGGAAAAATTGGCGCCGCTGAAATCGGCCTTCGTCAGATCACAATCGGCGAGGATGGCGCGCGTCAAGTTGGCTTTGACAAAATGTGTGAACTGCAACACGGCTTTGCTCAGATCCGCGCCGCTCAAGTTGGCATCGCTAAAGTCTGCGCCATTGAAAACCGCCCGCGGGCGATAGGATCCCCACGTTGCAATCAATTGGCCGAGCCTGGCACTCGACAAATCAGCATGCCGGAAGTTTGCGCCATCGAGGCGGGCTGCAATATGCGCGCCGCGCAGATTGGCATTGGCAAAATTCGGCGCATCCAAACTATTAGGTTCGATCGTGCTGAAGACCATGATCGACAGCAGCGTTGCGCCGTGCAGATCGGCATCCGATAGATCCGTCCGCGTTAATTTGCTGGCATCGAGGCGCGCGCCAGCGAGGCGAGCGCCCCTGAGAGATGCATTGCTTAAATCGGCACCATAAAAATTGACGCCTGAAAGTTCCGCGTCATGAAAGTCTAGACCCGCGAGATCGAGAAAGCTCAAGTCTTTGCCGTGGAAGTCGGCCGGAGCGGCAGACGCGTCGCGATGAAACAGCGTTTCCGTCACTTGCCGGGCGGTAAAGTCTGCCGCCCCGGCCACACCCGACCCCACGATGACGGCCAAGCTGGCGATCCAAATGCCGAATTTTCCAAGCTTCATCATGCCGAAAGCACCCGACGAGCATGGCAAAACACCGCCGACGGACAAAATGACGCCCGCACAGATAAACGCTGCGATGTTTTCGCCTGGATCTTCAACCTTCCTCCAACCCTCTATTTTGCCTAGCAAAATTCTACCCCTGACAGCGGAGCTTGCGTGCGTTCGATGGCACCTGGGACACACAGCGATATTGAATACGACTGTTTCAACGCACGAGATCGCCCATTCGTTGAACCTCGTCTTACAGATGCGATAGCATGCCCGGGCGAGGTGGCATTGCCGCCGTCGACACGTCGGGGAACGTATGGGGCGCGTTGGGTTATGAAAAGATCTGTAGTGTGGGGACTGCTGGGTTGTGTGCTGATCGCGGCCGCAACTGCCGGCACGGCGTTGGCGCTATCGCCACCCTCGCCAAAAGAAAAGGCCGCGAAGGCTGCAGCCGCAGCGCCCGGCAAAGCATTTGACGACGTCTGGCCCAAACCCGTCGAAGAATTCCTCGCTGGCAAATATCTCAATCGGGCCGACGTGGTTCTGACCCGCCGCTCTGGCGACATCGCATCATCGCTGATCCGCTGGGCGACAAGTTCCGCTTTCTCGCACGCAGCGCTCGTCTACACGGGCGCGCAATTCGACCAAGGAATTTCCGGCACATTCGTGATCGAGGCCGGCACCAGCGGTGTCGATCTCACCAAGCTTGCCGATTACGCTGAAAACAAAAGCTCGTACGTTGCCATCAAGCGCTTGAAGCGCGATTGGTTCAACGACGCGCGCCAGGCCCGCGTGCGCGGCGTGCTGCTCGATAAAATCAAAGACAGCTACGACTACTGGACCGTGTGGCGGATCGTCAGAAATATTTGGTTCGGGGTGCAATCCAAAATGAGCACCAAGGAAAAGACGGTGCAGGCATATCACCAGCGCGCCTGGCAACCGCCCAATGAATATATTTGCTCAGGCCTCGTGCAGATCGGCTTTGTCCAGACCGCTGTCGAAGCCATCGAAAGAGGCGAACTTTCGCCTGAAGCGCTGCGCGATGTCGTGTTCAGTAAATCGGCCGCCAGCCGCCTGCCTGAACCAGGCAGCTGGAAATACCTTGGCGATGACGCAAAGGGCACGGCCGTTGACTTCCAATACGTTCTCAACGACGAGCTTTACGCCATCACGCCAGAGGACTTGGCGCAGACGGAAAAGCTTGAGTGGCTTTACTTCATCAAGAACAGCTTGGTTTACAAGGTCGCGACCTACGCCGACGTGATGGCGCTGATCCGCTGATATTTGTTACCGCTTGTTAGTGAGCTTTTGCCGCAGGCTCGGGCGGCTTGGCCGTTGCCGGGACGTGCGAATGCATAGGGCTGCCGAACCGAATGCTCTTCATCGTCGCGGCTGCGTCTTTCATGGCGTCGCCAGACGATGTCGGCACCATTTCGGATTTGACGTCGCCAGCCGGTTTAACATCGCTTGCTTGGGCTGGCACGGGCATCTCGCCTGAGTGCGGGCCAGCGGCTGCTGGCTCAGCCGGTGTTGCCACTTTTTTGTCATCTGAAGCGGCGGCCCCAGGCACTGCGCCTAACACTGGGCTCATCACTGGGCCTATCACTGGGACCACGACGGCTTCAGCATTCTTCTTGTCGTCAGCAGGAGCAGTAGGAGACGGCGCGGCAGCGGCCGCTGCTTCAGGCTTGGGCGCGTCTTTTTGTTCGAACTCCGAGACCGGCGCCGGCTTTGGCAAAGCTTGCCGATCCAATGGCTGCGCATAGATCACTCTGTCCTGGCCGGGACGGCAACCCGCGATACAAATAATCAAATCCTCGTTCGGGCGGGTGGCCACGATATCGCGCACAAGGCGGCTCGATGCGGGAAAATCCGGCGTCGAGCTATCGTCGGGGTTGCGGATAATTTTACCCTGCGTGCCACCACCACCACCACCACCGCCGCCACCACCTGTTGTTGGATTCGTGCGGGCAGGCGAAGCATCCGGCGGCGATCCATCTGCCGAAGTATCGGCAAAAGCGGCTTCGGCGGCGGGCAAAGAAAACGCGACGGCAAGTGCCATCGAAACCCAAGAAAGGGTTGCATTACGCATGACTGGAACCTTCAACGCTGGACGATACTGGTACGACTGTGCGCGTACAGCGTTAAAAATTCGTTGACGATTCGACGCCGCAGGGCGTGTCAGCGGTGAAAGCGGTAGGCGATGTTTGTCACACGACGGATGTTATGGGCCGGATTTCCGATGCGCGTAACTTTTTCAAAATGGCGGCCCGGCAAGCCAGCGCGTTGCAGGCGTTCGGTCTTTGCATGTTGCGCCAACTGACGGGTCAGGCGGCGCGAGCGCACTACAAGACTGCCTTTGCGTTTGACTATTTCGGCGTCAGGGTTCCGAATTGATCCGTGCGTTTGATACGACCGAGGCAGCAGGCTTGCGGGCTCAGGGGTAGAAGATGTCGTCACAAGCGAAGCCAACACCACACCCGGCCTCACGCCGTCGCGGGCATCCGCATTGTTCACAACTTGACGCTTCTTTGGTTGCTCGCTGTCGTAACAGCCCGCAATGCACGGCAAGCTTCCTACTTCTTCCACAGCTGGCGCTTGGGCACTTTGCAACGGTGTGCCGACCTGAGCGACGTCGCTTGACGCCACGTCCAACCGCCGCGTCGAGGCGGCGGATTTCAGAACCATATAGATGATGTGGTCCTTCGGGTAGCGGCAACCGGCCTCGCAGGCGACGACAAAGCTGTCGGGATGGGCGAGCGCCAGCGGATTTTCCTTGCGCTTGGTCTGATCGACTTCGTGCGTCAACTTTTCATTCGCGTCGCGCTGCCATCTGTCGAAATTAGGATCGGCGTGGCCCCGCTCGGGTATTGGAGCTAGTGGTTCGGCGGCGGGGGCCGCATCGGCAGCTGGTTCGGGACGCGCGACTTGGACCGCTTCGCCGCCGGCAAGGGCGAGATTAACTGGAGCCTCTTTATGACTGATCATCTGGCGCATGATCCAATTTTGGACTTTTGGCGCAATGTGATCGTCGGCAGCCGAAACAACGTCGGAAGGCTTCAGATCCGTCGCCGTTGGCTCATCGGCCAGGCCGCGCGAGAACACTACGGCCATCGCATAAGCGGTACCCGGCAGAATATCTTGTGCCTGTGCAGGCGGTACCACAACGGCTGACAACAGTGCCGCCATGCGCGCCATCTGCGGCAGCAATCTTCCAGCGTTTCGCAAGCGTGGCATACTCATTGGGGATGACCGGATGACAAAGGGGAAGTGAGGTTAGTCTGAAATTTCGTTACCCGGCAGCGGCTCATGATCGCCGACTGGCGCATCAACGCGTATGGCGAAACCATTCTTCTTCGCTGTCTTGCGCGTTGAGCACGTGGATGTTGCGATAATCGGTTCCCGACGCGCTGACGACCGAACGCACCACACGTCCCCGCGAAGCCAAACGGATGGCACGCTGCGGCATATCTTTGTCGGTCAGCGTCTTGAGCGCGACGGCGGCTTTTGTTTTTGGAATAGGTGCAGCTACTGCAGGCACTGCACCGGCGATTGCTGGTTGTGCCACTAGGTTGACATCAGGCGCCGCGAGCTTAACGGGATCGCCGATTTTGATACCAAAGTAGGCGGCAATGCACGGGTCGGAATGTTTGCGGGCTTCAAGATCTTCCGAGCGCACGTAGACGACTTTATCTGGTCCGCACAAAAACGCCTCTGCGGCCCGAGCCCCGCTCGCACTGGCAAGCATCAGCGATCCCGATAACAAAATCGCGATTTCGATGAGCGCGAAGCGCCCGTCAAACCTGCCAAATCGCTGACGTTCCATAGCCAACTCCACACCGTGACAACTTTAATATCATCGTCACATTATGGGACACTGGTTTAGAATTGATTGAGAGTTGGGGCCTTAGATCGCGAAATGGTCGGCGTTCAGTGAACCTTCGGGTAGCGCCAGTAATCGCCGCCCGGGATCGTCACTTTCTCCAGAATCGGGATGCGCTTGTCTGGTGGCCGCTCGCCTGTCTGCAGCAGGAGTTTAATATCGTTCAGCAGGGCATTGTTCTCGGCATAACTTGAATGATTGAGCGCCAAGCTGTCGGTCGATAGCGACGTTACATCGATAGTATCGACGCCCGGAACAATCAGCGGCCCACTAGCTGGCACATCGCCAGCGCGCGGCACACCGCCCCAAAAGCGCGCCGAATACCCAAGCGCCCGGTCGTTAGAGGCGGCATAGAGCGTGACGCCCTTGGCCAAACTCGTGATCTCGCGCGCGATGATATTGAACTTGTCGCGATCGACGTCTGGCGCGGCCAGGATCACCTGACTGATCGAGACGCCAGAGGGCGTCACGGGTTTCATATGCTCCATGACACGCAGCAACAGCTCGTTGCCCATCGAGTGGGCGATAAGGCTGATCGACTTAGCGCCGGTCTGTTTGACGACGAGATCGAGGAATTCAGCCAAGTGCGGTTCTGCCTGTTCGGCGCTGCCGCGGTCGTAGGTGTAGCTTGCGACTTTACCGCCCGAAGGCCAGCTATAGACGAAGGGCGCGCCGTCGAACTTCAAGTCGTAAGCAATCTGTGCCGTGCGATAGAGCGCATAGTCGAACGACGTATTGAAGCCATGCACGAAAACAAACGCGTGGTCCTTAAAATTGACCGATTTCGCCAGCCGCTCTTTGACGAGCGCCAGCATTTGCTCCTTCGTCAGCGCGCTGATTTCCTGCAGTGTGAAGTGCTTCGTGTTGTCTTCTTTTTCCTCGTAGATCTTGAGCTTGAAATAGGGCACCTCGACCACCCACGGGCGCTCGACGGATGGCACTTTGTGGCTCAGCGGCACAGTGACGAGCGCGCGTCCGAGCTGGAGTTTGTGGCCGCGTTCCGAGCCAAATGCCAAGCGCTTGGGATCTGGCTCGATGGCCCGGTCGGTGCCGTAGAAAACCGGCATGACGTCATACATCGGATTATCGGCCGCAGCCGCTGCATCGCGCTTGGCAGCAACGGGCGCGTTATCGGGTTTTGAGGCGGTCGCGGGTGCGGGGGGTGGAGGCGGTGGCTGCGCCGAACCGGCTGGGCCGCCGCCGCTCGAGCCTGCGGAACCGTCTTCGTGTTTGCCGCCGGCTTGTTTCTGTTGCCGCTCGCGATCGGTCATCTGGTATTGAGTACCGTCCCCATCTGGGGCGCGCATTTCCTCGAGTTCGCGCTTGAACTTCTCTTCGCGCGCTCGGGTCTCGCGCTGCAGTTCGTCATTGTCTCGCTCGACGACCGGCGGTGGGGCCGCGCCGATAGGGGCTTCGGCAGTTGGTGCCGGCGGCTTGGCTCTTTTTATATCCAGGCTGCGCGTACGTTCGCTGTCTGAGGACGGCGCGGTCGCCTGTTTGTCCAAAGACTTCGGCTGCCCTGCCGGCTGACCTGGCGCGGGAGCGTCAACAGGCGCTTCCGATCTGGGTTTTTCGGGCGGGGGCTGGGTGCTGCTGCCACCGGATGGCTCCGTCGCCGGCGCGGGCGCACCCTGTGTTGGCGCTGAACTAGATGAGGGCGCTTTGGGCGGCGGCTGGCCGCAGCCGGCCACAGCCAACACGAGCGCCAAAGTGGCAAGTCCGAACGGCTTATGCAGACGATGCAAAATTTTCGGTGTTAAAATGGCCATCGATAGGCTCCCCGCCTCTTGAGCCTGACCGTTGGGCCAGGAACTCGTCGCAGTTTAGGGAGCCGGGCTGAAGGCCGCAACAACTCCAAATTGCCGCCTTCACTTAACAGCCAACAGCGGCAAAATCCCGGCTTGCGGGTGATTGCCGTTCGGCCCCATGGTTTGCGCCTTGCAAACAGCGGTTGTAGCTCAAGCCCGCCACGAAAGATCTGTTGTTATGACGGCCTCAACGCGACCAACCTTAAAAATTCCAGCGCAAGATTATATTTCCGGCATCCTGACGGGCGACCGGACGATGCTGGCGCGCGCGATCACGCTGGCCGAAAGCTCCAATCGCGATCACAGCCGTTTGGCCCAGGACGTGCTACAAGGCGTGTTGCCGAAAACGGGCGGCGCTCTGCGCGTTGGCATCACCGGCGTGCCCGGCGTTGGCAAATCAACGACGATCGATCAGTTGGGCATGAACCTCGTTGGCCAAGGCCTCAAGGTCGCCGTGCTCGCTGTTGATCCGACCTCGACGCGCACCGGCGGCTCAATTCTCGGCGATAAAACCCGCATGAGCGAGCTGGCCCAAGCCAAAGGCGCTTTCATCAGGCCCTCGCCATCGTCTGGAACGCTGGGCGGCGTCACCCGCAAGACGCGCGAAACCATGGCACTGGTCGAAGCTGCGGGCTTTGACGTCATCATCGTCGAAACAGTAGGCGTCGGGCAATCTGAAGTTGCTGTCGCCGATATGGTCGATTTCTTCCTCGTTCTGCTGTTGGCCGGCGGGGGCGATGATTTGCAGGGCATCAAGAAAGGCATCATCGAGCTGGCCGACATGATCGCGATCAACAAGGCCGACGACGATAACATGATGCGCGCCCAGCGCGCGGCCGACGATTATCGCGCCGCGTTGCAGATTTTCACCCCCCATGGCGCGACGTGGTTTCCCCCCGTCGTCACCGTATCGGGGCGCGACAACCGGGGCTTGCAAGAGCTGTGGGACAAAATTCTCGAGTATCGCGCCAAGATGACCGCCACGGGCGAGTTCTCGGCCCGGCGCAAACGCCAAGCGGTCAGCTGGATGCGAGATATGCTCGAGGCACGTCTGATGGGCGTCGTCAAAGCCAATCCAGCGGTCGCTGCACAAATGCCAGCTATCGAAGCCGATGTTGCTGATGGCCGATTAATGCCCACACTCGCCGTCGATCAGATCATGAAACTGATGGCGCTCGAAAACTAACAAGATGATCGCAAAGGCGATTTCAGGTTATCCACAGCGTCCGGCCGAGCCCATGGAAATAACTGTCATGTAGTTCCGTTATCTACTGGAATGGGATGCTCCACGGGTTTGTAACGCGTCGAATTGGAGCCCCGCTTAAAGGTCGAACCGCTGCTCTGCGGGTTTGGTATTTCGTCGAAGTCGAGCAGGTTACAGATAGAATTCGTGGTGCATTCGCGGACTGGTAACGCGTCGAAGCGGACCACCACTGATTGTTTTGAATGTGGGTCTCTACGGGTCTGGTCACTCGTCGAAGTAGAGAGCTGCTTAACGTCTCGAATGTCGAAGCGTATCTCGGGTCGGACGTCAGCAAAGAGGTGGGAACGGCGTGATGCTGTTCTCACCTCTTTTTGCGTTATGATGGCCTGATGCGCGCGCCATCTAACAAGCCAAGTCACGATCGTCCCGTCATTCTATTAACGGGCTTTGGCTCGTTTCCGGGCGTTCCTGACAACGTGACGGAGAGGCTGGTGCCAGAGTTGGCGAAGCGGGCGCGCGTAAAATTTGCAACGATTGACTTCGAAACAGAAATCTTAGAGACCGTTTGGCAATCAGCACCGCGCCGAATTAACCAACTGCGCAATCATCACAACCCGGTCTTGGTTTTGCATTTCGGCGTGGCGAAATCAGCCAGCGGCTTTCGCATCGAAAGTCATGCGCGCAACGCTTGCAGCCTGACGCTGGATGCACACGGGCACATTCCAGCATCCCAAACGATTTGCCCTAGCGGACCTGATTTACGTCCCGTGACGGTCCCAACGCGGGACATCGTGACCCGGCTTCGGCAGCTAGGTTTCCCAGCAGAGGTGTCAGATGACGCGGGCGGCTACCTCTGCAACGCGGTTCTTTACCATTCGCTTGATCTGGCCGAGACGGCGGCAAGCGCCGGTCCGGCCACCGGATTTATCCATATTCCATATGAGTTTTCCGACAGCAGCTTGAGTTACGAAGCGGCCGTGACAGGCGCTCTTGAAATCATCGCAGTGTGCATCTCAGCGCTGGCTAGCCAACTGGCACCTCGACTGGCGCCCTAAAAGATTAACGCTGGTCAAATTTGGCGCGCACCTTGCTTCCTTCATGTCTCGTCCAGGAGGCTTTACCCATGACCGTCAACCGCCGTTCCCTATTGGCTGCCAGCGTCGGGTTCGGCGCGTCGGCAACCTTAGCCGCAGCGGGGGCCGCCCCAGCGCCCGACAAAAGTCCGGTGCGGGAAGCCGCCCGCGCGTCGGTGCCGGATCTGGCCGCCGCGCTGGAGGCCAATTCAGAGCGCGATCAAAGCTTAGGCCTACAAGCCGCTATCGATGAGGCGGCAGAAAAAGACCTGCCCCTTTACCTCCCCGCCGGACGTTTCCGCATCAGCGATGTGCGCTTGCGATCTGGCACGCGGCTGATCGGCTCGGCGCGCCGGACCGTTTTAGAATTTTTAGGCGGGCCAGCATTTCTAACGGGCGACAAGTGCGACGGCGCGGTCGTGCAAAGTCTTGTCATCGACGGCGCATTCAAAGTCCAGGATGCTGCGCGTGGCCCGGGCCTGCTCGTGCTATCGCGTTGCAAGGATATCGTGATCGACGACGTCGAAGTGCGCAACGGCACGCTCAACGGCCTCATGGCGATCGCCTGCGGCGGCCGCGTTTCGCGCACCACTATCAGCGACGTTCTGGACGCTGGGATCAAAAGCATCGATTCTACCGGGCTTCAGATTACCGACAACGCCGTCAGCAATTGCGGCAACAACGGCATACAGATTTGGCGCACGCAGCTGGGTGAAGATGGCAGCATCGTCTCCGGCAATCGCATATCGAAAATCCGCAATGCCGCTGGCGGCACCGGCGAGTACGGCAACGGCATCAACGTTTTTCGCGCGGGCAGCGTGATGGTCGAAGGCAACCGCATTTCCGATTGTTCCTTCAGCGCAGTACGCGGCAACGCTGCAAGCAACATCCAAATTCTGGGCAACAGTTGCGAACGCCTCGGCGAGGTCGCCATTTATTCAGAGTTCGGTTTCCAGGGCGCTGTGATCGCCAACAACATGATCGATGGCGCGGCATCTGGAATTTCGGTGACCAACTTTAAAGAAGGCGGCCGCCTCGCGGTTATCCAGGGCAACCTCATTCGCAACCTGTTCCGCCGCGAGCACGAAGCGGAAGACAAGCGCGGCGAGGGCATTGGCGTCGAGGCCGACGCCGTGGTGATCGGCAACACCATTGAAGGCGCGCCGACCGTCGGCATTCAAATCGGTTGGGGCACGTACATGCGCGACGTCTCAGTCACCGGCAACGTCATTCGCCGCGCGCGCGTTGGCATTTCAGTGACCTCTTCGGCGATGGCTGGAACGTGCCTCATCGCCAATAACTTGATCTGTGAAACAAAAGACGGCGCCATCAGAACGATGAGCTTTGGTGTCGTGTCTGGACCCGATCTCGCGCGCGAACCGCACGCTGGCGGACGTTTGATGTTGAACGGCAACGTCGCAGTGTAGCACCGCGCATTCAACGCAGCGCGACGGCCAGAGTCTGCGACGCGCGCACGACGCCGACATCCTTGGATTGCGCGTTTTTCAGAGTCTTCAGCGGAAATTTGCCGCGCGCCGCTGGCACATAGGCTTCAACGAGTAGTCTCGTGACGGCGTCCGCCGCGCGGCTCGCGCCGTCGTCGATTTTCAACGCAAAGCCCAACTTGAGGTGCGGAAAAACGCCCGCGTAAACGCCTTCAGCGCCGGTCTTGACGTAAACATCGCCCTTAAACGCCGACAGCACTTTCGTGTCGAGCCGCCCGATACCGGCCGCCAATTCCGGTTCGGCCCACGCGGCCTGCAACATGGCATACGCCGCCGCGTGCCGGCCAAGCGACAGACCTTTGCCGGTGAACAGCCGGGCAAATGCAATCGCCAAATTTTGTGCTGGCATCGCATAGTTTGGCACCGAACAACCATCTATCCCGCAAACGTTTGCGGGCAGGGGCGAGCCCGCGACGTCTTCCAGAACGGCGCGAATGCGCTGTTGCACCGGATGGTCTGGCTCCCAATAGCCGTCGATGTCTTCTTTCATGTGACGGGCGGTTGCGAGCATTCCAGCATGCT
Organism: Hyphomicrobium sp.; assembly: GCA_031367425.1. Classification (GTDB taxonomy): domain Bacteria; phylum Pseudomonadota; class Alphaproteobacteria; order Rhizobiales; family Hyphomicrobiaceae; genus Hyphomicrobium_B. The sequence continues at coordinate 11,018 of JANLPU010000035.1, forward strand.
TGCCCGAACAGTTGTGATGCAGCGCTCCCGGCCGCGCGCCTGTCACCCACAAAGCGCGCGCGGCCGCCTCGTCGAGGGGCGGATGGACGCCGCACGCGAGCACGCCTTCATCAAGGCCTGCGCGTGCCAGCATCTCGCGCGCCACCGCGACGTGGTGCTCCGTGCCCGTATGTGACGCCCCCGCAAGTGCCAGATGACTGTTGTTAAACGCCAGCGCGTCGGCCGCGCCCGTCTCAATCAGCGGCAGCGCTTGCAGCGCCTTGACCGCCGAACGGGGATAGACTGGTGCCGCAACGTCACCCAGTGCGACGACGATATGACCATCAGCGTCTGCAACGGCAATGCAGCCGCGATGCAAGCTTTCGATGAGCAGTCCGCGCGTGACCTCGATAAGGACAGGATTAGTCATCCGCTTTGCCGCGCCGCCTTGTTAGCAATCCGTTCGGGCCCTCCGCTTAGCGCGTTCGAGCCTTGATTTCGAGGTGTCCCGTCGCCGCTGACGACCTCCGTGCGCGCATAACAGGTCCGCCATCGTTGTTTGCAGCCCGTAGATACCTTGCACTGCCTCCCGGCAGGCCTTATCGATATCTTCAAGGTGAAAAACTCCGCTCTTTGCGCGCGCGAAAAAGGCCCGCTGCCGCCATGACCATCCTAACTTCGCAGGACAGGCCAAAAGCCGGCTTGTTCGTGACCTGTCTCGTCGACTTGGTGCGCCCGTCGGTCGGCTTTGCCGCAGCGCGGCTGATCGAACTGGCGGGGTGCGACGTCGTGGTGCCGACCGGACAAACATGTTGCGGACAACCGGCCTACAACTCCGGTGACCGCGCCGATGCCGTCGCGCTCGCCCAGCAAACCGTCAAAGCATTTGCAGACTGCGACTATGTCGTCGTGCCGTCGGGATCGTGCGCGGGGCAATTGAAAATTCACGTGCCGCGCTTGCTTGCCGGTACGCCCGATGAGGCACAAGCCAATCTCTTCGCCGGCCGCGTGTTCGAGCTCATGTCGTTTCTACACGACGAGCGCAAACTGGCAGCCGTTCCAGGCCGCTTCGACGGCACGGTCACCTACCACGACAGCTGCGCTGGCTTACGCGAGTTGCACATCAAGTCGCAACCCCGCGCGCTGCTGTCGAAGGTCGAAGGACTTAAGCTGCGCGAGATGGCCGATTGCGAAACATGCTGCGGTTTCGGCGGCCTGTTCTCGATCAAATTCCCCGACATCTCGAATGCCATCGTCGAACGCAAAGCCGCCAACGCGCAAGCCTCCGGGGCCGACCTCCTGCTCAGCGGCGATCTCGGCTGCCTGTTGAACATGGCCGGCAAGCTCAACCGCTCGGGTGCTGCGATCGCGTGCCGCCACGTCGCGGAAGTGCTGGCTGGTGAACTTTCATCGCCGCCGATCACCAAGGGTGCGGCATGAGCAAACCGATCACCTTGTTCAAAGGACGCGCGACGGACGCACTCGCCAACAAGGGCCTGCAATCGGCACTGGCTGAATTACCAACGGGCCTTGCCGCCAACCGCGCCCGCGCCAAAGCCGATTTGCCGGAATTCGAAGACCTGCGCGAGACGGCGCGCATCATCAAAGACCACACGCTCGCACACCTCGACCACTATCTCGAAGCGTTCGAAAAAAGCGCGATCGCAGCCGGATCGAAAGTGCACTGGGCCACCACACCCGATGAAGCGCGCGCGACCATTTTGGAGATCTGCAGAACGGCTGGAGCCCGTCTCGTCACCAAGGGCAAATCAATGGTGTCTGAGGAGATCGGCCTCAATCATTACCTCGAAGCGGCCGGAATAAATGTTGTCGAGACCGATCTTGGCGAATACCTTATTCAGCTGAAAGACGAGGCGCCGAGCCACATCATCGCGCCGGCCATTCATCTGACCGTCGCCGACGTTGAAAAAAGATTTCGCGAAGCGCACACGCACTTGGCCGCCGATCGCGTTTTCAACGAGCCAGCGGATCTTGTCGCCGAAGCGCGCCAGATCATGCGGCAAAAATTCCTCTTAGCCGACGTTGGCATCACGGGCGCAAATTTTTTAATCGCCGAGACAGGCTCTTCGATCATCGTCACCAACGAAGGCAACGGCGACCTGACGCAGCTTCTGCCCAAAGTCCACGTCGTCATCTCGGCGATCGACAAAATCTTGCCGACGCTTGCCGATGCGGCAACGTTGCTACGCCTACTGCCACGCTCGGCGACGGGACAGGATGCAACCTCTTATGTGACCTTCACCACCGGGCCGCGCCGGCCGGGCGAAAGCGAAGGCCCAGACGCGGTCCACATCGTGATTTTAGACAACGGCCGATCTGAAATGCTCGCCAGCAAGATGCGGCCCATCCTGCGCTGCATCCGGTGCGGCGCGTGCATGAACCATTGCCCGGTCTATGGCGCAGTTGGCGGCCACGCTTACGGCACGGTTTATCCAGGACCCATCGGAGCGGCCCTGATGCCAGGGCTCGCGGGCGTTGCCGAGACGGCGCACTTGGCGGGAGCATCGACCTTTTGCGGCGCTTGTGCCGACGTGTGTCCGGTCAAAATTCCACTGCCAGACCTGATGCGCCATTGGCGTGAAGCCGAATTCGAAGCCCGCCAAGGCTCGGCTATTCAGCGCTTAAGTCTAGCGGCCTGGGCGGTATTGGCGCGCCGCCCGCGACTCTATCATCGGGTCATGCGGATCGGTGTTGCAATGCTGGGCGCGATGGGTGGCAAAGCCCGCGCCTTTCGCTGGCTGCCAGGCGCTGGCGGGTGGACCAAGCATCGCGATCTCGCCGCCCCGCAAGGTCGCACGTTCCAGCAGCTATGGCTGGAACACCAACGCGGTGGGCCCCGATGAGCCGCGATACATTCATGGCGCGCATCAAACTGAGCTTGTCCGCTGAGCCCGGCGATGGGCGAAAAGCAGTTGCACAAGCGCGGCTGAAATCACCGCCACAACATCCTTTGCCAATGCGCGCGCAAGCGGCTGGCGATGCAGCGGTCGAGACATTCGCTAGCCATCTTGAAGCGCAAGGTACGATCATCGAGCGCGCGGCGTCGCAGGCCGACGTTGCAAAAGTAATTGCAGCGTTGATGACCAAATTGCATCCGGGCATTGGTGTTACCGTTGGCGCCGATCCCTGGCTCAAAGCTTTGGCCTGGGATACCGTTCCGCAACTTTCACGGCAGGCGTGGCGCGAGGGCGATATCCCCATCGTTGGTTTATCGCGCGCCACAGCGGGGATCGCGGAAACGGGAACGCTGGTGATGGCGTCCGGCGTGGATAATCCCGCATCGCTTAACTACCTGCCCGAGACGCACATCGTGGTCATCGAGAAAGCAATGATCGGCGGCAGCATGGAAGCGGGCCTGGAGGCGGCGCGGCAGCGCTCGGCGAAATTTAAACTGCCGCGCACCTTGGGATTGATTTCAGGCGCGTCGCGCACCGCCGACGTCGGTGGCAAGCTGGTGCGCGGCGCGCACGGGCCCAGAACGCTCGCCGTCATCATCGTTGGATAAAGTTTAACGGCGCGGACGGCAGCTATCCAGGCACGACTGCAACTGAGCATCGCAGCTGGGACTGCCCTTGGTCGAAATGCGGCATTGATTGTGCGCGCCGCGGCACTGCTGAACACACTGGTCTGCCTGCGCAATTTGAATTCTGCCATCACCGAAGGTGAACAGACCAAACAGCGCTAAACCTGCCAACCCGGATTTCATCAAGGTGCCTTCATTCATCGAAATTGCCCGCTAAAGGTCAATGTAAACCCTGAGCGGGAATATACGGGCGCTTGTCTGAACGGTTCCTGAACCACACCGCCGCAATTGCATTCAGCTAAAAAGCAAACTCATCAAAAATCCGGTCGATATTCCGCTTCCACGGTCCGTTGTAGCGCGCCAGCAAATCGTCTGAGACGGTCTGGCCCTGCCCTGCAATCACTTCCAAAGGCGCAACGTAAATTGTCTCGTCTTGGCTGTTGGCATTGGTGCGCCGACGATTTTTGAGCCCCTGACGCGACAGCCGAACAACGTCCCGCGCCAGATCTTTTACATGTGTGTCCCTGAACGAAGCCGCAAGACCCGATTTTGGTACATCGTTACGCAGTTGCTCGCGCTCGGCTTCGCTCCAATGTTTAACGAGGTCCCAAGCCGCGTCGAGCGTCGCGGGGTCGTACAGTAATCCCGTCCAGAATGCCGGCAGCGCGGTGATGCTGTTCCAGCGGCCACCGTCCGCGCCGCGCATTTCAAGGAAACGCTTCAAGCGAACTTCGGGGAACAGCGTCGTCAGATGGTCGGACCAATCGTCGACCGTTGGACGTTCGCCGGGCAAACCATGCAACCGGCCCGCCAGGAAATCGCGGAATGAGGAACCCGCGACGTCGATATAGCGGCCCGCGCGATAGACGAAATACATCGGCACATCGAGCGCATAATCGACGTAGCGCTCGTAGCCCATGCCGCTTTCGAACGCGAACGGCAACATGCCGGTGCGGCGCTTGTCGGTGTCGCGCCAGACTTCACTGCGCATCGATTGAAAGCCGTTGGGCTTGCCTTCGGTGAAGGGCGAGGACGCAAACAGCGCGGTGGCGATGGGCTGCAGCGCAAGCGAAACCTTCAGCTTCTTGACCATGTCGGCTTCGTTGCAGAAATCGAGATTTACCTGCACGGTCGCTGTGCGGTACATCATGTCGAGACCGCGGCTGCCAACCATCGGCATATAGCGCGTCATGACGCCGTAGCGCTGCTTGGGCATATGCGGCACGTCTTCGAGCCGCCATTTGGGCGAGAAGCCGACGCCGAGAAATCCGATCGCCAGATCCTCGCCGACATCGAGAACTTCGCGCAAATGTTTTTGCGTTTCCGCCGCCGTCTCGTGCAGCGTCTCGAGCGGCGCGCCAGAGAGTTCAAACTGACCGCCGGGCTCAAGACTGATATTGCCGCCGAGCTCGCCTTCCGGGCGCTTCAAAGCGATGATGTTTGGGCCTTCTTCGATCGCCAGCCAACCGTAGCGCTGGATCAATTGCTCCATCAGGGCGCGAATGCCCCGTGGCCCTGCATAGGGCACGGGAGCCAAGGTCCCGGTCTGGAAAACGAATTTTTCGTGTTCGGTGCCGATGCGCCATTGCGCAATCGGCTTCTCGCCAGCCGCGATCCATTGCACGAGATCGTCGCGCGTCTCGACCATTGGGCTTAGCGCGCCCTCTTCTCGCGTCGACATGCGTTACCTCGGTTAGCGGCAGGCGTCGGCGCGACCGCGCGTGCTCAGCCGCGATTTATGGCGGGCGGCTTGCATTCGAGCAAGGGGCGTTATGGCTAAACCCAGTCGCCAAGCGTCGCGTTAACGAGAGCCAGGGCCGCAACCGCTGCGGTATCGGCCCGCATGACCCTAGGACCAAGCGAAATCGGCACGACAAAACTCTTAGAAATTAAGAGTTGCCGCTCCACCTCGTCGAAGCCGCCCTCGGGCCCGATGAGCAGCGCCAATGGCCCCGGCTCAAGCTTTTTCAGGCTCGCAACCGGATCGCGGCCATCTGCCGCCTCATCGCAAAAGATCAGACGGCGACTGTCATCCCAATTCTCGATAAGCTTGGCGAGTGGCAAAGGATCGTGAACTTCGGCGACCCAGAGCACACCGCATTGCTCAGCCGCTTCAATTGCATTGGCGCGCATCCGGTCGAGATTGACCCGATCGGCGATCGTGCGCCGCGTGAGGACAGGGCGAAGCTTTCTGACGCCCAATTCCGCCGCCTTCTGCACCATGTAGTCGAGCCGGGCGTGCTTTAACGGAGCAAAGATATAATCGATGTCCGGCCCTTGCACCTGAGGCCTGGAAAGCAGCTCTGGCGTGACGCTCGCCGCGCGCTTGCCAAGCGTGCCGATGCGCGCCAGCCATTCGCCGTCTCTGCCGTTGAAAACAGCAACCGCATCGCCGGTCTTCGCGCGTAGAACGTTGCCGAGATAATGCGATTGGTCTGCGCTCAAGTTTATCGCACGTCCGGCAACGAGGCTGTCGCGGACGTACAAACGTTGTGACCCGGCATCGCGAATAGCCATGCCCGCGTCTTACCCGCACAAAAGGTTGGCGAGAAGCCCTCATCTTGGCTTTCATCAGGCTCCCGCATTGCCCCAATCATCGTTGTCTGATTGCTCAGTGGCGGTTCTGCCGTTAGATTCGGTAACGAGATGGTTTGGCAAGCAGGCGACACACACCCACGATGACGATGACACAATTCCCGCCTGCAGAAAGCACACCCTCAAACTGGGTCGATCGCTGGGCGCCAGCCTCTTGGGCTCCATTTCTGCGCTTGGGCAGGTTCGACCGGCCGATTGGCATTTGGCTTTTGTTGTTTCCATGCTGGTGGTCGCAAACGCTTGCCGAGGTCACACGCCTTGAGCCCTATCCCAACCCATATCTTCTTGCCCTTTTCGCGATCGGCGCCGCAGCGATGCGCGCGGCCGGATGTGCCTATAACGATCTGATCGACCAGGACATCGACGCCAAAGTTTACCGCACCGCTTCCCGCCCGTTACCTTCGGGCCAGGTCACGCCAACACAAGCGATCGTCTTTATCGTGGTCTGTGCGTTGGTGGGGCTCATGGTTCTATTGCGCCTGAACACCTACTGCTTTTGGTTAGGCTTGGTTTCGCTGGCGCTCGTTGCGATCTATCCGTTCGCCAAACGCATCACGTCTTACCCACAGCTTGTGCTCGGCTTGGCGTTTAACTGGGGCGCCTTGATCGGGTGGGCGGCCGTCAAAGGATCTATTGGCCCGCCAGCGATCGCGCTCTACTCGGGCTGCATCCTGTGGGCCATCGGCTATGACACGATTTATGCGCATCAGGACACAGAGGACGACGCGCTTTTAGGGCTGGGCTCGACAGCCTTGTTGTTTGGCGAAAACACCGTGTCTTATGTTGGCGGGCTTTATTTGGCTGCGGTCGTGCTTTGGCTGATCGCGGGCGCGCTTGCCGGAACGCACCTGGTCTATTTTCTCGCCGTCACGCTGGTTTTTCTGCAAATGGCTTGGCAAGTCTCAACCCTAGATACCAGCGACGCGGCGAACTGCCTGCGACGCTTCAAATCCAATCGCGATGTCGGAATTGCTGTTTTTTTGGGCTTGATCGCCGATATGGCGCTGACTTGGTCGGCAGGCCTCGCCTGATGTCGGCAGGGCTCGCCTGATCAGCTCGTCACATGAGGACGGCGCGGATAGTGGTCCCATCCGCGCCGCAACGCGCCTCAACTGTAGACTTTTCGAGCAGCTGTTTTCTTGTGTCCAGCCATCTTGGACAACATAGCTCGACAGTGTTCCATTCCGCTTAAATTTTAGCGTAAATTTCGGATTACTTCGGTGTCCATATTCGGCACAAAAGCGTCCAAAAACCCGGTCTGTCACTTGGGAAACCGCCCCGAATGTGCGAAGGGTGCCCTGTTGCAATCCGTTGAGAGCCCGCAGAGATACCATGAACCAGGCAATACAAAACCACGAGCCTGCTAAACCGCTGTTACACTTGGTATTCGGCGGGGAACTCAAATCCGTTGAAGCGGTCGATTTCCGAGACCCCGGCGCGCTCGATGTCGTTGGCATTTATCCAAACTATGAAGCCGCTTTTCATGCTTGGAAAGCCGCGTCGCAAAAAACCGTCGATAACGCCTTGATGCGTTATTTCGTGGTTCACCTGCATCGCTTGCTCGAGCCCCAAATGACAGGGTCTCCAAAAGAGGTCGAAACCAGGTCGTGACGAGCGGGCAGGCCGTTCCACCAAAACGCGCGCGGTCGCGGCTGCGGCTCGATGACGACGCCAAGATTTTGTTGCGCCGCTTCATGGCCGACTGGGTTTGGCCACGCTGGCGCGAACTCGCCGTCACATTCGTCTTGACCGCATTCCTCGCCGCGGCCACCGGCGGCTATCCGACCGTCATCAAACTGTCGTTCGATACTTTGATGAAAGGCGACAAAACGATTTTGCCAACGGTGCTCGCCGCCATCATCGGCATCACCGCCGTTCGAAGTATCTTTCTCTATTTCCAAGCGGTGGCAACCAACCGGCTCGTGCTGCGGATGTCGACCGACATCCAGCAGAAGGCGTTCGCTCAATTGATCGCGGCCGACTTCGCCCGCATTTCGCGCGACACGCCCGGCCGCCTAGTCTCTAAGTTGACCAACGATGTGGGATTTATCCAGGCCGCCGTGACAGCCGCATTAAACTCAGCGATCCGGGACGCGCTGTCCGTTGTCGCGCTCGTCATCTCGATGCTGTACCTCGATTGGGTCATGACGCTGATCGTGCTCGGCGTCTACCCGCTGGCTGCGATCCCGATCGCATTGATCTCCGACCGACTGCGCCGCGTCGCCAAACGCACGCAATACGAGCTCGGCGATATGACGTCGTTGTTGACCGAGAACTTATCGGGCACCCGGCTGATCAAATCCTTCCGGCTGGAAAAATACGCAACCGGCCGCCTGGACACCAGCTTCGAGCAAGTCTTCGACTTGCGCCTCAAGGCCATCAAGACGCGGGCGCGCCTCGATCCGCTGTTGGAAGCACTTGGCGGGCTCGCGGTCGCCGGCGTTGTCGCGCTCGCCTACTTGCGCATTTCGGGCGGCATATCGACGGTCGGCGATTTCATGGGATTTTTGACCGCACTCCTGATGGCCGCGCAACCGATCCGGGCCTTAGGCAACCTTTCGGGGCGCGTTCACGAGGGCTTGGCGGCGGCCGAAAGCGTCTACGAAGTTCTCGATGATAAACCGAAGGTCATCGATAGTGCGAACGCGCAACCGTTGGCCGTCTCAGTTGGCGCCATCTCATTCCGTCACGTCGGCTTTGGCTATGAGCCGGTGCTGAAAGATCGCGCCGTCTATGACTTTTCTCTGGAGGTTCCAGGCGGCCGCACCGTGGCGCTCGTTGGACGTTCGGGTGCTGGCAAATCCACGATCATAAACTTGGTACCGCGCTTGTTCGACGTCACGGAGGGCGCGATTTTCATCGACGGCCAAAACGTCCGCGACGTTACCTTGGCCTCGTTGCGCGACCAAATCGCCGTGGTGAGCCAGGACATCACGCTGTTTGACGACACGATCGCCGCCAATATTTCTCTCGGCCGCCTGTCGGCCACGCAAGACGAGATCATCACAGCCGCCAAGGCCGCAGCGGCGCACGATTTCATCCTGGCCCAGCCCGACGGCTATCACACCCTGATCGGCGACCGTGGCGGCCGGCTTTCCGGCGGCCAGCGCCAGAGACTGGCCTTGGCACGCGCAATCCTGAAAGACGCGCCGATCTTATTGCTCGACGAGGCGACCAGCGCGCTCGACACCGAAAGCGAGAAACTCGTGCAGGAAGCGCTCGCCCGGTTTACACGCAATCGCACCACCCTCGTCATCGCGCATAGGCTTTCGACGGTGCAACGGGCAGATATGATTTGCGTGATGGACGACGGCCGCATTATCGAGCGCGGCACACATTCGGAGTTACTCAACAGCAACGGCGCTTATGCCCGGCTTGCTGGATCGCCCTCCGGCGCCGTTTTCGTCAACTGATGGCGCGACGCCATCCTACTCGCTTATTCGCGATTGAGCAGGTCGTTGACGACACGGTTGGCCCAGCCCTTAGACTTGAATGAGCGCGTCACCTCGGCTTGGTCATATTTGGTATCGACCCAGTCCCAGAATGCGATCGGTTCGTGCGCATTGTCGGCCATGTAGCGCTCAAAGAAATAATCCAAGACGCCGGTGTCGGCATGGCGGAAATGACCATAGCGCAGTCCTAGCTGCTGCTTTGATAGCCCCAACGGCACACCCTCATGCAAAAAGCGGTAGAGCACGCTCATCAAACCAGCACGGTCGGCGCCCGACTTGCAATGAATGAGGATGGGATATTCCACCGTTTCAAACAGCGCCTTGGCGGCTTTAAGTTCGTCGCGGGTGGGCGCAGCACGCGAGCGCAACGCGAAATGCACAAGTTTCAGGCCATGCAGCGCGCACGCGTGATCTTCCAGAAAACGCGTGCCGAACGACTGGTCGCCGCGCAAGTTGATAACCGTCTTGATGCCTTGGCGCGCGGCGTGCCTGATGTGATGGGGTGACGGCTGAGCGGAACGCCAAACGTCGTTTGAAACCTTATGGCGATTGTTATAGAAAACCCGCGCCAGCCCGTAATCCAGAATGAGCATCTCGACATAACACAACGCGGGGCCGACTTTGGCATTCAGCCACGGCGGCGCACGGTGAACTGCGGTGTGGAGAACACCCGCACTTTTTGTCCGCAGCCCACGTTTTGCTTGTTTGAAAAAACCTGCCATGCCCGCGCTGAAATGTAATGTGGGGGGGAGTTCCGAGAAACGCGCTTATCAGGCTGACCGCTGCTCAAACCAATCCGGGAACGGCGCCGCAAGGGCGCGGGATCACGTTTGCACTCGCTAGATATTCGCTATAGGTACGAGCCGCAAGGGGTCTTGCCTTCAGGCAAGGCCTAAAGAAGAGACACCCGAGGCGCGCAAGCATCATGGCCACCCTCAAGACCACGCTGATGCGGCTTTCGGGCCGGTCGCTGGCGCGCCTGATTTCCTTCGTTAAAAAAACCTCACCCCTGACGCTCGATCCGCCCGATCTACATCAACGGCTTGGCGGCCAGCATCCCGTTATCCTGGCGATGTGGCATGGCCAGTTCATGCTTCTGCCTTTGCTGCAGCAGAACGTCGTAACCGTCAAAGCCATGGTCGCGCGGCACGGCGATGCCGAACTTATCGGCGAGGCCCTGCGGCAATTCGACATCGAACTCATTCGCGGCGCGGGCGCTGGCGACCGCAAACGCGATCGCGGCGGCGCCACGGCATTGCGCGAAGCTCTCCGGGCGCTGGCGGGCGGCGCGACGGTTGCCATGACGGCCGACATTCCCCCAGGGCCGGCGCGCGTTTCCGGCACCGGCATCGTCACGCTCGCCCGCATGTCAGGCCGCCCGATTGTCGCCGTTGCTGCCGCCTCATCGCGCTTCAAAGCGTTCGATACGTGGAGCCGGATGACGCTGAACTTGCCATACTCGAAGCTGGCGCTCGTTCTTGGCGATCCGATCTTCGTGGCGCGCGACGCAGATGCCGACGCGCTCGAAGATGCACGCTCCAGCGTCGAGCGCGAATTGAACCGGGTCACCGCGCGCGCTTACGAAATCACCGGCGCCGATCTGGCAAATGCGACGCCGCTTGAACTCCTGCCGGCAGACCCGGCAGGAAAACCCGGACTGGCGCTCAATGCCTATCGCACCTTGCTGACGGCGGCGCGACCGGCAGCACCGATGCTGCTGGCCATGCGGGCACGGCAAGGAAAAGAAGATCCAACCCGCAGCGGCGAGCGGATCGGCAAGCCTGGCATCGCGCGGCCAACCGGACCTCTCGTTTGGGTGCACGCGGCAAGCGTTGGCGAGACCAACGCCGCGCTACCGCTGATCGATGAAATTCTTGCCGGCCATCGCAATTTCCACGTTCTTCTGACGACCGGCACGACGACCTCTGCGGCATTGGCGGCCGCCAGATTGGGCGAGCGCGCCATCCATCAATTTGTTCCCCTTGACGTGCCGGCTTACGGGCGGCGCTTCCTCGATCATTGGCAACCTAATCTGGCGATTTTCACCGAGTCCGATGTCTGGCCTAATCTAATTTTGGAAACGGCGCGCCGTTCGGTGCCATTGGCGCTGATCAACGCCCGCATGTCGCCGCGCAGCATCAAACGGTGGCGGCGGTTTGCCCGGCGCGCGCGGCCCGTGTTCGCCCGCTTTGATCTGGCACTGGCTCAAAACGATAAGATCGCCAGAACGCTGCGCGCGCTTGGCGTTCAAACCGTCACGACCGCTGGCAATTTGAAGATTGACGCGCCGGCGCTGCCGGTCAATCAGAGCGCCTTTGTGCAACTCAAAATCGCTCTCGGCGGCCGACCAAGTTTTGTCGCAGCGAGCACGCACCCAGGCGAAGAACAGATTATCGCGCAGGCGCATCAGAAGCTGGCGCAGACGATCCCGGGTCTCATCACCATCATCGTGCCGCGCCACCCTGAGCGCGGCGGCCAGATCGAAATCGATCTGCAAACGTCGGGCCTTGCCATCACACGCCGCAGCCAACACCCGCTGCCCACCGCGGCCACACAAATTTTCATTGCCGACACGTTGGGAGAATTGGGCACGTTCTACGCTTTGACACCCGTCGCATTCATTGGCGGATCACTGATCCCGCGCGGCGGGCAAAACCCGATCGAGGCCATTCGCCACGGTGCCGCCGTCGTGACCGGGCCCAGCTATCACAATTTTGTCGATGCTTATGCGGCGCTGTTGGCGGCCAACGGCGCACGAGAGGCGTCGTCTGCGACTGAACTTGCCGTCGCCATCGGAGCACTGTTGACCGACACTGCGGCGGCGGGAAGACAGCGTGACAACGCGACCGCCGCACTGGCCGGAATGTCTGGAGCGATGGCCAAAACTCTGGCCGCGCTTGAACCCTATTTGAGCAAGCTGGAACACGCGTCTCATGCCGCTCAATGAGCCCAGCTGGTGGTACGAAAAGAGCGAGGCTTGGCAGGCCAAGTTACTGGTGCCGCTCGGATGGCTTTGGGGACACGCCAGCGCCAGGCGGTTGGGCGGCGGCACGCCCTACCGTGCGCAATGTCCCGTCATTTGCATCGGCAATTTCACCGCTGGCGGCACGGGCAAAACGCCGATGTCGCTCGCTGTCGCTGGCATCGTGCGCGATCTGGGCGGCACGCCAGTTTTCCTATCGCGCGGCTATGGCGGAACACACGCTGGTCCTATCTTCGTGGATAAATCGCGCCACACGGCAACGGAGGTTGGCGACGAACCATTACTGCTCGCGCATACCGCACCCGCCGTCATCGCACGCGACCGCGCGGCTGGTGCACGGCTCATCGAACGCGACGCCGCCCCCGGAACGGTCATCATCATGGACGATGGCTTGCAAAACCCATATCTCTTCAAAGATCTCGTCATTGCCGTCGTCGACGGCCAACGGGGGCTTGGAAATTTAGCCGTTATTCCGGCCGGGCCGTTGCGCGCGCCGCTGGCATTTCAAGCCCGACTTGTCGACGCCATTGTCGTCAATGGCGGATCACAACAGTTAGATTTTCCAGGCATGCCAGAATTGCTGCGGAGTTTTTCAGGGCCGCTGCTTGCCGCCCGCACTGATGTGGCCGCCGATGCGCCGTCGCTGCGCGATGTGAAAGTCGTGGCGTTCGCCGGCATTGCCAATCCAGAGCGGTTTTTTCGCACTGTGGCATCACAGGGCGCCATCGTGTGCGATCGCATCGCGTTGAGGGATCATCACGCCTTCACGGCGGCAGATTGCGAAAGGTTGCTCGCATCTGCCACAGCGCAAGGCGCGCGCCTCATCACCACCGAGAAAGATTTTGCGCGTTTGACCGGCAGATCAGAGCCCGCTCTCCAGCGTCTGCGCGCGTCGTCTCTAACGCTTGCCATAGAACTCGTACTAGCCGACCGCGATCTTGGCGTTTTGCGCGACCTTATCGTCAAAGCCCTCGCGCCCGCCACGGTATCGCAGCGAACTTAGGCTTTCCGATTGAGTTCCAAATAACGTTTCAACGAAACCTCGGCCGACGCGTAGGGCTCTTGCGCTGCCACGCTCCAATATTTCAAATCGTTGAGTGAGATCGGTTCTCCCGTCATGGCGCAGCGAACGTAATCTCCAGCCGTCGTTACTTCGAACTCACCGTCGAGATAACGCACCTTAGCTTCGTTTTTCAGGCGGAAGAACTTTTCAATACGATTCATTCAAACACCCTTGCCCGCCGATCGGGTAACTTTTTGTAGCCTGCCGTCTCATGAGATCGCCAATCGGGGCCGCTTCGTCAAGGGCTCACTCGCATCGGCGCGGTGTCCCCAAAACCCAGTTTCGTCAGAATAGCGAGCCCTGGCCGCCCCGGCTTGATTTTGCACGCGGCTTGCCCGGGCGAACCGTGGGATCGGCCGGGGTCGCCGGGCTTTGATCTTGAGCCACAACGGGGACAATGCCGTCAGAAAACTCGATCGATAGCAGCGCGCCCGCAGCAACTGTGCGAGCGTTTCGCACAGCCTGGCCAGCTTCGTTGCGCACGAGCGCAAAACCGCGCGCCAGAACGCTCTGATAACTTAGAGAGTTCATCATTTGCGCATTGCCCGCGAGCTGCCGACGGCGAATGCTGACACGATTGGTCAGCGCATGCAGTGCACGGCTACCCAAACCCTCAAGCCGCTCGCGCCCGCGCCCGAGGCGCTGGATCAACACCCCCGTTGTCAACCGCCCGCCTATGCGCGTCAACTTTAGGCCGTGCGCACGGGTGTTGGCGAGCAAGGCGCGGCCATGACGCCGCTCTAGCGCGTCGAACTTCTGGCGCGGCAAGGTAATCAAGTCCTGCAGTTGCGGCAGTCCACGGCTCGCCGCTTTCAAATGCGTGCGCTGGCTATCGAGCACACGGCGCATCGCGACGCGTTGGCGCAGCTGAAATTTCTCGACGCACTCGGTCAGCTCGGTGTATTTCGGCACAGCCCATTCGGCAGCTTTTGTCGGCGTTGGTGCGCGCGCGTCGGCGACGAGATCGATGAGCGTCCAATCGGTTTCATGGCCGACGGCCGAGATTAGAGGAATGGCGCTTTCGAATGCCGCACGCACAACGCTTTCTTCGTTGAAGCACCATAAATCTTCCAGACTGCCACCGCCGCGCGCGACGATCAAAACGTCGGGGCGCGGAATTTTCCCGCCCGGCTGCAATGCGTTGAAGCCGCGAATCGCGTTGGCGATCTCGTCGGCACTGCCATCGCCTTGTACGCGCACCGGCCAAACCAGGACGCATGCTGGAAACCGTTCGTTGAAGCCGTGCAGCATGTCGCGAATGACCGCACCCGTTGGCGATGTCACAATGCCGACGACGCGCGGGATGTAAGGCAGCGGTTTTTTTCGCGCCTCTTCAAACAGCCCCTCGGCTGCCAACCGGCGCTTGCGCTCCTCCAACAGAGCCATCAGAGCGCCAGCGCCCGCGGGCTCTAGGGCTTCGATCATGATTTGATATTTGGACGAACCCGGGAAGGTCGTGATCTTGCCCTGGGCAATAACCTCCATGCCCTCTTCGGGCTTGAAGCGCAGACGGCCGAAATGTCCCTTCCAAATCACCGCTTCGATCTTGGCTTTATCGTCTTTGAGTGCGAAATAGCAGTGTCCAGAGGCGTGCGGGCCGCGATAGCCTGATATTTCGCCACGCAGCCGGACGTACCCGAACCCCTCCTCGAGCGCGCGCCGGATAGCGCCCGACAGCTCGGAAACCGAGAATTCGGGCGCGTTGGCACCCGGTTGCGACGCTTGTTTCAATGGCAAAGTTGTAGGATCTGTCACGGCAATCCAGTCTTGTCTGTTTCTGGTTCGATGGTACACCAAAGTACAAAATTCAAACAGAGACCGGCATGAACGTCCTCTTGATTGGCTCCGGCGGGCGCGAACATGCTCTAGCCTGGGCACTGACCGCCAGCACACTTCTGCAAAAGCTATATTGCGCGCCCGGCAATCCCGGCATTGCGGAGTGTGCGCAATGCGTCGCACTCGATGCGAGCGATCATGCCGCGACAATCGCGTTTTGCAAAGCCCATGATATTGGGCTCGTCGTCATCGGACCAGAAGCGCCGCTCGTCGGAGGCCTTGGCGACGCGTTAGGCAACGCTGGCATAAAATATTTCGGCCCCACGGCGGCAGCCGCTCAACTCGAAGGATCGAAGGGTTACACCAAGGATCTGTGCCGCGAGTGCAACATTCCAACCGCCGCTTATGGCCGGTTCGACAACGCTGATGCCGCCAAAAATTATCTAGCTAGCCAAGCCTTTCCCATTGTCGTCAAAGCCGACGGCCTGGCCGCCGGTAAGGGCGTGATCATCGCGCAAACGCGAGGGCAAGCCGAAGAGGCCATTGATGCCTGTTTCTCGGGCGCATTTGGAGCGGCCGGCGCAAGCCTCGTGATCGAAGATTTTCTCGACGGCGAAGAGGCAAGCTTTTTTGCCCTTTGCGACGGCCGCAATGCTGTGGCGCTGGCGACCGCGCAAGATCATAAGCGCGTCGGCGATGGCGACACCGGGCCTAACACGGGCGGCATGGGCGCTTATTCGCCAGCACCCGTCATGACGCCAGACCTTGTCGAGCGGACGATGGCTGAAATTATTCGCCCGACGGTCGCCGCGATGGCCAAGCGCGGAACCCCGTTCAAAGGCGTCTTGTTCGCGGGCCTCATGATCACGCGCGATGGCCCGCAGCTGATCGAATACAACGTGCGATTTGGCGATCCCGAAACTCAAGTTCTGATGATGCGGTTGAAGTCGGATTTGCTGGCGGCGTTGCTGGCGACCGTCGATGGCGCGCTGAAACATTTCGATCTGCGCTGGCGCGATGACGTGGCGCTAACCGTCGTCATGGCGGCGAAAGGATATCCCGGCCCCCCCGAAAAGGGCACCGAGATCCGCGGTCTTGCAGCCGCAGCTAAAATCGAAAACGTTGAAATTTTCCACGCCGGCACGAGGGCCGACGGGGAACGGATCTTGGCCGACGGCGGCCGCGTCTTGAACGTAACCGCGCGCGGCAAGACGGTTGCCGAAGCGCAAGCGCACGCGTATGCCGCAATCAATCTTATCGATTGGCCGGGCGGATTTTGCCGCAAAGATATCGGCTGGAGAGCGCTCGCGCGCGACACCAAATGATCTTGAAGGCAACGCCGTTGGCGCCCACTATCGCTGAGTATCGACAGTTGAACATTTTCTGAATTTTATAGGATTGAAGCACGTTGCTGACGAGAAAATCGAAAGCCGTTGCAAACCAACAGCAAGCGCCACGCGATGTGGCGCCCCCCGAACAGGTGCGGCGATTGCCTTCGATCGGGCTTGTGCTGGGTGGCGGCGGCGCACGCGGACTGGCCCATATCCTGATGCTTGAAGTGTTCGACGAACTCGGCATCAAGCCCAAAGTCATCGCCGGCACATCGATCGGCGCCATCTTTGGTGCAGCCTACGCATCGGGCGTTTCTGCAGCCGATATCCGCGCGCACACTCAAGACGTGCTGTCACAGCGTTTTGCGCTGATGCGCGAGTTGTTTTCCGCGCGCGCGCAGCCGGTGCAGCGGTTGTTGAAGCTGTTTTCAACGCCATCGGCTTTATTGAACGCCGACACGCTTCTCGACTTCGTGCTGCCGAAAGACACGAAAACCACATTCGCTGAGTTGGACATTCCGCTCAAAATCGTCGCGTCGGATTTTTATCAGCAAGAGCAGGTCATTTTTGAAAGCGGTTCGCTGCGCTCGGCGGTCGCTGCCAGCATGGCGCTGCCCGTCGTGTTCGAACCGGTCATCATCGACGGCCGCGCGATGATTGATGGCGGCCTGACAAATCCGCTGCCGTTCGACATTTTGGCTGGCGAAGTCGACATCGTCGTCGCCATTGACGTTTCGGGCCGTCCTGTGCCGCATCCCAACCGCGACTATCCCAGTGCGCTCGAATCTCTCTTTGCCAGCGCCTTTCTGTTTGAGCGCTCGATCGTCAGAGAAAAGCTCAAAGCGGCCCAGCCCGATATTTTGATCAGCTCTGGAACGGGACAATTCCAGGTGCTGGATTTTCTTAAATACGCCGAAATCTTGGAAGCCGCAGTTCCCGCCAAACAGCAGTTGAAACATCAGCTGATGCGCGTGCTGTCGGTCGAAACGTTGCCGCTGATCGAGACGAGCGCGGCCTCAGCCATCGAAGATCGAACCCGTGTGGCCGCCAAAAGCGCGAAAAAGCCACGACGCAGTTTGCTCAAACGCCGCGAAACCTGAGCGGCGGCGGTCAATCGCGACGCTTGGAAAAAAATGTCCGCAACAACGCTGATGCTTCGGCCTCGGCGATCCCGCCGTAAACGTCTGGCGCATGGTGGCAGGTCGGTTGCTCGAACAGTCGGCCGCCGTGCTCGACACCGCCGCTCTTGGGATCGGGCGCGCCAAAGTAAAGCCGCCGCACCCTGGCAAACGAGATCGCTGCCGCGCACATCGCACATGGCTCAAGCGTCACGTAGAGATCGCAGCCGTTGAGGCGTTCCGATTTCATCAGCGCGCAGGCAGCCCGGATGACCAGCACTTCGGCATGAGCGGTTGGATCATTGTGCTCGCGCGTGCGATTGCCGGCGCTGGCCAGAACCAAGCCCGCGCTATCGACGATCACGGCGCCGACGGGCACTTCGCCGCGGTCGCCAGCGGCTTTGGCTTCTGCCAACGCCAACTCCATATGGCTTATCGGGCGCGGCGGTGTCATAACGTGGCCATGGTCAAACAACGCCCTAAAACACAAGTTAACCGCGACGAACCGCAAAGCCGCCCGGGCGAGCCCATGCGGATCGCCAAAGCCATCGCCCGCGCCGGACTTTGCTCCAGGCGCGAGGCCGAACGCTGGATCGCAGATGGCCGCGTCAACGTCAACGGCCGGGTGTTAACGACGCCGGCTGTTGAAGTTGCAGCGACCGACGTGGTGCGGGTCGACGGTCGCCCGTTGCCGAACATAGACGTCGCCCGGCTGTGGCGCTACCACAAGCCCAAGGGTCTGGTGACGACGCACGCCGATCCCCAAGGCCGTCCCACCGTTTTCGAGAAAATGCCCCCTGAGCTTCCCCGCGTCATTTCGATTGGTCGGCTCGACTACAATACCGAAGGCCTGCTGCTGTTGACCAACGATGGCGGCCTTGCCCGCCACATGGAATTGCCGGCGACCGGGTGGGTGCGCCGCTACCGCGTGCGCGCCAAAGGCCGGGTGACGCCTGCCGATCTTGAAAACCTTAAAGCGGGGCTGGAACTCGAAGGCGTCCGCTACGGACCGGTCGAAGCGGTCGTGGACACCGTGCAGGGCGCGAACATGTGGTTGACGATCGCCATTCGCGAGGGCAAAAATCGCGAGGTTCGCAATATCCTGTCTCACCTCGGCGTCGAAGTGAACCGCCTCATTCGGATTTCCTTTGGACCCTTCCAGCTGTTGGATCTAGGCCCCGGTTCCGTCGAGCAAGTGAAGCGCCGGACGCTTGCCGAGCAGCTCGGCCCCAAACTGGCGCAAGACTTTGGGCTGGCCGAAGGCGTCGAAGATCGCAAGGCGCGCCACGCCCGTGGCAAAGCCGCTCAGGACTACGAGTGACCGCGCGCTCATGAGAATTGTCGCTGGCAAATTTCGCGGCCGCGCCATCGCCTCGCCTGAGCACGATGGCCTGCGCCCGACTTCCGACCGGACGCGCGAAAGCATCTTCAATATACTGGCTCATGGCGTGGAGGATTTCAGCTTGACCGGTGCGCGCGTCATAGATCTGTTTGCCGGCACAGGTGCGCTTGGGCTCGAAGCTTTGTCACGCGGCGCCAGTTATTGCCTGTTCGTTGAAGACGCAGCAGAGGCCCGTGCCTTGATACGGCGCAATGTCGAAGCTTTCGGGCTAACCGGCGAAACGCGAATTTTTCGCCGCGACGCCACCGATCTAGGGCCAGCAGGTCATATCGCCCGCTTCGATGTGGCGTTTCTCGATGCGCCTTACGGCCAAGGCTTGTGCAGCAAGGCTCTCGCGGGATTGATTGCAGGACAGTGGCTCAACCCAGCCGCGCTTGCCGTTCTGGAAGACCGCGCGGGCTCCGCATTGAACTTGCCGGTCGGGACAACGTTGCTCGCAACGCGCACCTGGGGCGAAACGGACGTGCACTTTATCCGGCTTAATGCATCTTCTGATCTGAGGCCGGCACCCACTGTTTAACTTCAGTGGCGTGCAGCTCAGCCTCGACATCGATTTTAGCACAGCCCTTTTCGGCGATCTTCGTATTGAGTTCTGCCGCATGAGCGTTCGTCTTGGCCAAGGTTTCGGCTGAGACATCGCCGGCCCCTAACGACCCCGCAAACCGTTCGAAGGCCCGCACGACGGTAACCGGCGCAGCATTCAACTCGCGCTGTTCATTTTCGTCGGCAGCCTTCATCGCCGCGATATCGGCGCGAACGGCCGTGGTCAGGGTCGAGCAGTCTGCGGTCGCGAACGTTCTATCGACGCCGTCACGTTGCGCGCGCAAATCGGTATCGGGAACGCCGCCACTCAAATTGAGCGCGCATCCGGCAAGCGTCGCTGCAGTTAGCGCGACAGATAAGGCAGATGAAAGCTTCAGGTGAAAAACCTTCTTGAGCCGAAAACGAGATCTGAAAAAATGTAAGCAGGAACAATTCAGCCTATATAACGGTCAGCTGGCGGATGTCCGTCGTTCGATCCGCGAACATTGAGCGCTTAGGCAAGAATTGTTGCACTTTGTTGAAATCTCGCAACACCTCACTCTCGCCGGTAGGGCATCACGTCATCGTTGGCGTCGCCGCCGGGGAAAAACTTTCATTGGGATAGACGATATCGGCTGGACGGCTGGCGGCCAGCGGCGGTCGAATCGGACTAGAGATGAGCGGCCCGACACAGTTATGAGCCATCAAAGGACGAGCCGATGCTGGCCCGCGCCGCAGCTTCAACGTTGACACGTTCGCACGCCATGGATGAGGCGCACGCAAGGCTTGAGCACGTGTTCGGCTACAAAAGCTTCCGGTCGCACCAGGAAAAGATCATCGCCACTGTTTTGGACGGCGGCGATTGCCTCGCCTTGATGCCAACGGGGGGCGGCAAATCTCTGTGCTACCAAATCCCCTCGCTGGTGCGCGCTGGAACCGGCGTCGTCGTTTCCCCGCTCATCGCTCTGATGCAAGATCAGGTCGATGCGCTGAGAGAAGCTGGTGTCAAGGCTGCCTTTTTAAACTCGACGCTCGACCGCCAGCAACAGGACGCTATCGAGCGGGAATTTGCCGCCGGTGCACTTGATCTGCTGTACGTCGCACCAGAACGCCTCGTGCAAGAGCGCACGCTGGCTCTCATGGAGCGCGCCCAAGTCGCGCTTTTTGCGATCGACGAAGCCCATTGCGTCGCCCAATGGGGACACGATTTCCGCCCTGAATACCGCCAGCTCAAAATATTGGCCGAGCGCTTCCCCAACGTTCCACGCATTGCTTTGACCGCCACGGCCGACGAGCGCACGCGGCAAGAGATTATCACCGAGCTCAGGCTCGAAGACGCCGCGTGCTTCATCGCCAGTTTCGACCGGCCAAACATTCGCTACATCATCGCCGAGATGGGCTCGATGAGCGGGCGCGAGAATCTATGGCAGTTCATCGAGAGCGAACACCCGACCGACGCTGGCATCGTTTATTGCCTGTCGCGCAAAGCCGTTGAAGAAACCGCCGCCTGGCTCAAGACCAAAGGGCGCAAGGCATTGGCCTATCACGCCGGGCTCGACGCCGCCGTGCGCGCTAAGGCACAAACGAAATTCTTGAGCGATGACGGCATTATCATCGTCGCGACGATCGCGTTCGGGATGGGGATCGATAAGCCGGACGTGCGTTTCGTCGCCCACCTCAAACTGCCAAAATCGGTCGAGGCCTATTACCAAGAGACGGGGCGGGCGGGCCGCGACGGCGAACCAGCTAATGCGTGGATGGCCTATGGCATCCAAGACATCGTGCAGTTGCGCCAGTGGATCGCGCAATCGGACGGCGCGGAAGCCTTCAAGAAAGTCCAGCGTCAGAAACTTGACGCTTTGATCGGTTTGGCCGAGATGCCAGGCTGCCGCCGCCAAGCACTCCTTGCCTATTTCGGTGAACGCGCCGCCGAGCCCTGCGGCAACTGCGATAACTGCATCAATCCACCGGCGACCGAAGACGGCACGACGCTGGCGCAAAAAGCCTTGTCCGCCGTCTATCGCACCGGCCAACGCTATGGCGTCAGCTACGTCGTCGACGTGCTGGCTGGCAAAGAGGACGAGCGCGCCATCCGCAACGGCCACGACCGGCTCTCGGTCTACGGCATCGGCAAGGACCAGCCTGCCATCGTGTGGAAAGGGCTGTTCCGGCAGCTCATCGCCGCTGGATATCTCACCGGCGACGAAGAAGGTCATGGCACGCTGGCACTCACCGATCGCGCCCGCCCGCTATTGCGCGGGGAAGACAAATTTCTTATGCGCATCGCGCGCGCCGCGCCTAGAAAGGCAAAACGCGAAGCGAAAACCTCAGCCAAGGTCTCCACCGCCAACGATACGCTGTTCCAGGCTTTGCGCGCCCTGCGTTTAAAGCTTGCGAGCGACGCGCGGCTGCCGCCTTACGTCGTCGCCCAAGACCGCACGTTGATTGAACTCGCCGAAAAGCGGCCCAGCACGCAAGCCGAGCTGCACGACATCATGGGGCTTGGCGCCAGCAAGATCGCGCGTTATGGCAAAGCATTCCTGGAAACGATCGCGAGCTTCAAGAAGCACCCCCTTCTTGCCAACCGCCTTTCGGCCACCGTCAATCAAACTCTGGCGTTGCACCTGCGCGGACTGGACGCTGAAAAAATCGCCGCCGAACGGCGCATTGAGGTGGCAACCGTCTTTGGCCACTTCGCCGAAGCGATCGAGGCAGGACTGTTAGAATCCGCCCAAGTTTTGAGCTTGGAGCCCGCCGAAGTCGATGAAATCTTGAGCGCTTTCGAGCGTTGCCACACGATCGATAGCGGCAAACTCGGCCCCGCGCACGCAGCCCTTGAGGGCCGCTACGATTACGGCGTGCTCAAATGTCTACTGGCTGAATTAGCCTGAACGATCGGCTTCACTTTGCGCTCCACTTTGCGCTAATGTCCGAAAGCCTTGTGTTCAAAGCCCCAATCCGGAGTTCGCATGAAACGCGTCTGTGCTGCAATGATCGGCACCATCACAATTATGGCGAGTTCCAGCGCGCACGCACAAACCGCTGAAGCCGTGTTCGGCATGTGGCTCAATGCCGGCAACGGCGGTCACGTCGAGATGGCCAAGTGCGGCGAAAAGCTGTGCGCCAAGATCGTATCGATCCCAAACAACGAGCCACCCGATGGTCCCAAGACCGATCAACACAATCCGGACGAGAGCTTGCGCTCGCGCCCGATTGTCGGAATGGTGATCCTGGATCAGGCCTACAAGAATGACGACAAATCTTGGAAAGGCACGATCTATAATCCCGAAGACGGCAAGACCTACGACGTGACCGTCACTTCAAAGAGTGCCAACGAAGTCGAGCTCAAAGGTTGCCTTCTGACGTTTCTATGCCGCAGCCAGAGCTGGACCCGGCTGCCTTGAAGCGGCTCACTCGCTAGCTCGCTAGCGCCGCGGATTGGTCTCGGCGAGCCAGGGTGTCACGTCATCGACGCGGATCGGCTGGTGGTGGGAAGCGGATGTATCCTCAGCACCGGTGTGACGTCGGAAAAATACGCCAACGAATTGTCCGTTGCGATGTTTGATTTCGCACGCTTCGCTGCGCGTTCCGACTTCCCAGGCAAGTTTGAAGTTATACGGCAGCCAGACTTCAGATCCAAAATCCAACAGCGCGCCGGTCTCGGAAATATTTTTTACCGTACAGCGTACCGGTGGGCGGCCTTGCACGCGCACGATCGCATGATCGTTGCTATGGCGGCGGCCAAATGCGCGTTTTTCAGGACCGGCATAACGGGGAGAACTCATTGCGATGGCTCCAAAACAAAAAAACAAATAGTGGCATTCGATGTGACGGCTCGACGTTGTAGCGCGTAAAGCAGAACTCAACTTTTGGCCGAGGCCAGCGGGCGTTTTGATTTTGCAGAAATGGCTTTGAGAAGCTGAGGGCCTTGGCCGTCGATGAACATGGCGCCCACCGTTAAGCTGTCTTGATGGCGGACTTCGCACATCGCATCGCCTCAAGGCCTATGCCCTCCCATACCAACCGGAAGTTCTGAGGAACACGGCAAAGCTGCGCCAGCTCTAGGCGCGCGCCGCCTTCGGACAAATCCGTGACGAGGCATCTGACAGGGCGGACGCCGCGCAGGTGGACAAATGCATGTTGCCGGGTTTGGCGGCGGCCGAAAGCGCGGCGATCGGTGCCAACAGGTAATTCGATCATGGGACAACTCTACTCAATCACTGCCGCAATCGCCGAATGTGAAAAGCGGTGTGCGGCGACGCTCACGTATCGATCAATTCCACGAGCGGTGGAGATCATCGACCGTTTGCACATCATAGAATTAAGAAGTTAATCGATCTTTACCAAGAAAGCATTTAGGCGCTGAGAGCGGTCGCGATCCGATCGGCCAAGGCGAGCCGCTCCGCGTTCCACTCAGCCAGATTAGACGACACGAGATTGGCTTGGCTCTTGAGGATGATGCCGTCGTCCAAAATTTTGAGGCCATTGGCGCGCAACGTTTCGCCCGTGGTCGTGATATCGACGATGAATTCAGCCGTACCGGCAGCTGGCGTGCCTTCCGTGGCACCCAGACTTTCAACGACGCGGTAGTCGCCAAACCCGGCGCTCGAAAAGAATTGCCGGGTTAAATTCATGTACTTCGTCGCGACCCGTGGCCAGCGCCCGTGGGTCCGGCGGAACGGCACAGCTATCGCTTCAAGGTCGGCCACTGTTGTAACGTCGATCCAGCATTGCGGAACGGCGACCACCACATCGGCAAAGCCAAAGCCCAAGGCCTTGCGCATTTGTACGCGCGTTGCCGCATCGGACATCGTCTCGCGAACCAGGTCTTCGCCCGTGATCCCCATGTGCACGCTGCCAGACTTCAAAGCTGCCGCAATCTCCGACGATGAGACATAGGCGACCTCGACGCCGGCCAAGCCATCGATCTCGCCGCGATAGCCGCGCGCGTGACCGACCTTGCGCACGATTAGCCCCGCGAGGGCAAACATCTCGGTCGTTTGTTCCATCAGACGGCCCTTGGATGGCACCGCCAAAACGAGTTTGCTCATCTGGTGCCTCCCCCGACCGCGTGCAAAAGCCGCTCGGTGTGGATTGCCCCGCCGACCGCTGGCACATCGCGATTGGCCCCGGCCGCACGCATCAGGCGATCGTATCGCCCGCCTCCGGCCACCGGACTTTGAGGACCCAATTCCGGCGTGGTGATTTCGAAGACAAGGCCCGTGTAGTACTCGAGGTTGCGGCCAAACTCGGCTGAGAACGACACGCGATCAAGGTCGATCCCAACGTTGGCGAATAGCGCCAGCCGGTTATCGTAGGTCGCCAGCGCCGCGCGCGAGACCGCGTTGCGGCCGCCAAGAATGCCCGCAATTTTTTCGCCCGCCGTGCGCGCTGGCCCCCTGACCGAAACATAGCTCTCGATCAGATCGGCAGTGGTGCCATCAAGCGGCTTGGCTAAAGCGTCCGATGCCAAATCGCGCAAGTGGTCGGTAATTTCGCCGATTGTGCGGGTGCCAACAAGTTCGATACCGCTTTTCTCAAAGTGAGCCGCGACCGCGCCGATGCTCTCCTCGCGGTCGGGCGAAGTCAATACGCCGGTGAGTTCGCCGGGAACTCGGGCATCCAGTTTCGCGGGCTTGGCTTTGAGGCGCGCCATCTCATTGCGAAACGATCCGGGCCGCCAGAAGGCTTCGGACAACCGTTTTTGCAGTCGATCCTCCAAGTTCGCCGCTTCGAGAATAGAGCCGAAAACGCCTAAGTCTCCAATTTGCAGCGTCCAGTGCTTGAGGCCTGCTGTTTCGAGCGCTTTGATAATGATGGCAATCGTTGCGGCTTCCGCCGAGGCCCGCTCGCTGTCGCCGAAACGCTCAATGCCCGCCTGGCGGAATTCGCGCGGATGCGTTGGGTCGGCGCCCTGCGGCTGAAAGCGGAATGCGGGGCCGTTATAAGCGTAGCGCGCCGGGGTCGCCGGATCAGCGTGGCGGGCAATGTGAAGCCGGCAAGTGGGAACGGTAAGATCGGGCCGCAAGCAAAGTTCTGCGCCGTCGGGATCGGTGAACACGTAGGTGCGTGCGCGCAGAGCTTCGCCGATGACGTCGAGGAACACTTGCGCCGGTTGAATGACGGCGGGCGCGACAGCCTCATAGCCAGCGTGAGCGAAAACCGACATCACGGTTTGCGCCTGGCGTTCCAGAGCTTCGAATTTCAACGCTGTCTCAGCCGACATATAAACTTCTCCCTCTCCCCATTCCCTTACTTCAAATGGGGAGAGGGTTGGGATGAGGGGCGGCCGCTGGCTTTACTGCGGATGCCGCCCCTCACCCTAACCCTCTCCCCGCCGAGCGGGGAGAGGGGATACGTATGCTAGGATTGGTGCCGCGCGATGATCGCATCGACGGTTGCGACCATCTCAGATTCCGCAACCGCCATTTGCGCGGGGCGCGCTTCTTTCCATTCCTTATTGTCTTTGATCGCCGCGGCCGCCTTGGCGCCCTCGATCAAATCCTTGATCGTGACCTCGCCCTTGGCGCGCTCGTCCGACCCTTGAATGATGACGCATGGAGCGTTGCGCTTATCGGCATATTTCATCTGCGCCTTCATGCCGGACGAACCCAGATACATTTCGGCGCGGATGCCAGCTAAGCGCAGCGTCTGCGTGAGCTTTTGATAGCTGGCGAGTTCGGCCTTATCCATGACGAGCACGACGACGGGGCCGAGGTTGGGCGCGGGCTTTGCACCGATGTGAGCGAGCGCTGCTTGCAAACGCGAGACGCCGATTGAGAACCCGGTTGCTGGAACTTTTTGGCCCGTAAAGCGCGATACGAGATCGTCGTAGCGCCCGCCACCGCCGACCGAGCCGAAGCGAACGGGCTTACCGTCGTCGCCTTTGACTTCGAACGTCAGCTCGGCTTCGAACACCGCGCCGGTGTAATATTCGAGACCGCGTACGACGGATGGATCTATGCGAATGCGATCGCTGTCGTAACCCGCTGCACGCAACAATTTGTCAATTTGGGATAGCTCATCGAAGCCTGCATCGACGGTTGGATTCGATTTGATGCCTTGATTCCAACGGCCGACTTTATCGACATCAATTGATGGAATAAAAACCTCCGGCGTCTTTGTGACGACACTCAAAACATATTCGGCCTGATCTCCGTCAAGTCCCGCGCCTTTCGTAAAATCGCCGCTGGAATCTTTACGACCCGGACCGAGCAGAAGCAGAACCTCATTCGGTTCGAATTTGTCCAACTTATCGATAGCCCGAAGAACCGCCAGCCGGCGCGATGCATTCTCATCGCCGACAAGTCCTATCGACTCCAATACACCGTCTAGGATCTTTCTGTTGTTGACCTTGATAACGTAGTCGCCGCGCTTGATACCCAGCGCTTCCAACGCATCCGCCGCCAGCATGCACATCTCGGCGTCCGCCGCGACGCTGTCGCTGCCAACCGTGTCGGCGTCAAATTGCATGAACTGCCGGAAGCGCCCGGGCCCCGGCTTCTCATTGCGATAGACAGGCCCGAACGCATAGCGCCGGAACGGCTTTGGCAGCTTATCGAAATTCTGCGCGACGTAGCGGGCGAGCGGCGCCGTCAAATCATAGCGCAGGCTCATCCACTGCTCGGCCGTTCCCTGCTCGCCGGTCTCCGGCACAACGTCTTGAAACGAAAACACGCCAGCGTTCGGGCGATCTTGATCTGGCAGGAACTTGCCAAGCGCGTCCGTGTACTCGATCGCTGGTGTCTCGAGCGGATCGAAGCCATAGCGCTCATAAACGGCGCGGATCTTGGCGACCATCGCGTCGAGCGCGCTAAGCTCCCCCGCTTCGATATCGCGAAAGCCTTTGGCCGTGCGAGCTTGCGGGCGCGCGTCAGAATTGTTCTTGGACATGAGACCGGTTGAGTTGTATCGAGCGCGGCCAAGCGCTGCGGGGGAAAAGGATGCCGCCTTATAGCGGAAGCGCGTGCCCTGGCAAAGGCGACGCAAAAGTCGGCAATCGTTAACCCGTGCTCAGCGCTTGACTTTCGCCTTTAGGTCTCGGGCACTGGCACGCAGCCTCATGTTTTGCCGCAGTCGGCCTCTAAAACGATGAAAAGCGGCTTTTGGGTAGGCTTTCAAATCTCTGGCGATGAACAGGTCATAGAGCGGCACTTCTTTGGCGCCGAGGCGGCGTTTAAAGTTCTGGTCGCCGATGCCTAAATCGAACCGCGTTACTCCGCGCTCCACGAAATATTTCATCGCTTCAACGATGATGAGCCGCCCGGGCGACATATATTTGAACGCGGGTCCACCGTTGGCGATCCGCAACAGCGTGAACGTGCCGTCGTGGACGACGCCGAACAGCGTCGCAATCACACCGGTCTTGGCTTCGAGCGTGAACAGATAGCTGAACTCCGGCTCAAAGCCGTCCATCACGATGCGTTCGTAGAACGCCGAATAGGGCTGCTCGCCTAGAACATATTTGCCGCCCAGCGCCACCTGCCGCTGCGCCTGGTGTTCTTCGAGCAACGAGTAGCCGCGCGCGATAGCTTCGCCCGTCTCGGCGCGGGCAAATTTCGGGTTACCTTCCTGCGCCCAAAGCCTCGTGCAGCGCTCGACTTCCTTGCGGTATTTCTTGCCCAAAGTGCGTAGATATTCGTCGACCGTTCCCGTCACTGTTATGGCATAGCCGGTATGGCGCGCCGGGGTGACCCCGCGCCGCGTGATGAGCGGGTTCGCGCGGCCGCCAATTTCCGCCGGCATGCGCTCCAGACGGATCAGATCGACATCTTTGAGGGCCGCACGCACCGACCGCCACATCCGGCGTATCGAGCGGCGTTTGGTCGGCGCCGCCGGTCCTAAGATCGGCGCGCCGTACTCTGCGACACCCAGATCTGCGAACCGGGCCACGCGCAGCCCTCGCTTCATTTTCACGACGAGCGGGAGAATGAGACAAACGTCGCCAGAACTGCGGTCGGATACAACGACGAGCCGTGGCATCGCGCGGTGCGATGGGGCAAGCTCTTCATACAATACGGTCAGCCAATTGAGCGTTTGGAAGCCGGTCGAGCCAAGGCCGCGCTGAACGCTATCGAGTGCCGCCAGCGCCTCGTCGGCACCGTCGAAAACTTCCGTGACAAAGCGTCTGCCGGGCCAGACAAGCCAGCCTGCCTGCAGCGCCATCTCGGGCAAAACACCGCTATTTGTTACGCTAACCATGGGCCCCGACCCGTGTAACCGTCACTCGCGCGACGTTGCAAAGTTTCTCCTGAAGAAACCATAAAATCTGTGCGCCCACCAAACTCAGGGCACGCATCATCCAGTTATCGCGCTTGGCGGCAAAAGGTCAATGCAATTGGCGATATTGGTCAATTTTCCAATCGCTTGGCGCTTTGATGATGACGCCCGCGTTGCAGCGCAGAACGATGCGCTTGCCCGCCTGCGTCGCGCGCCTTACATCGTTGGGATGAATCTCGGTCACGATCCCATCATCGGCGTTATTCTGGCGGGCGGGTCAGCGCGCCGGATGTTTCGCGATGGCGCGGGCGGCGATAAGGGGCTTATCGAGCTGGCTGGTCTAACAATGCTCGAGCGCGTCCGCGACCGGATCGCGCCGCAGGTTTCGCACCTTATTCTCAATGCCAACGGCGACGTCGGCCGGTTCGCACACCTGGGCCTCGAGGTCGTCGGCGACGATGGGCCCGGCGATGAAGGGCCCCTGGCGGGGCTAGCGGCGGCATTTCACTGGATGGGCCCCCATGCGCCTGGGCACGCGGTTCTGCTGACGGTTGCGACAGATACACCATTTCTGCCACGAGACCTCGTCCGCCGCCTGCAAGCGGAGCGAAAACCCGATCAAGTTGCACTTGCAGCATCGGGCGGGCGCGTGCATCCCGTCATCGGCATATGGCCCGTGACAGTCGCCGACGACGTCAAACGCGCCTTGGCAGACGGCCAAAGAAGTGTGGAAGCATTTGCCAAAAGCCACAATGCCGTTGCAGTCTCCTTCCCCTACACCTCTCATGGTAGTGTCAGCCTCGACCCGTTTTTTAATGCCAACACACCTGACGATCTGGCGGCCGCCAGAAAGCTGCTTGCGACCGGACTTTAAATTCAACCTTCAAGAGGGTTTGCCCATGGCTTCGAGCGTCAGGACGATTTCAGCGCCACCATTGCTCGGTGTCGCGGGCTGGTCGAATGCCGGCAAGACGACGCTCATCGAGAAACTCACCAAGCATTTTGCCAGCAAGGGTCTGCGCGTCGCGACCATTAAACATTCCCATCATAAGTTCGATATCGACAATCCGCTCAGCGATACCGCGCGGCACCGGCGAGCTGGCGCGACTGAGACGGCAATCGTATCTGGATCGCGCGTGGCGCTGATCGAGGAAATAGAGGCGCGCGGCGAACCGAGCCTTGAAGACATCGCGCTGCGCTTGAAACCTGCCGACATCATTTTCGTCGAAGGCTATAAATCGGCGGCCATTCCGAAAATCGAAGTGCGGCGCGCGGCGGTCGCGACCGAACGCTTGCTTGCAGCATCAGATCCGCTCGTCATTGCCATTGCGGCAGACTACGAAATCGACGGCCACGGCCGCCCGGTTTTCACACTCGACGATATCGCCGGACTTGGCGATTTGATCGAAGAGCGCTTTGGCCCCTTTCCAGCGCTGCTGCAACGGGCATGACATAAATCGAGGAGCGGCCGTGGTGCGGTGCCGGTCACACAAGACGACGCGGCAAGCACTGGCCGCGCTTTTTTTGGTGCTGACGTCTGGTGCGGTCTGGGCCGGGCCCCAAAAACCGCCTGTGCCAATCGGCACTAATCCTGGCGGCGTCAAGGTCGCGATCATTGGCTCGGGGCTTGACTACACCCGGCCCGAGATCGCAGCCCGTCTCGCGCGTGACGGCGAAGGCGAAATCATCGGTTGGGATTTTGTCGGAGACGACCGGCGGCCGTTCGCCAGCACGCCCGATGGTGCGTCGCGCATACTGCTAAGCGAAGGCCAGGCCGTCAGCCTCGTTGTCATCGCCACCAATTTCGCCGACCCTTTGTTGATCGCCAAGGCACTGCGCTATGCCGCCCAAAGCCCAGCGCGAATTATCGCACTACAGGCGCCGTGGACAAATGTTGACCTGGCGCGCATCTCGGCCGAGGCCGCACGCCATTATCCCGATCGCTTGTTCATCGCGGGCGCGGGAGATGACAATCGCGATCTAGATGCCAACGATCACCAAAAGCCAGCAGCCGCTGAAGCCGCCAGCAACGTTATCGTTACCACGGCGGCCGATGCCAACGGTGAGATTGCTAAGGGTGCCAATTGGGGAGCGCAGGCCGTCGAACTTGCCATCGACATCCAATCGCGCGGGCCTGGAGAGGCGCCCAGCGCGGACGTTGCCAGGGCCGCACCCAGCCAGGCGGCGCTAGCCCGGCTTGCAGCGTTGGCGGCGCGATTGGTTGCAGTGGCCCCGAAACTCGACGGCACCGCCCTGAAACGACGCATTTGTGCTTTGGCAAGGCCCGTTCCGGGTGCTAAGCTCTCTACGAAAGCTGGCCTTATCGGCGATCCCTGGAAGCCATATTGGCTGGAATAAGGGGTTGCCCTCACCCGCCGCCGACCCGATATTGCAAGATGCGGCCATGCAGTCCTGTTTTGCGCACTCTGGAGTTTGAAGGCTAATGACCGGCGGCCACGTCCAAAGCGCCAGCACCGTTACAACGGACCTCGTCGACCCGTTTGGGCGCGGCATCGAATATCTGCGCGTGTCGGTGACCGACCGGTGCGACTTTCGCTGCGTCTATTGCATGTCTGAGCACATGACATTCCTGCCGAAGAAAGATTTGCTCAGCCTCGAAGAGCTCGACCGTCTGTGCTCGGCCTTTATCGCGCGCGGCGTACGCAAGCTGCGCCTGACGGGCGGCGAGCCGCTGGTGCGTAAGAATATCATGTGGCTGATCCAGTCGCTCGGCCGTCATCTGAAATCCGGCGCATTGCAGGAACTCACACTGACGACCAACGGCAGCCAACTAGAAAAATATGCCGCCGACCTGAAAGCCGCAGGCGTGCGCCGCATCAACGTTTCGCTCGACACGCTCGATCCGGTGAAATTTAAGGCGGTTACCCGCTGGGGCGAATTGCCAACCGTTTTGCGCGGCATCAAAGCCGCTGAGGACGCAGGGCTCAAAGTCAAAATCAACGCGGTCGCCCTGAAAGGCGTCAACGAACACGAGATCGAGGACTTGGTTCGGTTCGCGCACGGTCGCGGCGCCGACCTGACATTGATCGAGACCATGCCTCTGGGCGACATCGATGGCGATCGCACCGATCAATATCTGCCATTGTCGGTGGTACGCGCGCGCCTGATGGACCGTTTTACATTAGAAGACAGCCCGTATCGTACAGGCGGACCGGCACGCTATGTCACCGTCAAAGAAACCGGCGGCAGAATTGGTTTCATCACACCGCTGACGCACAATTTCTGCGAAAGCTGCAACCGCGTGCGCCTGACCTGCACGGGCACGCTGTATATGTGTTTAGGGCAAGACGATGCCGCCGATTTGAGAGCGCCGTTGCGCGCCCACGCCGACGATTCAGCTTTGCAGTCCGCTATCACGGAAGCGATTGCGAGAAAGCCCAAGGGGCACGATTTTATCATTGACCGGCGGACCGCAAAGCCTGCCGTGTCGCGCCACATGAGCGTCACCGGCGGTTAGCCAACAGCCGCCGCAGGGGGAGAAAAACTTTGGCCACGCGGGGATTGGGCCTTCTAGCGCAAGCGGGCTTGACGCGCCGGCAGCTGATCGCCTTTGCGCTGCTCTCAGCCGTGCTCAACGGGGCTATCACGGCGAGCGTTGGCGCTTGGCTCGGACAAACCTACGCGCGCTACCAATCGCGCCGCCAATCGATCGAAAGTATCGTCCACCTCGTCTACGAACGACGCACGCGCGCTGGTATGGTTTCTTCCGCCTTGCGCCGTGGGGCCGACCTTGATGAAGTGCGGTTCCGCAAGCGCGCCTACGACGAGGCCTACGTCGAGTGGAACAAGAATATCATGCAGAATGTTTTCGCCATTCGCGAGGTGACCGGCGAACACATGATCTCGACGCTCGAAGGCGATTTCCAGGACAATCTCGTCGCCGCTATGTCAGACGTCGACCGCTGCCTGACCCAAGCGTTCGATGCGCGCATTCAGGGCCAAGATCCAAAACCGATCCTCGACGATTGTCACATGGGCGCGATGCACCAGTTCGTACTCGACTGCGGCGCGACGTTCACCAACGAACTCTACAAGCTTACCAAGCTGTCGTTCGCGCCCTTCAAAAACGCGCAAACCGGCGAGGGCCGAGAGGTTGCAGCCAAGCGCATCAAAATTGCGTGCACGCGGCCGCCCGAACCCGCAACCGCGCCGGTGTCCGCAAAGGCGGCGGTTCCACAGCCAACTACCGCGATTGTAACTACGCCCCCTCCGGCAGTAGGCCCGCCTCGGGCAGCAGCTGATTTCGCGCCGCCTCCGGCAGCAGCAGCGCCTGCTGTTGAGGGGATTGCTGTACCCAAAGGTTTGACCGATCCGCCCGCCAACGGCGCCGTCGAGCCAGCGCGATGACCCGCGCTGATGCCTGACCATCCAAACGAAACCGACCCCGGCAACGCGACCGGCATCGCCGCGATGCTGGTCTCGATGGCATTCTTCACCGCCAACGACACCTGCATCAAAGTGCTGAGCGAACACCTGCCACTGGGCGAAATCATCGTCCTGCGCGGAGCCATGGCCTCGCTCTATATCGCGGCGTTCGGATTGGCCGTTGGCGGCTTGCACCTGCCAGCCGATGCGCCGCGCCGCTTACTCGGCTGGCGCGTACTCGCCGAGATCAGCTCGACGTTGTTTTTTCTATCAGGCCTCATTCGCCTGCCCATCGCAGATGCCACCGCCTTGGCGCAAGCCACACCGCTGGTGATGACGGCCGCCGCCGCGCTTTGGCTGAAAGAGCACATCGAAACGCGTCAATGGCTCGCAGCGCTGGTTGGATTGGTCGGCGTATTGCTGATCGTTCAGCCAGGTTCGGCGACATTCACGCCAGCTGCACTTCTCGTCTTGATCGCGGTCGTGCTCGTCGTCGTGCGCGACCTCGCCACCCGCGCCATTTCGCGTTCGGTGCCAACGCTGATGCTGACGTTGATGTCGGCGCTGGCCGTGACGCCGTCGGGCTTTCTGCTGCTGCCATTCGAAACATGGGTTTGGCCGAGCGCTGGCGACGCTTGGCTCGTCGTTCTCGGCGGGCTGTTCTTAGCGGGAGCGTATGGCTTCATCATTGTGGCGATGCGCGCTGGCGATGTCGCAGTGATTGCGCCATTTCGATATGCCGTCATTTTATTCGGACTGATGTCTGGATATCTGGTCTGGGGGCAATTTCCCAACACGATTGCGCTCGTTGGAATAGCCATTCTGACGATGGCCGGGCTTTACACATTTCACCGCGAACGGTCGCTGCTGGCTCGTGTGCCGACCGCTGGAATTCCAGAAGCCTGAGATCGGGCGATCAGGGCGCTGCCGCGTCGAAGTCAAAGGCGGCACGCAAGTCGGCCGAGGCTGCATCGCGCGCGCCCAGTGCCGGCAAGCCGAAGCGCACTTCGATGGTCTTCAAAATCGCAGTCGTGTCGTAAACCGTGTGATCGATAAATCCGCGCCGCGCGTACGGCGAGATCAGCACCGTTGGCACGCGCACGCCCGGCCCCCAGCGGTCGATTTTTGTCGGAGCGACGTGGTCCCATGTGCCGCCGTTCTCATCCATGGTGATGATGATGGCGGTATCTTTCCAAGCTGGACTTTGGCGAATGAGATCGATCACGTCGCCGATGTGTTTATCGCCGGACCACAAATCCGTGTAACCCGGGTGCATCGTGTCGCGGCCGACCGGCTTCCAGAAGCTCACCGCTGGAAGCGTACCGTTTTTGATGTCGCCCAAAAAATCGCTCTCATCTTTGAGGTGCGCGCGTTGTGGCGTTCCGGGCGCGAAGCTTGCGAAATAATTCAGTGGCTGATGATGCGGTTGGAAATTTTCCGGCAGCATATACGGTTTGATATCGCCAGCGCGCGCGGCATTCCAGCCGCCCGAATACCAAGCCCAGGACGCGTCGGCTTTAGTCAGCAAATCGCCGATCGTCAGTGCGGTCTGCGGCGGCAACTGAGGTTCGGCGGCAAAAGGCGCATAGGCCGGCTGCAGCGTGTTGATAGCAAAGCCGTCGGGCGTCACCTGCGCATTGTTGACCCACTCTGGCGGCCCTTGCATCGCCGACGCTGGCGACTTTGGCTTGCGTGCCAAAAAGCCAGAAGTGGGATCTAAACAGACAACCCGTTTGGGAATGAGCTTTGGTCCCCCGTCCGCGTCCAAGCCGCACTGCACTTCGGGAGCTTGAGCCAAGGCTTGTTTGTACTCTGGTGTGCACGCGCAAACGAGCCAGAAGTGATTAAGGAACGATCCCCCGAACGCTGCGTGATGGAAATGATCGAGTAGTGCAAACTCGCGCGCGAACCCCCACAGCCGCAAGTTCTCGTCATTGTAAGTGCCCATAACGAGGCCGCCGGCATCGGAGACGGCGGCGAACCGGTCGTTAGCGCCGCCGTTGATTTGTTCTTGTTCCTGATAGAAGCGGTGGACGAGGTCGCCGGTGGCTTTGCCTTTTTCCAGATGATCTTCGATGTTGAACGGAGCGTTCGGCAGCGCCTTATCGAGATAAACATCGGTGCCATTGCTTTTTTTCTCCACCATTCTGACCGGCGGCAGCCTTGAAAAAATTTGGCCGTCGTTGTCCCGTTGCGGCGGAAACGCCGTGGCGTCGGCTAATCCATCGGCTCCCGGAAAGGCGCCGAAAACGCCATCAAAGCTCAAGTTTTCACCGTAGATAACGATGAAGTGCTTGATCTTACCAAATGGGTTTTCTGCTTCGTCGGCGCGGGCCCGCATGATATGCCCACCGCCAAAAAATGTAGCGAGAACGACAGCTGTGGCCAAAAACCTGAGATATGAGCTTTTCATCGGTCTTCCTACGCTAAAGGGCAACCTGACGGATGTTTGCGACACGATTATAAAGCTTCGCGTAACCATCTTGCCGACCGGTTGTGCCTGTGCCCCAGCACCCTGGCTTCATCCTTACTCAACCTCAATCGTTTAAGTTGAGAGCTTGTCACGGTCGTTTACATTTTCTTGAAAAGTTGACGTGCCCATGCCCGCATTTGATTTGCCGCCCGCGTTAGCGATAAACGACCTGAAAAAATACTACACGAAACCGGCAGTTAATGGACTTTCGCTGACGATCAAGCGTGGCGAGTTCTACGCTTTGCTCGGCCCCAACGGCGCTGGCAAAACGACGACACTGCGGATGGTCGCGGGTTTGCTAAAACCCGACAGCGGTTCAATTTCGGTCTGCGGCATCGATGCGCTCAAATACCCGATCGATGCCAAGCGCGTCGTCGCCTGGGTGCCAGACGAGCCGCTGATCTATGACAAGCTCGATCCGATGGAATATCTCGAATTCGTCGCGGGCCTTTGGGCGATGGAGGCGACCAAAGCCGAGCGTCAGGCGCGCGAGCTGATCGCTATGCTCGGACTTGAACAGCAAGCCTCGACCCGTTGCCAAAGCTTATCCAAAGGTATGCGCCAGAAAGTGGCGCTCGCCGGGGCTCTCATTCATGACCCCGAGCTGATCATTCTCGACGAGCCCTTGACCGGCCTTGATGCAGGCTCCGCGCGGCAAGTCAAAGCGGTTCTGAAAGACCGGGTCGCCGCCGGCACGACCGTCATCATGACGACGCACATCTTAGAGGTCGCCGAACGGATGGCCGAACGCATTGGCGTCATTGCCAACGGTCGCCTGATCGCGGAAGGCACGTTGGCTGAGCTCAGCTTGCAGTCGGGACAAGGTGGGACAAACCTCGAAGAGATTTTCCTGTCGCTCGTTGCCGATCAAAGTGCTGCGGCATGAACGCGACGTTGAGCCTTGGCTGGTTTGCCCGCCATGAGATGACGCTCGCGTGGCGCGACTGGATATCGATGATGAGCGGCGGGCGCTCGACGCGCGACCGCTTGGTGTCCAGCATCGCACTGATCTTTGTGGCGCTGTTGCACCTGCTCGCTTATTCGATCGTCGCACCGATGTTGAAGGCGGGCGTAACGCTTTCCAAAGAAACGCTGGTCGTGCTCTCGGCCGCTCTGCTTTTGACATTCTCCATGATGTTGAGCCAGGCCATCGAGCAGGTCACCCGATCATTTTACGCCCGCGCCGATCTCGACCTCATTTTATCGTCGCCAGCGCCCGCCCACCGCTTGTTTGCGATCCGCATAGCGGCCATCGCCCTGACCGGCGCCTTGCTGACGAGCCTGCTGGCTTCGCCCTTCATCAATATCGCTGCCTTCATCGATAGCGGACACTGGCTCTGGGCCTATGCGATCATCGCGGCCATGAGCGCGTTGGCAACGGGTGCTGCGGTCGTCGCAGCCCTCGCAATGTTTGCGACGCTTGGGTCTAAAAAAACGAGATCGGTCGCGCAGATTTTCGCAGCCGTTGTCGGCGCGGTATTCCTGATCGGCATTCAGGTTGTCGCCGTGCTGACGTATGGCAACCTTTCACGCTTGCAAGTACTGCACTCGCAAGCCGTCATCAATGCGGTGCCAGAGCAGGGCAGCCTGATCTGGCTGCCGGCCAAAGCGCTGCTCGGCGATGCTGTGGCCAGCATCTTCTTGGTGATTGCGGCGTTCGCTTGCCTTGCATTCGTCATCAGCATCTATGCCAACCGGTTTAGCGCCAACGCGATTGCAGCGGCTGGCATTTCAGATGTCGTAGATACCCCACCGGGCTTGCGGAAAAAAGCGTTCGTCGCGGGATCGACAATGCAGGCTTTGCGCGCCAAGGAATGGAGCCTGCTCAAGCGCGATCCCTGGCTCATGTCGCAAACCTTGATGCAGGTCTTGTATCTCATTCCCCCCGCTCTGTTGCTGTGGCGCGATATGGGTGCCGAAAGCCAAGTCCACGTTATTCTAGCGCCAGTGCTCGTGATGGCATTCGGACAGCTGGCGGGCGGACTGGCGTGGCTTGCGATTTCGGGCGAAGACGCGCCCGATCTCGTCGCCACCGCGCCCATTACGCCGCGAGCTTTGCAGCGCGCCAAGAACGAAGCCGTCATGTGCGTGGTCGCCGCCGGGGCACTGCCGTTTATACTCGCGCTTGCACTCGTATCGCCATGGGGAGCTATTGCGACGATGATCGGCATCGTCTGCGCGAGCGTATCGGCGGTGTTGATCCAAATCTGGTTTCGTGTGGCCGCGCGCCGCAGCCAGTTCAGACGGCGCCAGACTGCTTCGCGCGCATCTACGTTTGCCGAAGCGTTTTCGTCGATTTTCTGGGCTGGCGCCACAGGCTTTGCCGCCGGCGGTTCCGGGTTTACGGTGCTGATGGCAGCGCTCGCTTTGATCACGTTGGCGGTCGCTTACGCAATCCGCCCACGCTCTTGATCGTTGCGCGCCAGCTCAGTTCAAAACCGATCGCACCATTGTTTTGATTTGTTCAAGCGTGAAGGGCTTCGAGATCGACGCCAAACGGTGCGCCTTCAGAGCTTTGGCGCGGTCGAGCTGATCGGAAAAACCAGACATCAGGACGATGCCGAGTCTCGGCTTCAAGTGCAACGCCTTTTCCGCCAGCGACAACCCGTCTAATCCCGGCATATCGACGTCGGTGACGAGTATATCGATGTTGACGGGATGCATCGTCAGATAGTCGAGTGCTTCCAAGCCGTCTTGCGTAACGTGAACGGTGTGCCCTTCGGAGGTCAAGGCGCGCTTGACGAGATCGCGGACGGCGGCGTCGTCGTCCGCCAAAAGAATTCTCGCCATGCGTGTCAGCCCCCGTTGCGATATTCAGCCCAAGCTCGAAGTAGCAAAGCTATCCAGCCTATCGATCATGCGGCAAACTCAATCCTAGTCAAGCAGCCGGCCAACGTAGGGCAGCTCACGGTAGCGATGCGCGACATCCATACCGTAGCCGACGACGAAAATCTGCGGACACTTGAAGGCCCAGAAATCTGCCTCCACGTTGACCGCGCGCGGCGCTTCCTTGTCGAGCAGCACGCACGTTTTAATTGCGCTGGCGCCCCGTGCGGCGATCAGATCTTTGGCAAAGGCGAGCGTGCGGCCGCTGTCCAAAACGTCGTCGACGAGCAGAACATTACGACCATCCACGTCGAGGTCGAGATCGCGCAAGATCGAGACCTGCCCCGACGACGTGCGGTTTTTCTTGTAGCTCGACAGCGTCAGGAAATCGACTTCCGGGGCGAGGCCCGCCAAATTCAAAGCCCTGATCAGGTCGGCCGCGAACACGAACGAACCTTTGAGCACGGCGATCACTAACAGGTTGGGCATCCGCTGGGCCGCGACCTCGCCGGCCAATTGGGTCAGCCGGTGGGAGATCTGTTGTGCCGTGAATATGACCTCAATGCGATTGGCGGTCACCGATTCGGCCATGTTTGGATCCTTTTGATATGTGCTAGGAGAGATCCCTGCCGGTTGAGCGGTCAAAGAAGCTGTGTACACGAACCCGCCATAATCGTGACCGATTGATCGCTGGCCAATAGTCGTGACTATACACTCACCGGCAACTGCGCCGCCCCTTGTCTCTAACAATTCATCAGGCCATTCTTTCGTGATTCGCTTAAACAACGTCGGACTGAAATACGACAGGGGGCCTGAGATCCTCTCAGATGTCAGCTTCCACTTGCGTCCGGGATCGTTCCATTTTCTGCACGGCGAATCGGGCGCGGGCAAAACCTCGTTGCTGCGGATGCTGTTCATGTCGTTGCATCCGACCCAGGGCCAGCTGCATATGTTTAACGACGACGTCAGCCGGGTGAGCGCTCAAAAGCGCGCCCAGTTGCGCCGCCGCATCGGCATCGTATTTCAGGACTTTCGCCTCCTCGACCACCTGACAGTGTGGGAAAATGTTGCTCTTCCTCTACAGGTCGTCGGTAAAAAGCCGGCCGACTACCGCGAGGACGTAACCGACTTGCTGCAATGGGTTGGGCTCGGCGACCGGATGTATGCTAATCCTTCGGTGCTGTCGGGCGGGGAGAAGCAGCGTGCAGCCATCGCGCGCGCTGTTATCGGCAAACCGGAAGTGCTACTGGCTGACGAACCGACCGGTAACGTCGATCCGCAGATGGCGCGCCGCCTCCTGCGGTTATTCGTGGAACTAAACCGGCTCGGCACTTCGGTCGTCATCGCGACCCACGATCACCAGCTCATGCGGCAGTTCAAAGCGCCGCGCATTGAGGTACACAAGGGTCATGTCCGGATCATATGAGCGATTTTCTGGGCGACCGCCTGCACCGCAAACCACGGCGCGCGAGTTCGACCCCTATGACGACCCGATGACCGGCCCGCCGACCGGCCCGGCTAGCCGGGTGCCGTCTTATCCAGCACCGCAAGCCGCCGCACCCGATCCCTATCGCGGTACAGCCCCCCCGACACCTGAAGAGCCGGCCCGCGATCTCTATGCGCCGTCGCGCGAACAAGACACGACCAGCGGCCGCAAAATGAAAACGACGGCGCCCGTGGTGCCGCCAGCGTCTGTCACCGGTCGCTCGCTCACGCTGGTCATCGCGATCATGTGCTGTCTCGCCTGCCTGACTTCTGGCGCGGTCTGGATGATCAAGCAATCTTCGGACGCATGGCTGCGCGATATCGCCAGCGAAGTAACCGTCCAAGTCGAACCAAAGGCCAATGTCGACGTCGAAAAGTCGGTTAAGGACGTGGTTGCGTTTCTGGAAAAGCAGCCCGGCATCAAGTCTGTCAAGCCGCTGAGCATCGAAGATTCCGCGGCCTTGTTGGAACCCTGGCTCGGCTCCTCGGATGCGTTGAAATCTTTGCCGGTGCCGCGCCTCATCGCCATCGAAATCGACCGGGCCGAGCCCCCCGACGTGACGGAAGTGGGCGCTGCTCTCACCAAACAATTCAAAGGCGTCTCGCTCGACGATCATCGCCGCTGGCAAAGTCAAATTCGTGCGGTGACGCGCTCGTTTGCCCTCGGCGGCATCGCTATCTTGGCGCTCGTCGCCGCCGCCACCACGGCGATCATCGTCTCGGCGACGAAAAGCGCGATGGCATCGAACCGCGATATCGTCGAGGTGCTCCATTTCGTCGGCGCGACAGACAAATTTATCGCCCGCGAGTTCGAGAAGCATTTTCTGCGCTTAGGGATCAAATCGGGCATCGTGGGCGCTGTCAGCGCCATGCTCGTCTTCCTCGGGATGCCAGCAATCATGGAGCTATTGGGCGGCGGCAACGTCTCAGCCGTCGAGATGCAGCGCCTGATCGGCACCGGATCGCTTGATGCTGCCGGCTATGTCCTCCTCGGTCTCGTCGTCGTGATCATCGCCGCACTGTGTATGGTCACGTCCCGGGTCGGCGTTTACCGGATTTTAAACAGTCAACACTGATTTTATAAAACTTATTCCATTTCCGGTGTTTACTAGCCCCGGCTAATGTTCGAGAACGAGCGTTAGCAAGAAGTCACACGAGTGTCTCAATCGATTAGTCTCATATCGAAATAATCGATGCGCTGCCGGATCGGGGATAAGATGGCAGTTCCGGCCAATGACGTGAAGAGAACCGCCATAAGCCATGAAGTCCGTTTCGCGCACTCTCGTCGCCTGTGCGGCTCTCAGCGCCGCGGCTTTGGCATTCGGCTTCGTGCTGTTTGCCGTCACGGTTATGCGCGACCAGCCCGACACCCCGCAGATGGCCGATGGCATCGTCGTTCTAACCGGCGGCGAAACCCGGATCCAGGCAGGCGCACATTTGCTGGCCGAGGGGCGGGGCAAACGGTTGTTGATTTCCGGCGTCAACCGGCGTGTTGGACGCGAAGAGGTCAAGCGGATCGCTGGCCTGAAGAACGAGCTTTATACCTGCTGCGTGGACCTCGGTTACGAAGCGCTCGACACCGTTGGCAATGCCGACGAAACGCGCACCTGGGCCGCTAACAACAATTATTCTAAATTGATCGTCGTGACCTCTAGCTATCACATGCCGCGCAGCTTGGCCGAGCTGTCGCTCGCCATGCCGAATGTCACATTGATGCCCCACACGGTCACACCACCGAGCTTTCCAGACGGCGGCTGGTGGCTGCACGTTGCGACCACCCG
Organism: Hyphomicrobium sp.; assembly: GCA_031367425.1. GTDB lineage: Bacteria > Pseudomonadota > Alphaproteobacteria > Rhizobiales > Hyphomicrobiaceae > Hyphomicrobium_B. Next base: position 52,953 of record JANLPU010000035.1, read on the forward strand.
GCTGTTGCTGTCGGAATATCTGAAATATCTGCCGGCGGCCGCGAGGCTTCAAACGCAGCGCCTGATGGGCTGGCGCGACGATCGCCCCGTCGCGTCCGTCGAAGCGCTGCGGCTTTGATGACGGGTCAAGATGAGGTGGTAGTTGCACGCCGCGTCTCGCTCGCTATCGCCGTGCGATCCTATGCCCACGCCGCCGCCTTCTACATATCGACCGCGCTTTTTCTCGTCCTGGGTTCCTGGTTGCTGGTCGCGCCGAGATCTTGGGCGATGCAAGCTTTCCGGCTGCACGGTTTAACCAGCCTGTGGCTACTTAAGGTGATCTGCGGCACCAAACTCGAAGTACGCGGCCGTGAAAACTTGCCCGAGGGTCCTTGCCTCATCGTCGCCAAGCATCAGTCGGCATGGGACACGTTTGGCCTGATATCACTGTTGCGCGATCCGGCCATCGTTTTGAAAGAAGAACTTAAGTGGATCCCTTTTTACGGCTGGTTCTGCGTCAAGTTCGAGCACATTTTCGTGCGGCGCGACAAGGCCGCCAGCGCGCTTAAGCGCATGATCCGCGACGGCCGCGACCGCGCTCATGATGGCCGGGAAATCGTGATCTTCCCGGAGGGCACGCGCAGTCCTCCCGGCGCGCCGCCAAACTATAAGATCGGCTACGTCGCGCTTTACGAAGGTTTAGGATTACCAGCCGTACCGCTCGCCTTGAATTCGGGGCTCTTCTGGCCCCGCCGCAGCCTGATGCGCTTCCCCGGCACCATCATTGTCGAATTCCTGCCTGCTCTGCCAGCTGGCCTGCCGCGCGCCAATTTCCGCAGCCAGCTCGAAAGCTCGATCGAGACGGCAACAGCGCGCCTGATTGCCGAGGCTGCCGCCACGACCGATCCGTCGGCCATAAACTAACGCCGGACTCCAGACTCAACCACGTTTGACATGAGGGAAAACTGCCTGTAGAACATTTGACGAACAAAAGGAGTTTTAATGGCCCAGATTACGTTGGCCGAAAAGCTGTCGATATTGGCGGACGCCGCCAAATACGACGCCTCTTGCGCGTCCAGCGGCGCGCAAAAACGCGACTCTATCGGTGGCCGTGGCATCGGCTCAACAACCGCCTCGGGGATCTGCCATTCCTATGCCCCGGACGGCCGTTGCATTTCTCTGCTGAAAATCTTGCTGACCAACTATTGCATGTTCGACTGCGCCTATTGCGTCAACCGCATCTCTTCTAACGTCAAGCGCGCCCGTTTCAGCGTCGAGGATGTCGTCACCCTCACGCTCGATTTTTATAAGCGCAACTATATCGAAGGCTTGTTCCTGTCGTCAGGCATCATCAAGTCGCCAGACTACACGATGGAACAACTGGTGCGTGTCGCGCGGACGCTGCGAGAGGACCACGACTTTCGCGGCTACATTCACTTGAAGACGATTCCGGAAGCGGCCCCTGAAATCATCGCGGACGCAGGCCGCTATGCCGACCGCCTATCGATCAATGTCGAACTCGCAAGCGAAGCGAGCTTGAAGTCTCTGGCGCCAGAAAAAAGCCTGCCCCAAATCCGCCAATCGATGGGGCGGCTGCGGCTCAAGATTGAGGAGGCAAATTATAACGCGGCGACGAGCAGGGCGGCAGCTCCTAAGTTTTCCCCCGCCGGGCAATCGACCCAGGTTATCGTCGGCGCAGATACCGTCAACGATGCGGCCATTCTGGCTATGAGTGCTGGGCTTTATGCCAACTATGCTCTGAAGCGGGTGTATTATTCGGCATTCTCGCCAATGTCAGACGCTTCAGCGAGCCTGCCTCTCAGCCCGCCGCCGTTACAGCGCGAACACAGGCTATATCAGGCAGATTGGCTTTACCGGTTTTACGGTTTTGGCGTTGATGAGATTATTTCCGGCGGCACCGCCGGCATGTTGAACATGGACATCGATCCCAAGCTCGCCTGGGCACTGGCGAATCGCGCGCTCTTTCCCGTCGATATCAACGTCGCACCGCGCGAAATGCTGCTGCGCGTTCCGGGCCTTGGCACAAAAGCGGTCAAACGCATTTTGCAAACACGGCGCTACCATCGCATTCGCCTTGATGATTTGAAACGACTGACCGCGTCGGTTGCCAAAATTAGACCGTTCGTCGTTACGCAAGATTGGACGCCTGGAGGCTTACTCGACAGCGCGGATCTGCTGCAGAAGGTGACCCACAAACCCCGGCAACTCGAAATGTTTGCCCCATGAAGATGGCAAACAAACAGTGGCATGTGGCGCTCGCCGGGCCTGATGATTTCGCCGGTTGGGCCAAGGCTGCGAGCGGCCTGATCGCGGCTGGCACCGATCCGGCTCGGGTAACATGGCAGCCGAGCGGCCCGAGCGGCAATACGCGCGATCTGTTCGCAGTGCACGCCTATTCATGGGAGGGCGGCGAGGCGTCACCCAATGTCGAACTCGCCGCAGATTTGAAGAGGCTTCTGCGCACAGTCATCCTTCATCGCGACCCGGACCGCTTCACCTTGGCCTATCGGCTGGCGTGGCGGTGCCAAGCGACACTGCACCTCTTGGCGATCGCGTCGGATGCTGATGTTTTTCGGGCGCAAATCATGGCGAAATCGGTTCGTCGCGACATGCACAAGATGACCGCCTTCGTGCGATTCCGCAAGGTAGTTGCCGGGGACGGTGGCGAGGCCTTCGTCGCGTGGTTCGAACCCGAACATTATATCACGCGCGCGACTGCACCGTTTTTCATGCGCCGATTTGCCAGCATGCGCTGGTCGATCCTGACGCCTGACGCCAGCGCCCATTGGGACCTCGAAACATTGACGATTGGGGATGGATCTGAGCGAGCGCTCGCGCCCGACAGCGATGCGTTGGAAGACGTCTGGCGCACGTACTACGCGTCGATATTCAATCCAGCGCGCCTGAAGGTGAAGGCGATGCAGGCTGAGATGGCCAAAAAATATTGGAAGAATTTGCCCGAAGCGCCGCTTATCGCCCCCTTGATCCGCAGTGCGCAGTCGCGAACGCAACAAATGATCGAGACCGCGCCCCAACCCGCGCGGGCTGCAGGCCGGTCAAGAACGCTTATTGAAACTCGACAGAATGTTCCTCAGCCTATGCAAGACTTTGGTGTTGCTCCGTCGCTCGAAACTTTGCGCGACAGAATTTCGACATGTGCGCGCTGCCCTTTGCACGCCCCCGCGACCCAAGCCGTTGCAGGCGAAGGCCCAGTCAACGCCGCACTGATGATTGTGGGCGAGCAGCCGGGAGATCAGGAGGATCTGGCCGGCCGGCCGTTCGTCGGCCCGGCCGGCAAGTTGCTCGACATCGCGTTGCAGCGGTCTGGAATCGCGCGCGAAAAGGCTTTCGTGACGAACGCCGTCAAGCATTTCAAATTTGAGCCGCGCGGTCGGCAACGTCTTCACAAGCGCCCCGACGCTAGCGAAATCGACCACTGCAAATGGTGGCTTCACAGGGAAATTGAAATCGTTCAACCGCAACTCATCTTGGCGCTCGGGGCGACCGCGGCGAGGAGCCTGCTCGAAAAGCCGGTTAAAATAAACGAGGTGCGCGGGCAAGTCAGAAAAATTGCAAGTGATCGCTCTTTGCTGATCACGGTTCATCCCTCTTATCTATTGCGGCTTCAGGATGAGGAAGAAAAACGCTCGGCGTGGCAGCTCTTCTTGCAAGATTTGACCGTTGCGCGGGATTGGCTGTCGCAGGCAGGGCACAATATGCCAGCGCACGTCGAGATTGCGACGATCGCGTCAGCTACCGGTTGAGGCAAAAAACCTTGACCGATTTGGCCCACTGCAATTTATTTTTTCAGTTTGCGGGAAAGCTCTTCGCGTTGATCCAAGTGATCTTCCGCAGCTTCGGTTTTGACCTCGCGAGGCGTCTCGCTCACAGCTTTTTTGCGGCGATCCGCCGTCAACGGCTGGTGCGCGTCATCTGGCTTGGACACGGGTTTTTCGGAGCGGGGCATAGTTCAAAACCTCAAACACTGAAAGGACGCCTGGGTCCGATAACAGCTTCACACGCCCGCGGGTTCCAGCCCTTGGCTTTAAGTTTGACCAGCTTCAACAGGCCAGCTACGCGTCGCTGCCGCCCGATCAAGATTTGCCTTGTTCACGCGCGCGCCGGAGCGCGGCTGCCATCGCCGATTCTGCTTGCGGCACCGAAGAAGCCTTCGCCGGTGGCGCGCTAGCGGTTTGCGCAGTGCGGCTGAGCGGCGGCGATCTAGTGTTATCGCTCGACCGCCCGGCGCCCGAATTTTCAATCACCCCCGATTTCATCGTCAGCGCGATCCGCTTGCGCTCGGCATCGATTTCCTTGACCCGCACCTTGACGACGTCACCCGCTTTCACAATCTCGCGCGGATCCTTGACGAAGCGGTCGGCGAGCTCCGAGACATGCACCAAGCCGTCTTGATGCACGCCGACATCAACGAACGCGCCGAATGCCGTCACGTTGGTCACGACGCCCTCAAGCGCCATGCCCGGCCGTAAATCCGACAGCTTCTCGACGCCGTCGGCAAACTCAGCGGTCTTGAATTGCGGGCGCGGATCGCGGCCGGGCTTTTCAAGCTCGGCAATAATATCGGTGACGGTGGGAACGCCGAAGCGTTCGTCGGCAAACGCTTTAGCGCTCAAAGTGCGCAAGAAAGCGACATCCCCGATGATTGACTTCAATGGCCGCTTGGCTGACGCCGCCATGCGCTCGACAACCTCGTAGGCCTCCGGGTGAACCGAGGAGGCATCAAGCGGATTGGCGCCGTTGGAAATGCGCAAGAACCCAGCCGCCTGCTCGAAAGCTTTCGGACCAAGCCGCGCGACCTTTTTGATGTCCGACCGCTTCTTGAAAGCGCCGTTGGTGTCGCGATGCAAAACGATGTTTTGCGCGATCGTGGAGTTGAGGCCCGCGACGCGTGCCAACAGCGGCGGCGACGCCAGGTTCACATCGACGCCAACAGAGTTGACGCAATCTTCCACGACCGTGTCGAGCGAACGCGCCAAATCTCCCTGATCGACGTCGTGCTGATATTGCCCGACGCCGATCGCTTTGGGATCGATCTTGACGAGTTCGGCGAGCGGATCTTGCAGTCGGCGGGCAATCGAAACCGCGCCGCGCAACGACACATCGAGGCCTGGAAATTCGGCCGCCGCCAGTTCAGACGCAGAATAAACAGAGGCGCCAGCTTCAGACACCATCACCTTCGTCATCTTGCAAGCGGGGAGCTTCTTGATCAGCTCACCGGCGAGTTTGTCCGTTTCGCGGCCAGCGGTGCCGTTGCCGATCGCAATGACGTCGATCTTGTGCTTCAAGCACAGCGCGCCCAGCGACGCCAAGGCGCCGTTCCAATCGTTGCGCGGCTCATGGGGATAAACGGTTGCGGTGTCGAGCAGCTTGCCGGTTTGATCGACGACAGCGGCCTTGACGCCGGTGCGGATCCCGGGATCGAGCCCCATCGTGACGCGCGGACCGGCCGGGGCTGCCAGCAACAAATCTTTCATATTCGATTTGAAAATATCGATCGCGCCTTTGTCCGCGCTGTCCTTCAGGCGCACGAGGCAATCGCCCGTGAGCGTTGCGTGCAGCCGGGTTCTCCACGCCGCTTTGGCGGTGTCCCCCAGCCAGCCGTCTGCCGACCGACCACGCGCGGCAATGTTAAACGCTGACATGATTTTAAGCTCGGCCGGATGCGGTCTACCATCTTCGACGGAAACATCGAGATCAAGGTCGAGAAAACCTTCATTGCGGCCACGAAGAAGCGCCAGTGCGCGATGCGAGGGCACGTCCCGCACATTTTGCGAGAAATCGAAATAGTCTGAAAATTTCTGACCTTCAGCGATTTTGCCTTTGCGGACGTGCGACATCAGCTGACCCGTCGACCACAGCCAGCTGCGCAAATCGCCGACCAGCTTGGCATCTTCGCTGATGCGCTCAATCAAGATTGAGCGTGCGCCCTCCAAGGCCGATTTCACGTCAGCGACGCCACGCTCGGCGGACAGGAATTTCTCAGCTTCAATCGCAGGGTCGAGCGAGGGAGTACTCAGAAGCATTGCCGCGAGCGGCTCAAGGCCTGCTTCACGCGCGATCTGCGCCTTGGTCCGGCGCTTTTGTTTGAACGGCGCATAGAGATCTTCGAGATCGACTTTGCTTTGCGCGGCATCGATGGCGCGTTGCAATTCGGGCGTCATCTTGCCTTGCTCGGTGATGCTCTTCAAAACCGTGACGCGGCGATCTTCGAGTTCGCTGAGATAGCCGAGCCTCTCCTCCAGGCGGCGCAACTGTGTGTCATCAAGACCGCCAGTTTTTTCCTTGCGGTAGCGCGCGATGAACGGAACGGTGGCACCTTCATTCAGCAGATCGACTGCCGCGACCACTTGGGCGAGTTGAACGTTGAGTTCGGTCGCAATGCGCCTGTTAATGCGGTCCAAGGGCGATCCTTATTTTTTCGGGCGAGCCGTCGGAACGAAGCTCCAGCGCCGTTATACGACGTCGCGATTGCCATCGCCAGCAGCGCTCACAGCGCTTGAACAGAAATGCAGCGCTCGGGGAGACCGCGTTTAGCCCGGGGGATGACGGATGGCTGTGCCGTCGATAACTGGCCCGCGACCGCTCATTGGGCCAGTGTGGGCGAGAAAAGTGTGGCCTTGCTTGGCCAAATGAGATTTCAGCAAAGCGAGATTTTTTAAATTGGCACGGAACATCACATCGAAAGCGTCGCCGGCCACAGGAATGCTACCAATGAGCGTATCTATGACCGAGTTTCCAATCATGCGGACCATGGTCAGCCTGGAAACGCCGAGGCGGCGCGCCTCCCAAATAATGTAGCTGGAAATAACCTGCGATATTAAATCGCCAGCGACGGGCACGATGCCGATAATGGCATCCAAACCAAATCTCACTTCCGTGCCTGGAAATTTGAACTGGCTGTCCATCAGACGCGCTAGCGCATCGACACGCGCAACTGAGGCCGCGACGTCGTCGTAATTGTTCGTCGCAGCTCGATAGGCTGGCATTTTAGCTATCTTCCTTTGCCGTGCGTAGACCAGCTTCCAAAGCAATCATCCAAGACAACGGACCTGTGAATTGCTGTTGGCGTTGAGAACATTGGCCAACGGACAGCGTAAGCACCAATAAACGCCGCCTGGGCGGTATTCGATAAATGCTTTGCCGTTCAACGCCGTTTCCGCCATCCGTTTAATGACGACTTCGCCGAACCCTGGGTGATCTGGTTTCGAGACGGGCGGCCCGCCCGTTTCGGTCCAGCAGATTTCAAAAATGGGCTCGTCCCCGCTCTCGATTTGCCAACTGATCAGCACCTTGCCGTGTCGGTCGGAAAGCGCGCCGTATTTTCCAGCATTGGTCGCCAGCTCGTGCAGAGCCATGCCTAGCGCCTGTGCCGCAGCGGGTGAGAGGAGCGCCGGCACGCCTGAGAGCGTCACCCTATTGCCAATGAGATCTTGAAATAGCGCCAACTGGCCTTGCACCAACGCCGCCATCTCGACGCCTTGCCAATCGGTTTTGACGAGCAGGTCCTGACTGGTTGACAACCCGTGGATACGATCTGAAAGACGCTTCACAAAAATTGCTGGATCGCCGGATGTCGCAGTTTGCCGGGCAATCGCCTCCACAACCGCCAACACGTTCTTGGCGCGATGGTTGACTTCGCGCATAAGGAAAAATATGTGCTCCTCGGCACGCTTGCGCTCGGTGATATCGAGGTTGGTTGCAAACCCTCTCAGCAAGACGCCGTCCTTGCTTTCAACAGACCACGCCGTCTCGATCCAACGCTCGACACCATCGTCACCAACAACGCGATGCTCGACTTTTCCCAGGCTAACACTGGCAGAAATATCTTGTACCGCTTGGGCGACCTTTAATTTATCGTCTGGATGAACATGGCCATAATAATCTGCTTGAGCTGTCGCAACGTCGGTGCCATCGGAACCGCTAGACAATGCAAAGCCCATCACGGAACTAAAATTGTCGGCGGTGCGAACAAGAGAGCGAGCCGCGTCCAATTCGAGATAGGTCAGGCGCGCGGAATCGGCTGCGTGCCGCAAGCGCAATTGGCTATCACGCAGCGTCTGATCGAACCGCTTGCGCTGCGTAACGTCTGTGTTCGTCTCTAGAATGCGCAACGGCTGACCGTCGTCGGAATATTGAACTTGCCACCGGCACAGCACAATGACTTCGGCGCCGTCACGCCTCTTTTGGACGACTTCACCCTGCCAGTGACGCGTAACGTCGAGTTCTTGTTGCAGTTGCGCAAGCGAGATTGGGAAGCGACTTTGTAGCAGATCTTGGGAAAACTTGCCTTCTGCTTCGCTGCGGGTGAACCCGTAGATCTGCTCAGCACCTTTGTTCCAGGCGTAGATTTTGCCGCCCAGCGATCGCACGATGATCGCGTCCGGACTGAGTTCGATCAACGCTGTTTGATCGCGCAACGTCTGCTCAATGCGTTTTCTCTCGGTGATGTCGCGCGAGACCGCCAGGATCGCAGCGACTTTGCTTTCAGCACCCGGCACCGGCGCTACGACGACGTCCCACCACTTGTCCTTGCCTTTAACGGTTCGGCAGAAAGCATCAAACCTGCTGACCTTGCCCGCATTCGCCGCGGCAATCGCCGCCCGGATCATTGGCGCCATTTCATCCGGCCACAAGTCACTCCAAAGCTTGCCCGTAAACGAGCCGAAATCATCGATGTCCAACACCACTTGGCCATTGGAGTTCATGAACTGCAAACGACCCTCAGGATCGAGAAGCTTGAGACAGTCAGGATTTGATTCAATAAGCTGGCGATTGAAAGCTTCGCTCGCGCGCAAGAGATACTCTCCGCGTTTGGTGTCACTCAAATTGCGCGTGATCGTTGCATAAGACGTTGGTTGTCTGTCACGATCTCGCAATGCGAACGTTGACGTATGAACTTCAAATGTAGCTTTCGTTGCCATGTTTACGAGCTGCATCTCACCTTCCCAAGAGCCAACGCTCTGCAGCTGGGGCACCACGTCTTTTAAGAATATTGGCAGAGATTTTGGCCCGACGTAGTCGCTCATGTGCAAATTGGAGTGATCGTCTGTGACTGAAAATCCAATCATTTTCCGGCCAGCTTCGTTTATATAGCGCAGCTTGCCGTCAGTGTGAGCAAGCGCGATGAAATCGGTGCTGTGATCGGCGAGACTTGCAAATTGCTCTAAGCGCTGCTGCGCAACGCGCTCATCCGTCGTGTCATACACTTCGGCTAGGACGGCAAAAATCTCCCCGTCTTTATCTCTCGCTGGCATCATCGTGCGCTTGGCTGAACGCTCACCTTTGGCAGAGAAGTATTGCGTGTCTCGCACAATTTTTTCGCCAGTAGACGCTCGGTCGAAATCCTCGCGCAAAACCCTTTTCATTTCTGGCGAACCGCCCCACCAATCCGTTTCCCAAAACAATTTTCCAACTTGAGCCGAGCGCTGCCAGCCAGTCTGGTCGCAAGCACTGTCGTTGCAATCTATCAAAATGCCGTCGAGGCCAACGATAGCTATCAAGGCTGCCGTTTGATCGAACACCGCGCGGAACTGCTGCTCGCGCTTGCGCAATTCTTGTTCGGCGTGCGCTTTGTGAGAGATGTCGCGAATAACCAGCGAGCTGCCAACGATCTCGTTTGCGGCGCCGTACAAATTGGCCGAGTTCGCTTCCACAACGACGCATCCGCCTGATTTGGTCTGGCATTGAAAAGCTTTGCGAGCGGGCTGATGACTTCTGGAAAAAATTGATCCCAAGGCGCCGCGCCCTTTGTCGTCATCTGCGGCGATGATCAAACTATCGAGCTTTTTGCCGATCGCTTCTTCGCGGGAATACCCGAAGAGCATTTCGGCGCCACGATTCCAAGTTCGGACCAAAGTGTCCAGACACGTCGATACAATACCGTCGGGACTAGCCGCTACGATGCTCCCGAAGTCGAGCAACGTTTGCGAGACATTTGCGTTTGTGGTCTCTGAGGGCTCGCTGACGGTTGACGGTTGTTTGTTATCTCTCATTGCCCATTCAACTCGTTGCGTCGTCGTCCTCAGGCACCGGTAGCCATGCTTTTATAAGTTGCTTCTTTGCTGCCGTGTTCGATGCAAGGCTTGCGCGTAGTTCTCCTCGCTGGTGTGGAGCCAAGCGGTGCAATTTATTGTACTATTCTGGATATTTAACGCCTGGGGGGCCTGCGGGTTCCCCTCAAAGGGAAGGCGGCACGACACCGGCAGCCCGGCTCGATATCTCGATAGCAAGTGAGGCGGCGCGCTTGTTGCGCTAGTCCCGCGCTGGCGGCAGGCCGTTTGCCGGAGGGCAGTTTGCCGGAGGGCAGTTTGGCGGAGGGAGTGGGATTCGAACCCACGAGACCCTTACGAGCCTACACGCGTTCCAGGCGAGCGCCTTCAACCACTCGGCCATCCCTCCGCAAATCGCTGGAACGGCGGCACTATACCCAACAATGGTCATCGCGCAACCCATCGTGAAATCCGCGTATTTTAGCCCGCAATAGCGCTGCCGTGCGACGATTGTCTTGACCGCGGGCCCAAGCCCGTCGCATTTCTGCTGACAATGCGGCGCGAGCCCTAGTGTTTGAGCGGGTATCATGTCTAGTCAACGTTTACTCAAGCTTCTGGCATTCATCTCGCTTAGCGCGACGATCGCCGCGATTTGGATGTGGCGCACGACCGGGGCACCGCCATCGCCCTGGCTGCTGCGCACGTCGCTGGTATCATTTGCCGGCGCGGTCATCGTTGGAGTTTGCGCCCAGGCGACGCGTCCCCGGCTGATGCTGCGGTTTTTGGCGATGCTTTTTTCGATGATCGCCGTCATCGCCTTTGCCGGCGACTTCGCCCATTCTGGTCCCGATGGTACCGTGGGCTTTAAAGCGACGAGCCTGATGGGCCATTTGGAAGAGTTCGTGCCTTTGCTATTGGCGTCCGCCAAAGCCTCGGTGTCCCGATCAAGCAGTTTCGTGTGGGACCCGCTATTGACGGGACTGTTCGGGTTTCCGACGTTCGTGGTGTTCGGCGCTTTGGCGTCAATTTGCGGATTTTCCAGTCGGCCGCGCGAACAGGTGCGCATATTCATCAATTGACGTGGTTGCGAACTGCAACCTTAGCGCCAATATTTCAGCTGTTGTCTGACGTTCCGGGTTTTCATTGTTGTGTAACAAGCGAGCCGCTGTCATCGAAATGTACCCCGCCACACTCGACAACTTCGTCACCCTCTATCGACTGGTAAACGCCTAGTGAAAGATTGGTGGATCTGATGTTTTTTCAAAAGCGTACTGTCGCGATGCCAACGCAAGATACCGCACTGAAGGGACGCGCCGTGCCCATGGCCTTGGCCAACAAACACACTGTGCTTGGCACGCCGCTCAGCGCGCCATATCCGGCGGGTTTTGAGACGGCCGTTTTCGCATTGGGATGTTTCTGGGGCGCTGAACGTCTTTTCTGGAAGCTAGGCAATGGCGTTTATTCGACGGCGGTGGGCTATGCCGGCGGGTTGACGCCCAACCCGACCTACGAAGAAGTGTCCACGGGTAAGACCGGGCACACGGAAGTTGTGCTGGTCGTCTACGACCCCAAAAAGATTACCTATCAAGATCTGTTGCGCACGTTCTGGGAGAGCCACGATCCCACCCAAGGCTTTCGCCAGGGCAACGATGTGGGAACGCAATACCGGTCGGCGATTTATACGCACGGGCCTGCTCAGCTGGCCGCCGCGACGGCGTCTCGCGCCGTTTATCAGGCGGCCATTTCAGAGCGCGGATTTGATCCGATCACGACGGAAATTGCCGCAGCTGGTGCGTTCTATTTCGCTGAGGACTATCACCAGCAATACTTGGCCAAAAATCCGGGCGGGTATTGCAACATCGGCGGCACGGGGGTCGCTTGTGCCTTGCCCTCGGCTAAGGTGTCGGTTTAACCGGCTAGTCCTGTAACGGCGGCTAGGCGCGCCGACTACTTGTGAGCGTGGCGCATGAACTTCGGTTGCAGCGTCACGCGATGGCGCGCGGCCCATAAGGCTGCGGCGGAAGCGGGCCGGACGGGTGCTTTAACATCGGCAGGCGCTGCAATGCCGCCGGGGCCGGTTTCAAGCACAGCCCGGCACTCGCTTGGCAACTGCGCCATCGTCACTGGTTGAGCCGGTGGCGACGGCTTCACGCCGGGAGTTGCTGGCCGAGCGGGTGCAGCAAGGCGCGCAAGCCACTCGTCGACCTCTTTGCCGCAACCATCGTCGCCGGTCGGGGGCCGCTGGGGAACGCACCCGAATGAGCCGGGTGGGCAGCCTATCCGAATATGAAAATGGTAGTAGTGGCCCTGAATCGGGCGAACCTTGCCCAACCACGCCCGGTCCGCATCAGCAGCGCGGCACAGCGCTTTTTTGATCGCCGGATGGACCAGCACGCGCTCGACTTCTGGATAAGAGGCGGCACGTTTGATCAGCTGCACATGGGCTGGCGTAAAAATATTTGCGTCGACTGCGAGATCGGTCTTATCGAGCATCGAGGTCGCGGAAATATCTTCGCGCTCTTTATCGGACAGGAGCCGGTTCGGCATCGGCGTCAACCAGACGTCGGCATCGAGACCAACCTGATGGCTCGCGTGCCCGCTAAGCATCGGTCCACCGCGCGGTTGCGACATGTCGCCCACGAGCAGTCCCGGCCAACCGTCTTTCTCTTTGCTTTCCGTTGCCAGGCGCTCAACGAGAGCGACGAGATGAGGATGACCCCAATGGCGATTGCGCGACAAGCGCATCGACTGCCACGCCGGACCATCGACGGGAAGTGCCACGGCACCCGCCAAGCAGCCGCGCGAATACGATCCGATCGCGCGCGACGCGAGCGGAGAGGGCGTCTTGATCGCACCAAAGAGCGACTTGGCCGCGACGGGGGCGGGCTGCCCCGGAACCGGCGCCACCTGCGGACCATTCAAAGCATTGCCGTCAGCATCGGTCACCGGCGGTGAGGCCGAGGGACCTGTAGGTAAACCAGGCGGCACGGCCGCGAGGCTAAGTTCAGTATTGCGAATTTCAGCGCCAGAGGGCGGCGTGCCGAGCTGATATTGGGCGGCCAACGCCGGATCCGGCGTCGCGACGAGGTCCACGTTGCGCGATGTGTGGCTGTCGTTCGATTCGGTCGGCGCTGCCTCCGCCGCCGCAGCGTTTGGCGCGGGCGCATTGGATCCGGGCGAACCGTCTTCGAACTTCAAGTTCTGATGATCTGGCACGAAGCTCGGTAGGGCGTTCGCGTTCTGAGCGTTTTGGATATTCTGGGCGACAACGACGGGCTGGGCCGGGCGCTGCTGAAGCATCGGGCGCACCAGCCGCGTGGCGAGCGGAATAACTTCTTCGGGCCTGGCGACGACAGCACCGGCCAAGACCATACCTAAAATAAGAAGCAAGCGCCGCGCCCGCATTCTAGCTCCCCGACCCAATCGAACGAGTGCTTATGATAACCTAATCTCCGGCCAAATTGCGACCACTCGCTTGGCGCCGAAATGGCACACGTACCAGCGCCAACCGCCGACATTACAAGACGTTCATCGGCAACTTGGCCGTTTAACCAGACAATACCATGATCGACATGCTGATAACGCAACCTGCGGACGCCAAGTTCCGGTACCTTTTGGCGCACGGAGCGGGTGCCGGCATGACCAGTCCGTTCCTCAACGCCATCACGGACTTGCTGATTGAACGCGGCATCGCCGTCTTTCGCTTCGAGTTCACTTATATGACCGAGCGCAAAACCAAAGGATTGCGCCGTCCCCCGCCAAAGGCCGAGACACTACAGCCTGAGTATTTGGCGGCGTTAAAACAGCTAACTGCCATGAAGAAATTGCCGCCGCATCTGTTCATCGGCGGCAAATCGATGGGCGGCCGGGTGGCGAGCATGATCGCGGATGAAGCGTTCGCGAGCGGCGACGTTGCGGGCCTCATTTGCCTCGGATTTCCGTTCCACCCGCCAGCCAAGCTCGAAAACTTGCGCACGAGACATTTGGAAACGCTGCATTGTCCAACGCTCATTGTTCAGGGCGAGCGCGACCCATTTGGATATCGCGCCGAACATGAGCGCTTTAAACTCGATCCAGCCATCGAAATTGCCTGGATCGATGATGGCGACCACGATTTCGGACCGCGCGGCGCCTCTGGCTTCACGCGCAAAGGCAATCTCGTGACGGCGGCCAACGCCACTGTGGCGTTCATGAAGAAAACGGTCTCGACGTCCAAAACTTGAGGCTGCGTTGACTGTATCTCGTCGGGCCCATAGGGTGCGCCAGTTCTTCTAGCCCCAGCGCCTTGACTGGTTGGCAAGAGTACTTCGCTACACCCCTCCCATCAGCTAAAGTTTGCAAGATGACCTCCAAAGCCATCGACCCTGCCCTATTTGCCGCCACGGCCGACGCAAAGTCGTGGCCCTTCGAAGAGGCGCGTCGGTTGATCCAGCGCCTCGATCGTCTGCCGGGCGGCCCGGATAAGGTCGTCATCTTCGAAACGGGGTACGGGCCGTCGGGATTGCCACATATCGGAACCTTCGGCGAGGTCGCGCGCACGTCGATGGTGCGCCATGCATTCGAGGTTCTCACCCAGCGCCCGACGCGGCTCATTTGTTTTTCAGATGACATGGATGGCCTGCGCAAAGTTCCAGACAACGTGCCCAATAAAGAGATGCTGGCGCAGCACTTGAACAAGCCTTTGTCGTCGGTGCCAGATCCTTTTTCCAGCGAGTATCCGAGTTTTGCCGCCCACAATAACGCGCGGCTGCGCCGGTTTCTCGACACCTTCGGTTTCCAATACGAGTTTTTCTCGGCGACCGAGTGCTATCGGTCGGGCATGTTGGATGCGACGCTGCTGCAGATGCTGGCGGCTTACGACAAAGTCATGGCCATCATCTTGCCAACGCTTGGCGTCGAACGGCAAGCGACCTATTCGCCGTTTTTGCCGGTCTGCCAGCGCACGGGCCGCGTGTTGCAGGTGCCGATGATTGCACGCAACGTTGCAAAGGGAACGATCACCTACCTTGATCCAGAAACGAAGCAAGAAGTTGAAACACCGGTCACTGGCGGCCGCGTCAAGTGCCAATGGAAAGCCGATTGGGCGATGCGTTGGACGGCACTTGGCGTCGACTATGAAATGGCGGGCAAAGACCTGATCGACAGCGTTGTGCTGTCGTCAAAGATCGCGCGCGCCATCGGCGGTACGCCGCCTGAGGGCTTCAACTATGAATTGTTCCTCGACGAAAACGGCGAAAAGATTTCAAAATCGCGCGGCAACGGTCTGACCATCGAAGAGTGGCTGCGTTATGCCTCGCCAGCCTCGCTCTCGCTGTACATGTTTCAAAAGCCAAAAACCGCCAAGCGGCTGCATTTCGATGTCATCCCGCGCGCCGTTGACGAATATCTGCAATTCATCACCGCCTACCCGGCGCAAGAGCCAAAACTGAAACTCGACAATCCGGCATGGCACATTCATTCGGGCGAGCCGCCGGCGGCTGGCCTTCCCATTACCTTCGCTTTGCTGTTGAACCTCGTATCAGCCTCTAACGCGCACGATAAAGATGTCCTTTGGGGCTTCATCCGTCGCATCGCGCCGGGCGCTACGGCCGCCGAACACCCGCTCCTCGATGAGCTCGTCGGATACGCGATCCGTTACTACGATGATTTCGTGAAACCGGAGAAAAAGTTCCGGCCCGCGGCACCCGAAGAGCGCGCGGCGTTGCAAGCGCTGCATGACGCCCTGGGGAAAATTCCCCCGACAGCCACCGCCGAGGAACTGCAGAACGTCGTCTACGATGCTGGCAAATCGAACGGCTACACGAAGGAAACGCTGCGATCCTGGTTCCAGGCGATCTACGAGGTGCTACTGGGCTCAAGCCAAGGACCACGCTTTGGCTCGTTCATTGCGCTTTACGGCATCGCTGAAACGCGGGCTCTGATTGCAAAGGCACTGGCGTGAATTTCGACGCCGGCGCGCGTCGCTTCCGACAACGGGTGCAAGCCTTATCGTGAACTGCCGCCGCGCCGGGCTTTCGGGGCGACCGTGCTCGCAGTTGCTTCTTCAGGGGGTTGGGCGTTGCCGTCACGGCCGCTCGAACGTAGGCTCGAAAGGTCAATGCGCCAGATTTTCTCGATCCGTTCGATCATTCGATCTTCGCGCGCCTCAATCTCAAACCGGTGCCACTCCGAGCACTGCAGCAAGTCCCGCGTGGTCGCCAACAACGGCGTTTTGGGATCTGCCTTGAGATAGACGTCCTTCTTGGCCGCAAAGGATGCGTTGCGCGCTTTGTCGTTCTGCTTATCTGAGATGAGAACGAGATTGCCGATGCTTTCGGTGCAGCGGCTACGATCATCTGAACTTGGAAACCAGCGCCGCCACTCGCTCGTCGGCGATGGCCGCTGCGGCAACACGTGCTCGATCGTGTAGTCATCTGTACGAGGAACGGGCGTGGTGCCGCCCATCTCGTCGCTGAGGCGCAACAGCAAAAGCTTGCAGATTTTCGGGTTTCGGCGGTGCAAGTCGCGCAAGTGATAGGCGATGTTGCGCGTTTCTTCGCGCGACAACTGAAAAATTTCGCTTTCCGCGGTGACGGGCGTGCCTTGCCGCAGTGCCGAGACGACATCGGCAAATTTTCGCACGCGCTTGCCGGAGCCTAAGCACAGTAGCCGGATCAGGTGTGCCAGCCGGTCGATTTCGTTCAACAAGAATGCCGCGTACTCAGGATTGGACTGCCAATCACTTAAAGCCAGCATGGCCGCTGGCGCCCAGTCGCCGCCCGGTGACAAGCGATTGAGATATAGCAACGGCCGGGCCAAGTTTTGCGGCAGCCGATCGCTTTCGTCCTTGATCAAGGAATACGACGCTGCGAGCGGCAAAAAGACTTTTGTCAAGAACGGCTCCGCGCCGCCGTGCTCTTTGATGGCGAAGCGGACGCCGGAAATGATTTGTGGTTTTTTGTAGCCGTGGATTGCTCTGACGTGGGTGAAAAAATCTTCGAAGTTCTCGCCCAGCTTCTCGCTAGCTTTATCCCACGATTGCTCGGCCCATTCGAGTTTCTCGAGCGCGATCCTGCTGAGCAAGTCGGCTTTCAAGATGTCGTTGCGCCTCAGCTTTTTGCCGCGCTCATTGAGAACGATGAACATGCGATGGGCGCGGTCGATATCGTTGCTCAAAATCGCAACCAAATGGCAGTTGTCGGCGAGATAGGTGCCGAGCCGTAGGCGCAAGGCTTCCGGCATCCCTTCAAGTTCGGTCAGGAAGTGATTGCGCACTTGCAGCAGCGCCGCGTCCTGCCCCGATTGCCCATCCTTTTGCGGCGCTTTAAGCGTGCCGCCCGGCGTCAGAACATAGCTTTCGAAAAAATCACGGTCGCGCGTGGATAGATGAAGCCTGAAGCGTTCCGTCCTGAAAAAGCGCGTGCCTTGTTGGGCGGTGATTAACGCTGCAACGCGCTTGGCAAGCGGCCCGCGCGCATTGTTTTCCAGATCCCGCAACACGGCAAACAAGGTCATCATCGTCACGAGACGCTGTTGGCCGTCGACAATGTCGAATTCGCGCGGCGGCAACTTCGACGATAGGCGCGTGTTGAGGCCAGACGTATCCATTAACAGCACGGTGCCCAGAAAATAATCGGATTCGGGCTCGTCCTGACCATCTAGTCCGGCAGCGTCCAGAACATCTTCGAGAAGCTGGCCTGCCTCATCGCGCCCCCAAGAGTAGGGACGTTGATACATCGGAATATTTAGCAGAAACGGACCTGAGAAAATTTCAGCGACCGATAGCGACGCGGATGGCAACACAGAATTGAGCCCAGACCTTGAAAAGGATAACTACAAACGCGCGATTTTCGAAAGTACCCAACGATGACACTAACACAGCGGTACGCTATCGCACGCTCGATATTTCTCTCCCCTGAGTGCAACTTCTTTCTCAGCCAGAGAGGTTATCGCACTTCCTCCACGTGCAATTTTGCCGTAGTGGGTTTGAATAAACTAGCGAAACGTAACGGATGATCGCCGTGATCGAACCCGGCATTGGACGAACCTCGCAACCTATGGTTTTCAAGATCGTTGCCCGTGCGCAATGGGAGGAAGCGTGTCTCGTCGGCAGCTATTCCGGATCGCTTGACGACGAGCGTGATGGCTATATCCATCTGTCGTCGCCGCATCAAGTCGAGGGCACACTGAAAAAGTATTTTTCCCGACAAGGCGATCTTCTGCTCGTCGCTTTCGAGAGCGCCGATCTCGGTTCGGATTTGCGTTGGGAGTGGTCTCGCGGTGGAGACCTTTTTCCCCATCTTTACGCAAGCTTGCGGCCCGACCTCGCGCTGTGGGCGAAGCCGCTTGCACTCGATCAAGACGGCCATCCAACGTGCAACAAAGCGTGGCTTTCATGTTAACAGGTCTGTACCAAAATTTGGCGAGGCCCGCGCTGTTTGCTCTGGCGCCCGAAGACGCGCACGAGCTGACCCTCAAGGCGTTGGAGAACGGTATCTATCCGCGCGCCTCGGCGGCTGAGTTTACATCGCTCGCCCAAACTGTCTTCCGGTTGGAATTCCCAAATCCACTCGGTATTGCGGCCGGTTATGACAAAGACGCGCGCGTGCCTGATGCCGTGTTAGGGCTCGGCTGTGGCTTCGCCGAGATCGGCACCGTCACGCCTCTCCCACAAGCGGGTAACCCGAAACCGCGGGTGTTCCGTTTGATAGAAGATGAAGGACTGATCAACCGCTTAGGCTTCAACAATGGCGGACATGCCGCAGCACGAGCGCGGCTACACGCGCGCCGAGGCAGGCCCGGCATCGTCGGCGTCAACATCGGCGCTAACAAAGACGCCGACGATCGCATTGCCGATTACGTTGAAGGACTCAAGGCGTTCAACGCGGTCGCCAGCTACTTCACGATCAACATTTCATCGCCCAACACGCCAGGCTTGCGCGATTTGCAGGCGCCAGCCGTGTTGGATGAACTTCTCGGGCGCGTTATGGCCGCGCGCGCCGAGCTGGTTGCGGGCGGCTCTCCCTCCCGGCCGATCATTGTCAAAATTGCTCCCGACATTGCGGCCTCAGACATCGAACCGATCTGCGAACCTCTGGTGGCTCACCGCGTCGACGGCATTGCGGTGTCCAACACGACGCTGTCTCGCGACGGACTGAAAGCGGCAGCGCGCGCCGAAACGGGCGGGCTATCCGGGCGGCCGGTATTTGCGCGCTCCACTATCATGCTTGCGCGGGTGTACCAGGCGACGGGCGGCACGATCCCGCTGATCGGCATCGGCGGCATCGACAGCCCGCACAGCGCTCTGCAAAAAATCGAGGCCGGGGCGACGTTGCTGCAGATTTATACCGGTCTCGTTTATCAAGGCCCAGGCTTGATCGGGCGGATCAACGCGCACTTGGCTGATACGATCGCCCGCTCGGGCGTAACGTCGCTCGCCCGGTTGCGGGGAACAAAAGCCGGCGAGTGGGCGGCAAAGGCCATCACTTGAATTCAAAGCGTGTTGAATTCAAAGCTTGTTGTCGCCAGACTTCAGCAAGCGCCGCACCAGCCAGATCGGCACCACGACCATGGCGCCGAGCAGCAGATAGTCGACGATCCAGCGGAAGGCCCCAAAGCCCAAATCGTAGATCGAGCGGGCGAACTCGTCGAGCACGCGGAAGAAATTGCGCGGCGTAATGCCAAACACAGACAATAGAACGCCGACCAAGATCGATAGCAGCGCCAGCCGAACGGCGACGGCCATCGGGTGATCCCCAAGAAAGCGGCGAAAATCCATCGGCGTGGCTCTTTCATATCGACGCGTGAAGCCCAAAGTCTCGGCAACTTCAAGCGGCCTGTGCGTGCTGCCGTAGCACACCGTCGCCATCTAGGCGAGCCGGGCGGCCCATGCCAACGTATCTGACATCATGGCAGGCCCGATCAAAGATAAACTGAAAAAGACGCGCACTGCGGCCAGGGCCGAGTTGGCTTTGTTGCCGCCGCCCTTTGTCGCCTGGTTCAAGCAGCGTGGCTGGTCGCCGCGTCCGCATCAGCTGGCGTTACTCGAGAAAGCGAAGGAACGCCGCGCGACGCTGCTGATCGCGCCAACGGGGGCGGGTAAAACGCTTGCTGGATTTTTACCAAGCCTCGTTGCCCTGTCGTCGCCCCGTCCGCCCACCAAAGGTGCTGGGCTGCGGACCATTTACATTTCGCCGTTGAAGGCTCTGGCGGCTGACGTCGCACGCAATCTATTGATGCCGATCGAAGAGATGGGTCTCAAGATCAGCACCGAAACGCGCACCGGCGATACCTCGGCGGCACGCCGGTCCCGCCAGCGCACGAAGCCGCCGGATATTCTACTGACCACGCCCGAACAGCTGGCGCTGCTGCTCAGCCATGTCGACGCGCCGTTTCTGTTTGCCGATCTCGAGACGATTATTCTGGATGAGTTGCACGCGTTGGCTGCTTCCAAGCGCGGCGATCTGCTGGCGCTCGATCTCGCCCGGCTTAACACGATTGCGCCCGGATTAATGCGTATCGGGCTCTCGGCCACTGTTGCGCGCCCGACCGAGTTGCGCGCTTTTCTTGTTCCTCAATCACGCCCCGATGAGGCGACCGAGCTTGCCGACCTTGTGGAAATCAAAGGCGGCGCCAAACCTGAGATCACGATCCTCGAAGCGGAAGCCGGTGTTCCCTGGTCTGGGCATACCGCACGTTATGCCACGGCTGAAGTGTATGCCGCCATCGCGCGCAGCCGCCTGGCGCTCATTTTCGTCAACACCAGAATGCAAGCTGAGTACGCATTCCAAGAGCTGTGGCGCGCCAACGAATTGCATCTGCCGATCGCACTTCATCATGGCTCGCTCGATACCGTCCAGCGCCGCAAGGTGGAAGCAGCTATGGCGGCTGGAAAACTTCGCGCCGTTGTGGCCACTTCAACGCTCGACCTTGGCATCGACTGGGGCGACGTCGATCTCGTCATTCACTTAGGGGCGCCAAAAGGTGCCAGTCGGCTGCTACAGCGCATCGGGCGATCCAACCACCGCTTGGACGAGCCATCGCGCGCGCTGTTGGTGCCGGGCAATCGCTTTGAAGTTTTGGAATGCCGCGCCGCGTTGGAGGCGGCCGAAGTTGGTGCCCAGGATGCGCTGTTGTCGCGCACCGGCGCGCTCGACGTGTTAGCGCAGCACATTCTCGGCATGGCCTGCCAGGCACCCATTATCCCCACAGACCTCTTCAACGAAGTCCGCAGCGCCGTGCCCTACGCCAACCTGACGCGGGCGCAATTCGATCGCGTCGTCGATTTCGTCGCGACCGGCGGCTACGCGCTGAAAAGCTACGAGCGGTTTGCAAAACTGCGGCCGGGCGAAGACGGCACGCTGCGCGTCGCTAATCCAAGTGTTGTGCGGCAATACCGGCTCAACGCGGGCACCATTGTCGATAGCCCGATGATCAAGATCAAACTGATCGGCCGCCGGGGCAAATCCAAAGCACCGCGCGCGTTGCAGGGCGGGCGCATTCTGGGCGAACTCGATGAATATTTCGTCGAGCAACTGCCCCCCGGCGCAACGTTTGCGTTCGCGGGAGAAATTCTGCGCTTTGAAGGCATGAAGGATACCGAAGCTTACGTTACGCGCACCAACGCCCAAGATCCGATGATCCCAAGTTACGGCGGGGGGAAATTTCCGCTATCGACGCACTTGGCTCAACGCGTGCGGGTCATGCTGGCCGACGAGCGCGCCTGGCCGCAATTGCCCGTACCCGTGTGCGAATGGCTGCACTTGCAAAAAGTGCGCTCTGTCATTCCGGCCGCCGACGAGGTTTTGATCGAGACCTTTCCCAGGGCGCAACGCCACTATCTCGTCGCTTACCCGTTCGAAGGTCGGCTCGCGCACCAAACGCTGGGCATGCTTCTAACCCGCCGTCTCGATCGCGCCGGCGCCGAGCCTTTGGGGTTCGTCGCCAACGATTACGGTCTGGCGATATGGGCGCGCCACGACATGTCGCTGATGGTGGAGAAAGCCCGGCTCGACCTTAGCCAACTGTTCGAAGAAGACATGCTTGGCGACGACCTCGACGCATGGCTTGCCTCATCAAGCCTGATGAAACGCACGTTCCGGATCGCCGCCGTGATCGGCGGCCTGATCGAGCGCCGGCATCCGGGCAAAGAGAAATCCGGCCGTCAGGTGACGATGTCGACCGATCTCGTCTACGACGTTTTGCGCCGCCATGATCCTGGCCATATTTTGCTGGAAGCAGCCTGGGCGGACGCGGCCACAGGCCTGCTCGATATCGCGCGGCTGGGCGAATTTCTGGCCCGCATCAAGGGGCGAATCAGGCATCAACCATTGCAGCGCGTGTCGCCGCTGGCCGTGCCTATTCTGCTGGAAATCGGGCGCGAGCCCATTGCAGGTCAGGGACGCGAAGGATTGCTGCGGGAAGCTGCCGATCTGTTGATCGAAGAGGCAATGGGGGAAGCCTGACCATGGTTGCATCGATGCCAGAGCGGATTGGCCGCGAAAACTGCGCCGATCAGGCGGTGGCGATCTGCGGCAAAACTTTTCGGGCCCACATGTCGGGTGCACTGTTCTGGCCCGGCGAAAGCGTGCTGATCGTCTCAGACCTTCATCTGGAAAAAGGCTCGAGCTTCGCGGCCAAGGGCCAGATGCTGCCGCCTTACGATACGCGCGAGACGCTGCGCAAGCTCGCCGAAGTGATCGACGCTTACGACGCCCAAACCATCATCGCACTCGGCGATAGCTTCCACGATCTGGGCGCCCCGTCGCGGATGTGCGCCGAAGACCGCGAGACCTTGCGCATCCTGCAAGAGGACCGCGAGTGGATCTGGATCACCGGCAATCACGATCCGATTATTGAACATACATTTGGCGGCACCGTCGTGCGCGACATTACGGTCGAGGGCATTCGCCTGCGCCACGAGCCCAGCTGCAGCGCCATCACGCACGAGATCGCAGGGCATTTGCACCCAGCTGCCCGCCTCGTGATGCACGGCACGGCGATCCGCAGGCCTTGTTTTGTCGGCAACGGCTTGCGCCTCGTCCTACCAGCCTTCGGCGCTTTCACCGGCGGCTTGAATATTTTCGACGCAGCGTTCGATCCGCTATTCGGCCTCGGCGGCATGAAGGTCTGGATGCTTGGCCAAGAAGGGCTTTACCCGGTCGCCACCCGCCTGCTGCGCGAAGACTGAGATTTTAAAACCCGAGCCGTTTGACGCCGAAGGCTGCGGCCAAGCCGGCGGCGGCTGCGACCAGCACGGTCGCAATTCCGTAGAGCAGCGGTCTATGATACGCGCTGTCGTATAAGAACCGCTCTACGCCTGCGCGCTCGAGCGTCACTTGGCTTTTATACTGGCTCAGCATCTGCCCTTCTCGGAACAGGAATACGCGTGTGGTCAGCGGCCCGACGGGCACATTGGGCGGCAACGAGATCGTCGACCTGAACAGGCTGCGTCCGATGAACGTCACGCCATAGTCGGCCGTCACGTAAAGCCGTTCGCGCTGCTTCAGGCGGATCGCGGAGCTGCGATATTCGGCGATCGCTTGGGGATCTTCGGGCCCGTAGCGCGTGCCAGCACCAGCCGGCACCATCCGGATGTAATCGAAACCGATCTCGAGCTTATTCAACGCGGCCTTGTCTGCGATCTCGTCAATGGGTCGCGTCGAAGCGATGGCGTAGTAGCTCGGGAACGAGGCAAATCGCATCGCGTGGGTGTTGATCCAAAGCCCGAACAGGTTTGATTTTTTGCGCACGATCTGTGGCACCGGCGTGCCTTCGACGACGACCACGACATCATAAGTGCCAGCTTCGGCGCTCGGCTGGTTGGAATTTTCCACCGTGCCGAAAATCAAGATCTCGGTTCCCGTGAAGCTCGACGTGATCGCGACGCTGCGCGTCGAGACGTCGGCTTCAACGGCTTCTTTGGACACTTCGGCTTGCGATGGCCACACCATGAGTGCGACCATCAGAATGGCAAAAAAAGTCGAGTACCCATGGCGCAAGTTTCTCATCATTTTGGCCCCAGCGCGCCGAACGAGAACAACTCGAGCGGTGTCACGACGAGATCGAACGCGATCCGTAGGCAGACGATGAGCACGAGCCCGGCAAGCAGAATGCGCAAATCTTCGCCTTTGAGCTTTTCACCAGCGATCGAACCGAATTGTGCGCCGATGACGCCGCCAGCCATCAAGATCATCGCCAGTACGACGTCGACGCTCTTATTCTGCAACGCGTGCAGGATCGTCGCGAAGGCCGCAACAAAGACGATCTGAAATAGTGAGGTTCCGATGACGACGGCGGTCGACATCCGCAACAGATAGATCATGGCCGGAATGATGACGAAGCCGCCGCCGATGCCCATGATCGCGGCCAAGAATCCGACGAACATCCCGATCATCGCGGGCGGAATGGCGCTGATGTAAAGCTTTGAGCGGTGGAAGCGCATCTTAAGCGGCAAGCCATCGACCCAGCTGTGCTGACCCGGTTTCCGCAAACCAGTCGATCTCCCGGCCGCGATTTTGCGCCGCGCACTGAGGCTTTCGACCATCATCAGCGATCCGATGACGCCAAGAAATGTAACGTAGGTCAGCGAGATCGCGAGATCGAACAAGCCAGCCTTGCGTAACAACCGGACCGATTCCACCCCGATGGCGCTGCCAACGCAGCCGCCCAAAAGCAGCACCAATCCCATTTTGACGTCAACGTTGTTGCGCCGGTATTGGGCGACAGCGCCCGAGACCGAGGTCGCCACGACGTGGGCGGTGCCGGTGCCGACTGCGACGAACGGCGGGATGCCGAGAAAAATCAATAGCGGTGTGAGTAAGAAGCCGCCGCCGATGCCGAACATGCCGGAAAGGAACCCGACCGCTGCGCCAAGCCCCAAATAAATGAGGACGTTCACAGACATTTCCGCGATCGGCAAGTAGACGTGCATCGATGGCCCGCTATCGAAGTGGTGAAGCCGGTAGGGGTTAGGCTCCCGTCGGCTTCCTATCCGACACCAACTTGGAGCAGTTCACAAGGTGCTTAGTACCTGTTCGTAAAGTGCTCCGCACTCGGTTCGTAAAGTGCTCCGCACTCGGGTCGTAAAGTGCTCCGCACTCGGGTCGTAAAGTGCTCCGCACTGGGGTCGTCAAGTGCTTCGCACTCGGGTCGTAAAGTGCTCCGCACTGGGGTCATAATGACCTCTATAGCCGGGCAAATGCAAAGCGGGCCATCTGGGGGAGATGGCCCGCTTATGGGGGGAGTTGGTAGAGGTCGCGAGAATTAGCCGTTGACACCGTTGGCTGGATTTTTCTTCCAAGCTTCGCCAGCCGTTCTGGCGTCGTTGGCGAGCGCTTCGGCAGGCTTTGCTTTGAAGGTTGCAATCAGCCCTTCGGCTGCGGCTAGATCGTCGGCCGAAAGTTTGCCCTTCAGCAGGTCGCGGCGATGGGTCGCTTCTTTATCGCCAGACTTTGCCGCCAGCGACAACCACTTGTAGGCAACCTTCAGGTCTTGCGTCACGCCAAGGCCGTTTTCATGCAACACGGCCAAGTTGAACTGGCTGTCTGATAGCCCGCGTTCGGCGGCTTCGGTAAACCAATGCGAAGCAGTCGCGTAGTCGGGCGTTCCTTTGGTCTGGTTGGCACTCAGCACAGCGAGATTGTGCATGGCTTTGATGTTGCCCTGATCGGCGGCGCGCTTGTACCAATCTTCGGCCCGCGCCAGATCTGGCTTCATGCCCAAGCCGCGTTCATAAAGTGTACCCAGACGATATTGTGATTGCACGAAGCCGCGTGCGGCCGAGCGCTGATACCATTTGGCGGCATCCTTGAAGCTTTGATCGGTGCCCTTGCCTTCAGCCAAACGGGCGCCAACTTCGAATTCAGCGGATGGGTCGCCATTGGCGGCCGCCATGCGCAGCGACAACGGTCCAACGCTTGCTGGTGGCAGATCAAGAGCCGTGTTGGCCATGTTGCCGTTTTTCACGCCGGTCGCCGCGCTCGCACTCGGCATCAAAGCGCCGTCCTTGCTCATGTCGATGGCGGCAGGGATCGCTTGGTTCGCCTGCGCCTGGCCAAGCTTGCCGGACATATTGGCCATCGCCTGGCTGCGATTGGCACGCTGGAGATCGGCGGCGCTAAACGGGCGCTCTGTCTCGACCGAGACACCCGAGAACGGCACCGTCGTCATGCCCACGGTGATGTCCGATTGCGGATCGATTTCGCCGTGCGTGGCATTTTCAGTAGGCACCGCGGTTGGGCTGCCATCCGGAGCGGTTTCCTGCGCCGCGCCGGGAGCGCCAGTATCAGCTTTCTTGTCGCCTTTTGTTGTTTTGGCAGAACCTTGCTCGGCAGGGGCGGGAAGTGGCTTTAATGCCGAGGCCGTTTGCGAACTGGATGGCCAGAGCACATAAGCGCCGCCGAGCAACACCGCTGCAATGGCAACAACCATCAAGCGTGGCGACAGAATTGGACGCCCGGCCGATTTCACTTTGGCCGCTGTCTTGCTCGCGGTCGCGGGTTTAGAGGGCGCGACGGCCGCAACGGTTGCGCCGGTGGATGCTAATTTGTCACCAGCATCGGCTTTACCGGGAAGGGCGTCCGTGCTGTCGTTTTCAGCGGCCAAGCGCATCTTGGCGCGGCGCGCGTCGGCGATGAAGTCTTGGCGAATTTTTTCTGGCGCCCGCGCGGCCTCGAGAGCGTTAGCGTCGCCGATGCGTTCACCCGTGCGGGTGTCCCCATTCCCGGGCGAGGGCGATCTCGAACTGGCAACTGCGGCGACGGCCGCGTTGAGCGCCCCGGTTGCCTCGGCAGCAACAGGCCCGTGCTGGCGGGCATCGGCATGAATGTGCAGCGGTTCATGAGCGTAGTCATGCGCGGCAGGTTGGCTCTGAATGGCACGGATTTGCGCGTCTTCCATGGCATCGACCCGATCCAGAAGACGGATCATCGCCTGCTGGAGTGTGTCCAGCAAAGCGTTGGTATTTTCCTCGCCTTGACGGCTTTCCAGCATCATCCGCTCGAGCAGACCGCGCACTTCGCCAATGCCTTCTGAGGATTGCTGACGCGGCTGCATTTCGGCAAACCGCGACGCTGTTTCGTGGGCGGCGGCTTTTGCGACCGCATGTACATCGACCGGGGGATGGAATTGTTCCGGCGCGCCTTCGGCATCCGAACTGAGTGCAACTTTGTGAACTTCGTTGATTTTGTCGGCGATGAGCGACAAGTGCTCTTCGATCGTGTCGAGCCGCACGAGTTGGCCGTGGGTATTTTCCAGATGCTCGGCGATTTCGCTGATGTGGGCTTCGATCAGCCTAACGCCTTCGACATCGGCGCGGGTGGCCACCGTTTCGATGGCCGAGTTGAACTGCCGCTCGAACTGCTCCAAACGCTGAACGAGAGAGAAAAACGATTGATCTGGTCTGATTTCGGCGAGCGATTCATCGATGCGGGTCGAGATATCGTCGAAGCGTGCTTGCAGCCAAGCTGAGTCGACGTTTCCATGGGCGTGACCAGCACTCGATGAGCCCGGCGCAAAACCTGCAGCCGACGAATAGCCACCCTCCGACAATGACGCCTTGCCGCCGAAGCTAACGTCGCCGCTGTCGTAAATCCCGGCCAGCGCTTCGGCCGAATCGTGGTTCCACGGTTCGGACGTATCGCCTGGCAGGCTTGTTTCGATAACATCGAACGTATCGATGGCGTGATGACGCGCGTTTTGTTCGTCTTCGCGCTTGCGAGCCGGGGCCAAAGGATCGACGGCCGAGCGCAAAGGTTTCGGCGGTTCAGATTGCGTGTTATGCGCGCTCGCTGACCAGGCCTGAACCGGTGCTTCGGCCGGTTGCGCCGGCGCTGTAGATGGCAATGCAACGTCTGAGCGATGATGCGAGACAGTCTCGGCACCTTCGGTCACGCGCGAGGCGAGTTCGGCCATGCCAGCTTCGATACGCTCGAAAGCGGCTGCGAACTGATTTGGAACTTTCGATCTGATCGCGCGCGCTTCCTGGCCCATATTGCCGAGCTTTTCTTGCATCTGGCGCAGGGTGTCGGAGTGGCGGCGGTCAGCTTCGGTGATCTGATCGACGATCGAATGCAGCAGACCCTTTAAGTCGCGGGCGCCGCAACCACTGGAAAGATCGGGACCATCCTCGGCTTGAATGGACTCTACCTCGTGGCGGATCCGCTGGTTCCAATCCGTATTCGACATATCGTTTCCTCGGGCCGTATCAACGGGTCTACCGGTCCGGGATGGTCGAGCATCGCATTTGGATGGAAGCGCTTTTCTGAGATGAGAACGCCATCTCGCAAAGCCGCTGTAGCCAATGAGGTCTCGAACCGGACGCGGCACATAAATGCTTGATGATTGAACCTCTCAGCGGCCAGTAAACGTAGAGTTAAGCTCTGCAATTAAATCGCACATTTTCAAAAAATACGTATATATTTCAATGTATTATTTGGTATGTCGGACTGGCCTAATATAAAGAGGCGGGCCCACGCGAGAAGAAAAATCTAGCAACTGATTCGTGTTGTGCCAGCCCCGATAACCGCCACAGTGGCGCGCTAACGGTGTCAAAACATCAGTTCAACTCGTGCTGGAGCCAACCTTATGTTCCCCCGATTTTTAGTCCTCGCCTTATGTTTGAGTTGTCTATCGATCGTTCCGGCCGTCGCCGAAACGATGGATGACGGCAAGGGCCGGTTCGCCATGTCGCCGGTCGAAGGCGGCTTCTTGCGGCTCGATAAGGAGTCAGGTGCCGTTGCCTCGTGCGCGCGCACGGCTGAAGCCTGGGTGTGCAATCCCGTTGAAGATCACGCCGCGGTTCAAAACGAAACGCTGGCCAAACTCGAACTGGAGAACCAGGCGCTCAAGAACCGCGTCAAAAATCTTGAAGAGAGCTTGGAGACCGGCAAACCGCCAGCGTCGCCTGACGCGACCCCCGGCCCGCCGGGCGGCAAAATGCAACTGCCTTCTGAAGAAGAGGTCGACAAAGCTCTCGACTATGCCGAACGCATGTTCAAAAAATTCCGCGATCGGCTGGGCCGCCTAGACAAATCTACGCCACCAGGAGACGGCTCTGGACGGCTCTAGCCGCGCACGACTTCGCTCTTAAGCGCAGCCATCGCTGAAGTATCGAGTGGCACGGACCAGCTCGTGCATGATACCCGGCTCCGTCATGGCGTGGCCGGCATCAGCCACGATATGCAGTTGCGATTCGGGCCAAGCCTCGTGCAACCGCACGGCACTGCGCACCGGCGTCACCACGTCATACCGGCCATGAACGATGACGCCTGGGATGTTCGCCAGCCGTCCCGCGTTTAACAACAGCTCGCCATCGCGTTTGAAAAATCCAGCGTTGATGAAATAGTGGCATTCGATGCGTGCAAACGCCAAGGCGTAGGCATCGACTGAGAAGCGGGTAACCCGCCCAGCATCCGGCAGCAACGATAGCGTCGTGCCTTCCCAGATACTCCAGTCGCGGGCCGCCGCCAGACGCACGCGCTCGTCGGCGTGGGTGAGGCGGGCGTGATAGGCCGCGACCATATTGTGGCGTTCGCTCGGCGGGATCGGATTTTGAAACTCGGCAAAGGCTTCAGGATAAAGCCAGCTGCAGCCCTCCTGATAAAACCAGTCGACCTCGGCTTTGGTCAGCAAGAAGATGCCGCGCAGAACCATGTTGGCGACGCGATCAGGGTATGTCTCGGCGTAAGCCAGCGCCAGTGTCGAACCCCACGAGCCGCCGAACAACTGCCAGCGCTCGATGCCGAGCTCGGTGCGGATCAGCTCCATGTCGGCGACGAGATGTTGAGTTGTATTGTCGACCAGCGAAGCGTTCGGCGTCGAGCGCCCGCAGCCACGCTGATCGAATAAGACGATGCGGTAGATGTCTGGATCGTGCAGTCGGCGCATTGTCGGATTGCAGCCCCCGCCCGGTCCGCCGTGGACGATGAGCGCTGGCCTGCCTCTCGGATTACCGCATTCTTCAACGTGCAGCGTGTGCCCTTGGCCGGCATTGAGCCGGAATTCGCGGTAGGGCTCGATTGCGGGATAAAGACCGAAGCGGCTGTGCAGCGTCATGACCACCGTGCCCCGCAGCGCACGCCGCAGCGCGGACCAGCCCCCTGGCCCGACGCCGGCGCGGGGTGCGTCGGGTTAGGATCGCGCATGTTTCTTGAGGTGTAAGCGCCTCATCTCGCGATCATAAATGATTTCGCCGCCCGGCACACGAATGTCGCGCACGACTTCCAGATCGTGACGGCTCGTCTCGCGGACAAAATTGCTGACGATCATGGCGGCGGCCGTTGCAAACGGGAAGCCGATGATGGCAGCGATCGCGCTTGGGATCGCGATCACACCGGCTTCGGCGGCAAAAATTGCCAACGCCGCGCCAAAGAACCCGGTCAAGATTCCAATGAGTGCACCGGTTGACGTCAACCGCTTCCACCACACCGACAACACGAGCACGGGGAACGTGCTGGCACTCGTTAGACCCAGCGCCCACAGCAAAAGCCGCAACGGATCGGTCGGTGCCATCAGCGTCAAAACCCCGCCGCAGATGACCGAGATGACGACGAAGCCGCGCGCGATCCACACCCTATTTTCAACCGACGCTGGCTCCCACGTCAGGCCTTGGACAACGTCCTCGCTCAAGATCAGTGCCAGTGAAACCGTCGTCGCACTGGCCGACGCCAAGGACGCCGCGATCGCGCCCGCAAACAGCACGTAGACGAATGCCGTGGGCAAACCTGCCGCCAACGGCAAAGCAAACAGCACCGCATCGCGATCAAAGCTCATGCTCTCGTAGGAGAGTTTCGCCGAGGTCGAGTCCATCATGCCAAAGCCGAACCCCACGATATCGCCAAGCCATTTGGGCGGCGGGCCGACACCGTCGCTCATGACTAGGTCTAAGATGTCGGCGCGCAGGAAGACCGCCATAGAGGAGATGGTCAGCATCGTAAGACCGAAGAAAACCGTCGCCCAACCCAGCGACTTGCGGGCCTCGTAGACACCCGGGGTCGCAGCTACCCGGGGCAACAGCCAAGGCGCGGCCGCGATGCCCGTTGCAATCATCAAACAGCCGAACACGAAAGCCGCCGGACCGACCGATCCAAAAGGCGCGGTGTACGGCTTGGTGAGCTGGCGTAAGCCTTCGCCGGGTAAATCGAATGCGAACGGCCAAGCGGCCGTCAACTGCAAGCCTTGCACGACTTCGTTGCGCACCAAAGACCGCACCAACGGTCCGTGCATCAGCTGCGGCACCGGCAAACTGGTATCGATCACCGACACCGTCGCCGCGCACACATAGATCGCCAGCATCGCCGCAATCGACTGCGCAATCGACGTCCACGTGAAGCTGCGCTTGCCACCTGGCGCGATGGTCAGCGCGATGGTCAGCGCCAAAACGAGCACGAGTATCTGATGACTGGCACCGGTGAGGCGGGCGGCAACGCTCGCACCGATATTAAGCTCCGCCGACAGCACGAGAAGCATCGGCACGGCGGCCACGATCGCCGCCCCAATCCGCAGCTTCTTGCTTTCGAAACGCCGGCCGAGGTAACTCGGCACGGTGTAGGCGCCGAACTTGCGGTAGAATGGCGCGAGCATCATCGCCATCATGACGAAGCCGGACAGTCCGCCGATCAGCAAGACGAGCGCGTCAAAGCCCGAGAAGAAAAACACGCCCGTACCGCAGACGAGCAGCGTTCCACCCATCGCGCACATCGCCAACAGCAATCCGGTGTACCCGGCCGGCACCCGACGGCCCGCCGCGAAATAACCCAGCGCATCGCGCGTGCCGGTGGATAACCCGATCGCCGCATAGAGCAACAGTGGCCCAAGGAACAGCATTGCGCGCACGACCGCGTCCGACAACTGCAGCTGCTCGGAGATGAGCGACAGGAAAAAAATCGCCGCAAATAGCGAGGCGAAGATGCTGAAATACGTTCCGAGCCTGGGATTGACTAAGCGGGCACGTGTTGGAAACGACATTTTGCCGGAGAGCCTATTTTATGAATCTTCGTGCGCCCCATGCCAATGGTCGATGGCATTTTGGCGGTTGACGTAGCTGGCGACGGTCACAACGGCGATCACGAAAAATCCGTGGGCGGCCAAAAAGTAACCGAGCGGAAAACCTAAGAACCGGCTGCGGTTCAACTGCTCGGCGTAAAACGGCAGCACAATCATCACCGCTAAAAACGGCAGTAAACTTGCCAGCATTTGCCATTTTGTGTGGCGCCAGTAGGGCTTACGCTCTCTGCGTTCCATTGATCGTCTCTCCCCGCGAGGCTTCGCACCGTTAATTGTTGGGCCAAATTGATGGCACCACTATGGGCGCCCGACGGCCGATTTGTCCAATACCAACAAGACAGTTGGTGCCTGAACGATGATTGCCCTTATGCGGCACATAACCTAATACCCAACGGCGAATCGCCCGCCAACACGGGAAATTCATAGCTACGTAGTTCTCAAAAGCGCGTCCGGCATGCCTTGGAATTCTCTCCATGCCCGGACGAGGCATAAACTGCGCCACAGCAAGTGGCATGACATGACTGTAGGGGAAGGACCAATTCAATGAGCATTATGCAGGAATTCAAAGAATTTGCCATGAAGGGCAACGTGCTTGATCTGGCCGTCGGCTTGATCATGGGCGCGGCATTCGGGCCGATCATCTCGACCCTGGTCGACAACATCATCATGCCGCCGATCGGCTTGGCGATGGCTGGTATCGACTTCTCCACCTTGCAGATCCCGCTGCAGGCCAATCCCGACCCAGCCAAGATCGTCGCCATCAAGTACGGCCTGTTCTTGAACGCCATCATCAAGTTTTTGATCACGGCCGCGGCTATTTTCCTGCTGCTCCGGATGGTCAACAAGTTCAAAAAGCCGGTACCCGTGGTCGCAGCGGCCGTACCGCAAGCCGAACTCTATCTCAAGGACATCCGCGACCTGCTCTCGAAGAGATAAGTCGCCGGGTTTCATTTCGATCGGAAAACCCCGGGCTGAAAAGTCCGGGGTTTTTTTAATGGCCCAACCCTTGAGATCACGAACAGCTGCCGCCGCCCAAAACGCAGAACTTGGCGCAATGGGGATGGCACAATTTGACAGCGCCGTTGTCGAACATGCCCGCGCTCGCCCGTGACGCAGCGCTCAGCGTCGCGCCCATCTCAAACGCCCGGTCGTAGGGCAGCAGCGTGCAGGGAAGCACAACCGGCGTTACTGCATCCTTGCGTTTGACGATCATCCGCGAGGAAGCGCACATCATCTGGCTCGGGCACTTGTGCAAGATATCCCAGCACGCCGTGGTGATCTCTGGAACATTGAGACTGCCGTCCATCTCGGGAAACAGCATGAGCTGCTGGCGATTTTGCACGTCGAGCGGCCAGCCGCGCTCGGCGCTCAACCGAGCAAAGCCTTGCCGCATCGCCGCGTCGTCTTCACCCCAGCACGTCCGCCCGGCGATCGCGAGCTTGAAGCCCGTGGCCGCCAGCCAGTCGATGCCCTCTAGAGCTTTGTCCCAGGTATTCTCGCCGCGCTCGGCTTCGTGCCGTTCGCGGCTGTAATGGTCGAGACTGACCCGCATCGTCAGGCGGTCTGGATAAGCGGCGTTGATCGCGGCGAGGCCTTCCTTGAGTCGCGGCCGCTGCATGGGAAGCATGGCGTTGGTGAGAACGAGCACATCGAACCCGCGCACGAGCGCGTCGTCCAACAGCTTGAGCACGTCTGGGTTCATGAACGGCTCGCCGCCGGTAAACCCGATCTCGGTTGTGCCCAGCGCCAAAGCTTCGTCGAGAAATGGAACCGCTTCTGCTGGCGCGATGTAGGCGAGTCGGTCGTTAGTTGGGCTCGATTCAATATAACAATTTTGGCACGTGATGTTGCACAGCGTGCCGGTATTGATCCAAAGCGTCGCGAGCTTATCCAGCGCCACGCTGGCGCGGCGTTCGCGCTTGGCGGTCCAATCTGGGTTTTCGAACTTGGCGGTCGGCCGAACTGGCGTTTTGACTTCAGCGTCGAAGGTCATGATTGTTCCTTAAGTGCGCCGCGCGGTGCTTTTCGCTGAAACTTGCCTGTGCTAACGATGCAACCGCGCGGGCGTAGTTCAATGGTAGAACGGAAGCTTCCCAAGCTTCATACGAGGGTTCGATTCCCTTCGCCCGCTCCATCCGCTTGTCGCCATCCGCCTCCGGCGGTGGCTTCGGCGGGATTGGCATCAGCAGCAGCCACCGCCATCATAGAAATATGTTGAACCGGAGATATAGATGTCGTCGCGGCCAAGCTTGCTGAGCGCGCCAGCCGTCTTATCGCACACCGCCAGCGGTTGATTTTGGCCAAGCGTGTGGCCCTTGCCGTCGTTGAAGTAGTCTTCCGCCCCGTAGTAAATCGCGGTGCGGCCGGTGAACACGCACGGGCCGTCGGCAGGCATTGGGTCCTTGATGGCGCAGATTTCAACGCTTTCAATCGGAATGAGATGCGGCGTTGCGAAATGGGCCGGCGACAGAACGCGGTACGGCCGCTTGGCGCGCACTTCGATCGTACCGAACCCGAGGTCCGTCAATCGCTGAATATATTCGTTGAGTGGAATGGCGCCGGTCAAACACATCGCCCGTAAGCGCTCGTCGTTTTTCAATTCTGTCGGCATGTCAGCATCGCATGTTGGATCGGACAGGATCAAACGGCCGCGTGGCTTCAAAACGCGATAAATTTCAGACAGCGCGCGCTTCAAATCTTCGTCATGGAAAATGTTAAATAGGCAGTTCTGCGCTGCCACATCGATCGATTGGCTTTCGATTGGCAAGTTGAGCGCATCGCCTTTGCGCAAATCCACGAAATCTGACTTGAACCACGGATTGAGAGTTTCGGCCTCTTGCAAATTTTTCCCGCACGCCGCGATCATCTCGTCGACGACGTCGAGGCCGATAACTGCGCCCGGGCGGCGGCTGAAATAAGAAAATTGCAGCACTTCCATGCCACCGCCAACGCCGACATAGAGGATCGACGGGTTGCCGACGAGATCGCGCGGATTGACGGTTGAGCCGCAGCCATAATTCATGTCGAGCATTAGCTGCGGGATCTTGAGTTCCGGCAATTGCCAGACCGGCGTTGTCGTGCAGCACAGCCCTTTGTCGGGGTTGAGAGCAGCTTCACGGTACACGTCACGGGTCGTGGTGTGATACATAACAAAATCCCAAATTGCTTGTGCTCCCCTCATATATCGCCAAGGGTTCGCCAGCGCCAGTCTTGCTAGGAAACGGAGTCTCGCTCGGCCACGGTCGGCCGATGACTGGACATTCTAGCGTTGGACTTACGCTGCGGGGGCAGAAATCGTTACCGGGCGGGCGGTATGGGCGGTCTTTTGCCAATGATAAGGAGAACGGCACAGCTCGATCACAGCGCTATAGGCGGCCGCTGAAATGGCCAGCCAATAGAGCGGAATGCACAAAGCCGCACGCGTCAGATTTCCAAATCCGCGCCGCCGCCCCGTGATCACGGTCAGAGATATGGCTGCGACATAGCTCGCGACTAAGCTCCAAAGCCCCGCCTGCCAGACGCCCGCATGCCAGATGCCCACTTGCCAGAAAGGTGGTGCGGCCCCATCGGCTCCAAACTCCATGCACGAGCCAGACAAGCACTGCGCCGCCAACAGTCCAAAAAACAACGGATGCACAAGTGCCGAAGCAATCATTCCAGCCATCAAGATCTGGAAACCGATAAAGCCCCAGGCCCCCAGATCTTGCCACAGCTTCACTGGATTGCGCGTATGAACGAGGTACGTCTGCATCCAGCCTTTCAGCCAACGCGTGCGCTGGCCGAACCAAGCGCTAAATGAAACCGGCGCTTCTTCCCAAGTTGTCGATGGGATGAGGCCGACCTTGTGGCCGAGCCGCGCCAATCTGAATCCCAGATCGGCGTCCTCGGTGACGTTGAACGGGTCCCAACCACCAGCGGCATCGAGCGCGGCGCGGCTGAAATGGTTGGATGTTCCACCGAGCGGAACTGGCCAACCGAGTTTGGCGAGCGCCGGTAAAATCGCGTCGAACAAGGCGCAATATTCCAGTGTGAACTGGCGCGCGACCGGCCCCGCGTCGCGATTGTAAACATTCAGCCGGGCTTGCACACATGCCAGCGGCACCGGCGATGCAGCGAACGCTTGCACCGCGCGCAGCAGTTGATCGGGTTCTGGCATGTCTTCGGCATCGTAAACCGCAATGCGTTCGCCCGACGCGAACCCCAAACCATAGTTGAGCGCGCGCGGTTTGGTTTGCGGCAAGCCCGCGGGCACAGTGATGATCGACATGTTCGGCATCAGGCCGCTGCGTTCAAGCGCTGAGCGCGTTGGAATGTCGCCTGCCTCGACCAGAAACAAGATCTCAAGCTTGGCAACAGGGTAACGCAGTGCGGCCATTGCGGCGACCAGTGCGGGCGCGACGTCGGCTTCACGAAAGAGCGCGACGAGCAAACTGTAGGCAGGCAGATCATCTTCCGCGAGCGCCGCCAAGGGCCGTACGGACGCCACGTCAGTCCGGACTGTGAGGATTGTCCACAAAGCATAAATCTTGACAAGGGCGGCGCAAATAACCGGCAATGCCAACCCAAAGATAGCCACGCCGAGCATAGCCTGCGGGGCAAGCCAAACCGCCAAAGGAACAGCGAACGATAGCCCGATCAAAGCGCGCCGCTGCCATGCGGCCAAAGGAGAAGCGGCTGAGAATTCAGGCTGGGCGCGGCGTAATCCGTTGACAGCTTGATCGAGCCAAAACGATTGCTGCGGACGATCCGCGCCTGTCCCGTGTGCCGACGATAAACTCAATTCGCCAGCACCACTCCTGGCAAAAAGCCCCGCGTCCATGCCGATCGCCCCGCCAGACAGCTTGTCGCCCCCCCGGGCATGATCGCCACACTATAGCCTGAAGGCGCGCTTTGAGATAACTCAACTCAGAATAATTTGCTTATTTTTTGGATCAAGCTGGCGGCGGCGATTACGATGAAAAAACGGCATAATGTTTTTCAGTTCGCACTGCGTTCGGCCGCTTTGTTGCTAACGGCCGTGGCGGCCTGCAATATCTTGAAAACTCAAGACGTCCGCGCCGAAACGCCAGAGCCACGAGACAAAGCACTGGCGCGCCCCGCCGCACCTGACCCTGCGGTGCAGGCGCCCCGCCGGGTCGTGGTGCGATTTCTCACCGACAGCGATTTCCCGCCGTTCAATTTCTATGACGAAGACGGCGTGCTCGTCGGCTTCAATATCGATCTGGCGCGCGCCATCTGCCTGGAAATGAACACGTCCTGCGATATCAAAGCCAGGCCGTGGGAGGAACTGTTCGCTGGCCTCAAGTCCGGTGAAGCCGACGCCGTGATCGCGGCGCATAAAGTGACGCCGAAAGCGCTTGCCGACGTTGCCTTCTCCGACCGCTACTTTCACACCCCCGGACGGTTTGCCGGGCGCAAAGACGTACCGGAGATCGACATCACGCCATCTGGCCTTGATGGCAAGAAAATCGCCGTCGCCAAAGGAACCGCACACGAAGCGTTCTTGAAAAGCTTTTTCCGCGACAGCCCGCTCGTAGTGTTCGAGAACGCCGATCTCGCCCGCGAAGCACTGGCCGGGGGCAAAGCCGACTACGTTTTCGACGACGGCATTTCGTTGGCGTTCTGGCTTAACGGTACGCTTTCGCGGCAATGCTGCGAGATGAAGGGCGGACCATACTTGGAGCCCAAATATTTCGGCGATGGTCTAGCGATCGCCGTCGCCAAGAATGATCCCGAAATCCGCTCGACGATCAACGATGCCCTGAAGCGCGTGCGCGCCTCTGGCCGCTTCGAAGAGCTGGTACAGCGCTATTTTCCAGTGCGTATTTACTGATATTCGCGGCGGCCTGATGTTAAGCCAGGGCGGCGTCTGTATAAGGATATTTTACGCCCCCGCCGCCAGATGGCGAACCATAAGGTCATTCATGCGTTTGTCGCTAATGAACCAACAACGCGTCTTGAGATTTGCGGGCTGTTTGCTCGTGGCGATCAGTGCGGCTTGGCCACTCGAAGCGGCCGCTAAAGTTTCCACCCGCCATCATGCGCGCCCGCCACATCAGAAACAGCACGCGCCCTACAAGTTGGGCGCGCGGCTGCCCGCATCGCCGACCGAGCGCGTAATCAAAATCAAAGCTGGTGCCGACGCAGCCGTGACCGAACCTGCCGCCGGATTGTCAAAGCCGCCGGTTTTGACGCGGGCGGAAATTCTTGCGACCGACGCCGATCGCCTGACCCGCGTCGGTCAACACATCATCATCGGCTTTCACGATTTCGGCAGCCTCCGCGCCCTCGTTGAGAAGCAAGTGATCGCCGGCATCTTCATTACAACTCACAACGTCGCGGGCCATAGCGCGGCGCAAATCAAAGACCAAATCGACGCCTTGCAGGATATCCGCCGCGCCCAAGGGATGCCACCGCTGATCATCGCCGCCGATCAAGAGGGCGGCCAGGTTTCTCGCCTCTCGCCGCCGCTGAAAAAACAGCAGAGTCTGGCGCGCGCTCTGGTCGGCAGCAACGACGATGAAAGCCGCCGCAAAATCGTCGAGGACTATGCGGGCGTTCAAGCCGCCGAACTCAAGCGCGTCGGCGTGACAGTGAACTTTGGGCCCGTGGTCGATCTCAATCTAGCCAACGCCAAACGCGAAGACGGCGAGACGATGTTGCGCCAGCGCGCCATCGCCGCCGATCCTTATCTCGTAACGAAGGCTGCCGGCTGGTACTGCGCGACGCTCGCCAAAGCTGGCATCATGTGCACCTTGAAACACTTCCCCGGGCTTGGTCGCGTGGCGCGCGATACGCATGTCGCCAGCGGCGATATCTCGGCTTCCGAAGGCCTGCTTGAACTCAACGACTGGGTGCCATTTCGCCGCCTGATGAACCGCGCCAACGTGGCCACGATGCTCGGCCACGTGCGCGTCGCCGCGATCGACAAGGATACGCCGGCCTCGTTTTCAAAACCGGTTATAGGCCAGCTTATCCGGCAAACTTGGGAACACGACGGACTGCTGATCACCGACGATTTCAGCATGGGCGCGATCTCCGGCTCCAGGGACGGCGTCGGCGGCGCGGCCGTCAAATCGATCAACGCCGGCGCGGATCTCATCCTTGTTTCATTCAGCGAGAAATATCTCGATCCCGTTTTGAGCGCTCTCATTCGCGCCGACGAAGAAGGCGCACTCGATGTGAAAACAACCGAGGCAAGCCGCGCCCGCATCACGCGCATCTTACGCCAAGCCCGCGACGGCGCCGACAACTAGGCAGAACTTATTTACCCGCGTGAATAAATTGCGGCCTGCTTGTCGCCCATGTAGCGCAACGCGCGGAACGCTGCGTTGACGTTCTTGGCCATCGCTTCGATGTAGACTTTGACTTCGCGCGGCAGCTCGACGCTGGCATAGCGGTCTGGATGATAGAGCTTGGTCAGGCGGTGATAGGCGTCGCGAATTTCCTCAAACGAGGCGCCTTTCTCAAGCGATAAAATGCGATAGGGATCGAAGTTGCGCGCGTCGGGGATCATCAGCGCCATAGCTTGGGCGCGCGCCGGCTGGATAACTTTCAAGCCTCTGATTTCGGCCTTGGGCAAAAACGCGCCCTCGCCGTCAAAGCCATCGACATAGAGAAACGGCTCGCCCGCTTCCAGCAATTTGTGCACCGCTTTACCCGGCGGCAGAACGGCGCGGCCCGAAACCTTCGAGCCATCGGCCATCGCCACTTCGACGGCGATCAGTGTCTCGGCTTTGTTGTCTACGGCGTTGCGTTCGAACATGGAACGTGGGGTCCTCAAAAGATGTCGGCACCAGCAGTATCGCCCACGATGTCACAACGTTTTGTTAACGAACAGCGTTACGTCGGCCCCGAGAGTTAGTGCGAGCGCTCCATGAGCTTCGTTAGAATATCCATTTGGCTTTGCTGGAATTCGAGCAGCTTCGTGATTTGCTCGGCGCGCAGCTGATCGAATTTCTCGTGCAGCGCCATGATCTCGATCTCGGCTTTGAGGTTAACCTCGTAATCGTGCTCGGCGTTGTCGCGATCCTTTTTGCCCTGGCGGTTCTGCGACATCATGATGATCGGTGCCTGCACCGCGGCGAGCATCGACAGGATCAGATTTAGAAAAATGAACGGATAAGGATCGAAGGCGCGGGTGGCCAGCACGATGTTGCTGGCGACCCATAGAGCGAGAAACGCCGCGAACAATCCGATGAAGGTCCACGACCCGCCGAACTCGGCGACGCGGTCGGCCATGCGTTCGCCGAAAGTCTTGTCGTCGGCAACCGTTGGATCGCGCGCGATGTGGCGGCGGCCTTGGATCGCGTCGAGGATGGCGCGCTCGCGCGTCGATAATGACGCCTTAGGCTTGCGCAACCACTTCGTCGCCAAGCTTGATGCGTCGATCGTTGTCGTGTCGATTGTCGTCATGACGTCGGCCCCTTTCAGATCACGCCCGCACTGCGCCGCGATTGCACCCTTATAATAGTGCGCGATGAGGTCGGCGGGTATACCGGCTGGCGGGCAACTGGGCGGACGCGGTGCTGCTAGATCGTCACGTGTTGAATAATGTAGCTGCCGCCCGCAGCGATCGCGCCGGCGGCGAGAATGTAGGGCAGGATCGAGACCATCACCATTAAGAGTTCGACGAAGGCTTTCAGAATGCTTTGTGCTGCCGCAAACAGCTGGAATACCGCGCGATACAAAACATAAGCCAACGCGATTACGACCATGGCCAGAATGATGAGTTTGACGGGCGGCAGGTTTTGCCAATCCGACTGGAAAATCTTGAGCATCTCGCCGAACGACCACGTCCAGACCAGATCGAAGAAGCGGAAGATCGCGGCAATGCCCTGCTGCAGGAAGTCGATGATCTGATTGATGATCGGTCTCATGTGCCGCCTCCGTTAGAACTCATAGTTCATCGCCCGTTCGGCCGCATGAGCCGCCGCCGCGTTCACAGGCCAACATCATTAACAACGCGGCCAGCATAATCTTTGTTCGCCCGTTGCGTAAATTTTGTGCGGATATTGGGTGCTGCTGACGGAGTTGTAAGAGCACGACACGCCTAACGCGTGCTGTCAGCAGGCCGCAAACGCAGCGAGACACCCGGCGCTGCTTGCAGCAGCTCCGGCGATTGAAAAGAGTGAAGGGCGACGACGACGGCCGTGCCTTTAATGTGTGTAGTCGGATGCGGCACCGCCGTCATCGCCCGCCGAGGATGAGTGTTTCGCCCATGAACCCCACGTGGCATCCTCTGCGTGGGCACCGGGGTGCAGCGATCGCCTGAGAGCCTACCGGTGAGGTTTTCATAGCATTTCATGGCCTTGAGATGAGTCGATCCGCCAGAAGAAGGCCGCAGGGCGTAGCCAAAGCTACGCACAAGGTCTTCGACGCCGCGGGCGGCCAGCTCAGGGCCACCTCCGGTCGCGTTCGAACGGCCCGCCTGGTTCGTCGCGACGCCTTGACGATGCATTGGCATCATCTTCGTCGCCGCTCCTGCTATTCGAACCGTTCGAACGCGATGAAACACTATGACAACCTCACCGGTAGGCTCTTTAAGCGCCGTCGCCGTTTTCTCCACCGATGACAGGCGACCGGCACGATCTGATGGCACCGCTCGTTTCCTTGGCCGCGCGTCGTGATGAGACTCGAGCCGAGTACCCATAACCCCTTCATGCCGCGCGTGGGCCAGAGTGTGCCGGAGGTTGGAGCGGCGGGGATAAGATTTGTGGAGGGTGGGCGGCGGGTGGGGCGATGAATCGTTATGACGGTTGCTCCATTTCCGTCATCCCGCCAATCTCCCGGGACCAAACACCTTCGCCGGGATGACGAGTAGGGGGGGCAGGCCAACAGACTTCAAACGTCCGGATTTTTGTTCCAATATCGAACTTTCGTCACCACTTCTTCCATTTTTTGCTTCCAGTCATGCACTTTCGTCAAATCCTCGAGTTTCAGGTGGGGGAGAACGTTCACTGCAAACCCAATCTTGTTTCTGCTGAATTTCTTGGCTAAGGCCCTCGTCGCTATTTCTTCTAAATAATCGAAAATATCCTCGAACCTACCTAACGGTTTTGTTGTCTTTGGATAAAGCGTTCTAAATGCTTCAGGACTAATGTAATTCTCAATTTCTCGGCCACGGGTCAGCCAGGACACTCCCCCCATATTCAAAATCTCTTTTGAAACTCTCAGTTTGGTGGAATTTATGAGGCAAGATTTCGAAGTCTGATCGCTATCCATTAGTAGAATGGCGTGTCGATTTACATTCAAGATATCTATTGTGGAAGGCTCTGTTCGACATTCAAGTTGCGGGGTGATGCAGCGCTTGTATGAGGCATCTTTCGGCTGAGAGATTTTCGCCGCAGCGCTCAATCAACCGCCGCCAACCGAGATAGCTCGGCAGATATTTGGTGGCGACGCCGCGGA
>JANLPU010000040.1:0-3969 GCA_031367425.1 Hyphomicrobium sp.
ATGGTCGGCCACAACCTGCGCGGCTACATCGAGGACCTGGAAAAACGCATGCGCGCGGCGGCAGCGGATCTGGAGTTCGAGGAAGCAGGCCGGTTGCGCGACGAAATCCGGCGACTGGAGGC
This sequence comes from Hyphomicrobium sp., assembly GCA_031367425.1. Taxonomy (GTDB): domain Bacteria; phylum Pseudomonadota; class Alphaproteobacteria; order Rhizobiales; family Hyphomicrobiaceae; genus Hyphomicrobium_B. The sequence goes on from JANLPU010000040.1 coordinate 123, forward strand.
GGATGAACTCGGCCTGCCCAAGCCCCACGCCCAATCAAGCGCCCCCCGCGTGGGGCGGAGCAACGAGGGCAAGCCGGGGACAAGGAAGGGGCGGTTCGGGAAGGAGACGCGGAAGAAGTGGGGGCGGTAGTGCTTGCACTTTTCGCGCGAATATGCTAGCACGTTTTCGCAAAAGGAGTCTCACCATGGCGACGGCAACTGCACGCAATGTCGATGACAAAGACTACGCCCATCTCAGTGAGGGTGCGGAAGAGTCGGGCCGTTCGATTTCGGATCAGCTGCGCGTGTTGATCGCCGAGTATGCGCGCAAGCGGCGCGGCGCAAAAATTGCCGCCGAATTGAAGGCATTTCGCGAGAACAATCCGATCAAGATGCGTCCCGGCGAGGATGCCGTCTCGCTGATCCGAGCCGTGCGTGACGAGGAATGATCGTCATCGACGCCAGTCTGGCGGTCAAATGGTTTCTGAAGGAAGCGGACTCCGACCTTGCAGGCGAACTTTTCGCCGAGTTCTTAGGACAGATTGCTGTCCCGACACTCTTCGGCATCGAGGTCGCTGCCGCTCTGGTTCGGGAAGGCAACATCGATAAGCCAAACTCCGGAACGATGCGCCAAGCAATCGAAAAGATTGTGAGCTTCCTCTCGAATGGTTCGCTAGAGACAGTCATGCAGGCGCCCTCACAACTGGCAAGAGCAGCATACCTTGCCCTCGATCTCGGCCATCCGCTCAAGGACTGCATCTACCTCGCGCTGGCGATGGAACTGGGCTGCGACCTGGTGACCTGCGATGCCCGGTTCGCGGCGAAGGCGAAGGGGGTTTGGGCGGGCGTGCGGGTGTTGGGGGCGTGATGCGATGAGGGAAGCACTGAAGCGTCGATGGCTGGCTCTCCGGAGCTGGCACTGGAAGGCGGACCGACCTTACAGGCTGATCGCTTTCGCGCTGCTGCCACTTTTCACGGTGGCGATCCTTGAGAGGTTGCTGGCGGCGGACGAGCTTGGCTGGCTACGGGATTGGGTAAAAGGTAGTGCCATCTATGGCCCGCTGTTCTTTCCGAAGGCCGCTCCTGTCGAATGGAAGGACCGGCTTCAGGCCATACTCGTGCTGCTTGGCCTGCCGGTTGCATTCTGCCTGTGGTACTGGCGCGACCGAAACGTGCGCGACCAGATCGAGGAACAGCGCAAGCAGGTTATTGAGCAACAAAGACAAGTCGGAAACCAGAACAGGGCATTTAACCTCACGGAATTTCAGGAAGTCCAAATGCGCGCGGCGGGGGCGCTTGACGAAAAGCTGCCAGCTGAGGCGCGTGAGCAGTTGCAGATCGCGGCGCTGCACCAGCTGCGTGGGTTCCTGCGCAGCGAATATGGCGAGAGTTTTCGGAGACCAGCGTTCGAATTGTTACTCAGCGGTCATGCGGCAATGGTCCAAAAGACAGTACCTGACAAAATACTGATAAATTTACTAGAAAATCATGAAAAATTGTCAAATTATGACAAAATTTCACCGATAATAAAGAATGAAAAAATAAATGGACCGCAGTAGACAGGCATCGTTTAAATATAATACGCGATGAATGCTCATATTTATTCTGTAAGGAATTTTCACTTGTTGGAAGAAGATTCGACTGGATATATTTACATAGAAATGAATTCCTCGGTTCGCTTAATCTAAGGAACAGTATTTTTATTGGTACGAGTGCGCAAGGTGTCAAACTAGCCGGTGCAGATCTTTCTTTAACGTGCTTTTGGCATGCCGACTTGTACAAAGCAAATTTTAGTAGAGCAAATTTGAGTTCCGCATATCTCCAAGGTGCGTTACTTATTGAAGCGGAGCTCGTAGGCGCGAATCTAACTGCAGCGCATCTTGAGGGCGCAAATCTGCACTTGTCACGGCTCGTAGGCGCGAATCTAACTGCGGCGCATCTTGAGGGCGCAAATCTGCACCTGGCACGGCTCGATGGTGCTAATTTGCGCGCTGCTCACATTGAGGGTGCAGACCTGAGCAAAGCTCATCTCGAAGGAGCATGGTTGATCGGGGTGAATCTCGAAAGTGCAAATATGGAAGGAGCGGTTTTCAACGACGAGACAGTTTTGTCGCCAGACTGGCTGGTAATGAATTCCGAAAAGCGTGAGGAAGCCCAGAACAAGCTGCGCGCAATGGGCGCGCGGCATGTCGATGATCCGCCATCTGGGGACGCGCAAGGGGCGGTTCGGGAAGGCGGGGCGGACGAAGTGGGCGCGGCAGGCGCAGTCTGAAAGCGAAACAAACGGGTGGAAATGGCCGCCTTCATGTTGGCATACCGAAAAAATATGATTCATAGGGAGCTGCATCTTTTTTCGAGGCAGCCATGACCCGCATCGACAAGCTCTACGGACGCCTGATTGCCAATCCGCGCGCGCCAATCCCCTTTCGCGATTTCGAACGCTTGCTAAACGGATTCGGCTTCGAACATGTCCGGACCACGGGCAGCCACCGGCAATACGTCCATCCAAGGCTGACGCGGCCGCTTCCCGTTCAACCCGGCAACAAGGATGCGAAACCATATCAGGTCCGTGAATTCCTTGAACTCATCGACGAGCATGGCTTATATATCGAGGGATGAGTGAGCCTCGGTATCATATCAACCTCTTCTGGTCCGTCGAGGACGCCTGCTGGATTGCAGATGTACCGGACCTGCGGCCTTGCTCGGCACACGGCGACACCAGGTCTGAAGCGCTCGCCAATATCGATGACGCAATCTCGGGCTGGCTCGAAGTTGCACGCGAGCGGGGCTTCCCAATTCCAGATGCGCGCTATCGTCCGGCAATCTACGCCGCCCGATTTGCCTAGAGATAGGAAACACCGGCACACCAACCGCCTGCGGCATTAGGCGCAGGCAGCCCGATCGATCCCGAAGCGGCTGGCGACTTGCGGCAATGCGCAAGGTGTTTCGCCGTGTCTCGATCCCGTCGCAAGACGCCCATCTTTGGGCATACGACCGCTCAATCCGATCACCTCTGGAAGAAGGCCTCCGCACGCAAGCTGCAGCGAAGCGTGAAGCAACTCCTCGCCGCCACGCTCGACGGCGACCGCTTTGCAGGGAAGCGCTGGAACCTCGTCAATCCGTGGAGTTCGGAGAAGGATGGCAAGCACTATTGGGCCAGTCCCCCGGCGCGCTTCATGCGCAAGTGATCGCACATGCCTAGCTTATGCCATTGCACGCAAAGCCGAAACGGGCCACCGCTCGCACCATGAACCGACTGCCGATCCTGGTGCTGTGCCTGTTGGTCGCAGCGTGCGGAAACAACGATCGCGACGAGGGATCGATCAAATTCCCCTTGGCCACGGCGGCTTCCTCAGCGCAACCCGTCATCGCGGCTTCGGGTGCCTCTCAAGCACCCCCCACCCCAGCCGTCTGGACCCACGCCCAAGCCGCCCGCGCCGCGTGGTTCGGCCCGCCCGACGCCCCCGCCTTGCTCGCCCTCTCATGCGAGGGATGGCAATCGCACGCGGCCCGGCTGGTGATCGTGCGCTATGCCCCCGCCGACAGAGGCGCGGAGGCGTTGTTTGCGATTCAGGGGTCGAAGGGGATTCTGCGGCTGCCCGTCAGCGCGGTGAAGGTCGGCAAGCAGGGGTATGTCTGGCGGGGCATTCTCGATGCCGCCGATCCGCGCGCCGAGGTGCTGCTCGGCACCGGGCTCAGGGCCACTGTGCCGGGTGGGGGCGAGCTCGATTTGCCGCCGATGGGGGCGGCGGGGGCGGTGGTGAGCGAGTGTGTTTCAGCGGCTGCACCAGCCGCTCAAGGTCAAACTGTGCCGAACCTCGCCTCGAACCCGGCAACGTCGCCAGCGGACAGATAGCGCGCCTGCTCG